>JACUUX010000115.1 GCA_014859105.1 Nitrospirota bacterium
AATTGCTTCCCTCCCCGCATTAAAAAAGTAGCGCCTGAAGATTTGCAAAAATCAGAATTGAAACAACTTTTGGAGATAGCTAAAATGCATCAAAAACCTGTGATAATTCGTTCCAGATATTCATGGCAGGATGCTTTCGATGCGATAGATGGTTTCAATTCCTGAAAAACAATAGATATCAATCCAGTCATCCCTGTAGCGTATCTTTATATCAGAATTAAGAATATACCGCCCTCTTTCTACTCGTTTAAACAATTTCCTGCAATAAGGATTGGAGCTATTTATTTCGTTTTTTGCAAGCAGTGCTGATATATACTGCCTCTTTTTTCTGTATTCAGGAATCACACTTTCGGGTAGGTTACTTATCATCCCGGCGATCTCAACAGCACTAAGAGCCGGGGCCCTTTTTATATAATTTAAAATTGAAGGTATCTTGACAAAGAAGACGTTAAAAAGCAAAAACTCACCCTGCCTGCTGTCAATCTTGATGAGCCTATCCTCAATCCTGAGATTTATCCCTGATGGTAAAAGGATTTCGTGAATCCGGGCAAAGGTATCAGCAAAGGCATTACTTCCTATTGCCACCCGAAAAGCCTTCTGCCAAGCCGTCATTCCATGATTATCTACTGCCTGTCGGTCAGCCTCCTTAGAGAGTAGTTCTTTTACGAGGCTGATATTGCCTGCCTCTGCAGCATGAATTAATGGAGTGGAGTTAAATTCTGTTCTGTGGTCAATACCGTAAAGCTCGCACTGCCTTAGAATCTCCTTATAGTATGAACTTCTATATTTTGCAGCATAATTTAACAGGAAGTTTTTTCTTTGCTGAATATATAAATGGCTGTTAAAGGTCAACTCTCCATCTTTGAAAAGGCATATCTGTTTTGCCTTTACAAACTCATGCCTGCTTAAAAACTCCATAATCATCGGCAGATCATAAAAGAGAGCATACTCAAAGAGTATCTTTCTCGGTCTTTGAGGATTGTCTTTCGCTGTGCGGATTTGGGTTACGAGTTCCTGAAGCCTTTCACCTGTGAAGATTTCCCATGGAACAGGCTGTGTCTTTAATATCGTGCGTCTGATCTCCTCTGCCTGTTCCTGCTTTCCCTGAAGCTCAAGCCTGCGTGCCTCTGCCTGCCATTCTTCAATACTTGACTGAGAGGCATCAATCCTTATTTGCTCCAGTGCATTTTTCAGACCAGTTAATTGGAATAGGGGATGTGCTGTATCTTCCTCCATAATATAAAGACGTTTCATAGCACGGGTGACTGCAACATAGAGAGAGTTAATGAAGAATTTATAGACATCAAGAGATTTATCTCTTTTATCAGAGGCTCTCATGTATCCGAGCTCACCATCTAAGTCCTCTTCTGTAACTCCATTTATAATCTCCTGAAAGTTTTGGCGCTCTCCTGATATGAAGTTCAGGAGTATAACATTTTCATACTCAAGGCCCTTTGCCTCCTGGATACTGAAGATAAGGGGTGTGTCAAAGAACTTGCGGACTGAGGCCTTTTCGTCGTCACGCATTACAAGCACAGCAAATTTTGTAGAGCGACGGATGGCTTTATTCATCTCGGCCTTGACCCTGTCTGTGTTTTTAAGAAATACAACATCTCCTTTATCCTCTGACAGGCTCTTCATAAGATATGTGCTTTCCCTGTCAATAGAGCCGAATCGCTTCTGCTTAATCATCAGAAGATTATTCGAGAGGTCGGTTATGGTCTGAGAATTGCGGAAGTTTGATTGTAAAATTCTCATTATCTTTTTGCCCTCCAACTCTATTGATGTATAGAACATGGATTTGAGTTTGCTCCAGGAGAAGAAGTTTGGATGGACTATCTGATTAGAGTCTCCACAGAGAATGAAGGTTTCAGGGTCTTTGAGACTTTTCAGGATAAGATAAAGCTGTATATTCGTTATATCCTGAACCTCATCCACTACTATAAAATCGTATACTGCACTTACATCCTTCAAATAATCATGTGCTGCAATATTGGGGTCATAAAACCAATTCTCCTTGAGAAAGGCGAGGTATTTTTCGAAGAGTGTATATACAAGTTCTCTATCATGGTCAAGAAATATAGATTGCCTCACACCAAGATTTAGATATTCCTCACGACTGAGATAGGGTTTATCTACAGAGGAACCTGTTATTACTCCCCTGAATTCTTCATACAGCCTGTGGGCATCAGCTACACGCTGCCCACGCGGGAATCTGTATAGCCAGTTTGAGAAGATACTGTATTTTATCTCTTTACCATCAGGAATGCGTATGGTTTCGAGGAATTCCCTAAAGGAGAGAAAGGTGACCCCCTGGTTTTCGTTTTCGTAGTAATGACTGTAGTATATGTTGCGGGCATTCTCAGCAAGATAAGGAGAGAGTGTCACATAGATGCCCTGGCCATATAGGAGTTTCAATTTTTCAAGGGTAATGGCAGTTTTGCCACTGCCGGCAGGTCCGATAATTATAAGTGGAGGATAAGCATTATATGCCTCTTCTTGTTCAGGATCAAGGGATATAACCTTATCAAGGAAATGAAATCGCCTGTTTGATGGATTAATATAAGCCAGAGATGGTAAATCATCTTCTTTTATTTCACTTAGCGGAATCTTTGTTTCATCGATCCCGACACCCCTTAAAAATTTTGACCTCTCATAGGCATGATTGAGAACAACCTCAAGCATCAGGGCATAGCGTTGTCCTTTATGTTTAGCAAGCTTAAATATGAGCCTGTTTTCGCCATCGAGTTTTGCCCTGTAGAAGCCTTCTTCAGCGATTTTTTTGACCTCAGCAGACCTGAAATCATTCCTTTCAAGAAAGGAGATGACTTTTTCATATTTACGCCTTACCATCGAGACATCAAGGTCATTGTATTCAAGGATTTTCATATGAAACCTCTGGATCGAGGATTTTTTCTGCTACATAGCTTAGCATGTATTTTTACATCCTATTTTAACACTTCCCAAAAATTTGATATAAGATGGAAAAAGTGGACACCAAAGTCAGATAAAATAAACCAAAGACGGATGTGTCAAGATGAAGGGTATACCGCAAGGACGGTACACGAAGGAGTTTCGAGAAGAAGCAGTAAAGATGGTATTAGAAGGGTACATATCATTGCCGGAGGCAGCATGTCGTGGCGCATGGCAAGATCAGAGATATAGGCTTTCAGGCAGATGTGCAACTGGATTGGGTGGTTTAAAAACAGCTTCGTCCCACACGCTGCAAAAGATTTACATCTAACACATTATCAGAGTGCCACGGGCTTGCCCGTGGGTATCTACACAGTCTCTCTTAAAGGTCTTTACGAAAGCCTCAGCCATACCATTGGACTCTGGGCTTCGATAAGGGGTCGTGCAGACATTAAGACCCAAGGCTTGCGCTATTTTTCTTGTATCCGTTGCCGTATAGGGCGACCCGTTGTCGCTCAGCCACTCAATATGCCCCGGAATATTATCTACACTGCCAAACCGGTTCTCAATAGCATCAATCATCAGATCCCGTACCATATCACCAGATATGCCCCCCGGTGGTTGCCACATAGCTCATAATTTCTCGGTCACAGCAGTCCATACTGAAGCTAACACGTACCCTCTGGCCGTTGTCGCAGCGAACTTCAAAAATATCGGAACACCAACGCTGATTGCTCTGCTCAGTCATGATCGTACCTTCATGGCTCCAGGTTGGCCGTCCCGTGTACCGGGTAAGCAAAAGACCGTGTGCTTTCATGATCCGGTACATCCGTTTGTGGTTGATAACAGGCTTCCACTCTTTTCTGAGCACTCTGTTTGCAAAAGCAGTAACTCTGCGGTACCCATAGGTCGGCCTTCTGTCGATAATCTATGTGATAAGAGGAAGATGAACTGCATCTTCTGCCTTGGGATTATGTTTACCCCTCCCGGTTCCTCCAGCGCCCTTTTGTGTATATTGGTGATACCGGGAAACATCCAACGTGTCAGTTATGCTTTTCATGGGGTATCGTCCTTCGGCAATAAGGGCATGCGCGATACCAGTTTTTTTCGCGGGCTATCCTAATCGCATCTTTCAGGATCTCTGCCTCCAGCGTCATTAATGCTTGTTGC
>JACUUX010000042.1 GCA_014859105.1 Nitrospirota bacterium
GGATTTAAGAGAAGAGCCCACAGGTACAGCCGATGAAGAAAGTGTAATGGTAGATATTGATGAATTTGACAGTGTTGTCGGAGACGCGCTTGACAGTGTAGAGGCTTATACTGAAACAGATGAAACAACTGTTAAGGAGGTTGAAGAGCCGATAGTAAAACTTGTTAACGGCATCCTTATTAATGCAATAAAAATAGGGGCCAGTGACGTTCATATAGAACCATATGAAAATACTCTGAGGGTGAGATACAGGGTAGATGGCGTTTTATTCAATGCAATGAATCTTCCGTTAAAGATAAAGAATCCTATAACATCGAGGCTTAAGATAATGTCGAAACTTGACATTGCAGAAAGAAGACTCCCCCAGGACGGAAGGATTAAACTGAGACTCGGGAAAAAAAGAGAGATAGATTTCCGTGTCTCAGTTTTGCCATGCCTGTTTGGCGAAAAAACCGTCCTCAGAATCCTTGATAAGTCAAACCTCCAGGCAGATCTCACGAAATTGGGATTTGAGGAGGATGCTCTAAAAAAATTCATGGATGCACTGAATAAACCATACGGAATGATACTCGTTACAGGCCCGACAGGAAGCGGCAAGACAACAACCCTTTATTCTGCTTTGAATTACTTGAATAAACCTAATATTAACATAATGACTGCAGAAGACCCTATTGAGTACAATTTTTTAGGTATGAATCAGGTACAGATAAAGGAAGAGATAGGTCTTACATTCGCCTCGGCATTAAGGGCATTTTTAAGGCAGAGTCCTGACATTATTCTTGTCGGGGAGATACGAGATTTTGAAACAGCGGAGATTGCGGTCAAGGCAGCACTGACAGGTCACCTTGTTCTCAGCACCCTGCATACAAATGATGCACCGAGCAGCATAAGCAGGATGCTGAACATGGGTATAGAGCCGTTTCTTGTATCAGCATCGGTTATTCTTATTGCTGCACAGAGACTTGCCAGAAAGATATGCAATGAATGCAAGGAAGAAGAGAAGGTTCCTGTTCCGGCACTAGTACAGCTGGGTTTTTCTGAAGAGGAAGCCATGACCTTGAAATGTTATAAGGGTAAAGGATGTCATACATGCAGCAATTCAGGGTATAAAGGAAGAATAGCCCTCTATGAAATCATGTCTGTTGGAAGCGAGCTCAAAGAGATGGTTCTTGAAGGTGCATCTGCCGATGAACTGAAAAGGACGGCCATCAGACTTGGCATGAAGACATTGAGGAGGAGCGGGCTTACTAAAGTAAAAGAGGGTGTTACTTCAATAGAGGAAGTTTTAAGAGTTACGTTTGGAGATTAAACAAAAGGAGTAATTTATGGCGACATTATACGATATGCTAAAAATGATGATAGAAAAAAATGCCTCAGACCTTCACATAACGACAGGTAGTCCGCCGAGGCTGAGAATCGATGGGAAGCTTATAAACATGGATCATCCACCTCTCATGCCTGCCGATACAAAAACTTTGTGTTACAGCATAATTACCGATGCACAGAAGCACAGATTTGAGGAAAACAACGAGCTTGACCTGTCTTTTGGTGTTAAGGGATTAAGCAGGTTCAGGGCAAATGTCTTCATGCAGAGGGGCGCGGTAGCCGGAGCATTCAGAACCATCCCCTACGAGATAAGAACTTTTAAGGATCTTGGCTTGCCGGAAATCGTTAATGAAATGGTAAAAAAACCACGGGGGCTGATACTTGTTACAGGACCAACCGGCAGCGGAAAGTCAACAACTCTTGCAGCTATGGTTGATAAAATTAATTCGGAAAGATACGAACATATCATCACAATTGAAGACCCTATAGAGTATCTGCACCCGCATAAGAGATGCCTTGTGAACCAGAGGGAGATTAATGCGGATACAGCATCCTTTAAAGCTGCTTTAAGATACGTCCTTAGACAGGATCCCGATGTAGTCCTGATTGGTGAGATGCGAGATCTTGAGACAATAGAGGCAGCGCTTACGGTTTCGGAAACAGGGCATCTGACCCTCGCAACATTGCATACAAATTCTGCGGTTCAGACAATAAACCGTATCATCGATGTTTTTCCACCCCACCAGCAGGAACAGATAAGGGTCCAGCTATCTTTTGTTCTTGAGGGCATATTTGCCCAGCAGCTCATTCCTAAAAAATCAGGACAGGGAAGGGTTCTCGCTGTTGAATTACTCGTTCCAAATCCGGCCATAAGAAACTTGATAAGAGAGGATAAGATCCACCAGATATATTCAATGATGCAGACGGGACAGGCAAAATTCGGGATGCAAACAATGAATCAGTCCTTGTTTGATCTATATTCAAAGGGACTACTAACATATGAGGACGCTGTCGGCAGGTCACCGTTACCTGAAGAAATAATGGCAGTGATACATAAAAGCTCGACAGTAACCTCTGGTAAAGGGAGGTTTTAAAAGTGGCAAACGTATTTCAATGGTCAGGTAAGACAACAAGGGGTATTATTGAATCCGGAGAAATGGCCGCTGCTTCAAAGGAAGATGTTATTGCACATCTGAGGAGAAAAAATATTGTCCCGACAGTTATTGCTGAAAAAACAAAAAAGGCAGCCAGGTTTAGTCTCGGAGGCAGGGTAAAGGATAAAGACATCGTTATCTTTACAAGGCAGTTTGCAACAATGATCGACGCAGGGCTTCCGCTCGTTCAGGCACTCGATATATTATCTGCACAGGTTGAAAACAAGGCTCTCGGCAGAACCCTTCAACAAGTAAAGGTTGATGTTGAGTCAGGGGCAACTTATGCTGACGCACTCAAAAAACATCCGAAGATATTCAGTGAGTTATATGTGAATATGGTTGCTGCAGGTGAGGCTGGTGGCATACTCGATACCATACTCAACAGATTAGCAGCATATATTGAAAAGGCAATGAAATTGAAAAAGAAGGTTAAAAGTGCGATGGTTTACCCTGCTGTGGTCACGTCGATTGCTGTTCTTGTTATTGCAATCATCATGATTTTCGTTGTACCAACATTTTCAAAGATGTTTACTCAACTTGGCGGCACCCTGCCTTTCCCGACAAGAATAGTTATTAACATGAGCAACTTTATTGGAGGAATAGGAGGTCTTTTTGTATTCGGCGCAATAGTTGCAATCATTGTCTTTATTGTCCATGTCCGAAGAACAGAAAAGGGCAAATATATAACAGACTCGATGATGCTTAAACTCCCTATATTTGGAATTCTCTTCAATAAGGTTGCAGTTGCAAAATTTACAAGAACGCTTGGAACTCTCGTAAGCAGTGGTGTGCCCATACTGGATGGTCTTGAAATTACAGCAAAAACATCGGGCAACAAGGTTATCGAGTATGCGATTATGGAAGTAAGAAAAGGAGTTGTTGCAGGAAAAACACTTGCCGAGCCTATTACAAAAGCAAAGGTGTTTCCGCCAATGGTCACGCACATGATAGCAGTTGGAGAGTCGACCGGTGCTTTAGATGCAATGCTTGCCAAGGTAGCGGATTTTTACGATGATGAGGTAGACGCTGCTGTATCTAATCTCACTGCAATGATGGAGCCGCTTCTTATGGTATTTCTGGGAGGTGCTGTTGGCTTTATAGTTGTTGCTATGTATCTGCCAATATTCAAACTGATTACACTAATAAAATAGTAAATACTGATGTTATTGGAAGATGTTGAGGCATTAAAAAAAAAGATAAAGGCCCTGATAGCATTCAGGGTCATTTTTGCCACCCTTCTTCTCGGCTCATTTTATCTGTCCAGTGGCTATAGCAAGTTACCTTCTGCCTTCGCTTTATCTTATTTAATTATATCTTTATATGTTGTTACCATTGTTTATTCCCTCTTGCTTGTGAGGGTTAAAAGACTTGTTTTATTCGCATATACACAGTTAGTTCTCGATGTAATTTTTGAAATAATACTCATATATATCACAGGAGGCATTGAAAGCTGGTTTTCTTTCACCTTAATATTGACCGTTATATCTTCCAGTATAGTACTGAATAAAAGGGCTGGTTACTTTATAGCAACACTCAGCAGTATACTCTATGGAGTGCTTGTAAACCTTCAATTCTATAATGTTCTGCCATTAACTATTGGTGAAATAATAGAGGAAAAAAATTATCTTTCTAATATTTTTGTTCACACGATAGCATTTTATCTTACAGCATATCTGAGCGGTTACCTTTCATCGAGACTTGAGAAGACAGTTAAAAAACTTGAAGAAAAGGTTATGGATCTGCGTGACCTTGAGTATTTTAACAGGGAAGTTATCGAAGGGTTACCCAGTGGTCTTTTTACTACAGATTTATCGGGTAAAGTATTGACATTCAATCGCGCTGCTGAAAGAATAACGGGAGTTAAAAAAGAATCACTTATTGGCCGGAGAATAGATTCCGTCTTGCCGTACTTTAAAATTCCTTTTTCTGAGGGGCGTACTGAAGGGACTATAATGGTCGATGGTGTTCAAAAAATAGTCGGACTTGGCGTTTCCCCGTTCAGAGGTATAGATGAGAGTACAAAAGGCTTCATAGGGATATTCCAGGACCTTACACAGCTGAAGCGATTGGAGGCTGAGATGAAGCAGAAGGAAAAGTGGGCAGCAATAGGAGAACTGTCATCTAACATTGCCCATGAGATAAGAAATCCCCTGGCTTCTCTGAAAGGCTCTATCGAGATGCTTAAAGAAGATTCGATTCCAAAGAATCACAAGGAAAGATTGATGGAGATTGCATTGAATGAGATGGAGAGGCTCAATAGAATTATAACTGACTTCCTTACATATTCAAGACCTACACCTCCGGAATGCAAGAAGTTCGATCTCCACGGTCTTCTTGATGATGCAATAGAGCTGCTTAAGAATGTCGAGCAAAATAATAGAAATAATATTTCTATACAAAAGAATTATAATGATATAATTGAGATAAATGCTGACCCTCAGAAAATGCGGCAGGTATTCTGGAATTTAGGGATAAATGCTATAGAAGCAATGATTGAAGGAGGAGAACTTATTATCACCACAAAAAATACAGGTGGTTTTATAGAAATAAGCTTTAAGGATTCGGGAACAGGTATTGCTGCAAAAGACATTGAGAAAATATTCTATCCTTTTTTTACTACAAAAGAACAGGGCACCGGTCTCGGTCTTGCAATAGCTTACAGGATAGTCGAGGAACATAATGGGATAATACGAGTGGATAGCAGAACTGGAAACGGGACCATATTTAACATTATGCTGCCAGTTACAGATGAAAAAGCATAAAGACAAAATACTTGTAGTTGAAGATGAAAAAAGCATGAGAGAGGTTCTGAAAATCCTTCTTGAAGGGGAGAATTACGAGGTGACGACTGCATCTGACGGATTTGTGGGTTTATCCTATATTGATAAAGATATTTTCGACCTTGTCATCACTGATATGAAAATGCCTAAAGCAGACGGGTTTGAAGTATTGAAAAAAATAAAAGAGGTGTCACCTGATACCATTGTTATCATGATCACAGCCTTTGGTACAACAGAAACAGCGGTAGAGGCAATGAAATTAGGTGCATACGATTATATCAATAAGCCTTTCAATATAGATGAGATCAGGTTGATTGTTAAAAAGGCGATAGAGAAAAAGAGGCTTAGAGAAGAGATTTCCATCCTGAGGCAGAAAGTAGAGACTACATATGCAATTGAGAATATCATTGGCCAGAGCCCTAAAATGCAGGAATTGTTCAGACTTATTCCCAGGATAGCACGTAGTAATTCAAACGTACTGATAATAGGTGAGAGTGGATCCGGCAAGGAATTATTTGCAAATGCAATGCATAATCTGAGCGATAGAAAAAATAAAAATTTTGTGACAATAAACTGTGCAGCCTTTCCTGAGGGGCTGCTCGAATCTGAACTCTTCGGACACATGAAGGGGGCATTTACAGGAGCGATGTATAATAAACAGGGATTATTCGAAATTGCAGATGGCGGAAGTTTATTCCTCGATGAAATTGGTGAAATGCCGATCAATCTGCAGGTTAAACTACTGAGGGTGCTTGAGAATGGAACCTTCAGGCGTGTAGGCGGAACTAATGATATAAAGGTAGATGTGAGGATTATATCAGCCACAAACAAGGACTTGAAAGAAGAGATTGAGGCCGGAAGGTTCAGGGAAGATTTATATTATCGACTGAATGTTGTCCCTATCAATATTCCTCCTTTAAGGGACCGGAAAGAGGATATTCCGTTACTTGTAGACCATTTCCTCAAAAAATTATCAGGTACCCCAAGAAAGTTTACACCCGGGGCCGTGAAAATTCTGATTGAATATCAGTGGAAGGGTAATGTAAGGGAACTCGAAAATGTTATTGAACGCGTAGTTCTTCTGACCGATAAAGAAGAGATAACACCTGAAGAACTTCCTCCGGAGATAAAAAGATATCATATAGAGAAGGGAGAAGCAAAACAGATGCCCGAACTTACCGAAGGGGGAATTGATATCGAAAAGCTTATTGAAAATATCGAAAAGAAATATCTTCTTAAGGCTCTTGAGAAAACGGGCGGTATGAAGATGGAAGCCGCAAAGCTTCTTAATCTGTCTTTCAGGTCTTTCCGTCACAGACTGCAGAAATACGAAATAAAGTAGTTTTCAGGACTTTATTGAAGTATTCTCTGCTCGTGTGTATAGATATTCAGCCGGTCTCCCCTGACAAAACCCATCAGGGTAATGCCGCTCTTTTCAGCTATTTCGATAGCAAGGTCTGTTGGAGCAGCCCTGCTCGCTAAAATGGGAACCTTACATCTTGAACATTTTGAGACAATCTCTGAAGAAAGCCTGCAGCTTACCAACAATAATGTTTCTTTGAATAAGATGTCCTTGAGTATGGCAGCGCCTATCATTTTATCGACAGCATTGTGTCTACCGACGTCCTCTGCAAAGGCAATAATTTTTTCCCCATCTGATAGAGCTGCACTGTGAAAACAACCGGTTAACCTGAAAAGCTGTGATTTCTGATGAAATTCCTCAAACAGGCTCTGTATGGCTTCAGCCGGGATAGTAAATCTGTCATTTATCTTCTCGAAGGTTCTTTTTTTATTGAAGGTTATCCCTCCCAGGCATCGCGAGGCTGTTAATTCAGATATATCCGAGTTTTCTGCATTTATATCTACACTGATTTCTTCACCACAATCAATTTTCATATCCTCAGGCAAGATTCTGTCTGTTAGAATCCCTTCGGTAAGAAAAAAACCATTTATCAATTCTTCAATCATAATAGGGGTGCAAAGGAGATTTATAATATGTTTTCCGTTCAATGAGATACTGAGTTTCTTCTCTACAGCAATATAGTCTTCTATCTCCCTGGAAGAAGCTCCGAGTCTCCTCATTATTTTTCTTTTTATATATGGATTCATCATTTGATTTAAATTGTATCAAAAGAATATCATTATGTCGAGGAAGGCTAATTTCATAGATATCCGGACATTATCAAGGAAGATTTAAGGAGTTAAAATGACTGCCCTTAAATTTATTAAGTCATCTTTTATACTTGCAAGTTTACTCGTTATCCTGCAAGTCTTTTTTTTGAACGAATCATATGCCGAAAAAATAAACGTATTTCGTGTAAGTGATAGAAAAGCGGTTACTTTCGAAAAGATGGTCGATGAAATAAAGAAGAGTAACCTCTTATTTGTTGGAGAGTCACATAACATTGCAGCGCATCACAAGTTGCAACTCGACGTTATTAAAAGATTGAATGAATTGAAAGTCCCACTTGCTGTTGGTTTTGAAATGTTTACTGCAGAAAGTCAAGCTACTCTTAACAGGTGGACAAGTGGTACGATTTCAACAGATGATTTTATAAAAATATACTATAAAAATTGGAATTTCCCATGGCCCCTCTACAAGGATATCTTGCTTTATGTCAGGGATAATAAAATCCCCTCCATTGGATTGAATTTGCTTCCGGAGATAACCCGTAAGGTAGCAAGAGGTGGGTTTTCATCACTTACTAAAGAAGAATTAAAAAAGTTACCTCCTGAAACAGGATGTGTAGTAAGTGAAAGATATATTTATTTCATAAGAAGGGCATACTCAATGCACGGGCATGAAGGTACACAATTCATATATTTCTGCGAAGCCCAGTTATTATGGGATCAGGTCATGGCGCGAAATCTTTTAGAATTCCACAAAAATAATCCGGAGAAAGTCATAGTTGTCCTTACTGGAAACGGACATGCATGGAAAGGTGGTATACCTGAACAGGTGAGAAAACTTTCAGAAAAGACTTCCCTTATTGTTTTGCTTCCTGAAGTGATAGGTAATATCGATGCCGATACCGTAACAATTGAGGACGCTGACTATATTTTACTTCAGTAAGACCATTATTTGTCCTGAAAATATTCCCTATTGTGTCGACCTCCCGGCATGTGCAGTTAAGTTAATAAGGTCTTAAGCTTGACTTTAGAGAGTCATGGTTTTTATTATTTTTTATCGGGGCGTAGCGCAGCCTGGTAGCGCACACGGTTCGGGACCGTGGTGTCGAAGGTTCAAATCCTTTCGCCCCGACCAAAATTATACCTTATAAATCAATAGGTTATCTTCCTATTTTGTTGTTGATAGTCAAGAGTACCTTTGGAAACATTCAGGGCAGATTCCGAATAAGCGTCATTCCGCTGCGAAGTTGAGGAATGACGCTTATTCGGAATCTGCTCCAGCTTCTTGTACCCATCCTGAGTCCTTTTCTTCACTGTTGGTTTTTATATTCCTTAAAGTGTTCTATAGCTCTACCAATAGTCATGATATGCCTCCTATAAAGTTAAAAGTTATAATGAATTTGGGATGATTCCAGGGTCTGCTTAGAACCATTATCTGCTATAATCCTGCCCGGAACAATCTTTAAAGGAAATGCTACGAATGAGGGCAAATATGGATAGCCTGGGTGTCAGGTTCTCAGTGAACTATTCGGCCTCTGTTACTTCGTGTTACAAACACCTCGTCAGTGCCTAATATAGGGCAACCTTTCGAATAGAAGTCAACATTTCTAAAGTTTTTTTTCATACTCAACTTCTTCTTTTTATATACAACTAAAAATTACTTGGAGATTGCAGATAACAAACATAAATCACAAGATTAGATGCTTGCATTTCTTTGCTGATATTGATAATGTTTAAACCAAAAAAAGGAGGTGCTCAACTCAACGATGAACAGATACATTATCTTGCACAGAATATCGATCAGCTGCAAGTGGGAGGAAACGGTCTTGGGGTGGTCATTTTACTTCTCCAACTTTCTACATGTCTCTGTAGATGGCTGAATAGGTAGGAAATAATGATTATAGGTGTGCCAAAAGAAATTAAACCTGAGGAGAATCGTATAGCGATTGTTCCAGGAGGTGTGGAGACTCTCATTCACAAAGGGCATAAAGTTCTTATTGAAAAAGGTGCAGGAGCTGGAAGCGGTTTCAGTGACAGTGAATTCATGAAAGCGGGAGCTCAAATCATTAAGAATCATGATCAAGTGTTTACAAGGTCAGAACTTGTCCTCAAGGTTAAAGAACCCTTACCAGAAGAATACGGATTTCTCAGGAAAGGACAGATTATATTCACCTATCTTCACCTTGCTGCTTCAGAAGAACTTACTTGCAATCTTCAAAAAAAGGGAATCATCGGAATTGCATATGAGACTGTTCAGACAGAAGATGGTTTTCTTCCTCTTTTAGCTCCTATGAGCGAGATTGCTGGAAGGATGGCACCTCAGGAAGGTGCTAAATATTTAGAGGAAACATATGGTGGAAGAGGAATCCTTCTGGGTGGTGTAGCTGGCGTTCCACCAGCAAATGTAGTGATCTTAGGAGGAGGAAATGTTGGCTATAATGCTGCCCGCATAGCACTTGGGATGGGAGCATCTGTAACAGTGCTGGACATAAATCCACGTAAATTACGGATGCTTGATGAAATATTCCAGGGGAGGGTTACCACAATGATTGCTGACAACTATAACATCAGAATGGTAGTAAGTTATACAGACCTGCTTATATGTGCTGTCCTGGTACCGGGAGCTAAAGCCCCGAGATTGATTACCCGTGAAATGCTGAAAATCATGAGGCAAGGAGCAGTTATAGTAGATGTATCCATTGATCAGGGTGGATGTGCAGAGACCTCCCGACCAACTACCCACTCCCAGCCAACTTACCAGGAAAAGGGGATAATTCATTATGCTGTATCAAATATGCCAGGTGCAGTTCCACGGACATCCACCCGTGCCCTTACACTCAATACCCTTCCATATGTACTTGAGATTGCCGAGAAGGGCTGGAAAAATGCCGCAAGAGAAAATTCTGCTTTAGCTAAAGGAATAAATTTAGTTGAAGGTAAGATTACTTATCAAGCAGTAGCAGAAGCCTTTAGTCTAACTTACACACCTCTAAAGGAGGTTTTATAAAAGAGTAAAAAGGGGTGGAAGATATTTGGCAATGACTGAGAATTATAATTTAATATCAGCTAAATGCGTTATCAGCGCGGTTGGACCAAATCGATGCCCTGACACCGGTTATCCAGAGATTGTGATGGTCGGTCGCTCCAATGTAGGTAAATCGTCCCTGATCAATTCATTATGTGCACGACGCGCGCTGGCCCGGACGAGCCGCCAGCCAGGGAAAACTCAGACTATTAATTATTTTGCCATCAATGAGCAGATGTATCTGGTCGATTTGCCCGGATATGGTTATGCGGAGACATTAAAAGGAAAGCACAGGGAGTGGGGTGAGTTCATCACTAACTATCTTCGGAACGGGGACAGGATTGCTCTCATTGTGCATCTGATCGACCTGCGGCACGAGCCCATGAAAAATGACAAGAATGCTTCAGAATGGCTGATGGGCCTCAATATCCCGTATGTCATTGTCGGAACAAAGGCGGATAAAATCAGCCGCGGCAAGCGACCGGCCCATATTGCCGCGATTCGCAAAGGATTAATGCTTCCCGCTCATGTTCCGGCGCTCATCTATTCCAGTGAGACAGGAGAAGGCAGAGACGAATTATGGCATCATGTCAGAAGCGTTATATCCGGACAGGAATGAAGCAAAAAGGAACAAGTCTATCGGAGTATTCTTAATGCCTAAAAGGTCAAGCCCGGGCAACAAGCACTTGCAAAAAGGTATCAGCATACTTTACGAAGACAATGACATACTGGTTGTAGTCAAGCCGTTTGGTCTTCTGACAATGGGCACGGACAGGGACAAATCGCGAACACTCTACGCTATACTGACCGATTATGTACGGAAGGGTTACTCCAAGTCCGCAAAGCGCATCTTCATAGTTCATCGGCTGGATCGTGATACATCCGGGATACTTATTTTCGCAAAGAGTATGGAGGCCAAACTGCAGCTGCAGGGCCGATGGGAAGAAACAGAGAAGAAATATATTGCGGTTGTGCACGGCAGGTGTGAAAAAATGGAGGGAACGATCACGACATACCTGGCTGAGAATAAAGCCCACCTCGTATATTCCACCACCGATGCCACAAAGGGAAAACTATCTCATACTGCTTACAAGGTACTGAAGGAAACGAAAGAGTTTTCTTTAATGGAGGTTAATCTTTTGACAGGCAGAAAGCATCAGATACGCGTGCATCTCGCTGAAATCGGACACCCGGTTGTAGGGGACGAGAAGTACGGAAATGGGAAAGGGACATACAAACGTTTAGCTCTTCATGCCAAATCGATTTCCTTCTCACATCCTTCCAGCGGTAAGCGGCTTACGTTCGAAACCGGATTTCCGGAATATTTCAATAAACTGGTCGAAAGTAAGGAACAAAGAGACAACTTGACAAGGAAATGAACCGGCGAATGAATTTTTCTTTTAACGTTAGCACTAGGAAAAGTAGAGGATAAAGTATTGGACAAGTTATCTGATAAGCATCCAATCGGATTTCAGGAAGGCCAGAGTGTGGAATTGGTAATTGGCGATCGGACAGCCCTTGGTTATAAGGCCATGATCAACTTATCATCATCGAAAACAAAGGGATAAAACTCATTAAATGGTAAGTTGTGTGACAATAGCTGTGAGATTGCATTTCAATTTTTGCCTTTACATCCTTCCTTTCACAAGACCCATAACATCCACTTGCCTCTAATTTGTTCCGAGATTTGCTAATATAGTAGGTAGAATGAGCTGGAAAATAAATTTTACTTTCCCTATCCCGAACTATGAACCGAAATAAGATATGTCCTAATTGCGAAATGGAGTATATGCCGCATATCGAGAAATGCGCTGATTGCGGCGCGGTCCTCCTTTTACACGAGGAGCATAGACTGGCACAGGAGAAAAAGAAGCGGCTGATGGCGAAGGCCATTGAAAACGCAGCTGTGGTCAGGGAGGGCGACCCGAAGTGGTTAGGTGAACTGTACAATATTCTCATCAATGCCGGTATTCCTTGCACGGTCACTTCCGATGCCGGCTGCAACAAAGGCTGTCGCCCCAAATGCCTGTTGATCGTATCTTCAGAAGACCTTGAAAGGGCACAGGAGCGCATTGCGGAATACTTCATGGAAATACATCCGGAGCTTCGGGCTTCCAACGAACTGATAAGCCAGGGTAAGTGCCCGGCCTGTGGTTCCTCCGTTGGCACCGGTGACAAAGAGTGCGCCGATTGCGGCCTGACGCTTGTGGTTATTGAGGAAGAGAACCAGGAAGAGGAAGGCGGCGGGAGATAAATGGGATCAGCCATCGTATCGTGACAGATAGTTACTCTTTGGGAAACTTCAAAAATTACCGAATTATTGAGATAGTACAGTTGTCTCCTTATTATTTCTGTGTGCCACATACGCTCTTGACCAATATTTTTTTTACATGGTATTTTATGACTGCCTGCCTCTCATGGGCAATCGAGGCATCCTGGAAAAATCTGTATAAAGGAAAAGAAAAAAAGTGACATACCATAACCGATCAAACTGCGGGCAACTGAGCTTATCCGATGTGGGGAGGGAGGTTTCGCTGGCAGGCTGGGTGGATGCACTGAGAGATCATGGAGAGGTGCTCTTTATTCACCTGCGTGACCGAAGCGGCATTATCCAGGTTGTATTCAGCCCGGAATCCACTTCCCGGGAGATCTGCGACAGGGCAGGACTCCTCAAGAACGAATTTTGCGTTTTCCTCACCGGTCGGGTGGTTAAACGGGCAAAAGGCACTGAAAATCCAAATATTATTACCGGGGATATTGAAGTGTTAGCCAGAGATCTCGCTATCCTGAAGAAATCCAGTACGTTGCCATTCCCCATATCAGAAAAGTCCATGGTTGCCGGTACGGCTATCAAGCGAGATGAGTCAATAGCTGAGGATTTGAGGCTGCAGTATCGCTATCTTGACCTCCGGCGACCTACGATGCAGGATCATCTTATAAAAAGGCACCGCATATTAAAGGTTGTTCGTGATTTTCTTGATGAACAGGGGTTCATTGAAATAGAAACTCCGATGTTGACGAAAAGCACACCCGAAGGAGCCAGGGACTATCTTGTTCCCAGCAGGCATCACCCAAAACAGTTTTATGCACTACCCCAGTCGCCCCAGCTTTTCAAACAACTCCTCATGGTGAGCGGTATGGAGCGGTATTTCCAGATCGTCAGATGTTTTCGGGACGAGGACCTGCGTCCCAACCGCCAGCCAGAGTTCACACAACTTGACCTGGAGGCATCATTCATCGACGAGGAATTCATTTATGAGCTCTTTGAAGAACTATCCGCCCGGATGTTTGAAATCGGGGGAATCAATCTGCCCTGTCCCTTCCAGAGAATGAGCTGGCAGGAAGCCATGAACAGCACAGGCTCTGACCGGCCAGACCTGCGCTTTGGCATGACCTTTAGAGACGCTGCCGATATTTTCATTGATACGAAGTACGGCATTTTCAAGCAGATTCTCAAACGGGGCGGGTGCATCAAAGGGATAAACGTCAAAGGCCAGTCTGATAGACTGAGCAAGAATATCCTCCAGAACGAGTATGCAAAAGAGATTGTCCCGGGTTTTGGTGCCAAGGGTATGACCTGGATGCGGGTGCTTGACGGCGGGCTGGAGTCCAACATCGTACAGTTTTTCAGTGAGAATGAGCGGAATGAAATCCTCAAACGCTTTGACGCAGAAAACGGTGACGTGATTCTCATGATCGCTGACCAGTCCTGGGCCCTCGTGTGTTCAGCACTCGGCCAGCTCCGTCTCCATATAGCAGAACGGCTGAACATGATTCCCAAAGATGTATTTTTCCCGGTATGGGTAACGGATTTTCCCCTCTTTGAGGAGACTGAAGATGGAATAACTTCAAACCACCATCCTTTTACCATGCCTGACCGAACGGACTTTGACCCCGGCAATACCGGGGAACTTTTAACACTGCGTTCACGTGCTTACGACCTTGTCGTGAACGGAGAGGAACTCGGTGGCGGAAGCATCCGGATAAACGATAGAGATTTGCAGAACAAAATGTTTCAGGCCCTTGGCCTTTCAGAAACAGACGTGGAAGAAAAATTCGGATTTTTCATCCGTGCCCTCGAATATGGGCCCCCTCCTCATGGCGGCATTGCACTGGGCATTGACCGGGTTGTCGCCATGATTTTAGGGACATCATCAATCAGGGAGGTAATCGCATTCCCCAAGAACCGCAGTGCTTTTTGTCCTCTCACACAAGCGCCTTCTCCTGTAGTTTTGAAACAGCTCGCCGAACTCGGCCTTCTTGATATGGGTGGGACACAAGCGTTGCCTGGTTCCAAAGAGCAGCAGGATCTGATTGATTCGCTTTCCTGGGTGTCCCGTATTAACATTAATGCCACTGAACGGCCTGCGGTAATTGTCGCAGTGCAGGATGCTGCAGCCCTGGCAGAAATAGTCAACCGCCATAGCGGTGAAGATGAACCATTATTTTCTGTTGTTACCATAGCAAATCGCACCCGAACGGGGACCGAGGCTCGCACCAGCCTATTAGCAGAAAAAGGAGAACTGTTTAAAAACGCACCGGCAATAAAAGGCGGCTACTTTAAGGTAGCGAGCATTCTGGAATAAGGAATAGCAATGGCGCCAGATATCTTTACCTATAAGAATGTATTACCGCAGAAATCCACAGAAGGCGGGGTGCTTGCAGGGAAAAAGGTTGTCATACAGCCAAACATGTCTGCTCGCGGATGGCTTACCAATGCTGGTTCCCTGGCCCTTGAGGGTTTTATTGCCCTCGAAGACGCAACAGTAATCACCCGCCTCAGGAATGCAGGCGCTGCTCTTATCGGCAGTACCCGCATGAGTGAACTGGGTTTTGGACTTTCTGACGATAAAAGAACTCGAGCCCTCTGCGGAGGCGAAGCTGATATTGCTTTGATCACAGACACCATGGGCGAAGTCCGTGTTGCCGCTGCAACATCCGGCTTTTTCGGATTCAAACCAAGTTACGGTATTATTTCCCGCTTCGGCCTGATCGGCCTTGTTCCCTCCATGGAGTGCTATGGAATTATGGCGAAAAGTCCGGAAGATATCATTACCACCATAGGGGCGATTGCCGGCAAAGACGAAAATGATTTCTCGATGCCCGACGAAAAGCTGCCCGATTTCAGTATGCCGGAGGAATCACCGAAGACAACAGGTGTTGCCGGTGTCATAAAGGAATGTCTCAGCACCCTGGATGATACGGAACTCAAGGCTTTCGAGGCAGGGCTTGAAAAGATCGAGGAGGCCGGGTTAACGATACAGGAGGTAAGCCTTGAAAACTTCAGACTCTTTCAAACCGTTCACAATGTAATCGGTTCTGTAGAGGCATCCTCCAGTGCCGGCAAGTACGACGGCGTTCGTTACGGTCACCGCGCTGCTCCGGCAAAAAATTGGAATGAAATGTATCTGAGTTCCCGGGGAGAATCATTCGGATTGCTTATGAAGACATATCTGTTTCAGGGAGCCTATCTCCAGTTTGAAAACTATCCTGCCTTTGAAAATGCCTGCCGCATCCGCCGCCGCCTTATTCGAGATACTGAAAAATTATTCGAACATATTGATGTTCTTGCTTTGCCGACACGAAGGCTTCATCATGATCCTGTCAGAGCAGCAACAATCGGCGAGACCTACGATGCCTTTTTGCTGACGCTCCCGGCCAACGTAACCGGTCAGCCTTCACTTCAGATTCCGTCTCTCTGCCTGAACTCGGGAGCTGACCTTGGTTTGCAGATCATCAGCCCACGTCTCAGCGATGCCCGTTTATTGGCTACCGGCATGAGGATTTCATCTATCATTCATGGAGCAAAAGAGACATGAATTATGAAGCGGTTATTGGTCTTGAAATACATGTTCAGCTCAACTCTGCTACCAAGCTTTTTTGCGATTGCCGGAACCGGCCGGGTGATCAGCCAAATCAGAATACGTGCCCCATTTGCCTCTGGTTCCCTGGAGCACTGCCAAAATTAAGCCAGGAAGCGCTGGAAAAGGCAACCCTGGCATGTCTTGCCCTGAATTGCACTGTTCAGCCGGAGAGCGCATTTGACCAAAAGGTGTATTACTATCCTGATCTGCCGAAAGGATTTCAGCTTTCCCAACATCACCGGCCTCTGGCTAAAAATGGCTGGCTCGATATCCTTGGTGAGGACAAAACCGTGAAAAGATTGCGGATACACCATATCCACATGGAAGAGGATGTTGCCAGGCTTGTTCACGAGACAGAAGGACGTACTCCGATCAGCCTGGTTGATTTCAACCGGGCAGGTACCCCGCTGATCGAGATTGTAACTGAACCGGATATGCGGACCCCCTATGATGCTATGGAATTTGTTCGCTCTTTAAGGGCGCAATTACGCTATACCGGCAGTTCAGATTGCAGCATGGAACAAGGAACGCTCAGGGTGGATGCAAATATCTCACTGCGGCCGAGGGGCACAGATGCGTTGAATACAAAAGTAGAAGTGAAAAACATGAATTCGATCCGCAACGTGGCGGATGCGATTGCTTACGAAATCAAGCGTCAAACAGAGTGCCTTGACAGGGGTGAGCCCATCGTGCTCCATACACGGCTTTGGGATTCCGAAAAAAATGTGACAACAGCAATGCGCGGTAAATTTTTTGGTCCCTGTATACCGGACCCGTCCGTACCTAAGATAGTGGTTACCGATGCCTGGTTGCAGGAGATTTTGGGCAGGCTGCCGGAGATGCCAAGCCAGAAAGCAGCGCGTTTTTTAAACGAGTACGGCCTTACCCCTGATGAAGCCTCAAACATGATCCAGGAACAGGATATGTCAGATTTTTTTGAAGCAGTTGCAAACGAGAACCTGCCGCCGCGCAAGGTAGCAAGCTGGATGGCTACCCATCTCATTCCTTTCCTCAAGGACAATAATCAGACGATAAAGGACACCCCGCTGACTCCAAAGCGCTTTGCCAGTCTTCTCTTCATGCTCGAGACTGATGTAATAAACGCAAATGCAGCCAAGGAGGTATTGACTAAGCTTCTCTCAAGTGATCAGTCACCTGAGGAGATTGTTGAAAAGGGCCGTTTCCGGCAAGTTTCAGATAACGCCGAGCTTGAAGCACTTATCGACAGGATACTTGCCGACCATCTCTCTGATGTTGAGGATTTCCGAAATGGGAACGCCAAAGTAATGGGATTCTTTATGGGCTTGGCTATGAAAGCATCTCAGGGGACAGCCAACCCTAAACTCTTAAAAGAAATTCTCACGAAGCGGCTGAGTTGAATCGGAAAAAAGGAAATCATGTACCCTAATGATTGACACTACCCGCCTTGTTCGTTGTTTGAATTATATGATGAAATATGTCATAATAACAATGGAGTTTTAGAGTTTTTGTATTCAAAAGGCCACAAAGACTTTTAGCTTTGGGGCCTTTTTTATTGTGGTCATTCTGAGATTTCAATTTATAGGTAAGGAGGTAAAGGATATGACCAAAGGAAAAGTAAAATGGTTTAATGAATCCAAGGGCTTTGGCTTTATCACAAGAGATGACGGTACAGACGTTTTCGTGCATTATTCTGCCATACAGGGCAATGGTTTTAAGTCCCTCATTGAAGGTGATATGGTCAGCTTTGATACCGAAACGGGCACCAAAGGTCTTAAGGCAATCAATGTAGTCAGACTTTAATCGGCTCTGGAAGTTTCCCCTTATTTGGGGAAACTTCCCCATTTTAGGATTGATACGTAGGTGTTCATTCTGTTACCCCTCATCTGTTAGAAGTTTCCATACCTCCAGGATTCAAAAAAAAAATCTAAGAAGTCGAAAAATCCATAAGAAAGGATGTGACAGAGATTAAAAAAATTACTAAATGCGTGAGGTGTGGCATACAAACCTTTTGTAAAAATGGTGTTTGTGCCTTATGCAGGGCTGGTATAACAAAAATGTATGATGACCTGACAAGAGAAAATAAAAGTGATCGTGTCTCCACATGTAAGAAAAAAGATATTAAGAGATTCAGTGATCTAAAAAAACTGCTTAAAAAAAGGGCAGGGCCTGCGATCTTACGAAGTAAAAAAACTGCTTAACAATCAAAGACAATTGAGGGACTTAGTAATCAAAAAAGAGAGCATTTTGCGAAGCCTGACGAATGCACGCATAATTTCGATATTAACATGAATTGCTCGTTCACTATTAAAGGTAGCGTCCGCCGAGGCGGAAAATAAATTCAACATGACAAAAATGAGTTTGTACACAGACTCTATTTATAGTTGAATATATTGATTTTATGAGATGCTGGAACGGTTTTGAAAAGCAGTGACCATAGCAGTATAATAGTGTCACGCAGGTGGTTGTTTCTTAAGGGTAAAAGAGCTTTATCATGGTGAAAAAGAGAGATAACAGACAGATAATGCGGGATTTCAGATTACGTCAGACCCGTCAATTTCTTGCCATAGGGGTAACACTGGTTCTACTTTTATTTTTTACCTTGATCTATAAACGCGTTGATTTCTTCGGAGAGGTTTCAAAGAATACAATCTTTGCAGCGCAGGTTGTGACTATCGCTGCGTTTATCGGTTTTAGCTCGGTTAACTGGAGATGTCCCTACTGTAATAAATATCTGGGCAGCAATATCTACAGACGTATATGCAAACGTTGCGGAACCAGATTAAGCTAGTGTAGTGCGGCATAAGTCTCTTTACTTTGGTTGTCATTCCGGGCTTGACCCGGAATCCAGTATACAGCATTCCGATTATTACTCTTAGTTAATTAAACAGAGAAGTTGAGGGGAAGAAATCAAATTACGGAGGGAAAAACGATGCCAATGCCACTTGATATCAGAAAACTAACTCGCAGGCAGCGAAAGCTGATCAAAGGACTCTTTGCTGGCTTATCAGTATCAGTGGCAATGAAGCGGTCTGGTTACAATTAAATCGTTGCAAAGCGGATCATACTCAGGAATCCCCGAGTTTGTAGCACCGTATTGACGATGCTTCTTGATGGAACGGATTTGCCAGATGAAAAGTTGATTGAACTCTTTAAGGGACATTCTCGTCTTTCTCAGAGGTCAAAAAATCTATTACTGTCTGTTTCTTCAAGTCTGCATTTTGGACAAGACCTGAACAATTCACCTTTCGCTTGCAAGTCCCCGGTATTATATAAAAAAGAAAAAAATCATATTTGCAATAAAATTATGCAAAATTTATAATTTATCTAAATGAAAGATACCAAATATTGCATATGCTGTGATGAACAGGTTCAATTCAGTGTTATTGAAAAGCATGAAAAGATAGAAGTAAAGTGTGCCTACTGCGGTTTTTTACTCGACGTCCAGAAGCTTTCTGAACTCAAGAAAAACGTTGAAGAAGGCTACACACTCGTGGCTGATGATTCAAAATATACAAGAAGAATTATTGAAGACATTCTCAAAGATAATAAATTTTCGGGGTACGTAGAGTCTTTTGAAAACGGAGCATCGCTCGTATCAGCCTACTCAAAGCTGCTTTTTGAAAAAAAGCCTGTATATGTGACAATTATAGATTTAAACATGCCAGTAATGGACGGCCTTACGACTGCTATGACAATAAGAACTATTGAGGCTCAAAAAAATGTCAGTAGAGTCCCCATTGTTTTTTTCTCGGGAGTGAAAGCAGACGAAGAGTTAAAGAGAAAGCTGGAAGAACTAAGCCCTGCCGTTTACATGAACAAGTCCACAGATCCTGATCCTGATAAACTTGCAAAACGAGTTGAGGAACTTTTGAGATATATTTTAGCAGAATACAGGCACCAATAATTCAGAACCATGACACCTGATTACAGATTTTTTATCAGGTGGGGTTAGATGAATATTTTAGAAATGCTCTATTTTGATAACTTGATTATCTAACAAAGCGGTGCAGCAGTTTTTACTCAGCAGTTTCAGCGCTTCGCAAAGCCGCTGGTCTTTCTATTAAAATTATCGAATTCAGTCTGAAATTCTTAACTGTCTGCAAGATAACAATAAGCGCGTTCCTGTGTGAACTCATAAAGAATGATAGTCTCGGGTTTCATTAATGAGTACAGGTCAACCCCTTCAGTAATTTCCAGTTTTAATAAAGCGGGAACTCCCCGCCTATGAAGGCAGGGATGAGAGCAGATTCCAGTGTCTTCCGAGCGTTGGGAAGAACGAAGACTTTCTTACTTTCATCCGTACCAATTATAATATTGGATACATAGCATTAACCTGTTTGAGGGTGCCACTTGCCTTGTATAGCTTCACTGCCGGTGATAGAATTAGTTATAGAGGCAATGAAATGAACCAACCCATCCAGAAGAGACTTAATGGAAGAACCGGCATAGGGTTACCGGAAAATCCGGAATTTTCCGCAAGAGCAAAAAAGGAGACACTATGAGAACCGCGCAAATTGCCATGCGAGGTGTTGTGGTATTTATCATCGTTGCCATGCTTGTGATTCCGCCCGGGATACCGGCGCAGGATTCCGCAGATCTGGAGCAGGCCGACAGGTTCAGCAAGGAAGAACTCACACAGATGCTTGCCCCGGTCGCTCTGTATCCGGATTCGCTGATCGCCCAGATACTGATGGCGTCGACCTATCCGATCGAGATTGTCGAAGCCGAACGCTGGTTGCGCACAAACAAAGAGTTGAAGGGCGATGCACTAGATAAAGCCCTTCAGGAGAAGACGTGGGACAGCAGCGTAAAATCTCTCTGCCATTTCCCGGACGTCCTCTTTGCCCTGAGCGAGAAACTCGACCAGACAAGAAAGCTGGGGGATGCATTTCTTAGTCAGGAGGATGAGGTCATGGTTACGATCCAGGAATTGCGCCACAGGGCCCATGAGCAGGGGAACCTTGAAACAACTAAAGAACAGAAAGTCGTTATCGAGCGGGAAATTATCAGGATCGAACCGGCTGACCCGCAGGTGGTGTATGTGCCGGTCTATGACCCTCTTTATGTATACGGTCCGTGGTGGTATCCTGCCTATCCTCCATATTACTGGTACTATACGCCGGGTTTTGTTATCACAGGTGGGTATATCAGTTTTGGCCCACCAATTTTTATAGGTGTAGGTTTGTTCTCATGGGCATGGTTCGACTGGCATGTCCATCGTATTTATATAGACGTACGCAAGACAGGCCGATTCCACAAACGCCATGTCAGGAGAGATTTCGACCGGCCCTTCTGGCGGCATGACCCGCGCCACAGAAAAGGGGTTGCTTACAGAGACAGGGGAACGAGTGAACGATTCGGACAGAGGCCTCCGCGGGTTGCACCGTCAAGCCCGGAAATACGCGGTTTTCCGCCGAAAAGAGCGGTAGAGCCATCGCGTTCTCCGGTTGAACGCAGGGAACATATCAGCCCTCCACGTGTAAGACCGGAGAGTGAAAGGATTCAGCCTGCCCCGCGCAGGGATACTCCCTTCAGGGGAATCGACAATGGACGCTTTGAGCGTAGAGCCGGCGAGCGCGGAGGTGAAAGCCGCCGGAGTATTGAGACAAGACCTCCTCGCAGGGAAATAAGACAACCATCCAGGGAGATAAGACAACCATCCAGGGATATGAGACGACCGGGCATGGACATGAGGCAACCTGGCGGAGGCTCACCGGGCAGCGGGAGAGGCGGAGGGTTCCGCAGGTAAAGGAGCGAAAGTGCTGTCATGAATTCTTTGCGGGCATGATATATGTGTGATGGAGGAAAAATGAACAGTATCATATTTTATAAAAAGAAAGTGAATCGTTGGTTGGGAGTTCTGGCTTGCCTCATCGGCGTTACCGTGTTCTTACTCTGCTCTGCTACTGCCTTGCAGGCAGCCGGCATTAAGCAGAAGACCTTTCCCTCGCCTGAGGATGCGGTGGAGGCTCTGGTCAACGCATTCAGGGCGAACGATATGGAAGAAATGCTTGTGATTCTGGGACCCGGAAGCGAGGAACTTATCTCTTCCGGTGATGATGTGGCAGACAGGGCCGGACGTGATAAATTCCTGAAGGCTTATGATCTGATGAACACCCTTGAGCAGGAATCGGAGGACCAAATGGTTCTCTGTGTAGGCGCTGACAACTGGCCATTGCCGATCCCGATCGTGAAGAAGGGGGCGACATGGAGCTTTGATATACAGAAAGGGAAACAGGAGATCCTGAACCGGAGAATAGGGAGAAACGAGCTGCATGTTATAGACGTGCTTAATGCCTATGTCGAGGCACAGCATGAATATGCGAGTAAGGATTGCTTTGGCGGCGGCAAAGTCGAATTCGCCCAGAGACTGATAAGCACTGAAGGCAAACGCGATGGACTCTACTGGGAAGCAAAAGAAGGCGAAGAAGAGAGTCCTCTGGGGCCACTGGTTGCGCGGGCGGCAAAGGAAGGATACCCCGATGCCGACCTTTCGCCCTTTCACGGTTATTATTTCAAAATCCTGAAGGGGCAGGGGAAACATGCAGACGGAGGAGCATACAATTATGTGGTTAAGGGTAGGATGATCCTCGGTTTTGCACTCGTGGCGTACCCGGCTGAATACGGGAATTCCGGCATCATGACCTTTATAGTAAACCAGAACGGCATCATCTACCAGAAGGATCTCGGTAAGAATACAAGGCGAATAGCCTCGGCTATTCGCCTGTTCGATCCCGACGAGACCTGGAGGGAAGTCGAAGACAATGTTATAAAGAATATTTCTCATTGAGCAACTGTCGATAGTAGATTATGGGTTCTGGTGCACAAATGGTGTATAAAGCCTGATATAATGTATATAAGATATGGAATTCTTCCGGCTCTTAATATCATTATTTATTCTGATATCATCTTTGTGGTTCTCTATTGAACATGTTATCGCAGGTGATTGTGAAATACTTGACACACGAATATACAAAAAAGAACAAAATGTGATCATAACAGACTGGCATGCGGGTATACCTTATATGAGATATACGCCAGAGATATACCACTGTGCTCATATAACAATTAAGAATAATTTCTGGCAGAGAGTCTCTTCAGAAGATTTCAAAATTACAGCGACGTTTACTGACCAGAGTACCATTGTTAAAAAATTAAACTGTGAGAAGAAATACATCGAGGCTGGTGAGAAATATTCTTGTGATATATGTTTTGAGAACGAATATTCCATTTCGGCCTTGGATTGTTCATTACGATAAATTATTGAAAGCATCTAATTTAGTGTGCGGGTTTAAGTCATGTCCGCTCTCCCATATATTTTTAGCTCACTTTTATTGTATACTATGGCAAATTATTTCCATTCAGGATGATTGGAAATAATAACTTTATCTCAGCTTGAG
>JACUUX010000043.1 GCA_014859105.1 Nitrospirota bacterium
TATGCCTTATATCCCCATACCTGAAGGTAGGGGCTTTACGGCATTATTTTGGTAAGGAGAATATTATGGATGATGAGGAATCTGAAAGATTTTAGTCCCGTCCACCACCCCACTGACCCACCCCGAGCTGTCACTACGCTTGCAATGTTCCACTTGCTCGCTACTCCGCTTCCCAGCTCCGCTACGCTTCTCGGCCGCTTCGGCTTACTTCGCTTAACGCAAGCTCATGCCGGGCTCTCCCCGACGGACAAGATATGCTCTATCAATATCTATCTGTAATCGAAATGCTGCCTTCTTGACAGTCTTTGCGATGTCCTTCCTGATAATCATATAGAGGGCACCCCTGAGCATATCGTTTAGCGGTATGCTTAAAGGTAAGAGAGAAATCTAAACCTTTAGGAGGTGCCGTATGGGATTATACACAGCTTTTGATCTTCATTCAAACAATGCGTACCTGGGTATTATTGATGAGAGTGGGAAGAGGCTATTTAAAAAGAAACTACCTAATGAGGCGGCAATAATCAAGACGATACTGCTGCCATTCAAAGTTGCCATTGAAGGGATTGTTGTGGAGTCTACCTACAATTGGTATTGGCTTGTGGATATGCTCATGGAAGAAGGATACCAGGTGCATCTGGCGAACCCAGCGAAGATTCAGCAGTACTCGGGATTGAAATATTCCGATGACAAGCACGATGCATTCTGGCTTGCCGACATGCTCCGACTGGGGATCTTGCCCAAAGGATACATTTACCCTAAAGAGTCACGACCGATAAGAGATTTATTGAGGAAGAGGAGTCATCTGGTGAAGTTGCGCACATCGCTCATTATAAGTCTCCAAAATATAATAGCGAGGAATGTAGGCAGCAATCTAAAAGCTAGCGATATAAAAGTATTGACTACAAACAGGGTGAAGCCACTGCTTGAATACAATGAAGATCTTGCCCTGGCCGGTAAAGTGAGCAAGGATGCCATAGACTTTTTGAGCCGGCAGATCAAGAGCATTGAAAAAAACATTGGGGGGAGAATACATTTGAGGAGTCCATATGATCATCTTCTAAGCATACCCGGAGTTGGACCTATCATTGGATCAACAATCATGCTTGAGACTGGATCTATTAGTAGATTTCCTAAAGTCGGCAACTACTGTTCTTACTGCAGAAAAGTCCCTACAGGAAGGTTCAGTAACGACAAGAGGAAAGGATCGGGCAACCCGAAAAATGGCAACCATTATCTGGCATGTGCTTATTCTGAAGCAGCAGAGCATGCGAAGCGTTATGACGAAGCATCAAGGAAGTTTTTCAATCGCAAGCTGAAAAGTACGAATGCTCCTATAGCGCACAATGCACTTGCGCACAAATTCTCCAGGGCAGCGTATTACATAATGAGGGATGGGGTCGACTTTATGCCAGAAAAAGCATTTGCATAGAGTTCTGGCTGGGACGGGGAACCAGGTTTGTTACTGGAACAACCAACTTCCTGATTGGTAAACCGTCCTATCCAGTAACATAAAGTTATCGGTGTCTTTTACTGCCTGCGTCGGGAGCTATAGAATACTGGCTAACAACCACGCTAACTGTTATATAAAATTTGGACCCGGCTCGGAACCGAAGATTTTCTGGTCCGCTATGAGCGGAATGGGTCTGCCTGCAGTAAGGCTTTAGGGCAAGACCTTAATCCTGATGGGTGTATGGTGCAGCGAAGGCTGACACAATAAAGACAAAGAAAAAACGGTAATGGTAATGGACAATGATAACTTGAAGTGAAGAAGACAAGAACAACTTTCTTGGTATAGGATCGTTTTTTCTCTTGACACGTGCCCTCTATATGGGTGCCCTCTATATGGGTGTTACAAACACCATAAGACCTGATATAATTTTGATGAATATAAATGTAAAGGAGCATTTAAGGAAGGCGACAATAAACTCTAAAAGGATATTCGATATGATAAAAGCCGAACGAATAAGTGTAGAAGATGCCTATCGCAAAGTGCAAGCGAAAGAGGCATTACTTGTCTGTGGTTATAATGATGAGGAGAAGTTCAAGACCATGCAATTAGAGGGGGCGATTTCCTATAGTGAATTCGAATCAAGACTCCCTAAAATTTCTAAAGATCAGGAACTAATCTTTTATTGAGCATGACCACAGGAAGCAACGTCTGCCGGTCAGGCAGCAAAGTATATAAAGCTTGGTTACAAAAATGCTAAGGCTTTGGCTGGTGGTGTAGAAGCATGGAGAAAAGCTGGGTATCCTATGGGAAAGATATTGGACAGTGATATGGCCATAAAGGGATACGATACCGTTGCATATTTCAAGACAGGCAAGGCACTGAAGGGCAGTGAGCCATTTACATTTAAGTGGCACAATATGACTTGGTATTTCTCGACAAAAGAAAACAGGGATTTGTTTGCCACCAGTCCGGAGAAATATGCCCCTCAATATGACGGGTATTGTGCTTGGGCCATGACAGAGGCAAAAAAAACTCATACCGATCCTGAAATTTGGAAGATAGTTAACGGGAAGCTTTACTTACAATGCAGCCGAGCATCTTATGAAAAATGGAGCAGAGACATCCTCGGCAATATCAAGAAAGCCGATATGAACTGGTTGAATGTTATCAACAAAAATTAGTAGTTTTTGCTGCATTGTAGATGCTGGTTGAAAAAATAGCGTGTTACCTTCGAGACAAAAGATGAAGAATATTCCAGAGAGTCCTGAGAAGCAAGCCTCCTTCCTGAAACAGAGATTTTGAAATTTGCTTTTATGATACAACAATGCAAACAGAAATCAATATAATGGATTTGCCTCCTTTTAATCTAAACACTGCTCAAAAATTACATTGACAGAATCATTTCATTTTCATAAAATCATCTTCATAAAATATATCTTTATAGGGGGGCAGGGATATGACAAAGGCAGATCTGATCGAAAAGATGGCAGCTGCATCTGGGTGCACCAAGGCCTGCGCTGGCAAGGCACTTGACGGAGCTATTGAGGCCATAACCAAAGCGGTCAAAAAGGGAGACAAGGTTGCTCTCGTAGGTTTCGGCACATTCTCACTTTCAAAGAGAAAAGCCAGGGCTGGGAGAAACCCTCAGACCGGAGCAACTATCAAGATTGCCGCAAAGAAACTCCCGAAGTTTTCGGCTGGCAAGGCTTTTAAAGACGCAGTAAATAAGTAAGAAGTAGATAAAAACAAAAAAGCCCCTATTAATTTCGAGGGGCTTTTTTGTTTAATCATTTTTCACTACGCCTGCTTATCAACACCGAGCAAAAATCAAAACTGTCGAAGAGTTCATTCGGTATAAAATACGCCGGGATTTGTGTTTAGAGAGTCTTTCAAATCGAAATAAATAACTGTCTTTTGTAGACCTGCATTTGTTTCTTTCGGGAATAAATGGAAGAAGGCTCATATCTATAAATAGAGTTTGTTTCAAACCGTACAACGCTGGCCTCTCAGTTGAATCCAAAGAGCGCAAAATTGTTGATGCCACCTACAAGCTGTTAAAAACGGCAAGGCTTGATGATTCAACATTTCTTCATCTACTAAACGCTCTCCGCCGTCAGCGATGAATACGGACTACAGCCACAAGTGGAAGGTATCGAGAGTGCTGGGATATAGTTGAATATCTTTAAAAACAAACAGATGACAAATGACGTCGGATACAAAGGTTACATCTTAGAATAAACAAACATGTGCCTGGAGTTAGCTTACATTCGAAAAATGTCTCTTCACGTATAGGAACTCGCTTTATATCCATTATTGTTGATTTTTTTGCCATGTAATACATATAAAGTAAATTTTTTCATTTTTCATATGTTTTTCTGTTATATATAATGAGTCTTACTATCAAAAGAATGCCGAAGGGTATACACAGCGATGAAATAATAACCGGTGAAGTAGGTAGATCGAAAAAAAAGGAAACCGTGATACCGGAGAGGGTTGCAACTAATCCTATCAACCATCCAAGGATGAGGACGGTACCCGTTTTCTTCGCAAGAAGCCTGCCCATTAATGCCGGCAGAATCAAGTAAGCAAAAACCTGAAGAATGCCGGCTATTTTAACGGAGCTCACCAGTACCAGAGCAAAACTCAGGAAGAAAAGGAATTCCCAGAGCAGGTTACTGTTCCCTTCGTTGGAGAGGGAAAGGATTTTTTTCCTGTAGATGAAATGAAATATGCCGATTACACCATAGAGCACTGACAGATAAAGCACATCCTTAGAAGTGACCCAAATGATATTGCCGTTCAGGATAGTCTTGAATTCTTCGAGGCCATGAGGTGTCCTATCAAGAATGAGGATTGAAAATGCCAGAGAAAAAACATACATGACGCCGATAAAGGCCTCAATATAAACGATTTTTGCGATATATTTGGAGAAGGATAGAATGGACGCCCCAATTAGGGCAAAAGTGAGGGAAAACCCGTACGCGTCCATGAACCCGTCATGGAACAGAAATGAGACAGCGATTCCCATTCCAATGAACTGTGCCAGAGCAAGGTCAACGAAGATAATCCCACGCTGCAGGATGTGTATGCCAAAATATGTATGAATAAGCACCAGAAGGACGCAGGCGATAAAAGGATATAGAAGTATACTCAGGGCATCCATCCTCTTTCTCCTATTACAATTTTGATAAAACGGTGTCCATAAAAGTAAACCAGTCGACGATTCCGGGCATGGAACCGACATCATGCGGCAGGACAACAACCTTTGCCCCTGTCTTGCCGGCGATGAAGTCAACTTCTTTCCGTGGATAGAGCGTTGTGGTTATGATTGTCTGGATGCGTTCTTTCTGCATTGTCTCGATGAGTCTGCTGACATGCCCCGCAGACGGGGGAATACCCGGTTTCGGTTCTATATATACTGCTATGGTAAAGCCAAAATCCGCTGCAAGATACTCGAAGAGCTTATGGTATGCGACGACCTTTTTGCCTTGAAAATGTCTTGTTTTCCATGACGATTCTTTCGTACGCATTTTGGATGAGAAGGCAGCCAAGTTTTTTCTGAAGAAATCAGCATTGTTGGCATCCATTCGCGAGAGCTCTTCGGTAATCCCCGTTGCCACCCGTTCGATGTTCTTCGGCGAAAAGTGATAGTGTGGATTACCCAAGGGATGCACATCACCCATGCTCCTGTCAACTGCAACAGGCCGCTCAATTACCTGAACAAAGCGGGAACAGTCCACATTGCCGGACATGCCTGGCTGTATCTTCCCGTTTCTTGAGGACTCTACAAGCACAGGAAGGTATCCGATCTCCAGGTCGAGGCCATTGTAGATCAAAACATCCGCTTTTCTCACCGAAAGGATCATACTCGGTTTCGCCTCCACAAAATGAGGGTCCTGAGTCGCCTTTACAATAACTTCGAGATGCACCCGGTCTTGCCCTATTTCGCTGACAAGGCTTCCAATCCAGGGAAGCGTTGCAACGACCCGTAATTGCGCGAACGCATTGCCTGTGATCAGCAACAGAAAAATCATACAGAGAGCTATTTTCTTAATCATCTCTTGCCCCCTTTAAAATGTATGGGCTCCGTGAGCGCCGATACCCAGGATCAACTGCAGGAATACCTCATTGTTCTCCTTTCCATCCCGTGCCGATTTGTCGTGATTGTACTGGAGCCGGAGGCGAGCGAATTCTGTCGGATTGAATTCAAGACTGCCGGTAATTCTGTATGGCTTATTCCCGAAATCCTCTTTTTCGCCGGCCAGCTTGACTTCGTCTTTGAAAATATCCAGAACATCATATCTTGCACCTATCCTCCATCTTCCTATCTGATAGAGGCCTTGCAGATACAATCCGTCCTGTGTTCTTTTCAGTGAATCTATAGTGGATTCTTCAATATGTTCCAGATCGCCAGTCTGATGTCTTAATAGATATTCACTCTGCAGAATAAGACTCCCGTCTTTTGACGGCTTCCATTTATAGGTAAGTTCTGCACCGTAGAGAACAGAATCTCCGCTGAACTCTGTTTCGTGTCCAACGGATTCTGTTTTTGTCTTACCGCCTGTGACCGAGACACCGCAAAGGATTGTGTTATGTTCGCCGAAATCCACAGACATCTTTGCAAAACCTACATAAGCGTGGGGACCGGACTTCGCTTCCTTTCCGTACAATATCTCATTTTCACCCTGTAAAACTTCCACTCCTAAAAGGGTATAAACCGGGATATCGGGCAGATAGGTAATCTGAACTCCTTTCTCCATAAGCCCATGATCTCCAAGAAACGCCTCATACGGAAGCGGTGCATCGACAAAGTCCCATGCATGCGGGTGGAATGCATTGAATCTGCCGAAATCGCTTTTGAATTTACCACCTTTCACCTGGAGCCCAGCCGGCAGTCCGGTTGTAACAAAGTATGCCTCTTCAACTTCCACTCCTTCCTCGGTGAATGGAATTGTTGCATAAAGATTGAAATAGGGATCGACAGGAGCGAAGATCGTCAGTTCGGCACTTCTCAGATTGAACCCTTTTTCTATTGAACCATGACTATGTCCGGCATGCGCGTCATGCCCTCCATGGTCTCCCTCGTGTGCATGGTGTTCACCGTGTAATGAACTGTAACCTGGGATCGATCTGTGTTTCAATTCTTCCCGGGACAGACTTGATTCATAATATATGGAATCAAAAACCAGGCTGATCGATGGGTTTAAGAGAGATGCTGAGGTTTTTCCCGTAATCTGATAGGGAGTTATGGGAAAGCCTGATTGCAGGGCAAGTGCCTTTGACCTGTCGTCAAGACGATAGTCCCGCACCGTGGGATATTCTTTCTCGTCCAGTTCAACACTTGTGGATTGTTTTATATCTGGCTGCTTTTCTTCTTTTTGTCCGCTCAGTTTCTGTATTATTGTCTGCTGCTCCTGTATGATCTGCTCCTGCTTTTTCAGTGCATCTTCCAATTTCCTTACCCTGTCTTCAATTGTTTCACTGTATGCGACTGGGCATAGTGCAAGTATGGTTATAATTAAAAATACTACTATTTTCATTTTGTTCCTCCCTTAATGAATCTTATAAAATGCTCTTATACTCCAGAGGAAAATGGACGTATCAGAGCACAAGTGCAGAATTCTCCCACATAGTCGCCTGTTGCACAATAAAATTTTTAATATTCGATATCAGAAACAGCTTTAGGCAGGAGGAGCGCGACTTAAAAAAGACTGTATATCATTAAAGTAGGGACTGCAATCAGCTTCTATAAATACTCTATCGGTTGCATAAAAGTGTGGGGTTATATCAAAGTGATTCTGATTGATAAAACTCTCATTGTGAATCCCAGCTATGCAGAGTGGACAATCATCGTGAAAAAGGAAATCTTCGTGATGATGAAAAGAGACGGCAAAAATCGAGAAAAGGAAAAAACAAGCGATTAAGAAAATGTTTATCCGTTTCGTCATTCTTAAAGAAATACTGCCTGCGCCTGTTTCTTTTTGTTCATTAGCCAAAACAGAATCCTTTTTAACCGGGAAATGATGAAATAGGCAAAATACCCGATTGCTGTATAACACAACCCCGAGTTTCCACAATATTTACACATAGCGTATATCCCTTTATACCTGTCCGGTGAAAGCAGATTTTCTCTTTTAATAAGAAATAACTTTTGAATATTAAACAGAAATAATTTCTATTTAAAATGCCATGTGGAATACATCTTTGTCAATAAATCTGTTCTATCGTGATGTTATCTTCACTCTTAAAACGTTTCTGTGAATTAAAATTCTTTAAATCTCATTGAATAACAAATGAACAGTTCCATTTGAAAGAGTGCTATCCAAGAAGAATACAATGATTATCTGATATAGAGAATATTTGTCTCTCTTTCAGCCACAACAAAATGTTTCAGAAAAGAGACAGATTGTAACAGATGCTCACAGAAACCCGCAGTCGTAGCGTGCAGAATTATTATGTGTAGTTCAAGTAGAAATGAAGCCAGGCTTTTAACAGAGTCATAGGGAAAAAGATCGAGGAAAGAACGCTGTAGCAGTTGCAGATCAGAATGTATGCTTAGTCCACGCGGTATTGTTCCTTTCTTTTCCTTCGCCATCTTTTCTCCTTAGGCCATCGTCTCGTGTGCAAAAATCGAAGTGTGGAGATTCTGTTGAGCTACAATGACTGGCCAATAGAAAGGCGTCCCTCTCCAACCTAAATCGTCCCGTCCGTTCTGACGGATAAGCATAAGCATCGGTACATCTATCGCAACCCTCTGTGCTACTGCACTTTCCGTGCGAGTTGTGTCAGGTGAATCTGAATATATGCGATGGCTGCCAATTGAGGCTTTTTTTTGGCTCAGGTTGCGGTCAGTTCGCACCAAGCACCATACCTTCCCACGTTTTGTCGGATCAATTGCCGATTCACTCATAAACCTAAGCGCTGCTCGTGCCGCCTCCCAGTCGAACTCATATCCTTCTTCCCTTGCCATAATGAGAGTTGTCTCGATACGGCGCAGTATATCAGCAGCCATTGCAAAAGGAATTTCGAATGGCTCTTCGAAGTCATTGCCCATACATGCATCTTCCAGCAAGCTGTCGATTTCATGGACGACGGGAGCTACTCGTATTGCATAATCACTCTGGAAACCAACCGGCAAAATACGCTTGAACGGTCGCAACGTAGTTGTTCTAGACACAAGGATTTTATTCGGACTGCACGGAATAACGTGCCCACTTTCATCTCGTTGTATGAATACTATTGGCCCATTAGGGTTGATTTCAATTTCTTCTCTCAACGCTACATCACTTTCATGCATCCTTCGCATTGCGTCATAAATTGCTGGTTCTGTATAAAAACGTGTAACGGTTAGGTCCTCAATTGGCCGGAAACCAAACATCCGTGAATGCTGCAGCACGGTATCCTGCTGATAAACCTGAGGGCGCCGTCCATAAAAGAAACCTATTAGATTAGCAATGGTCACCCCGCGGTCAAGGATCTGTCCGCCAATAAATATATTAAGGGGAGTACGCAATCGAAGCTGTCCCTCGATGTCCAGCAATGCTTCTACTTGTCGCTCTGAATTGACTTTAGTGATCATAAGCCAGCCATGTTCCAATGCATTAAGGCATTCACGCAATACTTCACCTAATGGAGGCAGATAATGATCCATAACACCTATAGAAGCTGCAATCTCCTCATAAGCAGTAGTCAAAAGTTGTTGTAATAATGTATTATCGCCCCGAACGGCATCTGAGAGTTTGTCTGCTAACGTTGCCACAATTCGTTCTTGCCATGAATGAGATGCTCTTGCTGTTTCTGTATGAACAAGAAAACTAAATTTCTTAAGTGCCTTAGCAGCATGCTCATCCTGTAAACGGCGAATACAGCCACCCACAATGAAATTGCATATTGCACTCCGCAAAGCTTGAATCGCGGTGCTCGTGAGGCATTCTTCGATTTTAAAACGCCTTCGATCCTCGTGATGCAAAATATTAAGCTCATCTTGAGATACGGAATGATAAATGAATGATGCGACACTCTCTTCTTCGGTGCTTCGCTCAAAATAGTAATCACTTCCTATGTAGTCTCGGTGTACTGGAACGAGTTCAGTAAATGCTGGACGGACTGGTCTAAATTCAACTCCTTGTATGACAATATCATCAGGCTGAAGATATAGGGAATATGGCGTGGCAGTTACCTGTAGAAAAGCTGATGAAGCAAGGGTTCGCCGTAGCTCGTCGATTTGGCGGGTGGTTGTATTTACCCTGATTCCTTCTTCTCTGGTTCTGCGAAACCCAATACTTGCATAGTCAGCCTCGTCATCAATAATAAGAACCCTTTTAGATGTCAACTGTGGATAAGTTTCTCGAAAAAGCGCTGATAGCTTATCCATATTGTCTATTTGTTTCTTGGCGATAAAGATCAACTTCTGACTAAGTTCATATCCAGTTAAACCAGACGGTACTGTCATAATGTCGTATATCTGCAGCAAATCCTGTTCATAAAAGTAAGCAAACTCTCGACGAACACGCTCCAATGTCTGACGAGTAAGTGCCTTAGTCCCTTTAGTCAAGATGACGGATATGTCAAACCCATTATCAAATGCGAGAGCCATAATAGCAAGAAATGTCTTCGTCTTCCCAGATTGGATCTTTCCGAGTAACATACCTGGTTTAATTGCGCTTGTTTCAACTGTCAAGAGACGTTCAACAGTGTATTGGATGCAGCTTTTGTCTGCTTCAGAATAAAAAGCAGTATTTGAAGTAAATGATGGATAAAAAATACCGGTGAGATTTAATTCAGGCATATCGTCCTCATCAGGATTGGATCATACATTTCCAGCATTTATACCAGCAACTGAAAAGGCAATTGGTGTTTTCTATTGTTAAAACGACATGCAAATCAATATTTCGTTTTTCCATGACGTTCTAACTCTAACAAAACCCTCAATCCATAATAAAAACATTCTTTCTTATACGCAAGTTCCCAATCTTTTAAGAGTGGCAACGCATCCAGACTCTTCAATCTCAGCAACTTTCCTGCCTCTTTCTGCCTTGTTTTACGAGAGGCAGACGCCCTATCAATCCAGCTCGGTGGTATATTTCCCCTTCTTTGGCGTAATAAGAAATATCCTTCTACAACACTTCCACCTGATGCTTCAAACAATTCAGCTTCTCTTGGCATATAATCCCCCTGCTTATTTGTTAATATCTTCAATGAAGTGTAAGCTTGAACATGGCACCTTATCTCATGGTGATAGGAAGGTGTTCTTGAGTCACTAACAGCCTCATCTCCCAAATTCCTGAATTATTATACATCCGGATATGGAATTTGGCGAGCGTCCAACTATGCAAAAAGGAAGATTCAGGGTTAGATTTAATATAAAAACATTACTGAGAAAATAAAAAGCTTAAACCTAAATATTATGGTCAGAATCTTTATTATTGAAATCTGCCACGCATACCTGCTTCTTCTTAGCATTGTGGTCTTATCCCTCTGCGTGGGCATGATATTCCATGCAAACATGCATATTTCTACTGCCTAATCCTGTCTATTCGAACACCTAATCCTGTTTTATCCGAACGGTATCTTTTTTAATTATCTCCTGACAGTTTGAGTTTAAAATAGTATTCGACTTGAGTCAATCTTTTTGTCATCAGTTGGTGTTTTTTTAGTAAGCCTCCTTTCTTCGGATTGATAGAATTTCAGGTAAAAAAGACCCATACCTGAGGTCGTCTTTGCCTGAGATAATAGATTACAGGGCATTTTACGAAGCCGTTTTTTTCTGTATAGCCTCATTTTGGCATTTTTGCCCTTTTTACTTGGCAATATCAGGTTCACCTCCTCTCATTGATTTGCCCGTGAGTTTGATTTTGTGTGCATTATGAACCAGCCTGTCGCATATGGCATCGGCTATTGTCGGCTCTCCAATCAGGTCATGCCATTTTTCCACTGGTATCTGGCTGGATATTATTGTGGAGCGCACATTGTATCTGTCTTCCATTATCTCAAGAAAATCCCTTCTTTCTATATCTGTAAGAGGAGAAAGTCCCCAGTCATCCACTATCAGGAGATCTACCCTTGAAAGTTTCTGAAGCAGTTTGCCATAGCTTCCATCGGCCTTTGATATTTTCAGTTCCTGAAATAGGCGCGGCAGCCTTGCGTAGTATGTGCTTATGCCTGCCCTGCAGGCGCTGTTTCCAAGCGCGCAGGCTATATAGGTCTTTCCCACGCCTGTTGAGCCGGTGATTATCATGTTTCGTTTGTCTTTTATCCATCCGTTTAGCGACAGCGACAATATCACATCCTTTGTTATTCCTCTCTTTGCCGTGAAGTTTATATCTTCAACACTTGCCCCCTGATAGCGGAATCGCGCTTTTGTAAGAAGCATCCGCAGCTTCCTGTCCTGCCTGCTGTCCATCTCCCTGTCAACAAGCATCCCAAGTCTTTCTTCAAAACTTAAGTCCTTATACATCCGGCTCTTCATCTGCTCTTGCACTGCTTCTGCCATTCCATGCAGTTTCATCGTGATTAGTTTTTCCACCGTCGCCTCAATCATTGCACGCCTCCCTGTAATATTCACCGCCCCTTATGTTTGAATGCTCTATCAGTTTTGTCTCCTTGAGTTCATCAAGATATGCCACCTTGTCCAGCCCTCTTTGAAGTATCGCTTTAACACTCCTGTAATTGCAGGCATCTACCAAAAGAGCCCTTTTACATGCATTATCCACTCTTTCCGGAGTGTATTGTTTTGAAAGCCTCATTATGCCAAGACAACTCCTGAATCCCTGTTCGGGGTGTTTTCTGCTGTCCATTATCCCCTGTATCAGCATCCTCGTATGCTCCCCGATCTTGCCTGCCCAGTTCTTTATCCTCTCCGGCGTCCATTGAAGATACTGACGGTGTTCATGCGGCATGTGCCTGTCTTCTGTGATAAATTCTCCCTTTTTATAACTTCTTATGTGGGATGCGACCCGTTTTCTCTTGTGATATATCTCTACAATTCTGCTGTTGTATTTGACCTCAACTGTTTCCCCTATCAATGTGTAAGGCACACTGTAATAACTGTTTTCTACCTCTACATGATAGTCTATATGCACCTTTGAGGGCGCCTTGTAGTTGTATATTTCAAATCCCTCTGCAGGAAGCGGTCTGAGCGCCGGTTTTTCTATTTCCTCAAAAAGCTCCTTCCTTGTCTTACCTGTTATTGCCATCGGTCGCCTGTTGAGTTTCTCCGCCTCCTCAAAAATGGCCTCGTTGAGTTCATTAAGACTGAAAAATGTCCTGTTCCTCAACGCCGCCAGTATCCGCCTTTGTGCCTGTAAAACTGCGTTTTCAACTTTTGCCTTGTCCCTTGGTCTGCCTGCCCTGGCAGGAACTACTGCTACATTGTAATGCTCTGCCATGTCCGCAAAGGTCCTGTTTATCTCAGGATCATAATAACAGGCGCTCTTTATCCCGCTTTTGAGATTGTCGGGCACAACACATTCAGGACACCCTCCATAATATTCAAATGCCTTTATATTGCTGTTTATAAAGTTCCCTGTCTTCTGATCTTCAACCGCACAGGCAAATATGTATGATGAGGCACCAAGCACCGAGATAAACAATTCTGCCTCCACTATCTCTCCTGTCTCAGGGTTGATATACTGAGGCCTGTCCCCGGAGAAATCTTCAAACATCTTCTGCCCGGCCTTGTGATTGAACCGCATCACAGGATCCAGTTTCTTTGCATGCTTCCGGTACTTCTCATAAAACCGACTCCTGCTGTAGCCGCATGGATTGTCTCTGAGGTATTCTTCATATAAAAGCTGAAGGGTTACTCCCTTCTTCTTCAACTCTCTCGTCAGATACTCAAAGTCCGGCATTGCTTTATCTGAGACGGCTTTGTTTGTCACATCCGGAAATAAAAGCTTGTATACTTCATCTTCATCTAATGCCGATATCTCTTCATAACTGAGCTTTGATTCCTCTATCTTCTTTACGTATTCGCTTGCTGTAGATGCTGACATGTTACAGGCCCCGGCTATCTGGTTGATCCCTAATCCCATCTTTAGCCGCAGCCTGCATACTTCATGAATTTTTCTCATGCCTATCCTCCTGCTCTTTTTCTTCATCTGCCCTCCTGGTAATTTTTGGAGGGCATTTTAATACAAACCGCAGGAGTTTATTAAAAAAGGGGATAAAATCCGGATTTACTCGAACACTAAATCCGATATCCCTTAAAAACTGTTCGGGAATTTCAGGATTTGCTGTTCGACTCCAGCAGGATTCAGTGTTCGACTTACGCAGGATTTGGTGTTCGAGATGGGCTGGATTTTACATATTTCTACCAATAAATCTTAATAACTTTAATGCATTTTGAGTGTGAGTAGTAGGTGTTACAATCAACCTTTAATGGAAAGCCCATTCAATTCAAAATTATTGACAGTTCCTGATCTGGCGTCTTATATTTAATATGTGTTTAGAATCAACATTAAAAAGAATGTTGGGCCGATTTATCAAGCGAAAGTAAAATTGATGACAATTTGCAAAAGGCTGTTTTCACAACGCATATTTAAACCGAACTATACATAAACAATGACTCAACCAAGACCGACACTAGAGGAAGTATTACGGGATTACCCCTGGGCAAGCTTTGAGAGGCATCTCGACGACCTTAAGGAAAGAGTAGACAAATCTATAACCAAGACAAATGAACTCCGGGCAAAGTATCGAGAAGAGTTACTCTCACAGAACCCAGAAATTCGTCAAGGCATCAAGCGACCGTCGAAGGAGTCTCTTGAGAATGCTGAAAAACTCTTGACTACCGGAGTGGTTGCAGCATCCGATGGAACAATCTCGCCTGTACCGTTGCTTGGCGGCGCGAAGATTCAAGTCGGTGTTGTTATCGTTTTTAATAAAGGGCAAGTAGTAGACTTCGTAACGAAGATATTTGAGGCGGAGATCACAAAGGATTCTGGTAAGGCTATTGATTATTTTCAAAACCTTCGAGGCACTAGAAAAATCTCGAACTTGCTTGCGAGAGCAATTATGCTTTTCGGCGAACGAAAACTTCTCCTCGAACAGAGTGCAGATTGGAGAATGTTGCATGGAGAGATTATGCCCCACGAATTAAGGACTGGTGCAGGGAATCCCGCCAGGAATCTTGACTTGGCGTTTCACATTGTCGAAGGCTACATTAAGTCGGAGAAGTTCATTGCAGTATCTGAGGCATCAGATGATATTGATATTCTTAATGCCGCTATTCTTCTGGAGCCGGGTGAGTACTTTGTCGTTAAGACTCTTACTGATGTTCTGAATCTTTTCCTCAACGGCGATCCTGACACCGGGCAAAGTCAAGCAAACTTCATCAATAAAGACAAAGAACGATTCAGAGGTTTCATTCAAGCAGTCGGTGAGAAAGTATCCATTGTACTCGCAAAGGCTAGCAACAAACCTTTTCTTGTCGAGTGCCATTCGGACAGAATTGAAGAGGCAGTTTCACTATTTATGGCTGACTCCCTATGGACAAAAGGATATCCGAGCAACGGATCCACTTTCACCATCAGAGGCTTTCCGTACCATATAGACTTGGCTGACCAGATTGCTAGAACTCTGCTCAAGGGCTCAGATTTTCAATCCTTTGTTGAAAGCAGACTTTTCGAGATTGGAATCGAGAGCGGTGTATTCGAAATCGACCCTAGAAAGACACGATCCTAATATTGTGAGGTAAGAAATGCCAGAAGAAAACGAAGCTGGAAGTCAAGATAACACCCTCGAGAACAATGAGGAGTTAGAAGCGCCAGTTCCTGAACCCGAGCAGGCTGAGGAGACTGTTGATACTTCAAGTGCAGAGCAAACAATCCAAAGTACCATTTTGAGCGGAGTCCTCGGCTACGTAAATTTTGATGGCGGCGTATCGGACAATACAACATCTGGAGCGATGGTGTCGGCTGAGCGACGCCGGCTTTTCCGGAGAGACGTCTACGTGGGATTGAGAGACACCGAACAGAATATCGAATTCCTTGGTCGCATAGTACAGGGTCCTTTCCATACGCCCCACGAGATTGGCTCGGATTCCGCAATAACACGAACAACTGTACTCCATCCTGAGCGTACCAAATTTAGACCATCATATTATGTTTTTGGAAACATAGAAGTTCTCGGCCAGCTAATTAATGGTGAACGAGTGATTCCAACTCCAACCCGGCCGAGGCCTTACAGCGAGATATACATCTTTCCACCTGACCGGTTACGCAGGCTTCTTGAGATCGAGGGAAATGTTTTGATTGGTCATCTCATGGGCTACGATGAGGAGCGCATTGAGGTTCGTGCCAATTCTGAGAACAAGAATTTCCTTCCTCGAAATGTTGGCATTTTCGGAACTGTCGGCTCAGGCAAGTCCAATACAGTACAAGTCCTTGTTGAGGAAGCGAGCAAAGCCGATTGGGCTTGCGTAATAATTGATGTAGAAGGAGAATACGTCAGAATGAACGAAGCAAACGACAGCTCCGATATGAATACGATTCTAAGTGAGAAATATTCGATTGACCCGCAAGGGATTATAGACTTCAGGGTGTACGTCCCTAGCTCTGGAGCGACAGATGCTGCCAGTCCGATTCGTTTCAAAGTGCCGATCGCGCAACTTGAAATTTCTGTCATCTCCGACATTCTTGAGTTTTCAGAACCGCAGTTCAGGATGTTCGATAGAGTGGTTGAATACACGAGAAGAAATCTACCACAGTCTCGCCCAACAAGGTTGGGCGCTTTGACCGGACCACGACAACAGACCGAGGCGCCGACCTATACACTTCAGAATCTAATAGATTCGCTAGCAGACCAATCGACTTTTACCAATGCTCTTACTCAGGTGGAAAAAGGGACAGCAAATACCCTGAGGAACAAGCTTATCTACACGCTCGGTCGATCTGGAATGCTCGATTGGAATGCGACCAACACAATTCCTTATTTGCCGGTCAATGATCTTCTTGTAGGTGGAAGGTTGTCGGTGCTTGATGTATCAGAAACCGATGATAGAAGTCGTAATATCGGAATCGCATATGTGCTGCAATCTCTATTTGACAAGGTCATTGAGACACCAGTTGGTGAATGCATGCCAAGTACTGACATAAGAAGGCCGAAAGTCTTGCTCGTTATCGAGGAGGTTCATACTTTTGTTTCGAGGCAGTCCGTCAACAAGATGCGTGCTGTTCTTGATAATCTTCAAACCATAAGCCGTCGTGGTCGCAAGAGATGGATGTCTCTTGCTTTGGTTTCTCAACAACCCGGGCATGTCCCCGATGAGCTTTTCGAATTAGCTAATACTCGGTTCATTCATCAGCTTAAGTCCGCAACCAACTTAGCCCCAGTGAAGCAAACAACCGGCGGTGTTCACGAAGCACTTTGGTCGACGATCCCTGCCCTTGGTCCCGGCCAATGTCTGCTCACTGGCAGTACCTTCAAAAACCCTCTTTTCGTAAATGTCAGACCATCAGAATCAAAGAGACTGCTTACAACTTGACAATGCAGACAATTACCGATATCTCTATCTTTGAACGAAATAGAATTGCCGAGAACGACTTGTGGAACGTCGGTGAGCAAAAGGAGCTCTTGCTTCATCGTATTCACGCCTATCCAGCAAAGTTCCCACCTTTCTTGGTACAAAAATTCATCGAGCATTTCGAGAATCGTGGCAAAGAGATTCGACTTGTTGCTGATCCGTTCTGTGGCTGCGGCACATCAGCCCTAGAGTCGGTAAAATTGGGAAAGGATTTCTGGGGCTGCGACATAAATCCTGTCGCTACCTTGATCGCAAGAACTAAATCTAGTGCTTACCGTCCAACTTATCTAAACCAACTACACGAAGCAATTATTTTACGTGCCACTGTGTCGTCAGCAAAAGCCCCAAAACGTTACTACGAAAACCAGCGTCTCAAATACTGGTTCGACCCTGATACAATTCACAGACTCTTCCGATTGCTTTTATCAATTGATAAGCTTGTTCCAGGAGGAAAGTACAGAGATTTTTTCCTGACGGGATTCTCCAATATTCTCAAACCCTGCTCACGTTGGCTAACCAAGTCAATCAAGCCACAGATTGATCCTCATAAAACGCTAGCTCAGCCAACTATTGCTTTCGACAAGCAAATCAAAATGATGATCAAGGCAGTAAAAGAAGCTCACAAGTCAGTTGAATTCCAGTCACGGGTCAGTATAGTGAATCGGAACTTTCTCAACGTTCAGGTGCAAGATAGCTTTGCAGATGTAATCATAACAAGTCCGCCATACGTGACATCATATGAATATGCCGATCTGCACCAGCTTTCGGCAATCTGGCTCCGTTACACCGATGATTATAGAAATCTCCGAAAAGGTACGATTGGAAGTGAACACCACTCGAACGAAACTGGAGAGATATACGAACATGTGAACCAGGTCGCAAAAGGTACCTATGATAAGCTGCGCAAACTTGACAGTTCAAAAGCCAAGTCAGTGCTGAGGTACTTCTATGATTTAGAGCTAGCAGTGAAGAGAATCAAACAAATTGTAAAGATGGGTAGTTCTGTTGCATTTGTTATTGGCAATACGAGCTACAAGGGCGTGCATGTTGATAATGCCAAGTCATTGGCCCAGAGTCTGCTCGATAATAATTTCAAAAACGTGCAAGTCTCGAGGAGAAAAATCAGTTACAAAATCCTAACACCGTACCGAAATGAACTAGGTCGATTCACATCGCACGCTCATGGTAGAAAAGTCTATTCACATGAATATGTTTTGACATGTGAGAAATAATCTTGCACCCAACAATCGGTTGCAGCGGACAACGCTGATCGCCACCACTGGAGCGCAGCTTTACAGTTTTATGTTTATACGTTTCTTTTGATAATCCTCAAATATTTGAACTTCTTTAAGCTGTTTGTTAGCACCCATAGAGGGCACCCATATAGAGGTGAACTGAATGAAAAATTGCTCACAGAAAGAAACGCCATCGCCCACCCCGACTAGACCGAAGAGTACAAGGAGAAATGATTACATCTGAGGGATAGATATTTGCTCTCTTAAAAAAAAGATATTTTATTCTCTTTCTGCCTTGGAGAAGGCTTCGTCCATTCCCGGCCACTCCAGTTGAAGTAAACGATCTTGTATTTTGATGACTCTTGTTATTAATTGAGAATCATCTTGCGTATCTGCCCATCGCAACAACTGGATAACAGTTGTAACCATATCCTCCACTCTCCACATATACGACGGTCTTTTTTCGGGAAAGTTACTGAGAAATTTCTCAACCATGTTCATGCACCATTCAGGATAACTGTCTGCCATTCTTGACAGATAAGTAAGAAAGTTAGCTAAATGATGGATATCGTGATGTAGTCGGACATTATCAATGAATATATCCAAAAAACTCTTTGTTAAATCGTTGTATGTCAAAGGAATCTGCTCCAAGTGATTTTCTATATTAGCAACTAATTTATGCGGGAATGTTTCGTCCTTCATGATAGCGATAAGCCCTCTGATACATTTGGTTCTTAAATCAGGCATATTGATATTTGCAGTAAATACCTTAATTGCCCCGTGCCACGCATTCTCTTGTTGAAGCTCCGTTAATTGTCCCATAAAGGTTTCAAGTGAAATCAAGTCGTCCAAAACAGAAAGAGCCATAATTAATCCCCACGGTTCGGCACCATGTTCCCCACCTTCATTCTTCATTCTATCGAGGATAGGATATACTTTCTCAAAATGATTTCTGTATTGATGATATAAGAACCGATAAGCATAGGGCCAAAGAGCAGGATGAGCTTCTTTAAAGACTTTTTCAAACAATGGCCATCCCCTGCCTAGTTTCTTATATTCCAGATAGGGTAACAACTCAAGGACATGGATTCTTACTGCTTCCACAGAATCTGAAGCAAGTAATTCGCAAAGGTCATAAAGCCTCAATGGTATTTCCTTTTCATTTTCAAGAAGTTTTCCAGTGAGAGTGGTAACGCCATTTGCAATGTGTCCTCTAACAGAATTTATCGAAATGTGTTGAAGGTCGTTTTTATCCATTCCTGTCTTATTCTGACGGAATACTTTTTGTTCAAGTTTTTCAGGGTCAGGATAGTTAGACATCTTTTCATAATAGTCAATAAGCCTTCTCTGGAGATCATCTCTTGTTACTACATAAGATATTGCGTAAAGTGCATAGCTTGAACCGTAGCCGTCCTCTAAAAGAAACGGATATCTGTCAAACCAGTCCAAAATAACTTGCGCAATTATTTCTCCCTCCAGTAGAGGTTCCACGAATTCAATATCAGACTTCTGCAGCCTTCCGAAGCGGTAACAAATATGATAGGTCAAACCATTAAGCAGGGCAAAAATATACCGTTTACTGATCTCCGATTCGCAGAAGATATCCATATACTGAAGATATTTTTGCGGATTTCTTTCACAGCACTTTGAGAACACATGTGCAATGTGTTCAATCCCCCCTGCCGAATGATTAGAAGGGTCAATCCATCCCCCTCCAGAAGTGCTGTCATCATAAAACTTAAATAGTTTCAGAAGGCCCTTCTGTGACAATCCTTCCATTTCAGAAACTGAGATGGGAGAACCTATCGTGCCGCCCCATCCCATAATTTCGGGAGGTTGAGGCCAGAGGCCAAAAGTATTCTGCCACTTCTCAACAAAAGCATGTGCTTCGGGTAAACGAAAGATTGCTGGAATTACTGATATCTTCTGATACTTCCATTTCATGAGCCAGCGAGGCTGATCTTCCGTCTCCCAGTCAGGTTTTGTTCTTTCAAGTATTGTTTTTTGTATGTGTTCCTGCTGTTCCGGCATTAAAAAAGGAACTATTCGTCTAATCAGCTCCCCTATCTCATCACTAAGGTCGGATTCGAAGAGTACCTCAGGCCGCAAGAGAAATTCGTACGCTCTCATCCGATATTCTTCGGGATTCAACAGATACGCATTGATTAGAAAATATGCTATGGCACCGTTTCTTGTTTTTCGTATAGAAGGTTCCGTTTCAAGAAACCACATGGTTTTCTCGCGTGCATGAAGTCTGAGAGCCCTGTCTATTGCTGCCAGTAACTCATTTATAGGATCGTATGCATAAAGACCATAGTCATGATGCTTTTGCTCCCAGGCAGTGTCATGAAGAAAAGCGTTGTTCAAATCAGTAGCTTCAGCATAGTGCTCGTACCTTGAACTCCAATCGTTAATCGCAGCAATGGCTGTTTCAAGCAACCATGAGGATTTTTTTAATCTCTCAAAAAGAAATGTCTTTTCGCAGAAATGATGCTCCGAACAATTTAAGCCCTTATCATGCGATGAGAAGAAATGATATGGGATGACGCCTTTCGGAATATCTTGCGTTATATACTGCCACAGAAGGTCATCTCCTTTATTTATAGTAGAAATATATTTTGAGATAGCCCTTCCCATCCATCTGTCATGCGTTTTGATTCTTTCAAGCCCCAAGAGAGTCCTTAAAATTTCTTCAACCCCTTCGGCCTCCCACTTCGAAAATTTATCTATCGAAAAAATAATCGGACCAAATAAAGGATCGGAGGCACGCAATACATATTTCCAGCATTCAATAACCTTATCGGGGCGAACATTCATCCATTTTTCTATCGCATAGAGAAATGTAATTTTTTGAGAGTCATTATCTTTATTTTCGAAAACCGCACGAGTTAATCTCGGATGCATCGCATCAAACCACTCAACCGTAGAAACTCTTTGCAGGAACCTGATAAAAAGATCGGGAAAATTCTTATGAATGTCCCTGATAAGACTAAATTCAGTTTCAGTAATGGGATTGATTTCAGATAGCGATTCGACAACAAGTCTTTTTATGTGATAGGCAACGTTCGGATCTTTCAAGATTCGGAGAGCTTCCTTTAAAAAATTCCTATCGCCCAAAGAATGAAGATAGAATAAAAAGCTTCTAATAGCAGGTCTGATAAAAGGAAGCTGAGGGTGATCTAAAACGAATTCAAGAAGCGATTTGCTTTCGCTAACATAATATCTAACTATCAAGTAATCAAGCAGCGTTTGATGAGAAAACGCAACTCTGTCTCTTAAGGTGTCCTTTACTAAGATATCTTCTGAACAGAGAATGTGAAACATTTCTTCTGAACCGGTGAATTGCGGTCTTGGTAAAAAAAGTGAGCGAGTTTCCAGCAATTTCTTGGACATTGACTGTAACAAGTTTGCTGCATCTTCCCCCAAACCTTCCTTCTTCTGAACAAATTCCTCAATAAACAGCTTTGCAAAGTGAAACTCTGTTAGGAAGGAGGACAGAGGAACTTTATTGAAAAGCTTTTCATATAACTTCAAATTCTGTGGATGTGAAAATAAGGCTTTCTGCTTGTCATTCATTGAGTAGAAATCTATTCTCCACGACTGAAGAATCGGAACGATGTCCCTCTCAAAATCTAATGGCGGCAGCGACATCTTTTCATCCCATGTACGATTTCTTAAATAGGGATCGTACTCAAGATCAAAATCTCTGCAGGCTATAACAACTGAAATATTTTTTAAGGCGAGAAGTTTATCAGTGAAGGCCAAAATAATTCTTAACGGTTGTTGATCTCTTGCAAGGGAAAGGGCGTCGAGGGAATCAATTATAACGACGACATGCCTGTATTCCGAAAGTCTGGAAACTAAGATAGAAGGTTTATATTCAAAGTCTAACCTTTTCATAAGTTGCTCTTCCGACACAATGTCATCGAACTGGTCACCTTTGATAAAGAGAAGCCCGTAAGAAGATGAATGATCAAGTTGGGCGGCCAACTCTAACAGCACCCATGTTTTACCACAACCTTTTTTACCCGTGACAAGTATGGATTTCCTACCTTGTCTAACAAAGTCCAGAATGTGTAGAACTTCATCGCGGTATATTTTTCGACCGCCAATTGTGCTGTCATAATTGCGGCCTATTTGAGATGCAATCTTAAATTGCTTGATTAAGTCCGCCTCTTCTATTGTCGGAGCGGTATAAAATCCCTGTTCTGTCAAGATGTCGAAAAGATACTTCTGAGTGAACCTGTAAAAGCCCCCTAAGCGAGCGCTTTGCAAAGTGACTTGGTGCATTAAAAAATCATAAATACGATCCTGCTCTGAATACTGTCTCCTTATCTCTTCTTTTATCGCTCTTTCCCAGCCAGAAAAATCATGATGCTCTCCTATATTTATTTGCTGAATGATTGCGAAAGCTTCTGCCCCCGAGGTACCTATTATCCCATTAAAGTTCTCAAAAATATCTTTGATCGTTCCCGGCGCGTTGCCATCGAACATTAGAAAATCTTCATACAAGCGTGTTGATTCTTTGAGACTGTGAAGCTCCCCAAAGGGTGTTCTTGAGTAAAAGTAAACTTGTCCCTGTGGGTCTTTTTCCAATTGGGCTTTTGCTTTTAAGAGGTTATCTTTAAGTTCATTTAAACTCCACGATCTATATTGAGGCTGATTCTTCTTTGCCTGTATATATATCTTACGATCGTCTTTATATGCAACGACAACATCCTCTATAAGAATTCGATCGCCAGTTTCAGGATGAGCAATTGCTTCTATCTGAACCCATTCCAGATCGTCATTCGACAATAATTGAACCATCCAATGCAGAACTATCAGCCTTTGGTACTCGTCACCCTGGTTAGAATATATGGCCGCTTCCATTGTTATAGTATAAATCAACCGTAAAGTGAAATTCTTTGAGACTGAAAAGAGGGTTAAAGGCCAAGAGGGTGAGGGTCTTCCCTTTTGATATTTCTCCAAGTTCAGGCGAATGCCGCCGGAAAACGGCTGCTGCTCGAGGTTTCTTTCCGAAGTAAACGCACTTGGCGGTAGGCCCTCAGTGTTTGTTATCAGGTGTATTAGAAATCTCAGATGATGTTGTGTGCATCTCAACTATAGGGAG
>JACUUX010000116.1 GCA_014859105.1 Nitrospirota bacterium
ACATCCATGGAAGAAGCCATTGTTGCAGCGATTAAAGCAGAAAGGGAGGGCGCAAAAGCGCTTGTATGCGCCCCAATCGTAAGCACTACTGTTGAGAAAGTCCTGCGTATCCCGGTGACTATCATTATGCCGCGGGACAGTCTTATTGAGGCTATTGAACTTGCAGCGAAAAAAATGGGTTAACCACCAATCAGTTTATGTTCCTGGTTAGCGTTTCCATTTTATTCAGGAAACAGGAAAATCCAGGTTATTAATAATTTATGGTAAGTGGAATGGATATCATCAAACGAAGAATTGCACACCTTAAGAAAACGCTTGAAAAAGCACTGGAAATAGATGAAACCAGGCTTGCATGTGAAATTAAAGAAACAGGATTTAAATGCATACAGTGCGGGAAATGCTGCAGGCAACATTACGGGGACAACACGGTTGCAGTCTTCCCTTTTGAGGTCTGGCGCATCTGTAAACAAACAGGTCTTAAATGGAAGGATGTTGTAATTCCGACACCTTCCGAGGATATGGATTCTGAGGGTAATATCCATACTTTTGAGTGGGTACTGAGGAAAAACGGGGATTGTATTTTCCTGGAAGGGGGGATATGCAGTGTTTATAAAAACCGACCGTATATATGTAAAACATACCCGTTTTACCTGTACGAGGGGCGCCTTATGGTGTGTGAATGCGACGGTCATGGAAAAAGCATGGATGACCTTGAGAGCCGTGAGATGGCATCATTGCTGAAAGAGCGGTATATTACGGAAATCAAAGAATCCATATCCCTGCTTGAAAAGTTCAATGGTTTCAGTCCGGGCGGCAGGGGAAACGTGTGCGTCCATGACAGCGAAGGAGAGCACTGGTTAACGCTGTGACAAACATTTAATTAAGGTTACAGTTAATAACTTCTGACTGAATAAGGCGGTATCATGAAGTATGAATTTAAGACCATTTGGATAACGGTGTGAAAGTATTCTTTCAAAAAGTATATTGTATAGAAGTCTTATTTTTGCCCTTATGTTACCTTTACCTGGAACTGCGTTATTTAGCTTGATCGCCATCCTGTTGTCAGAGCTTCTATCCTTTACAGGCTATCCACCTGCGGAGCATTAATATGTACGCCATAATAGATGAAGAAGTTCCGGTTGCAATTGACCCATATTCAGGCATAGTCGCAGAGATGGATACAGGGAAGGTCGCTGTGAATCTGGCAGCGGTCGTGGATAAGATCGACAGGCTTGAAGACATCGCCGGTGATCTATTTAAGTCACTTGATCCCATGACAACGCCTCTTGTTTCATATCCCAACAGGGAAGGAATTTACCTGAATCTTGGCAGGGTGACAAATTTTGTTTATGGATTCATGGCAGGACTTCTCATCGCAGCCCTGATCATCCTTGCTATAGGGGTGGAAATATGACCTTCTTGCCGGACTGGCCGCCTGTGCGGGGAGAATATGCAACAGGAGACCCGAACAGGCAGGTTGCCATAATTACGCTTGCAAGCGAGCTTGATAAGAACCGGCTGGTGAAGAAAGCAGCCATCGTGGGCACGATGAAAACCGAGAACATCGGTATTGAGAAGGTTGTTGCAAATATCATTTCAAATACCAGTATCAGGTATCTTGTGGTATGCGGGGCAGAGGTGCACGGGCATCTTTCAGGTGATGCCATGATGGCACTTTCGAAAAACGGGATTGATAAAGAAGGGAGGATCATCGGGGCAAAAGGGGCGATACCGTATATAAGCAACATCCCTCAAGACCAGATCAACGTATGGCGGGAGCAGGTTGAAATTATTGACCTGATGAATGTAGAGGATATTGACAGGATAGAAAAAACCATAGATTCCCTTGCAATAAAAGAACCCTGCAAATGGGAACCTGTCCTTGCAACGATGGGTGCTGCTAAAGAAGAGAAGGAAGAAGGTGAAACTGCTGTATCTCCGGAGCTTGTTGCTATCGAAGCAAGAGTGAGATCAATAGAGGGCGAGATAAAGGATTTAGGAAAAGTGCAGAAGGTAATGGCTGGCATGACTTCTGGCATATTCCAGGGCTTTGTTGCAGGATTTGTAATAACAATAGTGATCTTTGCAGCCAGGAGGCTTTTATGAACGAAAAGCTCCCTTTAATTGTATCACCCAATGCAAGAGAACTTAACCGTATGGTTAGTGACCTTGAGAGACGTGTCATGATAATTGGAAGAGACCAGAGGACTTTTTCCGGTGTTTTTAATTTTAAAGCGAGAGCTTTCTTTGTAATTGGATTTTTGCTTGCGCTCGGGCTTGTTTTTCTGGCAATGGGTGTGAGGTGAGAATATGGATTACGACAGTATAATGGAACGGCTGGATAAGATTGAGGAAAAAGTTGAGTTTTCATCTGCTGAGATACTCCAGCAGCGCGGAACGATTATAGGGAGATGGATAGGATTTCTGTACGGGGTGGTTGTGGCGATGATCATAATTTACCTGCTGGGAGTATAAGGTGAGAAAAGAAAGAATCATAATCATAGATAGTTCGTCAGTTTTCTTGAATAATATTGTGTATAGTTTATATACAATACTCAATTCTACAAGAATGAAACCAATAGCTGGATGCTATCACTAATTAGGGTATCTATTATATATTTGATCTCCATTTTAATACTTTTAGCAAAAAAATAAAAAAAGAGGCTCATTGAGCCCCTATGGAATTCAACAACTCTTCAAGAGATATTTTCTTGTGTGATTCGGGAAGATTGGGTCTTAGTGCTTGATTATCATTTGTAATACTGAACTTTCCGAACTTCCAACCCGTTACTCTATAGTGGGTTCCGGCGCTGTTATCGGTGAAGGGATCCTCTTTTGTAAGGAATAGCAATACTTTTTCTCCAACCTCAAACTTTGCCTCATCTTCTACAAGCATAAAATCATCTCCTACATTTCCACCAAGCGTCCGGACAACTATCTCTGATGGTGTAGATTCATTTTTTATTTTTTTATCAACCTTAATAATCGCATCAGCATAGATTCTTCTTTCTTTTTCTTTTTCCTCAAATTCTTCTTTGGACGCTGGCATTTTACTCGTTGATATTGGTTTCTTTCCATCTATGGTATTCCATATAGCAGGATTGACTTTAATGACATGACCAAGGATTATGCTCTCTGAGCCATCCGCAAGCAATGAGTTGTTCAATATTTCATCACCCCATGAGCTTGAGGTCACATAAGTCATAGGTTCATCAATACTTTTAGTATTTATTATTACTGTTGCAGCACCAACTACGAATATAGCAGCCAGTAACATTGTTATATACAATTTTCTCATATTCATATCCTCCTTAGGCAATACGGTTATTCTGCTAACCATATAGGTATATAATACCGTCTTTATCGTCTTGTTCGAGTGTTCTTCTCTTGGTCACTCCCGGCCCACCAACACCGTACATGGTCTTTTCAGTATCTCCAGTTCCATAAAGATCATACAAAAACAACCAATGACCAAATTCATGTGTAGCTACGTCCTGAACATCATGTTTATTACTCTCGCCTGTTGTTGTCCAAGTCTTATCACCATTAAATGTTGTTGTAACTGAAGTGATATATTGTCCACTACCTGAGACATCTGTATTGGCTTGAGGTCCATTAACTCCGAGTGACGCTTTATAAACATTTGCCGTCCAAAAATCTTCATTTAACCTGAACACTGAGCCTGCTGAATTCCAGGTAGCAGCAGCGTTTCTTATAGCAGGTTTCCAATCAGATGGTATTGATCCCCACCAGTCCCAACCATAGTATGCTGATGTTCCTTGCCATCTAGGTCCAGCAGAATATGCGCTTGCAGGCGTTGATGCCAATACTACAAAAAGTAGTAGCATCGCCGCAAGCATCGCGCCTAATTGCAGTCCTTTACTTTTCTTCATATTTTTTTATTCCTCCTTTGTATTTTATTCACTCCCTCAGGCGCGGCGCTGGCTTTA
>JACUUX010000044.1 GCA_014859105.1 Nitrospirota bacterium
TTGGTGCTTTTTCCATGAACAGGCAACTTACAGACATAAATTGTGACACAGTCTCTTGACCGGGGAATCCAGAAAAACCCATGGATGCCCGCTGGAGCCTGCCCTGCACAGGTCGTAAGAGTAAGAATTTAATGGGTGACCCTGAGATCCAGTTCGATGCTTTTCTGGACACTTTCATCAGGGAACCGTTCGGCTACTCCTTCCCTGTTCGCCTTATAAGCTATTTTCTTTCCTATATCTGAAAGATTGTACTGATAATTGGTATTTTGCACATGAGCAAGTAGTTCGGCCCGTTTTCTGACGAGGTGCATACGACGCCGGAGCAAGTCTCTGGTGGAGCGCATCTCGGAAGGATAAATATAGGCCATGGGCATCATACCTCCTCTGAGTAGGACTGTGATCTTATGGGCATCGATCTTATCGTTCTTTGCTTTGCCACCATGGATTGCTTTCATGTAGAGGGCGTGGCCCAAGACAAAAGGAATGTTTTCCTGTGCACAGAGGTCGGCAATCCAATACCAGGTGAAGATACACTCCACGGCAACGGCAATGTCTTCGCGGTAAGGTGCAATGGTCTTCAGAAATACATCAGAGTCCGTTTTGATGTTCCGCTGCAAAACGATTTCCCCCTCTGCGTTGAGGATACAGAGGTACATACTCTTGGCGTGGAGATCAACTCCACAGAAAAATTTGTGCTGCTTAGTGTAAAATCTCATACAAGGCCTCCTTTGGAAAAGTTTTTTAGGTTGATACATGATACCGCATTGCGGCATCAAGGGGGCCTTAATGAGTATCAAATAAATCCACTGGACGTGGCATAGCCCCGCCAGTGATTTCAGCCGTTATGTGAAAAAATTTAAATTACTATTTGCGTCTTGACGCTTTAATGGTATGATGGTACATTAAATGTATGAAAACAATAGCCAAAAAATCAACAATCTATTTTGATCCCCAGATCCATAAGGCTCTTCGTCTGAAGGCTGCTGAAACTGATAGTTCTGTCTCTGATATCGTCAATGAGGCGGTCCGAATCGTTTTTGCAGAAGATGCAGAAGATATCGCAGCATTTGCAGAAAGGGCTCATGAGCCTAACCTGTCGTTTGAGGAAGTTCTCAAGGATCTGAAGAGGCGTGGCAAAATATAATATTCTCATCAAGCCATCGGCTGTCAAAGAGATTGAGAACATACCGCGGAAAGACCGCTTACGGATAATTCAAAAGATTCAGGCACTGGCAAACAACCCACGACCTCAGGGATGTGAAAAGCTTACGGGAGCAAATAGGTTCAGAATTCGTCAAGGATTATACAGAATAATCTATTCAATTGCCGACAGGGAATTGAATATCATAGTTGTTAAAATCGGACACAGACGAGATGTATACAAATAAAGCACATAACGAATCACTCAAGCCGACTCGGATTAAACCGCTTTTGGTTGGCAAAGGCTTGTGGCCGGGCGGCTTAGCTTGGCGTTATGCTAAAATATATTTGAAAGAGAGGTAAACTTATGACTGCAAAAACAAAAGAGCTAATTTCAATGGTTGAGTCTTTACCGGTAGATATAAAAACTACATTGGTTGAAAAGATTCTCAATAGCTTATATCCATCACAAAAAGAAATTGATTCATTATGGGCAAAAGAAGCTGAAAAGAGAGTTAAGGAAATTAAAACTGGTAAGGTCAAAACCATTCCAGGCGATAAAGTTTTTAAGGAAATCCACGAAAAATACTGTAGATGAAATACTCCTTCCATCCCGACGCAAAGGAAGAGTTTTTTGAAGCGATAAATTATTTCGAAGAATGCCAGTCAGGGCTTGGCTTAGAATTTTCAAGAGAAGTCTTCTCAACGATTACTGATATATGGCGCCCTGAAAGGAGGCGGTTTAATCTATGAAGACCGTAATCGTAAGGTTGCAATTGATTATTTTGTTACTTTTTGTTGGTTGTACCTCATCAGCCCATGAATCCATATTAGAAACTGTTGGCTTAAAAACCGGGATAGGGTCAATTGAACACGCGTCTGCCGATAGCCCCGTTATCACCGAAAATAGTGTAGATGTCAAAGTGCTGGTAAAGACCACTTCAAGCTGGGATGGGAGCAAATTGCCCGATTACCCCGGCGGTCAACCTGAGATCACGATTCTGAAAATTACAATACCACCAGGAGTATCATTACCGCTGCATAAGCATCCTGTGATTAATGCAGGGGTGTTATTGAAAGGCGAACTTACTGTAAGGACTGATACCGGTGAGAGATTGCATCTGAAAGCCGGCGAAGCAATTGCCGAGGTGGTTAACACCTGGCATTGTGGCAAAAATGAAGGTAATATACCTGCAGAGATTATAGTTTTTTATGCGGGTACACAGGGATTACCGATAACCATACAGCAAAATATTCTGGAAAAATAATACCCCGAATGAATCTTATAGAAAGATGATAAAAAGAAAAGGTCATTATTCCGGGACCGAGATCGATGAAAAATGGTGGAAGAGATGCGGCTCTGGAAATAGAGAGGAAAAGAATCTCACGGGAACTGTATTACATTTGTTAAATTTTCTTCCCCTTTGCCTCATCCCACAATCTGTCCATTTCAGTCAAGGTCATCTCCGAGAGTTTAAAGCCCTGTTCCGCAGCTTTCATTTCGATATAGCGGAACCTGTGAATAAACTTGCTGATAGTTTTCCTCAGGGCATCTTCAGGGTTTACGCCGATAAACCTTGAAATATTTACAAGCATGAAAAATATATCTCCGAGTTCATCTTCTATCTCTTCCTGTTTTTTTGTAGCAAGTGCCTCTTTAAACTCCTTTAATTCCTCATCGAGTTTCTTTAAAACATCTTCAACCTTTTCCCAGTCAAACCCAACTCTTGCTGCCCTGTCCTGAAGCCTGTGTGCCCTTAATAAGGATGGCATAGCCTTGGGAACTCCTTCGAGTATGGACTGGCGGAGTTTACCTTCACTTTTTTTCTGAATTTCCCAGTGAACAAGAACCTCATCGGTTGTTTTATAATTAGCTTTTCCAAAGACATGGGGGTGTCTTGCTATCATCTTTTTGCCAATCTTCTCGATAACGTCAGAAATGTTAAATTCGTTCCCCTCTTTTGCGACCTGGCATTGGAAGACTATTTGAAACAGAAGGTCACCGAGTTCCTCTTTTATGTTTTCAGGATCGTTTTCCTCAATTGCTTCAATCAATTCATATGCCTCTTCAACAATAAACGGCTTCAGGGATTCCCTTGTTTGTTCCTTATCCCAGGGACATCCCTTATCGCTTCTGAGTGCCTCCATTATTTTTATGAGTTCTTTCAGATCCATCTGTTTTTAATTCTTTATGTTGAACCCTCTGTCAGAGCCTTCTTCCAGAATAAATATATAATGATCCTAAAACAAGTATGACCGTGAGCACAAAGATTATCCATTGCGACAACTCGATATAAACAATTTTCTCCACATAGTGAATAATAAATGAGCCTGAATATAAAAGCGATGGATCATGTTTCTGCCTCAGCCATACTTCAACGTATGTCAGGGGACAATACCATCCAAATATTTGTATTATAATCGCAAAACAAAGACCTGCAATATGAAAGATTTTGGAAATTTTATATTTTCTCCCTATGAAGGCACCGAATATCAGGAAAAGAATCCACAGAAAATGGAGGAGGACTACAAAATCAGCTGCTATTCTGTAAAACATTCGATCAAGTTAAATAAATTTTTTTTAAATATTTAAATTCAGATTACTCTTTCCTTTTATGTTCGCTGACGTAATCACATATATCCAGTATTATTTCCCGTTCCTCCATGTCAACCCTGTCTATCCGTACCCTTAATTCGTTTCCGATTTTAAACATACGTTTTGTATGTCTTCCAGCAAGGCTCAATGAGCGCTCATTGTATTGATAAAAATCATCTGTCATATAAGATACGTGCAGAAAGCCTTCTATAAAATAGTCCTTCAATCTGACTTTTAATCCATAAGGGGTCACATTAACAACCTTCGCATTATACTGTTCACCAACCTTATCCTTCATAAACCATACTCTCATTGCATTCACCACTTCTTTTTCTGCCTCATCAGCAAGCCGCTCCATGCGGGATGAATGAAATGCAATATCCGGAAGAATTTTGTTAAGCTCCCGTATCCTCCTGTCAGAAATGTGTTTTTTGTTTAATACTTCTCTAAGAATCCTGTGCACAATAAGGTCAGGATATCTTCTTATCGGCGAGGTGAAATGTGTATAGCATTTTGATGCAAGCCCGAAATGACCAACATTAATGTTTGAATAACGCGCCTGTTTAAGGCTGCGTAATATCAGGTAATTTATTATTTCTTCTTCAGGAGTAAATTTTATTTTCTTCAGCAATTCTGAATAGTCCTTTGGTTTTAAGGGCAGTTTTGTCCCATAAAGTGATTTGATCACCCTCTCGACATACTCAAACTTCATTGGATCAGGTTCCTCGTGAACCCTGTAAATGAGTGGGGCACCCAGGGCATCGAGGTATTCTGCAACCGCTTCATTTGCTGCAATCATGAACTCTTCTATGACCGTATGAGCAAAATTTCTTTCTGCTGCGAGAATGGATTCAGGGCTTCCCTTTATATCAAGCAGGACCTCCGGTTCAGGCAGGTCAAAGTCGAGGCTCCCGCGTTCGAGCCTCTTGTCTCTGAGAATACCGCATAACTTGCCCATTTGCTCAAAATCCCGGAGGAGATAATCATATTTTCCGCGCTCGGTTTTGTCGTTGTCAACAAGGATTTTTTTTATGGAAGTATAGGTCATACGTTCGTCGCTGATTATGACACTCGGATAGAATTTCGCATCTATCCTATCCCCGCCCCTGTCGAAATCCATTTCCACAGTGAAAGCGAGCCTTTCAACCTTGGGTTTCAGACTGCACAGCTCTTCAGAAAGATCTTTCGGCAGCATAGGTAAAACCCTGTCAGGGAAGTAAACACTTGTTCCTCTCTTTCTCGACTCGACATCGATACCGGAATTCCAGTCCACATAAAAACCAACATCTGCTATATGCACATAAAGTTTATATCCATGTTTTTCTATTTTTACAGATAAAGCATCATCAAAGTCTTTTGCGTGTTCACCGTCAATTGTAACTGTTCGGAGTGACCTTAAGTCCTTTCTTTTTATTCTATTTTCGGCACCTTTTAATGCTGGCTTATAAAGTGAACGAGTTTCTTCAAGAACATTACGCGGGAACTTTTTCGGCAAATTTAACTCCTCTATAATGGATTCTATTTCTGCTTTCGGATCCTCTGGTTTGCCTAAAACCTTTAATATTCTTCCGGCTGGTGGCTTTCTGTCTTTTGGATAGCTGGTTATTTCTGCAACAACTATGTCTCCCCTCTTTGCTGTTCCTCTTTCTCTGGGAGGGATGTATATGCTAAGATGTACAGATTTGTTTTTTGGCCTGACGTAAAAACCCGTGCTTGTAGCTTCAAGTTTTCCTGCTATCCTTGTATGAAACCTTTCGAGTATCCTTATAATCCTACCCTCTCGCTTAGTCCAGTTTTCGACACGCACAAGAACTCTGTCATTATTCATTGCCCCCAGAGTTGCCCATGGAGGTATGAACAAATCTCTTTCCCCGGGTTTCTCCATAACCACAAAGCCGTAGCCTTCTTTGTGAGGTTCAAAATAACCGGTTATAAGATTCATATCTTCAGGAGGACCATAGAGACCTTTTCTCGTTATAACAAGCTCTCCTTCACGAACCATGATGCTGAGGATTTTTTTCAGTGATCTTGCTTCGCTGCGGCTAAGTTTCATGTATGAGACCATATCTTTGAAACTGAGAGGCCTTCTCGACTTCTTTCTGTAAAATAAAAGTATTGCTTCCTTATTTACCATATCTCTTATCTTTGGTTATTTTACGTTCTATCTATAAATATAAACTATTTATGAAGATAATTTAACAAGGAACCCACAGAAAAGCATATTATCCGTTGGTTGTCATCCCTGACCATGTCCGAATAGCAGGATTCGCCGACTGAAAAAGTGATTAAATATTTATCTCATGTTTCGGCAATATTGCATTATGAACGAATAGCATGCTTATACAGTCAATTGATTTTTCTTCTTTTTTAATTTTAAAATTCAAAGGTATCCGTTAGCCGAATAAACTATGGATAAAATCTATTCTTGAATAGGTGACCTGGATAACCTCATAGATTCCCTCTATGTTGAAGATAATGTGGTATGGGAAATTGAGGCTTTGGGTGATACCTCGTACCGCTTTGCGGTATGATTAAGGAGGCCTTCACCCATTTTAATTTGAGACAGGTTCTAGTCTAAGTGACAGCAAATTGCAATCTCATACATGAGGAGGTACAGGGATGTCTATTATTAATGATGTTATCGAGAAGGTAAAACAAAAAGATCCTGATCAACACGAATTTCACCAGGCAGTAAAAGAAGTCGTGGAAGCACTTGAGCCTACAGCAAAAAAGCACCCTGAGTTTGTAAAAGCAAAAATTTATGAACGAATTGTCGAACCTAACCGGTCGATCATTTTTAGCGTTCCATGGGTTGATGATAAAGGTGAAGTTCATGTGAACAGAGGTTTCAGAATTCAATTTAACAATGCAATCGGACCTTATAAAGGCGGCATTAGGTTTCATCCCTCTGTAAATTTAAGCATTTTAAAATTTTTGGGTTTTGAGCAGATATTTAAAAATTCACTCAGTACACTTCCTATGGGAGGTGCAAAAGGTGGTTCTGATTTTGATCCAAAAGGCAAATCAGATGACGAGGTGATGAAGTTCTGTCAATCTTTTATGAGAGAGCTTTACAGGCATGTCGGGCCTGATATTGATGTGCCTGCTGGAGACATAGGTGTTGGTTCAAGGGAAATAGGTTACATGTATGGGTACTATAAAAAGATTGTCAATGAGCACACAGGTGTCCTTACAGGAAAAGGTCTTGAGTACGGGGGCAGTTTGATAAGGCCTGAGGCTACAGGGTATGGTGCTGTCTATTTTGCAGCTGAGATGTTAGCGACAAGGGGAAGAGATTTCAAGGATAAAGTAGTTGCTGTAAGTGGCGCCGGAAATGTAGCTCAGTATGCAGTGGCAAAAGTAAATCAACTCGGGGGTAAGGTAATAACACTTTGTGACTCCCATTCAACCATAGTTGACGAGTCTGGCATATCTGGTGAAAAATATGATTTCGTAAAAGAACTAAAAAATATAAGAAGGGGAAGAATAAAAGAATACGCTGAGAAATTCGGATCAGTATGTTTTTTAGGAAACAGCGTATGGGACGTCATTAAAGAACAAAACTTAAAAGTTGATATAGCCTTACCTTGTGCTACGCAAAATGAAATTGACGGTCAGCATGCCCGGGCTTTGGTAAAACAGGGATGTTTCTGTGTCGCAGAAGGTGCAAACATGCCTTCCTCTCCTGAAGCTATTAAGGTCTTTCAGGATAATAATCTTCTCTTTGGCCCCGGGAAGGCAGCAAATGCCGGTGGGGTTTCAGTATCCGGGCTTGAGATGAGCCAGAACAGTCTCAGACTGACATGGACAAGAGAAGAGGTGGATAACAGACTCTTAAACATAATGAAGGAAATTCATAAAACCTGCCTTGAGGCAGCCTATGCTTATGGTAAAAAGGGCGATTATGTTGCAGGGGCAAATATTGCCGGATTTTTAAAAGTAGCTAAAGCAATGCTTGCATACGGAATAGTCTGATAATCGTTTTATTGATATGCAGAGCTTTTGAGCTTTAGAGAGATATTAAAGATGTTTCAGACTAACTATCGTATCCCTCATTATTTTAATGATTCGTTACTAAAGCAGATTACCTTTTGAGACATGACATCTGCTGCTACGTGTAATGCTTTATTGTCTATATCGTAAACTCTCACGACTTCTTTGTATTTACCGCTGTCAGGCATAAGTTCCTCAAGCACATTCGTGAAACGATTTAATACGTCTTCATTGAAAATCACACTGCTTTTTTCAGGGAACAACGCCACATAAAAAATATCAGCTTCGACTAAATCCTGGAAAAAATGGGTGCCAAATGAAAGTTCCGGCATTAAACTGCCACTGATGTATGAAATTTCACCAATCACCGCGATATTATTGATTTCAGAAAATCTCACAGAAACCCCCAATGAGGGGGTTGTTGTCCCCCATCTGCCGGGGCCCAGTAACAGAATAGGCATCTCCGTCCTGTTAGCTGCCGTTTTATTGAGTTTTCCTACAAGGCGCGCAATATCATATTTCTCAGACAATGACAGCCTGTGATAGCTTTCAGGATCCACGTATATAATTCTCCTAATGTTCTGTAAGATACTGCCGCCCATAAAACTGCCTTCAGATTGAAATAAAATCTTATCATTGTCTATATGCGCAGGTATTTCTATTTTCTGCTCACTCCCTTTTGTCTGAAGGGGTCTGCATTGAACCAGATTGATATTAATGAGACCTTTTTGCGTAAAATTAACAGTAAATTCTATATCTATAGGGTATTGGTATATGCTCTCCAGTTTCTTTAACATATTCTGCATAATACTCGCAAAAGAGCTTTTGGAAAGCAGCTCATCAAAAGTAAGAACCCATGCTTCCCGCTCCTCTAATCCGAGTTCTCTTATTTTCTGGGTTGTCTCATAATCTCTTGTTCCTAATAATTCCATTTTGATATTGTAGTCTTCGTTTTTAGTCAGTTCCGTTAATGGCACCGTCTGTAAAATGTTCTCCTCTATATTTAATACATCCACTTCATGCTGTGAAAACTTCCTTGTATCCTCAATGCCTGCATGCGGACGGAGTAAAGGATCATCCAGTGCGATAATCCGTGGATAGTCATTTTCAACACGATTAACTGCCCGTGTCCCGAGTCCAAGTACTAATCTCAGCATGCCTGCTTTTGGATCCATACCTTCTTTCCAGACAAAGGTATTATAAGAAACACCGACTCCTGCTAAATCAGGGAAAAAATAATGTTTACGATGTGACCCTGATACCCTCTGGACTAACAGCGCCATCTGTTCATCCTGCTTGTCAAGACCCCTCTGCAAACGATATGTTAATGCATCTTCATTCATTGCGCTGGCAAATACCCTCCGGACATATTCCTCAAAATGCATATATCTCTCGTCCGGTGTCCCTTGATTTACACAAAAAATACTTTCATACTTACCGGCAAAGGCGTTTCCGAATGCATCCTCCAGCAGACTGCTTGACCTGACAATAATGGGAGATTGACCAAAATATTCAATGATTTGCTGAAATTGTTCCTTAATTTCACTCGGGAATTTCCCATTCTTCATTTTTTCACGCAGCAGAGCAGCTACTTTAAAATATCCTTCTTTTGTCTTTTGCTCCATGCGCAGTTTCCACCAGCCGTTTTGCACTATGTAGGTATAGAAAACATCGGAGCCAATATAAAAAGAATCATGTGGCTCCAGGTACTGCTGCCAATCTACGGCTCTGTCCTTTAATAATACATTCCTTGCCAGAAGCATCCCCACGGCTTTCCCACCAATGAACCCTGTCCCAATCAGCCTTGATTTAATATTCAATAAATCTTCAAGGGAAAAATAATTTTTTGCGAGAGATAGCATTCTTTTCTCTCGAGCGATCATGATATAACATAATTGCTCAACCATGTTCTGCTTTTCTTCGATCGACAGAGAGCTCTGAAATAAATCCTCTGCCTTTAAAAACAGACGGTCCCAGTAATCCAGTTTCCTTTTTGTGCTTTCTTCTCCTTTTTGTGAGATATAGGAAAACAGTCTTGTTGCATCAACACTGTTAATAATCGGAATGAATAAATTTCCATCCTCGATATGGGGGAGAAACATTGTCGGAGTATAACGATTCTGAGCTTTTAGTGGATGCACATAATAGTTTCCTTCATAATTATAGACTTCCAGCAATACCTGTGTTATTTCATGAATACGGGCAATGGTTTTAAATGAGTGGCTTCTACGCAGAATTGCAAAATATGCAATTGTGTTTAATTCAAAAAGATACGGGCAGATAATAAGGAAAAAATTCCCGATCATCAAATCAGTAGCCCATGCTGAGAGTAAATCCGAAAGGCAATCAAATACATAATATATATCCTCTCCTTCTTTTGTCACAATATTGTGAACCTGTGAAGAAAACATCTCGAACCCAATATGTGCATCCAGGTTGTAAATGATGATATTTTCTTCTGGTTTTAAAAGTGGTTCATGCTCTGCAAATCTTATATAAACGACTTTTTTGTTGCTTTTCAATGCATTGTCAACAAAAGGGATAACAAAGTGCCGATAATCTTGAATGTCATCCACTTGCCATAGAACATTATCACCCACTCGTAACCCGTTGATTACTTTATCCAGACCGCCTAAGCCGGTACTTAGTTGTTTCAATGAAATCATCACTTAACCTCAGAATCGATACTATTCTTCAGGACCGTCTTGGCCGAAAGAAATTTACGTATATCCATCCGTACGTTTTGTCGTGTTATTATAACCTGAATTTATCTCCCTGCCAAGCCTCAAAATAGTGGCCGTAAGCTCTTACTTGACAAAACTCATATTTTTGAATAATGTAAAAACATACGGTAACCGATTACCATCTATTTATTATGGGTAAAATATCATCCGGCATAAAAGACCTGGACAGGCTTATAGATTCTCTCTATATCGGTGACAATGTGGTTTGGGAAGTCGAGGCAGGTACTGCCTCTGAACTGTTTGTACAGAATTTTATCAGTCAATCTTTTGAAAAAAATCAGAATGTCATCTATGTGAGTTTTAATAAATCACCCCACGGCATTCTTCAGCAGCTCGGTAACGCCCCTTATCAAGAGACTTTCATATTACTCGACTGTTTTACATCAGGAAAAGGCAAAAATGACAGGGCATTTATCAAGTTCTACGAAAACTACCGGGGTAAAAATGTCATTAAAGTTGATAATCCTTCTGATATAACCAATTTTACAAATGTCCTTGATTCCTTAGAGGATAATCTTCCGTCAGGGAACAGATACATTTTTGACAGTCTTACCGGCATGCAAGACCTCTGGGGAGATGAGAACAGCACCTATAAATTCTTTACCTATCTGTGTCCACGACTTTATGACCTCGGTGCCGTCGCATACTGGATTTTAGAAAAGGAAGCTCACAGCCCGGTATTCAAGGCGAATTTAAGGCACATCACACAGGTGGTTTTAGAATTATACAAGAGAAAAGATAAGCTCTACATAAAAGCTTTGAAACTTGAAGGCCGGTCTGACAGAGAGGCATTCAAGCCACATCCTTACGAAATCGAGCATAACAAAAAAAGCATCGCAATCACACCTGTGAGAAAAGAGCCTTTTTTTGAGATAGGAAGAAAAATAAAAGAATTACGGACAAACATTGGCATGAGCCAGAAAGAGCTTGCTGATAAAGTTGACCTTACACCGAGCTTTATCTCTCAATTAGAAAATAACCAGATAAACCCTTCTCTTAACTCATTTATACAGATTTGCAATGCACTTGGAGTGAATTTCTCAGCATTATTTGAAGAAAATAAATCTGAAGACGCTCAATGGCTCATTAAGAAAGAGAAAATCTTCTCTCATCTGTCAATAAATGAAAATGGTCTTAAGGGTTATAGCATCGTTAATAATGGCAATGTTTCAGGCACTCTCATCCTTTTAGAGCCATACACTAAAACAGAAAATATCATTCCTGTTGAAGGCATAAAGCTCATCTATGTTTTAAAAGGGGCTATCTCTGTTGTCATAAAAAATAAAGGGGAAACACTAAGGTCGGGCGATTCAATGTATCTGAAGAAAGAAGTCCCGTCTTTATTGAAAAACGAAGGAGGTGATAACGCAGAACTGCTTTTATTATGCGCTTGAACGGGGACTCAATTATGAATCATACGGTCAGGCAAGAAGATATCTAAATATTTTTTTGTCTTCTGACATTATAAATACTTAATTCAATGTCAGAAAAATAACTATTACTTACTTTAAGGAGGTCAAAATGTATCAGGGTCAACCAAATGCGAGTTCAGCAACAGGAACAAGGAACAGGGTTCCTGATCCGGCACCGTATTCAGGAATATGTTCTGTTTGTCTGGACGGATGTCCGGGGTTTTGTGAAATAGGCAAATCATCTTTTAGGGGAAGAGAGGTACTTTACCCCCAGCCTTTTGGAAAGGTAACTGCTGGTGCTACAAAGCCTTATCCTGTGGATTATTCACATTTGAATATTCAGGGTACGTGTTCAGGGGCAGTAGGAATAGAAGCTGACTCTGACAAGGCGCTATTTACCAGTGTGGCCACAGAAGTTTCAATTGGTAACAAGCACAAAATCAAGCTAAGAGTACCGATTTTTACAGGTGCTTTAGGCTCAACAAATATAGCCAAGGACAATTGGGAATCAATGGCTATCGGAGCAGCTATATCGGGAATAATGGTAGTGATTGGTGAAAATATTGTCGGGATGGATTTAAAGGCAGAGTTAAAGCATGGAAAGGTAGTTAATTCTCCAGAGCTTGCAAGAAGGGTGAACACCTATAATAAGTGGTCAGATGGCTATGGAGCAGTCGTCCTTCAACAAAACGTAGAAGATGGCAGACTTGGCTCCCCTGAATATGCAGTCGAGAAACTCGGTGTGGAATGCCATGAGTTAAAGTGGGGGCAGGGTGCAAAGGATATAGGCGGCGAAGTAAAACTTAAAACCCTTGAAATGGCTCTCGAACTGAAGAAAAGAGGCTACATTGTCCTGCCAGACCCCGAAGATCCAGTTGTCCAGAAAGCATTTCATGAAGGCGCTTTCAAAGAATTTGAAAGACATTCAAGGCTCGGCATGGTCGAGTATGAAGGGTTCATGAATAGTGTTGTACATTTAAGAAAGATAGGTGCAAAGTTTGTTTCTCTGAAAACAGGTGCATACAGAATTATCGACCTCGCAAGGGCAATGAGGTTTGCATCTGATGCAGAGATAGACCTGCTTACCATCGACGGTGCAGGCGGTGGAACAGGCATGAGCCCATGGAGAATGATGAATGAGTGGGGTATACCTACCATATATCTTGAATCGCTTGCATATAAATTTGCCAAGCAGCTAAAGTCACAGGGTAAATATGTGCCTGATATTGCCATAGCAGGGGGATTCTCACTCGAAGATCATATTTTCAAGGCAATAGCAATGGGGGCACCGTTTGTAAAGGCTGTTTGCATGGGCCGTGCAACAATGATTCCTGCAATGGTCGGAAAAAATATCCAGAGATGGATGAGCGAAGACAAACTTCCTGCCGAAATAAAGAAATACGGTAATTCAATAGAGAAAATATTTGTGAGCGCTGAGACACTAAAATCAAAATATGGCAAGGACTATGAAAAGATTCCTGCTGGCGCAATTGGTATGTACACATTCTGTGACAGGTTAACGATTGGACTTGAGCAGCTTATGGCTGGCGCAAGGAAGTTCGCAATTAAACACATGGACAGGAACGACCTTGTCTCCCTCACAAAAGAGGCAGCAGAGGTAACAGGCATACCTTATGTGATGGAATCAGACATGGCAGAAGCAGAAAAAATTATGTTTGGGTTAGGAATAAAAGAAGGTATTTTTGCCAGTTAGGTTATAATAGACATCGGGGACATGCTTATTCCATGTCCCCGAAATGAGGGAATGCTATTATGACGAAGACAATGCTGGCAATACTGAAAATTCTTGAGAAACATCAGGACAAAATACTCGGTTCAAGAGAACTATCAAGACAACTAAAACTTCACGGAGTCGAGCTCACTGAAAGGACCGTCAGGTATCACATGAGGATACTCGATGAGAGAGGGTACACAAAAGTATTTGGAAAAGAAGGAAGAGTGATTACACAGAAGGGAAAGGAAGAACTTTCTAATGCACTCGTATCAGAGAAAGTCGGATTTATTATAAGTAAGATTGAATCACTGTCATATCTGACAAGTCTTGACCTCGAAACGCAAGAAGGGAATATCATCCTGAATGTTTCTTTTTTCCCTGAAGTGAGGCTGAAGGAAGCATTAAAGATAATGAAACCTATTTTTTCATCGCAGTATGTTATGTCTGATAGAGTAGTTTTACACAAAAATGGTGATAGAATAGGAGATCTAATAGTTCCTGAAAAGCAGGTAGGGTTTGGAACAGTATGCAGCGTAACAATAAATGGCATATTTCTCAAAGCAGGTATTCCTGTAATATCAAAGTTTGGTGGCGTACTTCAAATAAACTCTGAGCCGGTACGCTTCACAGCACTTATAAGCTATGAAGGTTCTTCACTCGATCCTCTTGAGATATTTATAAAAAGCAGGATGACAGATGTTAGGGGAGCAATAAAAGCCAGCAGTGGAAAGATACTTGCGAGTTTCAGAGAGATACCAGTTGTAAGCCTTGACAGGGCAAAGGAATTGGGCGAGTTAATGAAGGAGAAAGGCATAGGTGGCATATTACTCTTTGGCAATCCGAACCAGCCACTCCTTGAGATGCCTGTAAGCATGGATAAGGCAGGGATGATAATAGTGGGTGGACTTAATCCTGTTGCAGCTCTTGAGGAAGCAGGCATACCAAGCGCAAGCAAGGCTATGTCAACCCTCTATAAATTCTCTGACCTGATAAAGTTTAAGGAGCTTTTGTAGACCTTAACCTCAAAATACATTAGCCCGAATAATGCGGATATTTTTCGAAAATTTATTCAACTCGAAGAATTTATTTTTTCAAAACATCTGCATTATATCAATTGCATTGTGGGCTACCCTGGACGGACACAGGTTCTGTCCCTGCGCTACAGTCTGACGCCCGTCAGCAGCATCTCTCCGGCTACCTTTATGTCAATCTGAGATTCAAGCAGGAGGCGGAGACCATCGCGGACAACAGCATGGTCATCAGCAATAAAAACTGTTATTGATGTTGTATCATTATAGGTGGACATGTGTTTCTAATTTTCTGAACTCTTCGGGCAACCTCTGGGGTTTTCCATCTTTATTGATGCATGCAACCTTAACATATGCCTCAACAGAAAGCGTGTTTTCTTTAGAGATATGGTGCCTTAAGGTAATCGTGACATTTGTCATTTCTATTATTTCTGTTGTAACTTCTATACTATCACCAAGCCGGGCAGGACGTTTGAAATCGACATTAACGTGAATTACCATAAAGAAAAAACCATTCTCATGGTATTTTGCCACATCTATGCCATTATCCAGGAGGAACTCTGTTCTTGCCCGTTCCATGTATTTGAGGTAGTTGGCATAGTAAACAACGCCTCCTGCATCTGTATCTTCATAGTAAATCTTTATACGGAGGGGATTCATCTTGAGGTTTTAAGAATAATATAGGTAGCGCCTAAGCCGCCATCACAATCTTTTGCTGAGGAATAAGCAAGTACCCATTTCCTGAAGGTGCCGTGAAGCCATTTTTTCAATGCTTCCTTAAGAACAGGTCCCCTGAAAGATCTCAGACCTCTTCCATGTATCACTTTTATGCAGAATAAACGTCTCCTGAGGGCATCCTTAAAGAATTTGCTGAAAGCTTCTTCAGCTTCCCCGAGTGTCATGCCGTGGAGGTCAATAAAATCCTGTACAGAAAAATGTCCTTGATGCAACCTCCGGGCAATATCCTTCCTGATATTCTGGCTTACCCACTCTATATATTCGCCGGTGTCAGACAATCTTATTTTTCTTTTACCGTTGACTATCTCTCTCAAGATCTTGAAAGAATCGTCATTCTCCGAAGGCAAGTGTTTTATTCTAAGAGGCTTTTTAGAGGGAATTTCCCTGAACTCTTTTATCTCTCTGACATCTGCCATGGCATCAAGGAATATCTCTTCATCTGTTTTATTATCAGGAATACTTTTCTCTGTTAATATCTGTTTATCACTGCACTCAAGAGCTTCTTTCAGGTCTTTAAATGACTTTACTGAATACCTTGATGCCTTCATTCCCTTTTGCCTCAAATAAGCCAGCATTTATCAGCGTTCTATTTACATTATATAGTATTTGTATTATCTTGTGGTAAAACACTTATTTCTAAATTGATATAATAGTATCTAAAAATAATAAATAGAAAAAATTGAAAATTGATATAGCTCCCTATATTCAGGTCTTTCGAAGCCGCAACATAGCCGTCATAACATTTCTCGGTTTCTCTTCAGGTCTTCCTTTAGCCTTGACAAGTGGCACTTTGCAGGCATGGATGACAGTCGCCGGTGTTGACCTGCGCACGATTGGAATTTTTTCGCTTTTAGGTTTGCCTTATACGTTGAAATTTTTGTGGTCACCTGTTATGGACCGTTTTGTCCCGCCATGGCTGGGGCGGCGGCGTGGCTGGATAATCATTACTCAGATCTGTTTGATTGTCGGCATCACAGCGATGGCATTTAGTTCTCCCCAGCCGACACCTTTTCTGCTGGCTGCACTGGCTCTGATGGTTGCATTTAGTTCTTCTTCACAGGACATTGTGATTGATGCATATAGAACAGATGTTCTGCATGAAAAGGAGCGCGGTGTTGGAGCTGCAGTTTTTGTTACGGGATACAGGATTGCATTACTTGTATCCGGTGCTATGGCTCTCATTCTGTCTGAACAAATCGGATGGAGACAAACTTACCTGTTGATGGCAGGATTGATAGGAGTTGGAATAATATCAGCACTTCTGGGGACTGAGCCGGATGAAAGAGTAGTTCCCCCGCGCAGCCTTCAAGAAGCAGTTTTCGGTCCGCTGCGGGAATATTTTTCGAGAAACTCTGCAATACTAATGTTGTTGCTAATAGTACTCTACAAATTAGGAGATGCATATGCGGGTGCATTAACCACAGCATTTCTTATAAGAGGTGTAGGTTTTTCTGTAGTGGATGTTGGAACCATAAATAAAGGCCTGGGTTTTGCTTCATTAATTATTGGTGCGATATTTGGCGGAACCCTTATGGTACGTCTCAAACTCTTCAGATCATTGCTGTTTTTTGGAATACTGCAGGCTGTTTCTAATCTTTCATTCATGGCTCTCGCCCTGACTGGTAAAAGCTATCCGATGTTAATTTTTACTGTGGCCTTTGAAAATTTTACCGGTGGCATGGGAACATCAGCCTTTGTTTCTCTCCTTATGGCTATGTGTAACCAGCGATACTCAGCAACACAATATGCGTTACTATCATCCCTTGCTGCCCTCGGCAGGATATTTATTTCTCCGACATCCGGATATCTTGTGGAATCAATAGGATGGGCAAATTTCTTTTTTATAACCTTTCTTGTTGCCTTCCCTGGATTGTGGCTTTTATGGCGATTACGTGAAACAATTTTAAAATTAGAAAGTGGAGGTAAGTTTAGGTCTTAACACAATTATGCCCGGCTTTTCAGATATATATGCATTAAAGTCCTGGTCAATTACTTTCCTGTATTCCTCCCGAGAAGATGCGTGTCTTAAATATATATTATCCCTGTCCTTGATGATAATACCTGCATGTGAGACATCAAGCCCTTTCATGTGAGAATATATTCCTATGTAATCACCTGTCCTGAATTTATCCAGCACTGATAAATTAATTGTATCTGAAGGGATATAATGAATTTCCCGCTGGACCGGTTTAATTCCCCCTAAAAAATATGTGCCATTTTCTTTTTCGTTAATTATCTTTTGAATCTTTATTGTCTTTTCGCCGCCTATTTTTTCAGTGACATCAGAAACAAAATCCGGATTAAAATCCCGCCAGTCGGTGAAAAAATGATTCCTGTTCTCAAAAGAAATAGCTCTCGATTTATATCTTACTTTTTTCAGATTTTCTTTAAACTCAGAAAATGAATTCGATAAACGCATCGCCTCTACATAATCGATAAATGTAAAGCAATCAACTTCTTTTAAGTTTAAAACAAAAATCTCAGTTTTATTCATGCCGCCTATCATGGTTGATTGTTTATAGTCTATTCCAAGGAATTGGCCGGAGAGAAAATCTATCCTCTTGCCGATGTATTTGATCTCAGCGGCTTGATGTAAAAGATGATCTAATGTTTCCTCTGAAAACTTACCCAGGAGGATTTTCTCTTCAGGGAATTCTTTCAACATAAAAAACTCTGTGTTATGATAACAGAAAATTCACATTAAAACGATATCATTAAATGAAAATCATCGACATACACACTCACGGTATAGGCGGTTTTGATTCAAAGACCTCTAATGGAGAGGATATCCTCAGGATAGCTGAAATGCATGGTTCCCGGGGAGTTTCGGGAATCCTCGTTTCAATATACCCCTCCACAATAAAAGTGATGAGAGACAACATGGAGGCAGTCAAAAAGGCGATGGAGTTTCAGGTTACAGAATGTAAAGTGCAAGGTGCAAAGATTATCGGAATACATCTCGAAGGGCCTTTCTTAAATCCTTTAAAATGTGGTGCAATGGATGCAGCTTTATTTCTCGAACCGAATTATTACAATTTTAAAGAATTAATCGAAGGTTTTGAAGATATAGTGGAAATCGTCACTGTTGCGCCTGAGTTGAATGGATCTGTAGGTCTTATCAAAAAAATATCTGATATGGGAATTATAGTCAGCATGGGCCATTCTGATGCAACATATAATGAGGCAGAGGCCGGTTTCAACGCAGGTGCAAGGGGGATTACTCATATCTTCAATGCAATGCGGGGTTTCCATCACAGGGAACCAGGCATTGCAGGATTTGGAATCATGAATCAGGATATCTATATTGAGGTGATTGCAGACCCCTATCATCTTCATTTAAAAGCTCTTGAATTGCTTTTCAAAGCAAAGAGTCTTGACAGAGTCATAATAATCTCAGATACAGTAAGAGAAACTAAAATATCACATGAAGGACGAGCTATTGAAAATTCCGGGGGGAAGCTTTTAGGTGGATGTATGACTGTTGTCGAATCATCAGAAAGGCTTATTAAAGTGGGATTCAACAAAGATGCCATAATGAAATGCATAACCGAAAATCCTGCAGGGTATTTATCAAATATAAAAAAACAAGGAGGTTTTTAGTGGCAGAAAAAGTTATTATCTATGGCAAGGCAGGATGACCTTTTACAGAAAAGGCCAGGCTGGCCTACGGGGATGATGCCAGGTATTTTGATGTCAGGTCGGATAGTTTAAAACTGGAAGAAATGCTCAAATATTCAGATGGTGTTCGTAAGGTGCCGGTTATTGTTGAAAAAGGGCAGGTGACGATTGGTTACGGGGGTGCATGAGGCGTATAATCTCCGATAGTTTATCGGATTATTAATTTATAAAATCATAAAAGGAGTTTTAATGAGCTCACTATAAAGATTCCGCCGTAGAAAAACATTGCAATACCACAAAACAGGCTGAGTTTCTTATAAACTCCTGCTCCAAACATTTTTATACCCTTGAAAGATGCTATAGAGAGAAAACTGTACCACATGAGGTCACAGAGCCAGTGAAATAATGAGAATAGAAGCAGGCCTGCCAGCCCGAACTTAGATGCACTGAAGACAAGTCCAACACCTATTGTCCCCCACCACAGAAGAAAATAAGGGTTACCGAGGCTGAGAATTATGCCTGAATAGAAAGAGGAAGTAATCCTTTCATTCTTAGAAATTTCTTCATTATTTTTAAACCTCAGTAAATTTTTACCTATATAGATTAGATAAATTCCACCGGTAATTCCTATCAATATTCTCATCCACTCTAATTTTAGAAAACTGCCGGCACCAAAAAATATTAAAATAATAAGGGGCATCTCAACAACACCATGACCAAGTGCGATATACATCCCTGTAAGCCCGGACTTTCCTCCCTGCTGAATGGCTGCTGCTGTCATAGGCCCGGGTGAGAGTACACCGGAGAGGGATATCATTACTGCAGATATGAGAAATATCCCAAGGTTTTGTTCCATTATATCTATATTATACGATACTTGAAAAACAACCATTGATATATTAGGCTTTAAACATGAAAGTTCTTGCAATAGAAACATCAACAATGCTTGGAGGCGCCGCTATTATTGATGATTTCTCAGGGTTAATCGCTGAAGTAAGGCTTAATGTGAAATCAACACATTCCGAGCGGCTCCTGACCGAAATAGATCACATCTTTCAACAGACAGCACTCAATGTATCTGATATCGATGTTTTTGCGGTTGCCATCGGACCGGGGTCTTTTACCGGACTGAGAATAGGGTTAAGTACAGTGAAAGGTTTTTCTTATGCTACTGGAAAACCAATTGTCTCTGTACCTACGCTTGAGGCACTTGCATGGCATTTACAATATTGCAGGTATCCTGTGTGTGCCATGCTTGATGCAAGGAAAAAAGAAGTATATGCAGCATTGTTTAAATGGGAAAATGAAGGGTTCACCCGCTTGGTGACCGAAATATCAATAAAAGCAGAAAAAATTATAGAAAAGATGGTTATTCTAACAGATGAAAAGATTATTTTTACCGGAGAAGGGTCGCTTCTTTACAGGGGTAAAATAACCGAATTAATGGGTGAAAGAGCTATCTTCGCATCGCTGGAGAAGACGATACCTTCACCTTCGAATGTAGCATCGATTGGTATAAAAAAGGCTCTAAGAGGAGAATTTTCCGAGCCGATAAGCCTCATTCCATTTTATTTAAGAAAATCAGAAGCCGAGATTAAATGTTATGGCTGATATAATAATCAGAGAAATGCATGAAGACGATATTCCCGAAATATTGAGGATTGAGCGCATGTCATTTCCGACCCCATGGACTGAGGCTGCTTTTATTAATGAGATTTATAAACCTTATGCTCTAACCAGAGTTGTTTTACAAAAAAATAATGTTATCGGTTACATATGCGTGAACCGAGTTCTTAACGAAGGACATATCCTGAACCTCGCAGTTCATCCCGAGTTCAGAAGACAGGGAATCGCATCAATGCTAATGCAAGAATTATTAAAAGAATTGAAGAACAAAGGCTGCAGATTCATATATCTTGAAGTAAGGGTATCAAGCCTCGGTGCAAGAAAGTTCTATGAAAGGTTTGGCTTCAAGGTCGTAGGCGCCAGAAGGGACTACTATCAATCCCCGGTTGAGGATGCTGCTTTAATGATGCTCGGACTCTGATCATTTCCAGACACCTTCAATTGCTATTCCACACTTATTGCATTTACCGTCTTTTATCCTGTTTTCAATAATTCTGAATCCGAAACGTTTGATGAGAAGTTCTTTGCAATGAGGGCAATGGGTATTCTCTCCGCCTTCTCCGGGGACATTGCCTTCATAAACATATTCAAGACCGGTTTCGAACCCGATTTCTCTCGCCCTTCGCAATGTCTGCAGAGGTGTTCTCGGTTTATCAGTCAATTTATACGTTGGATAAAATTGAGTCACATGCCAGGGAATAGAAGGGTTAACCGATTTAATAAATTCTGCTATATCCTTTAAATCCTCTTCAGAATCATTATACTCTGGAATAATCAATGTAGTGACTTCAACCCAGACTCCGAGTTCCTTCATGAGCCTTATTGTCTCTTTGACGGGTTTAAGTTTCGCACCGCAGAGCTTTTTATAAAAATCATCATTCCCCTTGAGGTCTATATTATTTCCATCAAGATAAGGTGCAATAGCCCTAGTTGCTTCAGGACTCGTATAACCATTGCTTACGAAGACATTCTTGATTCCTTTTTCATGAGCGAGCTTTGCACAGTCATAGGCAAATTCGAAAAAAATCGTCGGTTCGGTATAAGTATAAGATATGCTTTCACAATTATTGCGTAATGCTGCCTCAACAATGTCTTCATGAGTAACAGATTGACCGATAATATCCTCGTGCTCTTTAGGATACTGGGATATCTCAAAATTCTGGCAATGTTCACAGCGGAAATTACAACCAACAGTTGCTATAGAAAACGAAGTTGAACCAGGAAGAAAATGAAAGAGGGGTTTTTTTTCAATGGGGTCAATATTCAGCGAGATAAGCTTGTCGTATACGAGACTGTATAAAGTGCCCTCAATATTCTTTCTCACATAACAAATGCCTCTTTTACCTTCTTTGATAACGCAGTGATGGGCACACAAATAACATCGGACCTTCTTTTCATCGAGTTTTTCGTAAAACATTGCTTCTTTCATAGTTAAAATTATATCAATTAGAAAACAAATTATTTAAAATCCATCATATTCATTCCGCCGGGAAATTGGAATTTCTTATATCCTTTAGGAGGCTCAAATAGGCTGTCTGCCTGTGTGCCTACTTTTATATTCTTGTATTCCTGAACCCATGAACCATCGGTAGCCGCTGTCTTTACAGGAAAGTTTATATCAGTTGCCCACCATTGATAAACCTGGTGTTTTTTATTATCAGATTTATATGTAATAAGATATTTTTTACAAGGATGACCATCTATTATCTCGTTCCCAACTTGTTTTCTTTCGATTTCTCCCTCAAACTTTTCATCTACCATTGGTCTGTTTTTAATATCAAAAGGTAATTCCATATACATCTTCTCAGCTGGTATGATATTCCAGATTACTTTCTTATCCATTCTTGTAATCATAATCATCTGTTCCGGAGATTTCATATCCATTCTGAATCTGTCCGACTTGTAATAAATTTTACCTGTTGTTTTTCCCTCTCCTTTATAAGTCATAATTGTGTCTGCAGAGAATTCTAAGGCATAACATGTTCCTGAAAGCAAAAAAACTAACAATGAAAAAACCAAAAACTTTTTGAGCATATAAAATCCTCCTTATTTTAAATTATAGTATTATTATAATAGTAATAAAGTGATAATTGTATTTCGCATTCTAACGACTAAAAGTTTTATTTGTCAAATAAAGTACAATTTAATACTCCTTAATACTCCCGAGATAAATTTATTTTTTAAAAGCAGCCGATATAGTTGACAAACTTTTAAAGATAAAGTTATTATAACTCTCTACAAATTGATCTTTGAAAAATCTAAAAAAGTGCGTAGCATGCCCAAGTCAGTTTTTTAATTTCAGATGAGAGTTTGATCCTGGCTCAGAACGAACGCTGGCGGCGTGCCTAACACATGCAA
>JACUUX010000008.1 GCA_014859105.1 Nitrospirota bacterium
CATCCAAAATTGTAAGGTTATTCATCAAGTGAGCCTGAAAACATAATAGTGCACACGGGATTTTAGGACGATCAAACCGTCTTTTTATGTTTCAGAACATCTGCAAACGCAGAATTACAAAAATAGCTTATTTTTAAAAATAATCATCCCAGTGAAAAATTAATGGTACTTTGTCTTCTTTCAGTAGCTTTGCAGCAACAACTTCGCCTACAAATAGCGTGTGATCGCCGGCGGTGAACATGTTCACCACTTTGCACTCTAAGAATGCCAATGCGGATTCGATTATCGGTGAGCCATTGGGAGCATCGAAATAAGGAACATTCTGAAACTTATCCACCTTTCTCCCGCTTTTGAAACCGAATGCTGCAGCGAGATTCTGAATATCTTTATCCAATGTATTTACCGCAAAGTAACCCGACTCCTTAATAAGATTGTGTGTAAATCTTGCTGGTGCGATCGAGAGCATGAGAAGCAGTGGCTGAAAGGATACCTGGGACACCCATGCTGCCGTCATGCCGTTAATCCGTTCTTTTGTCCTGACCGTTACGATGTATACTCCATGTGATATGCCCTTTGATACAATGTCTTGCATGTTTCCCCCTTTCTGTTCCCTGGTTATAATATTATTATGTAACAGACAATAAATTCCTAATCTCTCTTGCTCTCAAGACAATAATCTATTTCTACCTTCTCGTTATCCTTTTGCCAGAAACCATTCACCGTTATTTTCGTCAAAATATATTCTGTATATATACCCATCACTGCCCACAACTTTAAAGAATCTTTTTCTACCTTTATCCCTGAGGTCTTCTTTTATCCACATATCAATAATCTCGATAACATTTATTTCATCACCATAAAGAATAAAAGTTTTCGGCCTTTCCTCCCCTTTATAGCCTGAATAAGAGATTACAATAATCTTTTCATAATTCATAGCGAACTCTGTTCCAATGGTTGATACGTTAGGTTGTCATTCCCGCTTGTCGGGAATCCTTCTGAATCCCCCTTGGTAAAGGGGGTTAGGGGGTTGTTCAAAGAAAGATTCTGGACAAGCCAGAATGACAGAATTATAAAACTTAAACAAGTTTTAAGATCTTTGATGATTAATAGCATATATAAATAATTTATAATACAATTAAATATGAAAAAACTTAAAAAGATTTGCATGGTCTTTTTAGCATATATTAATTCATAGAAAACATCAGATTACCAGGTATTCTATTTTGATGAGGGAGTAAAATGCAGAAAGTAAAAAAAATAACCATTTATAATCTCAGCAAAAGTATCCTTGAGGAAGTGGACAGGGTCTTAAAAACAGACGAAGAGTGGAAAAAGATTCTCGGCACTGAAGAATATAAAATTACGAGAAAGAAGGGGACAGAAAGGGCATTTACCGGAAAATATCATGACCATAAAGAGAAGGGTATTTATCAATGTGTATGCTGCGGTACCGACCTGTTCAGTTCAGATGCAAAATTTGATTCAGGGACAGGCTGGCCGAGTTTCTGGGAACCTGTGTCCGGATATAACATTAAAATGCAGAGTGATAACTCATTTTTTATGAAAAGGACAGAAGTATTATGTGCCAGATGTGACGCTCATCTCGGCCATCTATTTAATGACGGTCCGCAACCGACCGGACTTCGTTACTGTATAAATTCTGCTGCCTTGAAGTTCCTAAAGAGATGATAGCCACAGAGGAAGGAAAAAGAATGGTACTCTTGCTGCTCTGGAGGAGGAAATAGACAGCTTCCGTCTGTCTCCTGAAGCACGTGAAATACTTCGAGATATCGTTATTGCTTTTGAAAAGAGAAGATGGAAAGTAACCTGCATGCTGTGAATTTTGATACATAATAAAGGGCACTGGTGTAATATATATTTGATGCCTAAAACAGCGGGTATAATTATAATCGGGGATGAGATACTCTCAGGTAAAACCAAGGATGACAATTCCTTTTTTATGGTTCAGGAATTATGGTCTCATGGAATATATCTGCGCCGGATAAGTATTATTCCCGATGTAATTGACGAAATAGCCGAGGTGGTTAAAAATTTCTCAGAAAAATTTGATTATGTATTTACTTCTGGAGGGATAGGACCTACACATGATGATGTTACCATAGAGGGCATATCAAAGGCATTCGGTGTTAAACCGATGATTCATGAAACTCTGAAGGAATTCCTCAAAAGAAAGCAGGCAGAACTGTCACCTGAACAGTTGAAAATGGCTGAGGTGCCGGAGGGGGCCGAACTTATCAACGATAGTACCATCGGGTTCCCTTTAATTAAATTCAGAAATATTTTCATATTTCCGGGGATCCCTCAGCTGCTCAAGAAAAAATTTTTTGTAATAGAAAAATCATTCCATGAGCCACGAATATATCTGAAAAAGATTTATGTAAAAGAATCAGAACCTATGATTGCACCTGTACTCAATGAAATAGTAAAGACATATACAAATGTAAAAATCGGCTCTTATCCGGTAATGGATAATACCGAGTATACAGTGAAGATCACATTAGAATCTCAGGACGAACTGTGTCTTAACACAGCTGTTGAAAATCTCCTGTTGAAAATAGCTAAAGAAAAATTGGTAAGGGTAGCTGAGTGATAGCAACATCTGCATTAATCGGGTTAATTAAAGAGGCTTGAGCTGAAAATCTACCTTATCCTCCTCTGTCTATACATTCTCAAGGAGGCTTTTGAATACTTGCTGCAATACTTAAATCTCAGACATATGGAGAAATTCAGCCTTTCAGTTCCACCTGAATTCGAGGGGAAAATAGATGAGACTTTTCTTAAAAAAGCCCATGAATATATAAAAGACAAAACCCGATTCAGTTTTGTTTCATCTATATTCGGCAACATTATAACTATCTTTTTCATTTTTGGGGGCCTGTTAGACATCTATAATTCATGGATTTTCTCTTTTAAATGGCCTTTCATTTTGAAAGGATTACTCTTTTTTCTTCTGTTAAGTTATGTGAGCACGTTTATTTCTTTGCCGTTCAATTTATACAGTGCATTCAAGATCGAGAATAAATATGGTTTTAATACTATGACTCCGAAGTTATGGGTAACTGATTTCATAAAAACAATCATACTTTCTACCGTCCTTATAACAGTAATAGTCTCAATCGCTTTATGGATAATTCAATCGAGCCCCAATTACTGGTGGATCTGGATTTGGGGATTTTTCTTCATCTTCAGCCTTTTTATGATGTATATTTCTCCGTATGTAATTGAACCACTCTTTAATAAATTTACACCTGTTGATGAGAAAGGGCTTGAGGATAAGATTAAGGAACTGATGCAAAAGGTCAATATCAGGGTCAGCAGGGTTTTCAAAATGGATGCCTCGAAAAGAAGCCGTCACACAAATGCATATTTTTCAGGTATCGGAAGGGTCAAGAGAATAATCCTTTATGATACGCTTCTTGAAAAAATGGATTATGACGAAATACTCGCTGTCCTTGCGCATGAGGCAGGTCACTGGAAGAAAAAACATATTTTGAAGACGATTATGGCTGTAGAAATTGTCTCTTTAATTGGCACCTACATATCTTTCAGGATTATACAATCCAATCTCCTGACAGATATTTTTTACATCAGTCACGAAACTTTTTTTGCAAAGGTTATTATTCTCGCATTTATAGGGAGTATTATGTCTTTCCCTTTTATTCCCCTCAGCAATTATATTGCAAGACGTTTCGAAAAAGAGGCAGACAGTTTCGCCTGTAAACTGACTGGTAATAAATATGCTATGACCGGTGCTCTGATAAAGCTTTCAAAGGATAATCTTTCAAACCTCCATCCCCACCCTCTTTATGCAGCGATTTATTATTCACATCCGCCTGTAATACAACGTATAAGGGCGATTAAAACTCTGCAGGGTTAAATGTTTTTAAACTGAAAAAGGTTGAAAAATTCTTTAATAAAGCTATAATTTAGATATGGATTTTACAGATGCTCACCTAAATAAACGTTATATGAAAGACCCCTCCGTTGTTTTCAGAAAAATCGCCGAAGAGTTTATCATGGTACCCATTAAAGAGAAGGCTCAGGATGTCGAGAGTATCTATACTATGAACGAAGTGGCGGGGCGTATCTGGGAACTTATTGACGGAGAAAAAAGTCTTTTCGAGATAAAAAATGTAATTATAGATGAATTCGAAGTGGGACCGGAGGTAGCTGAAAAAGACCTCGTCGAGTTTATCAATCAGTTGGAGCAGATAGGTGCTGTAAGGAATATCTGAGATGGAATGCCCTCAAATTCGTAACTACATATACCGATTTCAGCAGCCGTATTCATGATAAGACAGCCTCTCAACGGATACCTATAAAATGAAGCAGAACAACTATATTGTGATTGATATAGCGGGCATGGCGATTTCTATTACTGCTGACGCATATAACAGGCATCATGATATTATCAGAATAAAGAAGTCTTATAAAAAGTTTATCTCTACTAAAGAACCAGAAATAACCTTTAAAGCACACTCTTGTTTTTGAAAAAACAGGATTGCGGGAAACCTATATAAAAAAATGGGATTCAGAAAGATTTCAATCCCTGCATTTAGATGAACAATTAGAAAAAGAAGTTCAGCAGGGTCAGCCCCGGCGTATTATAATTTCCCGAACCTTACAAAATATAAATTGGAAATAAAATAGACAAAAATGGAAAACAGAAATCGAATTGTTAGGAGGCAAGACAATTTCATATATTATAATTGACGGATATAATTTAATTGGCATATATCATAAGGATCTCAAAAAACAACGTGAACAGTTAATCGATTCTCTTATTGAATACAGAAAGAGAAAAGGCCATCAAGTGACGGTTGTGTTTGACGGATGGAAGACAGGAGGCGGAAAGGAGAGTCAATCAGTGATTAGCGGAATAAAGGTTATCTATTCGAGGATTGGTGATAAAGCCGATTCTGTAATCAAACGTATAATTTCTACAGAAAGACGAGAGTGGATTGTCGTTACATCAGACAGAGATATCGCAGATTATGCCTGGGCTACAGGTTCTGTCCCCTTATCTTCAGAAGATTTCCTTAATTTATTCGTAAGAAAAGGATCTTTTGACCTCGAGCGGGAAGAATATGACGAGGAATATAAAGAACCACGAAGAAGAGGGAATCCGAGAAGATTATCCAGAAAAGAAAGGGCTATCTTAAGGGCATTGAATAAGATTTGATGAGGAGTGTTATAAGGTTAATACTCAAACAAAGGCCGGCAGACACAGTTAATATCATATTTCTTTTATTCCTCGTAGTATTGACCGTTGTTTTTCATAAAGGTTTACCAAAAACCACTTTTCTTATCAGCCTTTACACGACACTTATTGCTGCCCAGTTTATTCTTATAAGAATTAAAGATAAGGGAAAATTTTTACATTTTTTTTATGACCTGATTTTCCCGACTCTGTGCATACTTCTTATTTTTGACAGCCTTGAATGGGTGGTACATTACATAAACTCTGAGGACATTGATCCTATATTAATACAGCTTGATTATCTTATATTTAATGGACATCCTACAGTCATGCTTGAAAGAATTATGCATCCTCTCCTTACAGATCTGATGCAAATTGCCTATTCAACATATTATTTCATCCCGATAATCTTCGGCATCATACTTTTAAAGACTAAAAAAAGAGAAGAATTTAATAGGTCATTATTTCTAATTTTATTCTGTTTTTATCTGTCTTATGTCGGATACATTCTATTTCCGGCATTAGGCCCGAGATTTACGATAGACCATCTCCAGACCGCCGAACTTCAAGGTTTTATTATTGCAGAGCGGTTACAGGAGCTGATAAACCGCCTTGAGGGGATCAAAAGAGATGCCTTCCCGAGCGGGCATACTGCTGTAACCGTACTTGTTCTGTATCTTGCATATAAATTTAATAAAATTTATTTCTGGATATGCCTGCCTGTTGTTTCAGCGCTTGTTTTTTCGACGGTTTATTGTCGTTATCATTATTTTGTGGATATCATAGCTGGCTTTATACTTACAATTTTAACCGTATTAATAGGGGAAATGGCTTATAAATGGTGGATGAAACAGCAATCAAATCAATATTAAGTCTTTTATTATCTTTTAAAAATTTTGGTTATTTGGTTATAATCATTCAGCAGTATAATTTATCAATTACCAATTAAAAATTTATCGAGGAGGTGATATTTGGAGGTCAGATTCTTTACTATTACTTGTTCATCGATTAATTATTATGGAAGACACAATCAGTAAGAAAAAATTATTAGCAGGAGGTTAATATGTGTAGAAGAATCGGCTCTGTCATTTTATCTTTACTTTTATTAGGCCTTGTTTTTGGGTGCAAGCCTGCCGAGAAGCCAGCAGAAAAACCTGCTGAGACCGTGAAGAAAGAAGTACATTGGGGCTATCAGGGAGAAGGTGCACCTGAATTTTGGGGTACTTTAAAACCAGAGTACGCCCTGTGTGGCACCGGTAAATCACAATCTCCAATCGACTTTAATAAGACCTATGAGACAAAGTTAGAGGATATTCAATTTTTTTACAAAGAGACACCATTGAGGATAATTAATAATGGTCATTCTATTCAGGTTAGTTATGAACCGGGTAGTTATATAACAGTAGATGAAGAAACATATGAACTTGTTCAATTCCATTTCCATGCTCCGAGCGAGCATACGATAAAAGGCAATTTCCACGATATGGAATTACACCTGGTTCATAAGAATGAAAGTGGAGAAATTGCTGTTGTTGGTGTTTTCATGAAGAAAGGAAAGCCAAATAGAATAATTCAGGTGCTCTGGGATAATATTCCGCAAGAAATCAATAAGGAAAATTTAGTGACTGGAATTTCTGTAAATGCCTCTGGCCTTTTACCCGGAGACAAAGATTACTATCACTATTTTGGTTCTCTTACTACCCCTCCCTGTACTGAAGGTGTGAACTGGAGTGTATTGAAAACAGCGATCGAGGTATCAGAAGAACAGATGCAGAAATTCAGGTTAGTTATGGGAGTAGATAATAATCGACCTGTAAAACCGCTTAATAAACGATTTGTATTAGAATCCCGATAGGGACTTACTTCAAAATTAGAAGAAGATAAAAAGTTTTTCATCTTGAAGAGGATATTCACAAGATGTGATAAAGCTGACTCAAAAAAGCGCCTGTAACTCATTGATGCAATAAGCATTACATGCGCTTTTTGAGCAGCCTATTTTAAATACTCTTATAATTTTATATGCTATCTAATGAATGATATTATGCAGGAGAGAAGACATTATCAGAGATTTTCTGTAGATATAATGGACATCCACGGTAAGATCTTGTTTGCCAGTGATGTAAAAATACTTAACATCAGTATAGGAGGCATTCTGTTAAAAGCAGATAAGAGATTGAACATAGGGAGAAGTTATATACTTAAACTGGAGAATAGAGGCAAGAATTTGACCATACAGGGAACTGTAGTACGGTGCACACTCAGTGAAAGCCAGAGAGTACAGGGTAATATCATTCCGATATATACTGCGGGCATGCAATTTACAAATCTTTCAAATGAGAAAATGAATGAGATTGCGGACTTCATTAAGGATAATTTTATTGATTATCAGAATCGAGAGGTTTTTAAGCCGGATATGTTTAAAATGAGCGGTATCAGGCTTCATGTGAGATTTCATATTGATGACCCGGAGAAAGCTACAGTGCATTACTTCGATGTTTATAAAGTAACGAAAATAAGTCTGAACGGCATGCTTATAGAAAGCGAAGAAGCAGTGAAAGTAGAGGATAAACTACCCATGGAAATGACACTTTCAGAGAATGAAATACTAAGATTTTTTGGAAGAATTTCCAGATGCCAACCGATAAAAGACACAGACCCTTCGCGGTATGAAATTGGTATAGAATTTATCGAAATATCCGAACAGGAAAAGACGAGGTTAAAGACATTTATCAATTCACTTTAAGATAGAAATAAAGGTTTTTAATAAATTGTTTACATCAATAAAAAAAGGACTGTAGAAGCTTCATTTATTCCTTCTCCCGTAAGGAGGAGATCCATAATCTCTCCACCTCAGAACTCAAAAGTTCTTCGGGTGTAAATAATTTCAAGTGCTTCATTCTCCATATATAATCCTCCAAAAAATTCTCTTTTCAAATAGATTATTCTGATAATTCTTCATATTTGCGCAGCAGATATGCTTTCAGGCTTGTACTCTGTCTTTTCGAGAGGTCGAACTGTAATTATGAAACTTACATCCAAAAATGATTGAAGTAAATTACTTTTTCTTTTAAGACAAAATGCCAGACTACCGGACAGTTTACCTGGCAAAAAAATCACCTTAATTTCTAAAAATACAATAATATCAAAATCTTATATTCTGGCATATATTTTGCTTCTTAATAATAAACAACCGCCAATTTCAAATCATAAAAAGGGGGTGATATATGAGAATCGAAAAGGTATAAAAAAGGCTTCAACAGCCTGCAAATGCAAAAGTTCTTGTTAGTGAGAATGCTGTTCAAGTAGATAACGTAAATTTTTAGAAACAGGGAGGTAAATTATGGATGTAAATACTTTTTGTAGCTCTATGCAAGCAGAACTTACAGGATGGAAGGCAAAAGCTTATGACATCGTTCGTAAAATAGAAAAGTTGCCAACCGGGGATAAAGATAAGGTTTTCTCTGAAGTAAACGATCTTCACATTCTCATTGAGGAACTAAACGATAGAATAAGCAAACTTCAAAAAGAGTGTCCGGTTGATTGGAGCTCAATGAAAAATGATATAACATCGAAAATTACTCACCTGCAGACTAAGTGTCAGGAAATAGGCGAGAAAGGTTACTGGGGGTAGGCAGAGTTTTTGTTCAGCAAGCAGTAGACTTTACAAATTAAATTGTGTCGATATGGATCTTGGTAATACATAAGCCTATCATACCAGTCAGAGTTATTTCCGCACTGTAGATACATCAAATTACGGGGTTTTATACAGTGCGGAATATTTTTCCGCAATTTAAAAATATGATCTTCACCTCTTTTTCCCTGAGACGGGGTAGGGTCACTTTTTCTGAGATTGATAGGGGTTAACGGTCTATCCCTTTCTCTCACTTGAAATGGGTTTTTGCGGAGAATGCTAAAATTGACCTAATAGATACTTAATGATTTAAAGTTCTTTTGGGGATTCCACCTCCTACTATTGAATTTGAAGGATTGATTCAACTGCAACATTTTTTCATCTACTTCCCATCATGATCATTTGTGCTTGGGTGCGCATAGCACCTACAGTCTTTACTTTTAAATGTTCCATGAATTAATAATTGTGTGTAGAAATGTTCATGCTTTTTTATGGCTTAGTGACCACTGCCTTTTTAATACTTCTTTGAGCGTGGTGGATAGTATTTTTTATGTAGTTTATGCCACGGGCCCTTTTTATCTTTACTGTAATACCATTTCCCACCATACTGGTAGTAATAGATATTGCTATAGAAATAAATAGGTCTTTCAGGATGCAAAACCACAGGGGGAAGCGGTTGAACTATGATGTGCGGTGGGGGCTGAACTATAACGGGCGCCCCGATTACGACTGTCGCTGGAAGAGGTTCTAAGTATGTCCCCTCAGGGGTAACATGCGCCACACAACTAAATAGAAAAGAACTCATGATCAATATAGCAAAAAACTTTTTCGTTCTGCCCTCCTTGTTTAGCTTATCCTTTAAATTAATATACGCGAAAAAATATAAAGAAACAATGAAGAGAATATGAAAAATCATAAAGATAGTTTTAGGCATAAATCATGCAGATTATCAGATGAAATATTTTATTATAGAAATGCTTTTAAAAATCATACTTCCGGGAAGAACTTATTGGGCCATATTCCCAGGACATCAGACTTTTGCTCACCAATATGTCACTTAAATTTCAGTCCTGCTTTATAGTAAAGACCACCTGCACTGCTCCAACGTACCACAGCAATTTTAGAAAGAGGATTAACTATTTTTAGAAGAATCTTTTCTCCATTTTTCAAAGGACAGGTCGTCAGTAGACACATGCCTGATTCACTCATGTCAGAAATAATTCCATAAATAGACTTATCGTCGGATGAGGAATTCATGGAATATTCTATTACCTTATTAAGGAGAGTACGTTCATGCTTTCTTCTATTGCGTAACTTCAGCTTTTTCATTGAATCTAATCCTCTTCATTATGTTAATGCTGATAAAAATATGGGTTTAAAGCTAATCCTGTACCAATTAACCCGGGCAATCTATACTCCTTTGCAAATCCGCGAAAAAAAGACAATTTTTATGATTCGAACTCCTGCAATATACCCTTACCATGAAGGCGAGAACTACACCTGTATTTCCAGCGAGACAGCACGCCATATTCCATTCTCTAAAATGCGGGCAGATCGTAGAACTATCTTGTGTCGTTTTGTATTCTCCGGATTTCTTGAATTTGTCATTTAACAACAAAGCACTTTCTCTCAAAATTTTATCCCTCCTTAATGCTTGGCATTATAAGAGTCCTTAATTATATCGTTCTTCTATAAGCCCTTTAAGATTTCACCTCATGAAAGCAATGATTATGCCTATTTAGAACTCACCGATTTTGTTGAAATTTGTCGCCGCAGGAAGTACATGAGTTGGGCATAATGCCATACTATGAGGAAATTTGCCTTAGGTAGACACTTCTATTAGGTGTCCGAGAAACTGAAGCATTAGATGAAAAAGCTTACAACAACTCTAAAAGTAATGTTTACAGCTCGGAAAGGAACTGCTTGTGCATATTTTAGAGAGAAGCTTTCACTCGTCAAAAATTTTGGCGGTTAATATTTCCATGTGAATATTTGCTCCATACCGGTACCTTACGAGGTGTTTGTAACAGGAAGGAGCAAACGGAGTCCGGAAATGTTGATAAGCGCTGCTTCCGGTTAAGCTTCAATCTGTAGTTGTCGTAGCACCAAGATGCAAGAGACCACCCGCATTATTGCAGCTGCAATTTGGAGCTTAATCACAACATTGCATTTACATCATGTATTTTTTCCCAAAAAAAACTTTAACCTGGTTTACCGACACTACCCACAATAGAGAACAAAAGTGCAAGTATTACCAGTTGTATGATCCAACCGATCAAACAAACCCCAATAGCACGGAATGTGCTCTTATAATCAAGAGCTTGTCTGACTGCTATGACCATCGCTATCATCATCCAAATTGAAGCCACAAAAAACACTATTCCCATGAGCCCAGGGATGATACCCAATAGTCTTATAAAACCTGGGGAAGTCGAAAAACCGATAGTACGTAATAACTCGGTAGGATGCGATCTGGTCTGCGGTTCAGGCAGAAGTTTGGTTCCAATAAAGTAAGTGAGGTAGGCCCAAACAACCCATCCGACCAGTGCTGCAATTGTCCCCATCAGCATACCGCCGAGGCCTGCTTGTGTAATACTCCCTATCCCTGCAGCTATGCTTGAAAATACCACAACACCCATAGCCTGACCCAATGCTCCTGTATCAGCCTCAACTTCTTCATATAGATGAACATCTAATTTAGAAGCTCTGATAATACGATTCATCAAGTTAGACATTTGCTCCACCTCCATTCATACAAATATCGATAAACATTTATAATCTATACAATTATATCAGAATTAAATTCTGCGGCTTTCAGGAAGTTATCTATAAGAGGGATGCTATATCTTGTAACGTTGGTAGATTTCGCGTCTGGCAGAGCAATTGTAATAGTATGAATCGGCATAAGAAAACCAGTAAGGGCAATCGCTCTTGTTACTTTTAGCTTTTATGACAGGAAATGCCCCTTGGAGATTTTTTTCAATAGAACATGTATCTCAGGTGTCATTATTTAAACATGTGAAATTGTTAGAACATTTTGTTGATTGCTTTTTTGCTTTATTGAGTTCTTGTTAATTTTGTATACGGCCTCACACCGAGCTTCCTGATGACCTGTGCTACCGTTTCCCCTTTGCTTAACAGCACTTCAGCCTCTCGGAGCTTCTTGATGTTCTGCTCCGGGGTAAATCCTCTCTTCTGCATATCTACCTCTCTTAATCAATTGTAGCCCAGAGTACTACTTAACTTCTCGACCCGTTTAAGGGGGCAGGACAATAATAATGTTTGTTACCATCAGGGCTAGTATAGTAAAGTTCCCATCTTCCTTCTTCTGCATCTGTCTATGGCTATCACATCAACCTTGACTTTATTACCTGATTTCCTTGCCTCCGATGTCTTGTGAGCATCATTACCATACGGTTGTCCAGGTTTGCTTGTTTTACCCGTCCTGCTACTATACTTTGCTGGCTCTGATGATTTTATAATATTATTTTCTTTTTTACTCTTAGTTTTGCATCAATGAAGTCTTTATGCTGAACATAAATAAGGTCCGCAATCTTTCTCACCATGTGCTCCTCATGTTTGTCAAGATTTACATCAGCAAATGCTACCGCCCATAGATGTTCTATCACTTTTACCTTTTGTTCATATGTAAACCCCTCATTAATAAGAGAGGTAAATTCATAATAGCCTGTAGCCTTTGATATTTCTTCTTTAGCAAGTTGCATAACTGTTGTTGCTTCTTCTTCGGTAAGGTTAAATTTTGATTGAATAGTTTTCATTATTGTTCTGTGTTCATCCTCACTTACTTCTGCATCAGCTCTCATCATCTCTATAAGAAGGGCAGCAGTGGCAAGTTGAAGGGAATGTTCAGATATTTCATCTGATTTATCCGAAGAAGGTTTCATGTATTTATTGAAGAATTTTTTGATTGTTGTAACCATGACAAAATATACAAAAGAGTTGCACTTGAAGATTTCGGAGTGAGAAAGTTAATATCCTGCTAATTCAGCGATCAGTGAATGCTATGTGTCTGGATTAAATTTTCTTTTTCGCGGCTTTTGTCGTCTTGGCAACTTTTTTCTTTATAGCTTTTACTTTCTTAGCAACTTTCTTCTTTACTTCTTTTGCTTTCTTCGTAACCTTCTTCTTTGGCATCTTTATCTCCTTTATGTATTGTTAGCATCTCAATGATGCTGTTGAATCCTTCTTTAATATGAAGAATCCTAACAAACATCGCTAATATTGTCAAACAATAATGACACTTGCTCTATAAATAAAAGCATATACAGAGTCGAGTTCTTCTTTCAGAAAGGAACTTATCTTGTTGATTTCCGTCATTGAAGGTAGGAATATACTGAGGCCAGAAATCCTGCCGGGACTTTCTGAGTGTCTGTTGCCATCTCATCAAAGAAATAAACACAGAGCAAGCTAAAAAGCTGGCTTCTATCCTCGGTTTTATGGAGCATTCTGATAGCTTTTCGGACACAAAAAATGAAAGTGTTAGAAGATTTGGGAAAATCCGAGTCAGTTGGTTCAGTTATTCCCTTGCCAGTCAATCATTTACAAGGAACAATCAATGCATAACGGCTTGCCATCGATAAAAAAGGGCTTGCATTTCTGCAAACCCTTGATTTCATTGGTGGCGGGGAGTGGATTTGAACCACTGACCTTCGGGTTATGAGCCCGACGAGCTACCGGACTGCTCCACCCCGCGACATTATTTTTAAAAAGTTAATTATTAAACATAACTTATCGGCTATTTTTTGTCAAACTTCCTTAAATATTAATATATCAATTTAAGTTGTTCAAAACGGGAAAAATTATTCAAAGGTAATATATTATTACTTAACCGAATGTATGTTATGATATTAAACAAAAGTCTTATTCATGGAACTTTTTAGGCAAATCAGATGGCAGGATCTGGTAGATATCATATTGATATCGATAATACTCTACCGCCTTCTTCTCATGATAAAGGGCACAAAGGCTGCACATATGCTTGTGGGTCTCGGCGTTTTATTACTGGCATCTATATTTTCAAGACACTTCGCATTTTATACTTTAGACTGGCTTATACAGAGCTTCTGGACACATATAGTTATCGCTATAATTGTACTTTTTCAGCCGGAGATTAGAAGGGCGCTAGCACAAATGGGGGAAACAACACCATTTCTTCCATCTCTTACCTCTGCCGAGGAGCTTAAATCTCTCGAAGAAATTGTGAGGGCTACTATTGCCCTTTCAAACAGGAAGATAGGTGCGCTCATTGCTATAGAAAGGGAAACCAGTCTTAAAAATTTTGTTGAAATCGGAACCCCTCTGGATGCAAAAGTCTCTAAAGAGGTTCTAATCAGTATCTTTCATCCAACGTCACCGATACATGATGGCGCGGTTGTAATAAAAGGTAACAGGATTGTTGCTGCCGGGTGTTTTTTGCCTATAACAACAAGCCCGGAAATCAGTAAATCATTCGGGACAAGACATCGCGCTGGTATGGGTTTATCAGAGGAAACAGATGCAGTTGTAATCATTGTGTCAGAAGAAACGGGGTCAATATCCATGGCTATTAATGGAAAGCTTGAAAAGCATTTAGATATGGGGACACTCCGTGATAGTCTGACAGAACTATTTGCAACAAAGGCAAAGAGAGTCAAATGAAAAAATTATTCTTGGAAAACCTCGGCCTCAAGATTGCGGCTGTTTTATTATCTATTGTATTATGGATTTTTGTTACATCCAGAGGACAATTAGAAATATTTATTGATGTGCCGCTTGAATTTAAGAATATCCTTTCAGGGCTTGAGGTCGTCAATCATAGCGTCAAAACAGTCAGTCTTAACATAAAAGGCCAGGAGAGATTAATAAACAACCTTAAATCATCAGATATAAAGGTTTATGTCGATCTCAATAAAACTAAAAAAGGTGAAAACATATATCATATTACACGGGCTGACATAAAGCTGCCACACGGTATAATTGTATCCAGTATAAACCCTCCCAGTGTTAAGGTTATTACAGAGGAAACTAAAATAAAAACTGTTAAAGTAATTCCGTTTATAATTGGAGAAATTCAGAAAGGTTTTTATCTAAAATCTGTAGACGTGTCTCCACAGAGTGTAGAGGTTGAAGGAATTAAGTCTGAAATAGGAAAGATAAACAATATAAAAACAGAGCCACTGGACATCTCGGGCATAAGTGAAACATTTACTCAGAATGTGAAACTTGATTTGTCAGGTAGAAATATAAGGACCAATATTGGCGAGGTCAAGGTTAAAGTTGTTATTGAGTAGAGGAGAAAATGAAACTTTTTGGAACAGATGGTATAAGGTCTGCTGTTAATCAGCATCCCATGACACCCGAAACGGTTTTGAGAATCGGTATGGCTGTTGCCTTCCTGCTCAGAGAAAAACCCGGCAGAAATATGATATTGATCGGGAAGGATACCAGGTTATCAGGTTATATGATAGAAAGCGCTCTTACTTCAGGTATTTGCTCGATGGGTATGAACGTTACACTTGTCGGACCTCTGCCAACTCCCGGGATTGCATTCCTCACAAGGACTTTAAGATTAGATGCAGGTATTGTCATATCAGCTTCACATAATCCTTTCGAAGATAACGGGATCAAGTTTTTTTCTTCAGAGGGGTTTAAACTTCCTGACGCACTTGAAAATAAGATTGAAACACTTGTGATGGATGATAAACTCGCAAAATACAGGGCTAAAGATTCGGATATAGGCAAGGCATACCGGCTTGATGATGCAAGTGGACGTTATATTGAATATACAAAGTCTACTATCCCCAGAGGGATGACCTTTGAAGGCATGAAGATTGTTGTGGATTGTGCAAATGGTGCTGCATATAAAACAACACCGTGGTTTTTACGGGAACTCGGTGCTGGTGTGATTGCTATCAACGACAGGCCGGATGGCATAAATATCAATGCAAATTGTGGCTCCTTGAATATAAAAGGATTACAGAGGGCTGTCAGAAATCACGGGGCCGATGTTGGAATTGCGCATGACGGGGATGCAGACAGAACCATATTTTGTGATGAGAAGGGAAGGGTTGTAGATGGTGACAAGGTGATGGGCATATGGGCAGTTGAAATGAAAAGTAAAGGAACCCTTAAAAAAGATGCTGTTGTGTTGACTGTGATGAGCAATTTTGGTCTTGAAAAGTATCTCGAAAAAAATAAAATAAAGTTAATCAGAACAAAGGTAGGGGACAGATTTGTTGTGGAGAAGATGCTCGAAGAAGGATACAACCTTGGGGGAGAACAGTCGGGACATATAGTTTTTCTTGACCATAATACAACTGGAGACGGACTTCTAACTGCGGTGCAGGTTTTATATCTGATGAAAAAAAGAAAATTACCTCTGTCTAAACTTTCATCTGAAATAAAACTTTACCCGCAGATATTAACAAATGTTGATGTAAAACATAGATATGACATTAAGACAGTCCCTGAAATCGAGATAGCAATAAAGTCTGCCGAGAAAAAACTCGACGGGAAAGGCAGGATACTTGTCAGACCATCTGGAACCGAGCCTAAGATAAGGGTGATGGTCGAAGGTGAGGATTTGAAATTTATAACAAAACTGAGCAAGGATATTGTCAGGGTTATCAGAGAAAAGATGACTTAATGCAATTTTTTATCTCATTTCTTGTGGGAATAGTCCTTTTTTATTCATACCAATATTTCCCATTATCAGTTGTCTTTGTTTCTTCATTTCCTTTCTTATATCTCCTTTTTAAAAAAAGATTCTTTCTGACTGTGATCTGTGTTCTGGGATTAGTTTCAGGAATAGCATATGCATTAATAAGACAGGAACCCGTTAAAGAGATACCTTACTATATTAAAGATCGAGTTGCTGTAAAAGGTGTCTTCAAGTCCTTCCCTGCAGAAATAGAAGGCGGGACATATAAACAAGCTTTTAAGATAAAATCTGCAATTAATATTGATACCGATGAATACTTAAATCATCTTGAAGAGCAGGAGGTTATTTTATTTTCCGACAGAGTCTTTGAGCCAGGCACTGAATGTGAGATTGCTATAAAATTCAGCAAAAAAAGAATAAAATTAAATCCTGGTGAAAATCCAAAAGAAAAACTTTATGCACAGGTTTTAGAAATTTACGATTTCAAAAATAATAATTTTTCTTTAAACTCGAAAATTCAGGAATATAGATATAGAGTCATTAAATACATACAACAGAATTTCAGCCGTGATTCAGCATCTTTTATTACATCTATAACAGCAGGCTACAGAGACGATATAAGTGAGGAACTAAAGGATGCATTCAATACAGCGGGACTGGCACATATCCTGAGTATTTCAGGAACACACTTCGGTCTGTTCTCTGTTTTCTTATTCGGGATATTCAGATTAATAATAAAATTCCTCCCATATAAAATCCTTCAGCGAATAACGATTTTTTTAACTCCGTCACAGACTGCTGCGATTCTCTGTCTTCCTTTTATGCTCGCATATCTCGGCCTTTCAGGTGCCAGTATTCCGGCAATGAGGTCATTTATTATGATAAGCCTTTTTTTAGCCGGTCTTATTATCGGAAGGAAGGGCTTCTGGCTTAACTCCCTTGTATTCGCTGCATTTATCATTGTCATATGGGAACCAGAAGTTATTTTCAGTCTGTCTTTTCAACTCTCATTCGTTGCAGTTTTATTCATAGGTTTTTCAATCGGATACAGAGAAAATAAAGAAGATGTAAAGGATAAAAAAGAGAAAAAGATCTTTAAGCATCTGAAAAATATTTTATTTATCACGCTTGCAGCATCGATAGGTACTGCACCTCTTGTAGCATACTATTTCCACTATCTTTCTTTGATTTCACCTCTGTCAAATATAGTCATTGCACCTCTTATCGGCTTTGCCCTCATACCGCTTTCTGTTGTCTCATCATTTATATATTTACTGACAGGATACTTTATATTTACTCCGTTGATAAAAGTTATTTCCGATTTGAGCATATCAGCGGTGAAGTTTTTCTCCGGTATCCCATTTGCTGATTTAAAGATACCCGCTTTTCCCTTGATCATAGTCTTGCTTTTCTATGCAGGTTTTATATTTTACTTGCTACTTAATAAAAGAAAGATCATGCTGGCGATCCCTTTTGTTCCCATAATTATTTATTTCTCGATGTCTGTCTTCGAAAAGAATGAACTTACTATTACCTATCTCGATGTAGGGCAGGGTGATTCATCCGTTATCGAGCTGCCAGATAAAAAGACGGTTGTAATTGATACAGGGAAAACAGGCAGGGAAACTGCTTCATTTCTTAAATACAGGGGTAAAAAAACAATAGATGCTCTCGTACTTTCACATATCCATCCTGATCATACAGGTGGACTTGATCATTTATTGAAGCAGTTTGAAGTCAGGGAAATATGGGATAACGGACAAATCATTTTGCCCGAAATTTCCAAAACAATAGCACATCGTTCACTAATAAGAGGTGATATGACCGAAGGGGAAGAATATGCTCTTTATACTCTCCACCCGTATCCGGAATTTTACACAATGTACGGACATGAATATAGTGCTGAAAATAATGACTCTCTGGTCTTAAAGGTTAAGGGGCGCCATAAGTCATTCATCTTTACAGGGGATGTTGAAGAAGAAGCTGAAGAAGATATCCTGCATCTCGGAGAGTGGTTAAGGAGCAATGTTATTAAAGTTCCACACCATGGTGCAAGATCATCTGCCTGTGAACCTTTTATTAAAGCTATTTCGCCTGATGTTGCAGTAATTAGTGCGGGGCGTGAAAATCCCTTCGGTCATCCACATCCTGAAACACTGGATGCATTATATGGTGTTGAAATATTCCGAACAGATATCGATGGTGCTGTAAAAATATCAGAGTCAGAAAAGGGGGTAGAAATCAAAACACATGGAGATTTCAAATTAGAGAAGACAAGATTCTTCAAAAATGAAATGAAAAATATTAAAAGACTTTTTGAGACATGGTGATAAATAAATAAAGATGACAAATGCAGAGCCTGTCATGCTGAACGAAGTGAAGCATCTCTTATTTTAGACATTACTGAGGAAAGACGAAACCCATTCTTATACTGAGGTATACTGTCCTTTTTGTTGCGCCTATGGAAGACTTAATGTAATCATTCAGTGAAGCGTGTCTGCTCACAAAAGCGGCGCACCCTTCGACATCCTTCGACAAGCTCAGGATGACATTGTTATGGTGAGCCTGTCGAACCATCAGGGGACAGTACACGACACATTGTGGGTTTGTCATGGTGAGCTTGTCGAATCCATGACAGCCAAACTCCACCCTTCACTGAAAGCTTACGACTTAATACAAAAAATAACTTGACAAAGATTTTATATTCTGATAGAGTTTGCAATATCTAAGTCAGTTAGATTAATCTAATTATATGACAGAATTATTAAGCTCTACCGTTGAAGATTACTTAGAGGCCATCTTTAACCTTGAGAAAGATAAAAAGGCTGTTCGGGTTAAAGACATAGCCCAGAAGATGATGGTTAAGTTACCAACTGTTACTAGTATGTTAAATACCCTTCTCCAGAAAGGGCTGATCGAGCATGAAAAATACGAATATGTGGAGTTGACTGAGAAAGGGCTGAAGGTGGCCAGGGAGGTTGACCGCCGCCACGGGATATTACGGAATTTTTTAACAAATATATTAAAGATAGATGCCAGACAGGCCGAAGAAGATGCCTGTAAAATGGAGCATGCCATAAGTTCTGTCACCTTTGAAAAACTAGTTCAATTTATAGAATTTATTGAGATGTGTCCAAGAGGGGGGTCAGAATGGTTAGGATATTTTGAGCAATATTGCGGGGGAGGCTACAGAAAAGAGGAATGTTTAAAACATATGAGTGGTTTTATTGAAGAATGTATCCGTAAATTGGAGAAGGCTAAATCTTCAAAGGAGGTAAAAGTTATGCCTGATAAACAGCTAAAGGATCTTTCTCCTGGCGAGAAGGCAAGGATTACCCGTGTGACTGGACGTGGCTCTGCTCATCGACGTCTTTTGGATATGGGGGTTGTGCCTGGAAGCACGATAGAGATGGAAAGGATAGCCCCACTTGGCGACCCCATTGAGGTGATGATAAAAGGCTATCACCTCTCACTCCGCAAGGAAGAGGCATCACATGTTTTTGTGGAAGTATCATAATGGAGGAAAGAATTATGCCGCTAACTATGGCCCCACGGGGTAAAGAGGTGACCCTGATAGGTATAAATGGGGGTAGGGGCGTTAGGATGAGGCTCCACAGCCTGGGGTTGATTCCAGGGGTAAAGTTGAGGGTCCTGAATAACAATGGGGCGGGTCCACTCATGGTGGCGGTGATGAATTCAAGAGTTGCTCTGGGTTGGGGAATGGCCTATAAGATAATGGTGGAAGAGTAAAATTTTTTTGTTTTAAAGTTAGATTATTCTAATTTTATTCTATAAATCTAAATAAAGATTGGAGGATGCGGAAATGTCCAAAAAAATAACAATTGCCTTGGCCGGAAATCCCAACTCTGGCAAGACCACCATATTCAATAACTTAACCGGTGCTCGCCAGCATGTAGGCAACTGGCCAGGGGTAACAGTGGAGAAGAAGGGAGGGAACTTAAAACACGATGACTATGAGATCAAAGTGGTGGATCTTCCTGGCACCTATAGCCTCACTGCCTATTCTCTGGATGAGGTTATCGCCCGAAACTTTGTGGTGGAGGAAAAGCCGGACGTAGTGGTGAATATCGTGGATGCCTCTAACCTGGAACGTAATCTGTATTTAACCACACAATTTATGGAGTTGGGTGTGAAATTGGTTATCGCCCTGAATATGAGCGACCTGGCAGAGGCAAGAGGACAAAAGATTGAAATAAAGCACCTATCAGAATTTTTGAGCGCCCCTGTAGTTCCCACCGTTGGGCATAAAAATAAAGGGACTGATGAACTTATAAGGGCTATTGTGGATATGGCGGAGGGAAACTTCAACCTGGATAGAGTCACAATAGGATACGGGGAGGAAGTAGAAGAGGAGATAAAAAAGATAGAGGGATTGATTCAGAGAGATGCCGGGCTTATGCAGGGTTACTCTTCGAGATGGCTGGCCCTGAAATTACTGGAAGGGGATGAGGAAGTCATAAAAAAGGTAGCAAGCGAGAAGGAGGTATGAGATTATGGATAGACAGAAGATTCTTGATCAGGTAAGAAGAAGTAGTGAGCATTTAAAAGGCATTTTTGGCGGTGATATTGAGACTATCATCAGTGAGCGTCGATATGGGTTTATCAGCGGCGTCTGCAAACAGGTGGTTATGAGGCCAATGGAAGAAAGGCTTACCACCTCTGATAAGATTGATCGTATAGTTATTAACAGAGTATTTGGGATACCTATTTTCCTATTTTTTATGTGGCTCATGTTTAAATTTACCTTTATAGTTAGTGAATTCCCCATGGGGTGGGTTGAGGCTGGGCAGGAATGGCTCAGTGATATGGTCGGAGGCATTTTCCCGGAAGGCAGTATCCCCGGATCCTTAATAACAGATGGAGTCATCGGGGGAGTTGGGAGCGTTATAATTTTTGTACCCCTTATCTTTACCCTGTTTTTTTGTATAGCCATACTTGAAGACTCTGGTTACATGGCAAGGGCAGCTTTTGTTATGGACAGGTTCATGCACAAAATCGGGCTTCATGGCCGATCTTTTATTCCAATGGTCCTTGGCTTTGGATGTAATATTGCGGGAATCATGGCAACAAGGACCATTGAGCATAGGAGGGATCGCTTTACCACTATTCTTGTTAATCCATTTATGTCCTGCGGGGCAAGACTTCCTGTATATGCTCTTCTTATTGGCGTCTTTTTCCCTGAAAAGGGGGGTACGGTGCTTTATTCAATTTATATCCTTGGCATAGTAATAGCTATTATTATGGCAAAGATATTTCGCAAGTATCTCTTCCCAGGGCCTCCGAGTCCCTTTGTTATGGAACTTCCTCCCTACCGTATGCCCACTATAAAGGGAGTAATCATCCATATGTGGGAAAGAGGGGTTCTTTACTTAAAAAAGGCAGGAACTATCATCTTTGCTGGCTGTGTTTTAGTCTGGTTTCTCAGCAACTTTCCATGGAACCCACAATACTCAAAGGACTACGATGCCCTTAAACAAAAAGCAGAGGCAGACTTTGCCTCTGGCCTCGTCACTAAAGATACCATGGATGAAACAATAGCCAATCTGGGAAATGAGCAGGCCCGTGAAAAGATGCAGAAGAGCTACATGGGTGGCCTGGGAAGAATAATTGAGCCTGTGGTAAAACCTCTCGGATTTGACTGGAAGATAGGGGTTGGCCTCTTCGGGGGATTCATTGCCAAGGAGATTGTAGTGGGAACCCTGGGCACCCTTTATGCAGTGGGTGAGGCAGATGAGGAGTCGACCCCATTAAGGGAGAGGATTCAAGCCGATACATGGCCTGATGGAAAAAAGATATTTACTCCTCTAACGGCATTCGCCCTAATGATTTTTACCCTTCTCTATATCCCCTGTGTGGCTTCTATCGCCGTGATTTACAGGGAGACAAATTCATTGAGGTGGCCATTATTCGCTGCGGGTTATACCACTGCCCTCGCCTGGATAGTAGCATTTATTGTCTATCAAGGCGGTAGGTTGATAGGATTGGGATGATATTACTAATAAATTTATAAGTAAGGCGACTCTTAAGTCATTCCCGCTTGTCGGGAATCGGAAGAGAGATTGCGGACAAGCCGCAATGACAAAAATGAACACAACGATGTCGTCATACTAATGAACTCCTTAGTAATTCGAAGCTGAGGAAGTAAGATGGAATCTGATAAGAAGAACAGTTTAATAGAGATTATTGATAGGAGCACAAGTGACCTGCACAATCGGGTAGATATGCAGCGACATATCCTGAAAACCGTTATAGAGAAGAAGATAAAAGGCTCTGAGATATGTCCTGACTGTATTTTTTCGGATTGTCCGCATAAGAAAAGATTGAGAGAGGTTTTAACCGAGACCATAGAGGTTCTGGAAGATACAAAAAAGGCATTTAAATCAAAGAGATTGGAGTTGTTAAGAAAAAGGCTAATGCAGGTATTACAGGAGAGTTTAGTAAAAAAATTTTAGGCAATTTGTTAGACACCCCCTTAATCCCCCCTTGATAAGGGGGGAATTAGGGGGGTGAGGGATGTCTTACGACTGCCAGGGAAGCTGGCAGAAGTGAAGGCGTAACTTGAAAAGAATCAGGTTACGCCTTTTTTTTAGATTGCTGAAAAGGAAAGGAGGTGAAGAGATGAAGTTAGCTATACCATCTGAAGGTACTGACCTGAATGCAGGGATAGACCCCAGGTTCGGCAGATGCCAGTATTTCTTAGTAGTTGAAGCGGAGACTATGAACTTTGAGACCTTGGAAAATCCCTTCAGGTCAGCACAGGGAGGAGCAGGAATAAAGGCAGCCCAGTTTGTTTTTGATCGAGGTGCGAAAGCCGTTCTGGCGGCAAATATCGGGCCTAATGCCCTTAACACCCTGAAGGCTGCAGGGATACCGGTGGTTGTCGGACTCAATGGAGAGGTGAAGCAGGCCATAGAGGATTATAAGATGGGAAAGATTGAGCCTTCCCAACCTGATCCATCCGGTCAGATAAATACCAGCTCCTGCTTGAATATGAAAGGAAAAGGACTTGGCCCTGGAGGCGAATGTATTTGCCTTGCATGTGGTACAACCGTTGCCCATAAGCCAGGCTTTCCCTGCAGGGAGGAGGTATGCCCGAAATGCGGAGGCAGAATGAGAAGAAAATAAAAGAAAATCTAAAAGGAGGTTTGAGCCATGAAATTACTGAGTGATGTAGAGCCTGAGGCAAAGGTAGTTATTAAGAGGATTGAGGGAGGCAAAGATGTAATAGGGCATCTTAAAAATCTGGGTATTACTGAAGGGATTGAACTTAATGTATTGGCACACGTGCCTGCCCATGAACACAGTGGAGCCATTTCAGCCAGGGCTGCCGGGAAGGAGGTCGTCCTAGGGCATGGTGTAGCTGACAAGATATACCTGGAGAAGGCAAGGGCTATGACTACCCTCCTGGAGCTGGAAGAAGGGGATAGGGGAATTGTCAGATCCCTCGGAGGTGGAAAGGACTTTGCGGCCTGGGTCTTTGAATTAGGTATCGAGGTAGGCTCTGAGGTGGAATTCCTAAGACACCTGCCTGACCAGACCATATTATTCAGGATAGCCGATAAGGAAATAAAGATGGGCGAAGGACTGGCATCGAAGGTTCTGGCAGAATATGAGGGAAAATCTATCCAGATTAATTTCCTCCAGCAGGGTAAAAAGGCTAAGGTAACCAGGATTATTGGTGGTGCATCTGTAAAGCAGAGACTGGATGAAATGGGGTTTAAGGAAGGTGCCGAGATAACCCTGACAGAAAAAGAGGTAGCAGCCCCAACCCCTCAAAGAGGAAAATATGTGCGCGCAAAATTAGGGGAGCAGCTTATAACTATTGGTCATGGTATAGCCGAGAAGGTTTGGGTGGAATAAATGGGATAGTTAACGAACGGGTGGTTCAGATAGAATCACCTGCTTACCCTCATTTGTCTGAGGTAAAGGCAGTAGCGACTTTGCCTCAGACATCCTTTTAAGGTAGGGAAACGAGGGACTCGAGGGACTAATGAGGAGGAGCAATGGAATGGCTTAAGGTTAAAAGGAAAAAGAAGAAAGGAGATTCAAGATGAAAAAGGTATTACTTGCGGTTTTATTGGTATTTTTAACACCGATTGTAGTTTCAGCATATGATTTAAACGAAAAATTCTTGATAGAAGGCACTCTAACAGGTGTTTATCAGTATGGCGATATAGATATTGAGGGAACGGACGACAAAGATAGGGGAGTGGCCGTTCTGGATCTGGGGGTAAACTTCCACCCGACAGATAAAGATGAATTTCAAATTACACTAAGTTATGCTGCTGGAAATGGATTAAACACTGTAGTTCCATTTTCTCTGGCGCCTTATGCAGATGATCTCGAGGATGATCTTAAAGATATAAACGGAGGGAAGAGGGATTATCTGCTTGAGGCTTGGTATAAGCATACATTTACCTTCACTAAAGATGCATCCCTTGGAATAACAGGAGGCATAATAGATGCTACTGGATACATTGACGATAATAACTTTGCAAATGATGAGGTTGCACAGTTTATGAACGATATATTTGTTAACAATATACTGGCAACCTTACCTTCCTATGACATCGGGGGTGTCGTAGAACTTGATATATCCAACTTTTCTATCAGAGGTTTAATAATGGGCTCGAAAACAGGGTATACATATATGGCAAGAGAACAAATTGGGGAAGTATATTGTAAAGAACACGACATATGGAAACCAGTATTTGCAGATGTGGAGAAAGAGGAGTATAGAAGCTATAACTACTATGCACTTCAAGTCGGATACAAAGTTGATACACCAATGGGTGAAGGCAATTACAGACTCTATGGCTTCACAACAAACAAAAAATTTCAAAACCGTGATGGAACAGGTGAAAAAAATCTCAAGGGTCTTGGAATCTCTGCAGACCAAAAGCTAAGCGAAATAATCGGAGCCTTTGCGAGGTTTGGATGGCAGGATGACAAGGCTGCTACTGTGGTTCACGATGCAGTCTACTCAGGTGGCCTGAATATTAACGGTAAGCTCTGGGGAAGAGATAACGATGAGATAGGTCTGGGCTATGCATACCTGAATGGCGCTGATAAGGCAGAGATAGACAACACAAATGCGATAGAGGCATACGCAAAATTCAAGATATCAGAATTCAGCGATGTAACCTTTGATGTTCAATATATAAAAGATGATATGAGGCAGGAAAAAGACAAAGACGGAGTCATTTATGGGGCTAGGTTAAACGCCTATTTTTAATAAAATCTAAAATTGGGAGGTAGTCTCACCGGCAAGCTCAGCTACCTCCCACAAAGGTACCCGATGAATGAGTATCAACGGGCTTGTTATTTATAAAACAAATGGAGAATTGATGTCAAGAAAAAAGGCAAGGAGGTGTCTTTGATGCAGCTAAGCCAAATTGAGGATATAGGAATTGAGGAAATCGCTCTTTCTAATCTCTATGTTCAGAAAGCCCTCGTCAATTTGCTAATTGAAAAGGGTATTCTGACGGGAAGGGAGCTATTGGAAGAGGTTAAAGGTCAATTAAACTCGAATAAACTCGAATGTTTGTCAGGTATAAAATGATTTCTACAGTTCCACACAGGATCAGGCGTCCACTCCCGGCATTAGAGGACTTCATCTGCCCTATCATCGGAACCTGTCTCACCTTAAAGGAGCTTAAAAAGATAGCCATGCGGTTTGTATTAAAAGAGGAAATGACCCCTTATGCCCTTCATACCTCGATGATTCAGGCATACTTAAAAGAAAGATCTGTGGCCAAATATATCCAGAAATATCTGAATGGGAAATACTGGCTCATCATGAGGCGCATAGACAGGTTTGAGGGTAAGGACCTTTTTCATGCCTGGCAGGAGGCTGTAAAGGATGGTGAGATAGCAGGGGCATTCTGGGCAATTATGACAAGGGCAGATGCACCTCCCTCTGTTACCACACAGGTCTTTGGTGATGTTCATATGATGTCTCACCTTCAGGGTTCGGAAAGAAGGGCTGAGGCAAAGGAGATGGCCGGGCTAAGAGACGAGGTTTCTCGTCTCAAAGAGGAAAAAGACAGGCTTTTCAGGGAGATTAATAAAGTTAGGGATGAACGGGATCAGGCAAAGAAAGATAAATCTCAAATGGAATATGAGGTTACAAAGCTCAAAGGGGAAATCCGATTGATGAAAGAACGTCTAACTTATCTTGAAGAAGGACAGAAACTTCAAAGGTTGAGAGAAGAGAACTCTCAGCTTCGTGAGAAACTGATAAATGAGGAAGATCTAAGAAAAAGGCTTGAGAGGCGTCTTGATATCATTCAGGAGAAATTGAGAAGCCCTGTGCCGACAGAGAATTTTCCAGAAAGATTACCTCAATTCACACAAGAAGACAGGAGAATTAATCTTTGCAAAAGGCGCATCCTTTATGTTGGCGGCATGGACAGACTCGAACATCACTGCAGAGACCTTGTTGAGAAAGAATTCAATGGAATATTCGAGCACCATAACGGTGATTGGAGAAACGGTCAGGTTCAGCTTGAGGAGATGATAAGAAGGACAGAGATCGTGCTCTGTCCTGTAAATTGCAACAGCCATTGGGCATGCCTTTGCGTAAAGAAACTATGCAAGGAATTAAACAAACCATTTATTATGCTTCAAAGCTCAGGACTCGGCTCTCTTAAGAGGGCTATTTCCCAATTTATTGAGGCAGAAATAGAGGAAGGTATATATGAAAGAGAGATTATTAAGAATTATGGATGAGGTACCCCCGACATTTTTTTCAAAATTAGGGGAGGCAATGAAACTTATAGAGGAGTATAAGCAACTTTTCATTTTCTCTCATTCTGAGTCCAGAGAGTCTCCCGGTTCTGGTCTGAGTTTTCCAGAAGCTGGCAAAAAAGAAAAGCCAGAATCCCTCTTTTTCAAAAAGATTCCAGACGAGCTGGAATGACAACTATCAGGATATTAAGCTAAAAAGGAGTAAAGTAATAGGATAGTTTGTTTTCAATCACGGAAAAGGGGATGCTTACTTTCAGCAAAAAAGGCTTGACAGAAATAAAGGCTTATGATAAATAAAAATGATTTCTATTTAAATTAAGATGCCGGTGGAGGAAGACTGTCGTTCATCGCCACGAAATTTGAATTTAAAGGCCACTCCTGGAGGTTGGCCCTTCTGATATCTTAGGAAATGAAATATGTGTAAGTATTGTGGGAATACAGGTCTCTGCTATATTCTGACCAGCTATATAGTGTATTGGGTAATCTTTAGACTTAAAAGATTATTCCATCGCATACGAACTATTTTGATGTATAAGAAAAGATGAAAACCATTCTTGTATTGAGGAAGGTTTTAGCTACCAGTGTATTTGTAAGCGGTGTAGTTCTTTATCTTCTGTTTGCTACCGCCCACCCCTTGCTTCATAATCACCCTGAAGATGGTGAGCATCATCATGATTGCTCAGCCTGCAACTTTTTAGCTACAGCTTCTTTTGCTATCGCCCCTGATGTGGTGATTGTTTCATCCATTTTATATCAAGCAGATCACCAAATCTTCTTTGATTTTCGACAAACATACAAACAACGTTTTCATGAAAGTAATCTAACCCGTGGCCCTCCTTTAGTTTCTGTGTAAAAAAATTACAATTCCTATTTTTTGTTGAAAGAGTTTTGTCAAAACAGAACTATGAGGAGGAGTATACTCAAATGAAAAAATTGCTAAATTTAATTTGTGCATTCATATTCCTTATTCAAGGAATATCAGTCTATGCAGAAGAAATAGGTGAAACAATTTTTACGTTAGGAGAGGTTGTTGTAACGGCAGAAAAAGATGAAGGAGATGAAAGAAAAGAGATAGACGCCAAGGTTCTTAAAACACACAAGGTTGTGGATCTGGCTGAGATCCTTTCGGACGAAATGATAACAGCTACGATGATTCGAAAAGGTAGCTATGGAAATGAGATTGCCCTGAGGGGCTTTTCACAGGCTAACCTTAGATTTTTTGCAGATGATACTATTGTTGAGGGCGCTTGCGGCAGTAGGAAAGACCCTTCTTTTTCACATATTAGTTTATTGACCGTGGACCGTATAGAGGTAAGAGAAGGGCCGTTTGATGTGACTGAAGTGGGAGCGCTTGGTGGCAGCGTAAATGTGATTACGAAAAGACCACAAGAAGGATTTCATGGCGAAATTCTTCCAAAAGCAGGAAGTTATGGGTATTGGTCTACAGGTGGATACCTTACGGGTGGAAATAAAAAGGTTCAGGGATTGATTGGCTATAATTATTCCGAATCTAACCAGTATGAGGACGGAGCAGGTAATAAGATTTCAAGTTTCAACCCCACCTATAGCCAGGCAGGTAAGGATGCGAAGGCATTTAAAAAGCACGATATATGGGGAAAACTACAATTCAAGCCAAAAGATAACCAAACTCTTTTTTTATCACATACCTATGGAAAAGCCAATGACATCTTAACCCCAAGGGTTGAGATGGATACAGAATCCGAGATAACAAACCTAAGTAGAGCTGAATATATCATCACTGACCTCGGGATTTTTTCGGATAAATTGACGCTCTCTCTGTACCATAATAGGATTGAGCATTACCCTTCTCATAAATATAGGACAGTATCACCGAAAAGGGAGAACGATGTGGTGACAACTATTGTTGGTGGAAAAATAGAGAATGAGAGGTCAGTAAGGTTCGCTAAGTTTACCTATGGGTTTAATTTTTATCGCCGCAACTGGGATGGATATATGATGAATAGTGAAACTGGCGCAGTACTGAAACCCGACCTTTTCCCTGATGCGGATGAACTCGATCTTGGCCTCTACCTAAAGGCGGATAAAGATATAAATAACTGGTCACTGAACGCAGGTATCCGTGGCGACTATTTTGAAACGGAAGCGAATGATTTAGTTAACGGAAAACTCAGATACAGCCAGAATCTAACAGATACAAATAAGAATAAAGAAATGTTCTTGACAGGGTATTTTACGGCAAAGTATTATCTTACCGAAGGCTGCAGTATCTTCTGGGGGATTGGCCACAGTGTGCGCACCCCTACCTTAGTTGAGCGATATCTTCAAGCCTCCAGCAGTTTTTATGGGAATCCCGATTTAGATGCAACGAAAAATACAGAGATTGATTTTGGGTTTCAGGCCGCCCTTGAAAAACTGAACCTCAAGGCGAAGGCCTTCTATAGTGACCTCAAAGATTATATTTACCAGCAAGCACCCCCACAAACCTGGACGAATATAGATGCACATATATATGGATTTGATGCTGAAGCTATTGTAGACATCGCTTCAAATTTTACAATCCAAGGTGGCTTAGCTTATCAACGGGGCAAGAAAGATTCTCAACCACTTAATAATACTGATAAAAATCTTGCTCAAATTCCCCCATTAAAAACTAAACTTGCTTTGAACTATGATAATTCTAAAGTTTTCGGAACATTAGAGTGGATTCACTCAGAAGACGCTGACGAAATTGATATCGATGCCGGAGAACAGAAGTTGAAAGGCTGGGATGTGCTTAACTTAAGGGCAGGGTATAAATATAAGCAGCTGACATTTAATATCGGCGTTGATAACATTTTTGATCAGTGCTATGCTGTGGCCAATTCATACGAATGGGATGTCGTTGCGGGGGCAGGGGCAAACCCCAGTATAGTAAATGAACCTGGAAGATTTATTTATGGTAGCATTTCTTATTCATTTTAAGATGATGTCAAAAAAAATTTCAAAATTAGAGAGCTTTTAAGTGTTGTTGGTGGGCTTATTCATAGCGAACTCTGTTCCAATGGTTGATACTTTAAGCCGTCATTCCCGCTTGCCCTGTTAGAAAGTTCATTTCTAACGGGGCTTGTCGGGAATCCTTCTGTAAGCGAAGAAAGATTCTGGACAAGCCAGAATGACAGAATTGAAAAACTTAAACAACTTTTAATATCTTTGATGATTAATAGCATGTAGGAATTAATTTTAAAGTATGAAGCTGGACATACAAAAGAAGTAGAGGTTATACTTTCTGCATAATCCGGGGGCAGGAAAAATATACTGTGGAAATCGAATTTAAACCAATAGGTTTTGTACAAACTGATGTTGCAACAGTTCCCCGGCATTGGAGTATTTCTGATGTGGAGGGAATGATAGTAATTGACAAGATTTACACTGATGGGCTCAAGTATATAAAAATTGGCGAAAATATAATTGTGATTTTTCATTTCCATCAAAGTAAAGAATTTGATCTACACCACCTTATCCAGAAACCTCCGCATCGAAATGAGAAACTTGGCGTTTTCAGTAGTTGCTCGCCGGTCCGACCTAACCCGATCGGAATGTCTGTGTTAGAAGTCTCAGGTATTGAAGGAAATGTTATTCATGTAAAAGGATTGGATATGGTGGATGGCACACCTATTTTAGACATCAAGCCTATGGCAGGTTTAAAAAGGGATTCAGCTTAGGGAATACATTTTATTTTTGCTTCGATACAGATAAATCCTGCTTCTTTAAAAAAACCATCAATATGTGCCTCAACATGTGGGTTTTCTTGAGGTTTTTGTAATAGGGTACTTCTGATCTTTGAAATTTTCATTCCGCATTTTTGTAACATTTTTTCTAAATCCTTTCGAGAATAAAATCTTGCATGACTGTAAAATGGATGTCCCTGTTTTTTCTTTGCTTCGTAAAAAATACCCCATGGTGAATCTTTTGGAACCAATCCTATGATGATACTTCCATTCCTTTTCAACACCCTTTTAGCTTCTTTTAGAACATCTACCGGATTTTGAACAAAACAGAGGGTAACTATAAGTAAAACACATCCAAAGGTCTCATCTTTGAAGGGCAACATCTCTCCGATAGTCTGAACTACCTGTATGCCTCTCTGTTGAGCCAATCTCAAGGCATTGAAAGCGGGATCAACTCCAATTGTTCCTGAAAAGCATTTTGCGAATCTTCCTGTCCCTGCACCGATTTCGAGGACAGGTAAAGAACAATCTTCAATAAATGCGTTTAAACATATAAGTTCGCTTTCATAAAGTGGTTTTCCCTCTTCCGAGTCATACCATCCATCATACTTTTCTGTTAGAACATTAAAAATATTATCCTTTAGATTCATATATTATATGCTTTATAGCAAGTCCTGCAGACTTCAGGTAATGGATTCTCAGAAAGTGTACTTTCCATCGATTTCTCAATATCTTTTATTTTATTAAAAGCTCCCATTCCAAATTCGATATCGCTGTAAGCCTTTCTGATAAGATTTAACCGGTTATGATAAGCCTTTCTGAAATTCTTATAGGCATTGCTTTCCCATATCTCCATAAGATCTTTTTTAGCAATATTCCCGAAAAATGACCTTTGTAATTCGTATTGTTGACCACAAAATATTCTTGGTAACGAACCTCTCTTTGTCATATTCAGATAAACGCATGGTGATACACAGCCATCAAATGATATGAAAACTATCTGTAGCGGATTCATCTCACACATGACTACTTCTTCTAACTCAAGTGGATAAACTCGGAAGGATATTTTCAATTTATCGGCTCTTTTCCTTGCAGTCTCAATATAATTTTTAAAGTCAAAGTCTGCTTTATTACAAGAGAATACCTTAAGATCATCTTGTGCTTGTGTTGCAACATAATCCAGATTCGTTGCGACAAATTCGTTAATGCCTGAATCTTTTGCAAGGCTCACCGCTTCAGGAAGCTCTTTGATATTCGTTTTCGTCATAAGAAAAGAAAGTATAAGTTTGGGAGTCTTTGACCCCATTTTTGCTTTCAAATTTGATAAGGTTTTAATATTATCGAGAAACTGTTCGAAATGAGAACCATGGCGGATACCTTCGTGTGTTTCTTTAGTCGCTCCTGAAATGGATATAGCAATAATATCCATCCCTTGTCTTACAAGTTTTTCTGATATGTTTGGAGTAAGAAGGACACCGTTTGTCGTTAAACTGGTTTTGCAATTTGCAGCTTTTGCTATTTGGATCATATCAAACAAATTTGGATGTAGAAGCGGTTCGCCCCAACCCTGGAGATGAATATCGTCAACAAGATGAAAATATTTACTTATTTTCTTATAAACAGAAAGGGGCATATCCCCGTTTACCCATTCATTAGAAAAGACAGTTCTTGAACATATAGTGCATTTGAGTTGACATCTGGAAGTGGGTTCAATTTGAAAGGCTATGAACGGTCTGCCTTTTAGTCTAATCTTTTCAAGATATTTTCTTAGCCATTCCATTTTTATCTACTCCTGCAACATGAACTACGCTTGCTTCTTTTTGAATTATTAAGTATTGGTGCTGTTTTTGTATATTTTTTCAATTATTCCGAAAATTCAGCCACAACCGATGTATGGTCTGATGGTTTTTCCATAAGCCTTGGGGCTATATCTATCCACGCATTGGTTGATTTCTCCGCCAAGGGTTTGGTTGCCCAGATATGATCAATCCTCCAGCCCATTTTACGCTTAAAAGCATTTTTTATACGATAATCCCAGAAAGTGTATTGCTCGGGCTCTGGGTTGTGTAATCGGAAAACATCAACAAAGCCCCATTCTTTAATCCTCTGGAGGTGTGCATGTTCATCAGGATGAAAGCCTACCTTACCAAGTAGAAATTCCGGATCATATACATCTATCGGTTCAGGGGCAACATTGAAATCTCCCACCCAGATCAGTGGTTTGTCAGGACTGAAACATTCTTTGAAGTAATAGTATAACCTCTCAAGCCAGTCCAGTTTTCCCCTGAATTTTTCTGAGAAGGGGTGAAAACCCTGGGGCACATATGTATTGACTGTATAAATTTTATTTATTGTGGCGGTAATTATACGTGTTCCTTCTGATTTGTATTCATCAAACCCTATGATGACATTTTCTATAGGCCTTTTACTCAGTATGGCTACTCCATTGTATGATTTCTCGCCACAAAAGGCAGAATGGTAGTGTACGGCTTCGAATGCCTTTTGAGGAAAGTCTTTGTCGGTTATCTTTGTTTCTTGAAGACAGAGAACTTCAGGAGATTGTTTTTTCAACCATTCAATGACTGTTCTTAATCTCGCCCTTAAGGAATTGACATTGAAACTTGCAATCTTCACGATCTTAATTTTAATTCAAAAAGTAATCATCGTATGAACTTTTTCAAGCCTGCTCTTTTCCATTATCGATACTTCACGTAACCGATGTGTTCTTCCATGTCTTTATTTAGGGAGGGTGAAACCAAAGATATTACCTTTACCATCTGCGCTCCTTACCCAGATTTGTCCACCGTGTGCCTCAACTATTTTTTTGGCAATAAAAAGTCCGAGTCCTGAACCTTTCTGTTCCCTTACCCCATGATAGAATGGTTCAAAGATATATGGAAACTGGTCACGGGGAATATTTACAGCCGTATCCCGGATTTCTAAAACGAAATCTTTAGCTCGATCTATAAGTCTGACAATTATAGTTCCACCAGAGCTTGTGAATTTTATTGCATTATCTAACAGGTTTATTATGACCCTTTGAATCATTGATCCGTCAACCACAATTTCCGGTACTTCATGATCAGGACTTTCTGTAATTAGTCGAATATTCTTCTCTTTTGCTATTACTTCCATATTTTCGATCTGTTGACTTATTGCCTTGATTATATTGAAAGGAGTTTGGGTTAATTTCATCTCTTTTGCTTCGAATCTCGAAAAATAAAGGAAATTGGTTATCAATTGTTCTACTGTCTTAAGTTCTCCGATGACTAATTCCAGATAGTCTTTTTGCTTTTGTTGATCTGCTTTGCCTGCCATAATTCTTGATAAAAAACCTAATGATGCAGTAATCGGGTTTTTCATATCATGAACAAGAGCAGAAAGAAGATATTGCCGTTCCCTCTCTAATTTTTTAACAGCTGTAATATCTCTGAAAAGTTCCACACCCCCTATAAACCTGCCTTCATGGTCAAAAATAGGAGCTGCTGTTATCAATAAAATAATTTCATTGCCGTCTTTCTTTTTAATTGTACTTTCTATTACTTCTATTGGTTTATGTAAATCCAATAGATGTGAGAGTAGCGGACAGGCATTTTTATCGGATGTTCCATGGAAAATCTCAAGATGGGACTTACCCATAATATCCTCTCTTTTATATCCGGTTATTTCTTCAGCAGAATCATTAAAATTAATAATCACTCCGTCTTCGTCTATCACTGTAAAACCGATTGGAAGGTTCTTTACGATGGTTTCACAAACTTGCTGGTATTGCATTTTTGTATTTTCCTTTTTTTATAAAATATCACACAGTTTATTTTTATGTAAACCCTACACCCTACACCTTAATTAATATGGTCAACCCCATATAAACAATTACGCTTAAAACTGTTCTATCAAGCAGCAGTGGTTGCAGAGATGGCACTTTACTTTTCCATCGAGATGTTCATAAAACATCGCCTCTTTCATTTTTATTCACCAAATCTTTCTGACTTCTTTTACGATGTCCTTTGCAGACAATAACCCTACTGGCTTTCTTCTATCATCAGCTGACAAAACTATTACTCTGTGAATGTGCTTAACAACCATTATATTAGACACTTCCTTTAAGGTCATCTCAGGGTTCACGTTATAAACAACAGGTGTCACTCCTTCTTTGTAGGTAATAGGGACTTCCAGCTTGTTGTCGTCAATTCTTATGAGCCTTTCGATTTCCATCATATACCTTTAAATGCTGGCTTCCCCGTTCCTTTATCAAAACTTCATTCAGGGTGTCCTAAGACGTGTCTTGATAGCGTGTTCACCGAATCTTCATTTTTGATATTTTTAATCAAATCTTCACTCTATAATGACGGGATGCTGCCAAATCTATCAGAAATTTCGTAAGGAAGTAATAATGGAATCATTCCTTGTGAAATAGCTCTTTCTACTTCTTCATGCGAGGTAACCCGACGTATGTAGTCTTTTTTTTCTGCAAGTCCCAGAACATCAACAAATGTATCAAACATTCCCTCCGGAAAGGCGTATACAAAAAGGTGACCCTCAACAATAGAGAATATCGGGTTAAATTCGATTGCAAATTTTTTTCCGATTTTTTTTGTTTTGAGCATCCCTGTTTCTACAAGCTTTTCAACAAACCTTTTTCGTGCCACTGCTGAGAGCCCGAGCAACCTGGCAATCTCAAAGAATAGTTGTGGTGTAGTCTGAGTCATCAGCTTTCTTGAAACGTCGAGCCGAACCCACCAGAGGTCATAGCTCAGAAGGGACTTCCTTTTAGCAACGTGGCTCATCTCGCCAACAAACATATTCCTTATATAAAGCAAATTGGGAAAATCAAAAATTGCGGAAGGCATTTCTTTCGGACAATCACTGGTAGAAAATTTTACCTCTGCAACCAATTTATTTTCAAGTTCACTGTTCCAGAACCTCACTAATTTTTTAATGAACTCTGGCTCAGGTCTATATCCGTAAAGAAGAAGCTTTGTCCCTTTCACTTCCTCTTTTGATCTTCCGAGGAGTATGAAGATACCAGGGTTGTGAGCATCCTCCGGGTGTACCAAAAATTTAAGAATCTTGTCTTTTGTAAATATATAGAAAGGGATGTGATTGAGCGTCAGGTATGATGCCGCCAGTTTTAAACCTTCCCCGAAATATCCCCTCATCCAGCATTCCTTGTTACTTTCTCCCATGCGAAGTGACTCTATTGTGAGACCACGACCGTTGTCCATAATCCATATCCCCTCTGAGTCTTGTTCAAACTGCACCTCAGGCCGCCCACTAAGCAATTCTTCTTCATCTAAGGCATTCTGAATTAACTCCCTTATTGATATGAACAGATTGAATTCCCTTTTGTCCACATATTCCTTTGACAATCCTGTTGAGAAGAGGGCATCGTATCCCGCGATTCTGGAGCCCAGCTCAGGAGGTTCTTTTAGATCTAATATTATTCCCCTATTTTCAATCTCTATCAAAGGTATAATCGAGGCTGATATACCAGGAGAGAGATTGTATTCACGCAAGATCTCTTTGATTCCCATTTGTTGATTTTTTTTCAATTTATCACCCTTTTTATGCAAATATTTTTAAAATTGATATTATTGTATACTTACTTTTTTAAAGCCGCAATTTCTTACTTGTGTCCTGCACTCAAACTTCTAAAACACTCCCTACACATCCATAGAAAAATCGGTCCCCGAATTCCTGGTGAAGTCGAAAAGCTGCCCTCATACCTGTGCAATGGGAGACACCAATTTTTTCGACTTCAATTTTCCTTAGAGACTTGATCGATTCTTCCAATTGCTCCGGAGTTAAAAAATCCAGATGGGTTCCACCCAGAATGGCGTAGAACTTTTTTCCCTTTGTTTTATTGATGACATGATTAATGATGTTAATCATTCCTGAGTGGGCACATCCAAGAATCAGGATAAGCCCTTTTTTACTGTCAAGGATAAGAGATTGATCGTCCAGTAAAATGTCCTGAGTTATCTTTCCATTAACTTCGGTAAATAGTCTTGGATCCGGTTTCTCAAAAGGGGTTTTTCTTGGCACCTCCCCTGTCAAAAATATCCCTTTCTCCACTTCAATGAATTTTGTATTAAAAATAAAATCTGCTCCTAAGGATTCGAGATAACCTTTCTTAAAAGGAATTCCAACAAATCGTTTTGTTTCTTTAGTCTTTTTTTTAAGGACTGCTATTCTGTCTAAAAAAACGTGAGGATGGGCATAAACGTTAACTTTCCCCCTCAATCTGAGGACTTCAGGAAGTCCGCCGGTATGGTCATAATGTCCATGACTGAGGAAAATTTTCCGGACCGTTCGGAGGTCTTTACCAAAGACAAAAGAGTTTGCCACAATAGAATGACCAATACCTGTATCGAAGAGGTAATTTCCATTATCCATCTCGATAAAAGCTGAAAATCCATGTTCCCCTGAACCAGCCAATCTACATACTAAGTTGTCACACAATACCGTTATTCGTATTTTCATCTAATTTGTCTCCTTATCACGCTTTTAATAACCTTACAAGGATCTAAAGCTTGATGCTACCTGAGGCATCTCGACTGAAACCCGATATCTGGAAATTCCCTTTACACCTTCGGCATTCATACTCATATATAGGCATTTTTAAAACTCCTTACAATTATAATATCATCTTTAAAAAAGTGGTTCCTCTGTCTCCAGAACCCTCAACGGACTTTTGCCTGTAAAAAGTTTTATAATCTTTCCTACAGTATAGGCATTTCCTTTCAGCATCAATTTACAGTTCTTGAAACTGCATCCGGATAATTCCGTATCTCCTCTTTCGAGGATTATAAAACAATTTTCGAATTCGCAGCGGACAAAAGTTTTTCCGTCCAGCTCGATCTTCTGGTTGGAAAACCTGGAGTTCCTGTATCGGACATTATATCCTTTCATCAATCCTCTCATCTCTATTAATTCAGTCAGACCTATTCAGGCATCCATCTGTTTTTGGACTGCTTTGACCCAATTACTTCATGTCATTTTTTAGTGAATCAAGTCGTGCTAATGTTTTTTCCGCAACAATCCTTCCTTTTTCAAAGAACTTCATCATTCTCCGAAGGCAAGCCTGTCTCTCTTCAATGCTATCAAAATGCTCCATGAATCTTTTAGTTTTTTCTACATTCGCCCTTATCTCTTCCTCTATCCTCTCGCTATCATGCCTTATTGCTTTTTCCTCACATATCTCATGGCATTTCCCGCAACGAATACATTCATTCATATTAATCTCTGCCTTTTCATTCTCCATTGATATAACACCAACCGGGCATTCCTCTGTGCAGATTCCACAACCTGTGCATTTATCCTTATCAACCCAGGGCATTTTTAAGTCTCCCTTCCTTATGGCAGCGTTTAACAAGGAATTCGGCATTTCTCATTGATATCTGATATCTATTACCTTCCCTACACCTGCATCTATGTAGTTCCTCTGATATTCCTTCTCAAACAACTGTCTTGCCTTATCTCCTGTACAGTGACAGGGACCAACATAGCGTACGCCTAATTTCATGAAATCCGAGATGATACATTCTATTCCGCCTTTGCTTTTACCACCTAAGTGATAACCACCCATTACTAAAAGCACATCACCCTTAATCAAATCCTTTGCCTTATTTACTACCTCTATAATTCCTGGATGTGCACATCCTGTTATTACTATTAATCCTTTATCTGTACGGATAATTAATGATTGCTCCTTTATCCATGTTCCGAGTTCACCTGTAGAATAAACATCTTCGCATATCTTTAATGACCCCTGAATCTCAACTACCTTTGCTCCATAATGCTTCACAGCATCCTTAAAACTTTCCGGGAAGGACCTGGGAAGATAAACATTAACCTTAGGATTTCTTTCCAGAATACCATGTAGTCCCCCGACATGGTCACCATGAATATGAGAGAGGAAAATCAGGTCTATTTCCTTCGGATCAATTCCCAGTGCTTTCATATTTCTTAATAACAGTGAACCATCTCCGCCTGTATCAAAGAGGATAGTTTTATCGGTTCCCTTTACAAGACACGAAAATCCCCACGCAGTTTCCAAGCCAGCTTTATAAGGATTATTGTCATAGACAACTGTAATGTTTATATGTTCTGATCTATTTGCCATTACGCTGTCACCCATCAATAAAGTTATGGACAAAAGAAGGATGATCATCATTTTCATTTATTCTTACCTTTTTATACCATTCCCTCAAATTCAGTTATCATCTTCGTATTCCATATAAGGCCGCCTCCTTAATATAAGCAAGCCAATCAACTTTCATTATTTCGGCAATAAAAAGCTAAAAGTACTCCCTTTTCCATGGGTACTTTCTGCCCATATTTTCCCACCATGGGCCTCGACTATTGTTTTTGCTATGGAAAGACCCAGCCCGGAACCACTTGTGTCTCTGTTAAAGCGGTGAAATGCATCAAAGATATAAGGGAGTTGTTCTTCCGGTATACCTTTTCCGGTATCAATAATCTGAACGAGTACATCTTTTTCTCTTTCAGTCAGTCTGAAAGTAATCATTGCTCCGGGATTTGAGTATTTCAAGGCATTATCCAGAAGATTTGAAATGATCCGGTTAATCATCCTGCAATCTGCATCAATAACAGGGATTGGGATATCTGGATATTCAAAGAAAATTCTTATATCCTTTTTATCCGCCTCCAACCGAACAGTTTCTATCTGGCTGGCCAAAGTATCTTCCAAATTGCAGGCACTTTTTAGTGGTATATACTCTTTTGCCTCAAATCTCGAGAACTCCAGAAAATCTATTATCAATTCTTCTAATTTTTTTAACCCATCCTTTATGATTTGCAGATAACTTGCCTGAATTTCTGTAAGAGGGCCTGCTTTGCCGGAAAGCAATCTTGATAAAAATCCAGCCGAGGTCGTAACAGGATTTTTCATATCATGTGCGAACATAGGCAGGATGTTTTTCCGTTCCCTTTCGAGTTTTTTAAGTTGTGAAATATCTCTGAAAAGTTCGATACCTCCAATAAAATTCTTATCCTTATCAAAAAGCGGTGAAACCGTAGCAGTAATTGTGATGGATTCACCATTTTTTTTCTTTATTGTGGACTCAACTTCAACTGTTTGCTGCTTTTTCTGTAGAGCGAATGCAAATAAAGGACAAGCTTCCCTGTAAGGTGGGCTGTGGAGGATTTCAAAGTGTAATTTACCTATTACCTCGGTTTTCTGATAGCCGGTTATTGCCTCTGCCTGGGAATTAAAATCTTGAATAATCCCATCTTTATCAACCAAGGTCAAACCTACAGGGAGATTATTTTTAATAATCTCATAAAGCTGCTGTTGATCTATCATATTATTTAATTCTCTTTCAAATAAGCTGACTTTACCTTTTAAAAATAATCGAAATCAAAAAGATAAACGCATTTATCAATATAATCAAAGGGCCGGCAGGGAGTTCTGATATCTCAGCTAATAAAATACCGAATGAAGAAGATATCGCTCCAATAATCATCGCTCCAAAGGCGTAATGAGCTAATTTCCCGCTTATATTTCTTGCAGCAGAAGCTGGAATTGCCACTAATGCGGCTGTTAAGAGACCACCGACCATTTTTACTCCTAATGCAACAATAGTTGCAATCAAAACTAAATAGACAAGATTATATTTCTTAACACTTATACCTTCAGATTTAGCTAAGTCTTCAGAAATATTAATCAGAACCATTTCTAAATAAATCTTTTTTAATACCAAAAAGAGAAAAAGGGCTACAATGACAGAGACAACTGTTTCCCAGAAAGTTACTCTGGAAATATCACCCACTAAGGCTGATTCAGCCTGTTCAACAGGTAAAAATAAGAAAGTAATAGCCACACCTGAGGAAAAAACAATAGCTGTTAAAGCCTCGATTGGTAATTTAGTTCTTATCTCAAATAACCAGATTAAGACTATCCCTAAGATAACGAAAGGAAAAGCACCTAAAGAGACATTAAAATCGTATAGTAAGGCAAGAGCTATTCCCGGCAGCGTCAAGTGACCAAGAGGCCCTGCTACCAGAGCCATTCTTTTGCTTAACATCAGAGAACCCAAATAGCCGGCTGCACCGCCGATAAAAATTCCAGCAGGTAAGCTTAATGAAAGTTGAATCCCCATACTTCTAATAGTGTTTATGTTTATAATATTTTACTTCTTCACCAAAAAGTTCTCGCAAACTTTCCGGGGTTAAGACCTCCCGGGGAGGGCCGTAACACATCAGGTGTTTGTTTAAACAGATAACATCAGTCGAAAACTTATACACAACACTTAAGTCATGAGTAACCAACAGCATTGTCAAATTTCTTTCCTGCTTTAATTTTGCTAAAAGATTATAAACGGTTTCCTCACCGCTAATGTCAATACCCGTTGTAGGTTCATCAAATAGTAAAACCTCCGGGTTCCTGATAAGAGCCCACGCTATCAATATTCTCTGAAACTGTCCTGAAGATAAATCGCCTATTTTTTTCTTTATAAAATTTTCGCGGAATCCAACAGAATTTAAAATTTTATTTGTTTCTTTTTCAGAAGATTTTTTCAATTTAAAAAAATCATTCACGCTTAAAGGGATGTCCTTTATGAATGGTAACCTCTGGGGGACATAACCGATTTTAATATTTGAATTCCATTCTATTTCTCCTTCATGCGGTAAGAGACCTAACAGGGTTCTGAGTAAAACTGTCTTTCCAGCTCCATTGGGGCCTAAAATTGTAACTACATCCCCTCTTTTTACCTGAAAGGACAGATTTTCTATAATATTCTGATTATCTAACCTCACATTGAGGTTTTTCACTTTTAATATGAAATCTTTTTCCTTATTTTTCTCCTGAATATTAATATTTATTACTCCCGGCTTATAGCTCCAACAGGGCATGAATCGATCGCTTCCTGACAGTCACATGTATTGCATGCATCAGGATTTCTGACATATGCCTTACCGTCGTCTCCCATTGCATAAACCTCAGGACATATAGATATAGAGGTCTCGCATCCCTCACAAAGATCCTCGTCAATAGTTAGTTTTTTTGCTATATTAGCCTTCTTTTTCAGTTTTTTTCCGATTCGTTAATGGTTTCAAGTGCATTTTGTTGTTTTTCCATCATAATCGAATAGTATTTTTTGTTTTCATAATGTGTTTCCTTAATTTTCCTGACCGCCTCGAGCTTAGCAAGAATTTTTTCAGCATTGGCTTCAGATATTCCTAAAATATTCGCTATATCAAGACTTGTTATAGGGCGCCTTTTAGTCATTTCGATTATAAAATTATCCACATCCTTAATCCTGCCCGGTCTTTTTTTATGAAAATCTGCAATTACTTCACAGTTGTTATTTAAAAAGTTTTTTATGGTCGTTAATTCAAACAGATCTAACGGTATCGCGAATATTTCAGAAGGAGGTCTTGAAGATGTATTGAGGTGAATCTTATCAGGTTTTATAGCGGATACAGCCTTTTTTAACTTATGAAGTTCACCGTTGTTGTTATTCAAACCGCGCAGCAACATAATTTCAAGCCATATCTGGCCATTATAAATTTTCCTGAATTGCTTTAGCCCACCGATAACGGCTTCGATTTTCAGGGAACCGTGAGGTCTGTTTATACTTCTGAATATTCTCTGTGAAGCAGCATCGAGAGATGGCAGAACTACGTCTGCTTTTAACAGGTCCTTCTGTACATCCTCCCTGAAGAGCAATGTCCCATTGGTAAGAACAGCAACGGGAATAGATGTCATCTTTTTTACTTCATTAATAATTGTACCGATATCAGAATTAAGTGTAGGTTCGCCGGATCCAGAGAAAGTGATAAAATTTATAGCATGCACTTCTGATATCGATTTTTTTATCTCCTTGATGACATTTTCTATCGGAGCAAAGGATTTCCTTTCAACACTCTTATGTGTTGTTCTTCCGATTTGACAATAAATACAGTCCAGCGTGCAGTTTTTGTATGGGACGAGGTCAACGCCTAGTGAAAAATTGAGTCTTCTTGAAGGAACTGGTCCGTAAACATACTTCATACTTACTTAATCCTTTCCCACAATAGAGAGATATCCTCTGCTATTCTGTCTTTGCAAAATTCGATAAGTGGTACCCCCTGAACTATTGACTCGGTCACTTTTTGAGAAAAAGGCAACTGCGCCATTACTTCTATATCTTCCTCCTGACAAATTTTCTTAATATCTTCACTATTTCCCGGATTAATATCGAATTTATTTATGACAACCTTTGTGGGAATCTTGAAATGTTTTGATACTTCAGCAACTCTCTCCATATCGTGAATCCCGGAAAGTGTAGGCTCTGTGACTATGAGAGCGAGGTCTATACTTGCAAGGGAAGCAATTACCGGACAACCAATCCCTGGGGGACCATCAATGATTACATAATCCAGATTTTCTTTTTCGGCAATCTCTTTTGCTGCTTCTTTTACTTTGGAAACAAGTTTTCCCGAATTTTCTTCTGCAATTCCCAGCTTAGCATGGACAAAAGGACCATATTTTGTATCGGAGATGAACCATTCACCGGATAAATTTTCTTCTAACTTTATTGCTGCTTCGGGGCAGATATAACTGCAAATTGTACATCCTTCACAAGAAATAGGGTCAACCGTGAAATCATCTCTAATTGCATCGAAACGGCATACATCAATACATTGACCACATTCTTGGCATAGGTCCCTGTCAATCCATGCGGTTTTCCCACTTCTAAAATCGTATCTTTCTTTTATTTCAGGTTGGAGTAACAGGTGTAAGTCCGCTGCGTCAACGTCACAGTCAACCATTATTTTATTTTTTGCTAAAGCAGCAAAGGATGCTGTCAGTACGGTTTTTCCTGTTCCACCTTTGCCGCTGATTACGACTATCTGTTTCATGATATCACCCTCTGATTTTTTATTAACTCAAACAGACCATTGAATTTATTAATATATTCCTTTTTTTCTTTGATCAAGGGAATGCCTGCTGAATATAATTGTGCAATTTCCCTGTCAAAGGGGATACGCATAAGTATAGGAATATTGTTTTCCTTACAATACAAATCTACCCCGTCATCTCCTATATCTGCCCGATTTAGTATAATACCGAAAGGAATGGATAGCTTCTTCACAACCTCCACTGCCAAAATCAAATCATTGAGACCAAACGGTGTAGGTTCGGTTACCAGGATGCAAAAATCGCTGCCCTTAATAGAGGCTATAACCGGGCAAGACGTTCCTGGTGGCGCATCAATTATCACTGTACGGTTGGAATCAATATATTCCTTAACCTGTCTGATTAAAGGTGGTGACATAATTTCACCGATATTGAGTCTACCATGAACAAATTCAATATCACCACAATTTCCTGCCTCAATCAGTCCAATCTCCTTGTTTACCTCTCTTATCGCAAACTGAGGGCATAAAAGGCTGCAGCCACCACAGGCATGACAGAGATTCGTAAATATTAAGACGCTCCCCCCTTTTACAACGTCATCTGGTGAAATGACTACAATAGCATTATAGGCACAAATATCCCGACACTTACCACAATAATTACACTTTGACTCATCTACATCAGGGATAGGGACAGTGGCAATTCTTCTATCCTTTATATCCGGCTTTAAAAACAGATGGGCATTTGGTTCCTCCACGTCGCAGTCCAGAAATTGAATATTGTTCAGGCTTAATGCCAGATTGACCGCTACCGTAGTTTTACCAGTCCCACCCTTGCCACTAGCAACTGAGATAATCATCTTCTGCTCTCCTTTCCAAAATCTACAAGTTCTTTGAGGAAGTTTACATCTCTTTTTTGTATTTCAATTTCCGCATTGGATAATACATATTCGGGACCCTTATGCTCAAAATATTTTTTTAATACAAGAATATCGACACCCTTTTCTACAAGAAATTCTGCGAGCCTTATTCCTTTTCCTTTTTCTAAGTCTAAGAAAGGATTTCCAAAGACCTCCTGATTCAGTAATACGTCTTTTAAAATTTTTTTATCCCAGAGAGCTATAAATGGTGCGCTACTAAAATGTTCAGAAATTTCACCTTCTTTATTTGCGAGCGGTACAGCATATCTTACGAAATCTTTTTTTTCTGGTTCATAATGAATAACGACCCTTTCTACAAATGGGATCTCCTCTTTTATAGTTTCTTCAACTATTCCGGATATTTTATGTGCTTCTTTAAGCCTTTTCACTGAAAGCCTCAGGTTCAGGTGGATAAAAATAAAACTTCCAGAATTTCTCGCATGTAAGGCCGTAATCTCTTCAACTTCTTTGAAATTACCAACAACCTCCCTTATCTTTTTAATGGTAAGCGAATCAACAGATGCATCCAAAAGGCTTTTCATGGAATCTTTGACTATTTCATAACTTGCCTTCAGGATAAAAATAATAATTATGACTGCTGCTATTTTATCAGCGTGAGGATAAACTCTGGTTCCTGCAAGACCTGCAATAACAATCACCAGGGGCGCAATGTCTGTCAGCCGGTTACGGGCATCTGCCAGAAGGCTTGGAGAATTGAGTCTCACCGCTTCTTTCTTTTCGTAGAGGGCGAAAAGAACTATAGGGATAACCATGAGGAAAAGTATAACCAAAGATACGTTTATATGAGTGATTTCGACATCTTTAGATATAAAAGTGCTCTTGGCTACCTCGTATGCAGCAAGCAGTATAAAGAAAGCAGATACAACTGCTGCTATGTTTTCCACCTTGTAAAGTCCCCACGGGAATGAAGGCGATCTTTTTCTTGAAATTACTATGCCGATCCAGACGGCCAGGCTACCAATAACATCTGTGAAGCTGTGAATGGTCTCGGCCAACAGTGCTTTGCTTCCTGAAAGGAAAGCAAGGCCTCCTTTTATGCTTGCCAGACAGAGATTGAGACCCGCTGAGTATGCGGCAATCTTTCTGCCATCTTCTAATAAGGGTTTTTTTGTCATATAAATATCTTCGACGAGAATCTCCGATTTTCCAAAACCCATGATTTTCCCCCAACAGGCTCTGTTATCGCTTTCGTGTCATTCTTGTAAAATTAGGAAATTCTACCAAGTTTCATGCGACAAAGATTTACTTATCGCAAGGTCTTGTTTCACAAGGCGTACTGCGACCGCAACACGTCTGTTCTTTCCCACAATGTGACCCGCCATTGTCGCCGGAATATTTTGAACCACCGCCCTTCAGAATAAAGCCGCTTCCTCCTGTTATTAACCTTTTTGTCACGCTCTTGCAATGAGGACATTCCACGGAGGGATTATCATTCATCGAATGCTGAACTTCTATGGAATATCCGCAGTGCTCACACATGTATTCATAAGTAGGCATAATAAGCTCCTTAGTTCTTAAATTTTATTTATCTTTTAGAGATAAAAGAGGTTTTATAGCCAGATCAAAAGCCTTTGCAGTTTCAGATCCGGGGTAATACTGGAGAAAAGGTTTTCCACTGTCACCTGCTTCTACCATTCTGGGCTCAAGAGGTATTCTTCCTAAAAATGGAACCCCCATCTCTGAAGCCATTTTTTCTCCTCCACCGGCTTTGAATATATTTACAGTTTTACCGCAATAAGGACAGATAAATCCGCTCATATTTTCAACTATACCTAAAATTGTAAGATTTACGTGACTACAGAATGTTATAGCCTTACGCACATCAATAAGAGCTATGTCCTGCGGTGTCGTAACAATTACAGCACCATCAGCGTCTTCAAGCAACTGTATAACAGAAAGCGGTTCATCTCCAGTTCCCGGAGGGGAATCAATAATAAGATAATCAAGTTCTCCCCAGCTTACATCTTTCAAAAATTGTCTTATCAGGCTATGCTTCAGGGGCCCTCTCCATATCACTGCATTCTTCTGGTCTTGAAGTATAAATCCTATAGACATCACACTGAGATTGTCACTGTAATCCACTGGCAGCAAGCCCTCTTCTGAACCTCTCAATGGGCTGCCTTCGAGGCCTAACATCTTTGGAATACTTGGCCCGTGAATGTCAATATCCATTAAACCTACCTTTTGTCCTTTCAAAGAAAGTGCTGCTGCGATATTTGTAGCAACTGTGCTTTTCCCGACACCTCCTTTCCCTGAAAGTACAATTATCTTGTGTTTAATTCTGCTTATATTATCCTGCAATGCAAGCTTTTCCCTTATTTCCTTGACCTCTTCTTTACTCGGAAGTTTCCTTTTAGTAGAACAACTCTCTTCAGCTTTATGTTCGCTTCCTTTGCTCATAGTCACTCCTTTATGCCTGAATGATTTTTACCTTTATTACGCCTCTATTCTTTCATAAAATGCTAATGCCGACTCCGCAAAACAAACACCTGGCGGCAACTTACATGTTCCTTCCTCTTTCTGTCTCACAGGATTGTCAGGAATCGTGATATCCGCAAAAGCCCTGTAAATACTCAAGAGCAATTTTCTTAATTCCTCGGGGATATCCCTTTTTTTATTAATTGAGTTCTCCAGGATCAAGAATTTTCCCTTAGCTGTTTCGATGCTCTTCACAAATGAGTCGCATCTGCTGCAGAAAGGTTCGTCCTGTAAATACAGGAAAATGTCGAAGATATAGCTCATTCCTCTGAGTAAATTTATTTCTTTTTCTGTTTCTATCAATGTTTCTGTTCCCAACATTTATTCTCTCACCAATTTTGCACCGCACTTTGGGCAGTTAATTGAATAACAGGGTACTCCTGCTTGATGGACGGCTTTTTCTCCGCAATTCGGACAGATACAATAACCAGCCGGACCTGCACCAGGTCTGTTGCCACCCATTCTACCTTTTCCACCGCCTCTGCCCATACCTCTACCCATTCCAGTTCCAGTTCCCGTTCCCGTTCCTGTTCCTGAACCTTTACCTCTTGGCATTAAAATCACCTCCTTTATATTTTTGTTCCATGCATACGAAATTTAGTTTTTCTTGTCGGTTCCTGTGCTGTTTTCAATTCACCTTTTTTATATTTTTCTATTGCTTCCTTAACACTACCCGACGCTCCTGTGACTACCGGAATCCCTGCTGCCTGCAATGTCTGGTAGGCATTTGGCCCGATATTTCCTGTAATTACAGCCTTTACACTTTTCTCTGCCATGATTTGCCCGGACTGAATCCCGGCTCCGCCCATAGCATCTATATTGGGATTTTTGATTGACTCGAATTTTAATGTATCTGTATCAACTATAAGAAAGTACTGGCATCTTCCAAATCGAGGGTCAATCTGTGCATCTAAACTATCACCCTGTGATGTTACACAAATCTTCATATTCTCACCTCTCATAATCTAAAATTACCTGAAGCTTAGCTTTTGGGTATGACCATCTTATCTTTTGCCGCTGTCATTCCCGCTTCTCGGGAATCCTTCTTCAGCACGGAATGATGAGTATAGGAAATAAGAAAGATTCTGGACGAGCCGGACTTACAAGCTGACATAGTGCAAACAATTTTCAGTCGTCATTCCTCGTAGCTTTGCTGAGGCATAGTTCATTGTTTGCATTTATCATGTTTATCATGAGGATGGTCACATATGGCTTTGTCGAGACCATAGCCCTTACCTGCCCCCGGCTTACAAAGACTTTCGCCACCCTTCAGTGTCCCGTTCTCCAAATCCTCCAGTACATCAGCAATTCTCCCGCTCACTCCAAGAACAGCGCTAATGCCCATCTCATCAAAAAACCCTCTTGCACGCATACCCATGCCTCCAGCTACTATGCATTCAACACCCTTTTGGTGAAGAAATTGTGGAATAACGCCGGGTTGATGTCCGGGGTTTTCTATTAAGATGGTATTCGTGACCATCCCATTTTTGATGTCAACAATCGTAAAAGCCGGACATCTGCCGAAATGAGCGGACACATAATCTCCATCTGTCGATATGGCAACTCTCAATGTCATTTACCTCCTTTCTTTGATATTATCTGCAAAATCCCCCCACCAGCCATTTACTTTGAAAAGAGCACCCTGTGAGATGTGATCTCCCACAGGGTGAATGAAGGGGGAGGGTGGGCATTCATAAATTATTGATTATTCATTTTCCTGTGGCCGAGTTTTTCCCATGGTGATGATGCGTTTTTCAATATCCTCAAGTTGTTTTCTGAGAAAATCAGCTTGATCTCTGAGTAAATCCATTTCCTCTTGAGCTGTTATGCCCGTAGTGTAAGGAGACATCCATCCACCGGGAGGATAACCATAACCTGTTCTTGCCCATCCGGGTAGTCCAGTAGCCCGATACCAGTGTCTCCATCCGCGTCCTCTGCCAAATGATCCATATCCCCTGCCCCAGCCGCGACCAAAACCGAACCGACCTCCACCGGAAACAGGATTTGCGTAACCAGGCATACCAAATCCACTACAATAGCCCGCTGCCCGTCCTGTTCTTGAACCCAACCCAACGGGACCTGTTCTATCTCCAAATGGCATATTTACCACCTCCTTTCACAGCCTGTTATTCCGTGCTTGACACGGAATCCAGTTTATTTCTCGATTGTTTCCCATTCCTGCTGGAGTTTATCCCATACTTGATACTGGGCAGGAATGATAAAAAGGAATACTATTACAAATTATAATCATTTTCAACAAAATAAAAATTTTTTATTGACACTTATCACATAATCCATAAAACTGGATGAGGTGATTTGTGATTTTAAAGTTATATTTTTTTGATAGACCCTTTTCCGTTTTTTTCAGTAACTCTACTTCATCATCAATAAAATCAGTATAGTCAATAATTCTTCCACAACCGCTACATACCAGATGGTGATGATGACCGATACTTTTAGGTCCTTCAGATAGTTCATATCTTGCCCTGCCATCACCGAAATCAAACTTAAATACCAGACCCATTTGAACAAGTATTTCTAATGTGCGATATACAGTTGTAAGCCCTATAGCCGGATATATCTTATGAACCGCCAGATATATATCTTCAGCACTCAGATGTTCTGATGTCTGGCTCAAGACATCCATTATTACCTGCCTGGGCATGGTCAATCTGTACCCGCACCCTTGAAATTTTCCATGTATCCAGGGTGGCCCTGTGCCGTTTCTCCAAGGCATTTAATTATTCTCTCCTAGTAAATTTTTGTCACCCTTCATCTCTTTATTAAACTTAATCTCAATCTTCCTTCCGTAAATGTCCTCTTATTTATTGATAATGGTTTTCATTATTAATAACATACTACAAAACTTTTGTCAAGTTTGAAGTGAGGACAGATTTTATGTCATATAACCGTATCTACCGATATAAATTTTGGCTCATGTCCGGTTCGAGGAGGGTAAAATTGAGAGGTTTATCAAAATATTTGTGAAACCGTACCATAAAATTTCTACATTTTAAATAGTTAAATAACCTGTTACGTAAGCAACTCTTCTTTTAATTTTTCTATACCTATTCTTTTCAGAAACGGCCTAAGCCTTTTTTCTTCAGGCAGGGCGTGTTTCTTGTAATAATCAATTATTTTTCCTATCAAAGGAACTAAATCCTCGGTCTTTACCATATCATCCAGTATCTCTCCTGTGAATGCCGGCCAGGAGCCACGTCCTCCAACTAAGATAGTAAAACCTTTTTCTTCTGCACTGATTGCAGAAATTGGACAGTTTTGAATACATCTTCCACATTTTTTACATTTACCAGAATTAATTTCAGCCTTTTTATATTCATTTATAGTAATGGCCTTCATTAAACACATCTCTGCACATTTCCCGCAGCCATCACATTTTTCCAGATCCACTTTGGGTTTTGCCTTTCCTATGATGCCTATATCATCGAACTGAGGTCGAGTGCAAGGGAAGGCACAACCGGATATGTTTATCTTAACAGCTCCCGGAAGCGGCATTTCTCCGTACTTCTTATCCAGTTCTCTAGCTATCTCTATGGTATCATGGACACAATTTTTATACCTTCCACCAGTACAAGCAACTATATTTCTTACCCTTAAACCTGCAGACCCACCTTTGAGTCCTACCTTTCCCAACTTTTCTAATGCATCTTCAATATATTGTTCCTTAATTTCTGGAAGCAGTACTTCTTGCCTGTGGGTAAGATGTACTTCGCCACAACCCCAATCTGTGGCAATATCTTTTAAGGTATCAAGCTGAAAGGTATCAAGCATCCCCCCACAGGTACGCACCTTGATTTCATATGTCCCATTCCTTTTTGTCAGATACGGCCTATTTTTATCCACACTGGTTCTTTCCTTTGCCATGACATCATTCCTTATTGATAATGATTTTCATTATTAATTTAATCATTACTCCTATTTTTGTCAAGCATTTTGTTTAACATCGTTTTTATTTAAAAGTTAGTGTTTATTTTCTGTGCAAAATTCTTGGAGTCAAAGAAAACGGTGTATTCTCTATTGATGAAAAATTAACACTTATAAGCGAGTATACTAAGACCTATTGTATTCCAAAGGGGCAGGAGCTTTTTTATAATATTAAAATCTTCATTTATGAAAACAGACTCTGGTTTCGCTGCAGCATACCAATTAAACAGATGGGTATCGTTAGAAGAAGCAGTTATTTGTGCTAATTTGACAGAGGAAATTGGTTGTTTCAGATTAATTGAATCTATATCTGTCAGCACACTTGGGTAAAGCTCGGTACAATATTTCCCCTTTATATTACTTCCTTCCCTGCATCTGGTCCGGGGCTGGTTATATAAATAGATTTTACCTTTACAATAACCACCCCTTTTGGATCCAGTTCAGGTTTTTCGGCCTTTAGTATTCTAATACCTTCTTCAAATAAGTTACCAGAGGTTTCAATCCTTGCATGTCCTTTAAATTGATATCCTTTCCTTGGTTTAATATCCCAATCCCAGACTGAAAGTGCTACATTAGGATTTTGTTTTATATTTTCTACTGTCTTTTTCATAAAGATATCTACAAACATAATCTCATCATCTGAAACTATTTTAGTAAAATGAATAGGAACTACATTGGGCATCCCTTCCTTGGTAGAGGTAGCAAATGCCCATCCCCTCGTCTTTTCTATTACTTCCTTTATTTCCTGGGTAATGTTTGCCATAATTGCCTCCAATCTTCTTAGAAAATCTTACTTGGTGTAAAAAAATTTTTCAATAGAAAAAATTGCTCCATTGTCTGAATAATGAACATATTGCCCGTTTTACAAACAAAAAAACCTTGCGATGGTAAGTCATCTTTTAGTCTCTTTTATATTATTAGTTCATACATCGAAAAATACCAATTTTCTTCATATTTATTCTTTTTTATAACGATTTTTATTATTAATAGCATACTATTTCATTTTGCCAAGACTAAAATGTGGGCTTGTCATGACAATAGAAACGGATCCTGTCTTGAAATAAGTTCAAGATTATTCAGGACTTGGTTCAGCATGACAAGGAATGGTCGTACCCACTGACCGTGGGAGTCCTTACTTATACTCATGGGTACCCAGAATTATTGGAAGACCTATTTTGCTTTCCAAGATCTTTACTATATCTTCGACCGGCACATAAGGGCACCCTGGCCTTGCGTCTACCAAGCACGAGCTCAAGTAGATAGCGTCGGGTCTTATCTCCGAAAGCTTCATAGCCATGCCGATGTTCGACACTATGGTTCGACCAGGGCACTCACATCTGACAAAACCTACAACCTGAACTGGGGTACTGAATTTTCCTTCGCCCAGCGCGGCGGCCTTCAAGCATCGCCATTCCCCAGCACATCCATAGCCCGCATCCATATAAGCACCGCATCCTACGATAAGCACTTTTTGCATTATATCACCTCCCAAATTAAAAGTTTTATTTAACTAATCCTCATAGAGAGGTTTAGTTATTTTAATATACTCATATCATACATAATATTACGGAATAATCATATATGCACTATTTGTAAAAATCAAGCCTAACATTAGGGTAGGGGAAAGCAGAGCTACCGCAAGAACAATGCCTATCAGGTGAAGCGTAACCTTGATAGATAATAGTTTGAAAGTTATATAAGATAATAAACTCGGGAATCTTTTCTTGTTTCAAATAAATGTTCTTTTCCACCATATACCCATATCATACCCTTTTTTAAATCTTATACCTGTAATATCTCTACACTTACTTGTACCAAAACGATTAGTAAACTCTAAGTAATATCTCTTGCAATCACCACATATGTCTTTATTTTCATTTAGAGCCAAGGCTAATATACCGCCTACTAAAGAACCGCATGTGTCACTTTCATCTCCAAATCCGCCACCAAGCCCGGTAGCTGCTTTTATAATATTTTTATCTTTAAGACCGGTGAGCCACGACGTGGCTGAAAGGATGGCCTGTGATCATGTAGCTCCACCCATGACATATCTAATAGATTCAGAAAAGGCCTTTTGTATCCTGAATTCCTTCATTTATACTATTTAACTAATCTAAGGGATGGTCTTCATCTGTGCCACAGACCAGCCGTGGAGCGGAAGCAATATATCTGCCATTTCCTTTACTTTTAGAACGCTTTCATAAGAATCAATAACACTAAGGTGAACACCTGGTGGGATAGGTGGTGCTTTTTCAGGAAAATTTTTCTCATTGCAGCACCAACCTGCTATAATGGCCTTTCCTTTAGCAGTGTTTATGACGACAGATTGGGTGCCCGGAGTGTGGCTGGGGGTAAGCAAAACATGGATACCTTCTACAATTTCCTGATCCCCTTCAACGGTAACAACATCGCAACCATCCAGAATGTCTGGGAAAAAACGGCGTTCAATAGGATGAGGATTTTTCAAAGCCTCATATTCTGCCTTTTGTACATAGATTTTGGCATTTTTACACTTTTTGTCATTTTCGCAATGATCATTATGAAGATGGGTATGGATAATGACATCCACATCTTGGGGTTTAAGACCTACCTTTGCCAATGCCTGTTCAAATTCTAATATTTCTATCCCATGTTTTTTACTTAATTCTGCAGTTACTTCTGGTGGAAGAACAAAGGTTTCTAATCCTGTATCTATTAATATATTTTTATCCCCTCCTTCAATATAGAACACCATAATAGGGATGTGAATTCTCTGCCCATACCAGCGCAGATAGGTCATAAAACCTTGATCCAGCTCATTCGCTCCGACTATTAGGGGATGAATGATATATTCACGCATCGCTTCCTCCTGAATTTTGAAAATTTTTGTTTGAAGTAATTCCCAATTAATTAAATTGACTCTTTATCTATATTAGGTTTTTTAAATGGTAATTTCAATATAAAACTCAAGATAAAACTCAAGTTGATGTCTCCAATTGTCCCGTGAACAATGACGTGTATGTTACAAAAATCTATAGATAATGTTTTAACTATAGTAATTATGTATTTTATTTTTAAAAATTTTGTGATTAAAATAATTTTCCAGGAGGGTGTATATATGTCTTCTAAAAATCTTTTTGCAACTCGTTGGGGTATCATAGCTGTCGGTATATTTATTGGTATCTTGGCACCCTTGCTCCAGAAATGGGGAAATCCCGGAAATATGGGTATCTGTGTTGCCTGTTTTGATCGTGATATTGCGGGTGCTCTTGGCTTGCACAGAGCTGCTGTTGTGCAATATATGCGTCCGGAGATTATCGGATTCGTTCTTGGTTCATTGATTGCGGCTTATATGTTCAAGGAATTCAGGCCGCGGGTCGGTTCCGCAGCCATTGTAAGATTTATTCTGGGAATCTTTGCAATGATCGGAGCTCTTGTTTTTCTTGGTTGTCCATGGCGAGCCTTACTTCGTCTTGCTGGCGGCGACTGGAATGCTATTCTGGGTTTGTTTGGCCTTATTACAGGCATCTGGATAGGTACGAGATTTCTTAAAGGTGGATATAATTTAGGGCGTACTCAACAGACCTACACATCTGTAGGGTGGATTTTCCCACTGCTTATGCTGGGATTTCTAATATTGATGCTCATTGATCCCCAGGTCGAAGGACAGGGGAGAGGTAAGCTTCTATTTTACAGTGTAAAAGGACCGGGCTCTATGCATGCCTCCCTCATCGTATCTCTTATCGTAGGTCTTGGCGTAGGTTTTCTGGCACAGCGAAGCCGTTTTTGTACGATGGGCGCATTCCGTGATCTAATTTTATTTCGCCAGTCACATCTTTTTTTAGGAGTTCTCAGCCTCGCTGCTGCAGCATTTGCCACAAATCTGATTCTTAAGCAATTTCACCCTGGTTTTGCAGGTCAGCCTGTTTCACATACAATGCATGTCTGGAATTTTGCAGGTATGACACTTGCGGGTCTTGCCTTTGCTCTTGCCGGTGGTTGTCCGGGGCGTCAGCTCTTTCTGGCAGGTGAGGGAGATGGTGACTCCGCAGTATTTGTTTCAGGGATGATCATTGGGGCTGGTTTTGCCCACAATTTCGGATTGGCCAGTTCCCCGAAAGGAGTCGGACCTAACGGTATTATTGCAGTGATTATTGGACTGGTGGTTTGTTTATTTATTGGATTCACCATGAGAAAAAAAGCATCATAAGGAGGGTTGAGGATGAGCGACATTGTTGATGCAAGAGGACTTTCATGTCCCCAGCCGGTTTTAATGACTCTGGATGAAATCAAAAAAGTCAATAAAGGTGAAATAGTTGTCATGGTGGATACTGATACATCAAAGGAAAATGTAAGCCGTGCTGCGAAAACACAGGGATGGCAGGTTTTTGATATTCAACCAGAGGGCGAAGGATACAGAATAACGATAAGAAAGGATTAAAGTGTCACTGTTCAAGAGTTTTAAGAAAAAAATAAAAAATGAACCTGACCCACAAAATCAGGATCGGGGCATACTCGTTTTTGAAAATACAAGTGAGGTAATAAGGGCTGAAAATATCCTGAAGACCGAAGGCTGGAAAATAAAAGTTATGGGGCCACCCCCGGAGATACGGAGTGGATGCGACCTTGTTATAGAATTTCCGCTCATTGAAGAACTTTATGTTCTAAGAAGGCTTACCGAGGTCGGTGTAAAGCCAATTAAGGTTGTGCCTGTCAACAGTGTTTTGCTTAAACCTGTTGATCTTTTTCAAATAAGAGATTTTGGAAGGCACCTGATGATACGTGCAGCAAATATGAAAATCGCTGTCGATAAAAAAACTTTAATGATTGTGAATGTTTCCGGTGGCGGATGTCCCGATGTTCCATATTTAGCAAGCCAGATGGTAGGTAAGTATTTAACGGATGCGCCGCATCCGGGAGATATAGGCCATACTCTCTGCGGTTATGCATTACAGATAGCATATGATGAGATAAGAAATAGATGCTCGCTGTAGTAGGAACCATACCTGACAAAGAATTTCCTCTTACGTCTGGCCCGGTTTTGTTGAATGATGATCATATAAATATCAGAGACAAAGCTGTCAATATAAATCGTGGTACGCCGGCACTATTGGCAGCAGCTGTTGAGACCCTCAAATTTATGAAAAAACCAAATCCTGTTGGTTATTTAATTGGAGACATAGGCCTCGGAGATGGAAGCAGACGCCTCTACAAATTTCTTACAGAAAACCTCAAATCTGCCTCTTTCCACACTATTACATTCCATTATTTACAGCCTGATGTTGACTGGTGTAATAAGGTTATATTAACTATAGAGGATATGTCACAACGTCCAATTCTGATTGCTGACGCCGGATTTATGTACGTAGCAAAGATGAGCGGAAATGCAACTATATTTGATCTATTCACACCGGATGCAGGGGAACTTGCATTTTTAGCAGATGAAGAAGCTCCGCATCCCTTTTATACCAGGGGATTCATCCTGCATGAAGAGAATCTCATACCTGATCTTATAAAAAGAGCATATATTCATGGCAATGCTGCACGTTATCTTCTCGTAAAAGGGAAACAGGACTACATTGTCGATAAGGATGGAATAATTACAGTTATTGATAGCCCTGATGAAGAGGCTCTCGAACCCATAGGGGGTACTGGCGATACCCTTACCGGAATAGTCTCAGCTTTGATAGCTTCAGGAATGGAAATAAGTTTAGCAGCAGCACTTGCAGCCAAAGTTAACAGACTTGCCGGGTACCACGCAATGCCAACACCGGCGACTCAGGTATCCGAGATAATAAAGCAAATTCCCCGCGCCCTTGAGGATGTTTTTAACTCCAGAAAGACTTTGATATAATAAAAATATAATTAAGGATTCAATTTGAAAATTTAATATAGCAACACGGAAGGTAAATTTGATTAAAAAAGATGTACCGAAGCTTACAGAAAAAGCTCGTGCTGCTGGTTGAGCTTCAAAAATTAGTCCGGGTGACTTAACAGAAATTTTGCATGGACTGATATTTGAAAAGGATCCTAATCTTCTCGTTGGGATCGAGACGTGTGACGACGCTGGAATATATAGACTTACAGATCAAATAGCGCTTATTCAGACGCTCGATTTCTTTACGCCTATTGTGAATGATCCTTATGACTTCGGAAGGATTGCTGCTGCAAATTCTTTCAGTGATGTCTATGCTATGGGTGGAAAACCACTGACAGCAATGAATATCGTTTGCTTTCCAATCAAAGACATGGATAAAGCAATACTGCGTTCTGTTATTGAAGGTGGTCTGGAAATTATCCATAAGGCGAAGGCTATAATGATCGGCGGACACAGTGTGGAAGATCCGGAGTTAAAATACGGCCTATCTGTAACAGGTACTGTGCATCCTCAAAAATTTTTAACGAATGCCGGTGCGAGGCCGGGAGATCTTCTCATTCTTACTAAACCGCTTGGAACAGGGATTCTTGCAACTGCCCTAAAAGCAAATAAACTTGATGAAAAGGTCATAATTGAGATTACGGAACTGATGGCTGCTCTAAATAAGGATGCTGCCGAGGTTATGGTAGATGTTGGTGTTCACGCCTGTACAGACATTACCGGCTTTGGATTATTAGGACATTCTCTTGAAATGGCTAAAGCAAGTAAAGTAGGGTTGCGAATCTATACTGAAAAAGTTCCAGTGATTCCTGCGGCTATAACATTTGCTTCCATGGGTATGGTTCCCGCAGGGAGCTTTGCAAATCAAAAATTCTGTTCTCATCATCTCGATATTGATCCATCAATAGATCCGATTATTTTGGATATTATATCCGACGCACAAACCTCGGGTGGCTTACTCATATCTGTTTCAGAAAAACAGGCTTCTTTCCTCATTCAAAAGCTTCAGGAGAGAAAAACCCCATCAGCACATATCATCGGAGAAGTATTGAAAGAACCGATGGGAGCAATTCAAGTTCGCTGAAGAATATTACTTTTCTTTATTAAAAAAATGAAGCGTAACTATAAAATAAAACCGGACATGACTGTTCTTGAGGTATTGAAAGAAAACAGGAAATGTGAAGATGTTTTTAAAAAATATGATAAAAAAATAGGTAAATGTGTATGCTGTGAATTTTTGTTTACACCTTTAAACCACTTTGCTGGAAAATTTGACTTAGATCTGCAAAAACTTATTGAAGAGTTAGAAACCTATGCCATGGGTATAAAAGAAAAAACTAATTGATTAGATCATTCGAAAGATGGCATATAAAAATTTAATCATTGTATGATATTATAATGCAATTTTAGAATATCTAAAGCTTTCTGAATAATACAGACGCAATAAAATTCTATCGTAAAGACAAAAATAATAGGAGGTTGAAATGGAACTAACAGATATAATGCCTGTCGAAGGATGGAATAGGTTGGCTGAGGATATCTATACACATTTTGGTTTTAATGGCGCAGTGTATGATCGAAATAATAATGTAATCGTAAAATCCGAAGGATGGGCCAATAAAATTTGCCCCTTAATAAAAGGGGGAGACTCGCGCATCATCTGTGCATCCGCCCAGCAAAGTTGTTCCACGGAAGCAAAAGAAACGAAAGAAACCGTTATAGTTGAATGCGATGCAGGCTTAATAAAATTTATAGTCCCTATTTTTGTGAACAACGAATTTGTAGGAAGTATCGGAGGCTGTGGATGTTTATTGGAAAACTCAGAGATGGATACTTTTTACCTGAGTAAACTTCTAAAAAAAGATGATATAAAGGATTTTTTAAAATCGATTGAAAGAATTTCTCAGGAGAAATTAACAGAAGCTGTAAAATATGTTCAATTACATATACAGGATGCGCTTAAAAATAAGGGTATTTTAGTCAGGCGTTAACTTTACACGCCTCGCATGTAAGATTATGTTCTCAAGCCGACTCTGAGACAGAACATTAGCTGGAGGGTATATGCAGAGATTTAAGAGATTTATCGGAAAACAAGTCATTTCTGAAAATCTTAAGGATCCAGAAAGACTTATCACCTATGGAATTGGGTGTAAAAAATTGCCCGAGTCACTGGATGAGTTTGACGAGATAGAACTCTCAGTAGGGTCAGTCGATAATGAAATCCTTTTAGCTGTACTAGTACTTGAAGGAAAAATCAAAAGGATAATGTTTGTAAAGGTTAATAAATCAGACCCGGACGCAAGCAGTCCACTCACAGAAGAACAGCTCACGAGACTTTTAGACGAGTATGGGGATCGTTTTATCAATTTTTTTGAATATGTAACTCAATGAGACACCTTATTATTGTTTTCATAAGCTTAACAATTCTCACTGAAATTATTGTATAATAACTTGCTCTGACAGCTATTATTTAAAAATGTAAAGGAGGTAGATAGCATGAAAAAAATCATAGCAGTATTGTTATCATTAATGTTTGTATTCCTTATCGCATCATTATCTTTGGCAATTGAAGAGAAAAAGATTGTACCACCTGAACTCCCTTATGCTGCAGGAGTAAAGCAAATTACGGGTGAAGTCAGGTCAGTTAATTTAACCGACATGTCATTGACCGTAACTAAAAAAGTCGGAGACAAGACTGTAGAAGTTGTTGTAGCAGTGGATGAAAGAACGAAGATTAAGAAGGATGATATGGAGAAGACATTTACCGCTATAAAAGTTGGTGATCAGGTGGTTGTCAAGTATTTAAAGATTGACAGAAAGCAAGTGGCAAAAAATATTTCCATCAAATCAGATTCAACATCCGAAAAATAATCAAAATAAAATTATCTGTGCAAGGTGGATACACCTTGCACAGATTTACTCTCTAAAAAGTATCCTTTTAATGCGCTGATTCATATTCAGGATGTTCATACATAATCGCCATGCGGTTCACGATAAATCGATAGAAAAGGACCAACATAGTTACTACTCCAAGGGAAAGTGCAAACTCCATCCAGATCGGATAGTACTTCTGTGAAATAGGAATATACCAGTTATATGCAATTATAGATACATTAAGCCGGTTTAATATTACACCAAGTGCAGTTAAAAAGCCTGTCCATCGCACAAGGTTAGGTTTATGTCTTATTGCGGCGTGAGTAAATAGAAGTGCCGGGAAGAGGACAAAACCAAGAATTTCTACTAAATACCAATAACCATATGGTGTATTCAGATAACTCCAGTTATTGTAATGAGCTATGTCAAAAAATTTAAGGATGAAATAAACAAATAAAGCAGATGCCGCAGCCTTACCAAGCCCGATGGTACGCCTGTCAAATTGAGCCTGATCAAAGTTTTTAAGTTGTCTTTTGAAAACCCGATGCGAAATGGTACTTTCAAAAATTACCATGGAAATTCCTGCGAAGATAGCTGATAGAAGGAAGAATACAGGCAATAGTGTTGAATACCAGAGAGGATGGAGTTTGCCAGGGACAACAAGATATAGTCCACCAAGTGCAGATTGGTGGCCGCCGGCTATTATCACTCCAAAAATGGTCGCCCAGATAGCCATCTTCGTGAAGAATTCACGGAGTTTCCTCAGATTCAACCACTCAAACAGGGCCGGGGCCCATTCAATAAGACAGATATTTATATAAAGGAAGAAATGCCAACCGATCAGAAACAGAATAGAAGCAAATCCCCATGAATAACCGATAAGATAAGGGATACGATAATAACGGCCCAGGTCAAACAAAAGCGCAAACACAGCGAATACATATCCGAGGAGGCTTGAGAGTATAGCCGGTCTAACAAAATGGTGATAGTCCTTCATTCCGAAGAGATGAACAGCAGTGCCAAGGGCGAGGCCGGGAGCAGCTAAGGCGATTCCGACAAGTATATCAAATCCGATCCAGAATCCCCAGGGATAGTTGTCTGAAAGATTAGTCGATGGACCTAATCCGAAAAGAAGCCGGTAAATCATCACTCCTACCCCGGCAGACAAAAAAACCGCTGCGATTAAATTGGGAACGTTGACATTGCTGATAATATAATCTCTCGGAGTCATACCAAGAAGTATTTTTTCTCTGAACCAGGTATTAGTGCTTTTCGCCATGGCTTCCTCCTTTCTCCTCCGGGGATGTGTCATGGCCTGATTTATGTTTCTTCCGAGCTTTTGAGATGGCGTAATAAGCCCCAAAAACAAGTGGCCAGGCACCGACAATTTCAAACATCTTTACCCCAAAAAGAAAACCCTTGCTCATATTCGGTATCGGTGTCTTCCCGATGTCTGTTCTCATGCCAATTTCGTCAAAAGGAACCGAAGACAGATAAAGCCAGCTCGTGCCTCCTACTTCGTGCTCTCCATAAATATGATCAACATATTTGCCCGGATTTTTTGTTATCCTTTCGTGAGCAAGTTTAATGAGTTCACTTATTTTACCAAATCTCATTACTTCTGCAGGGCATATCTCGACACATGCCGGGACGCCACCTTCTCTGGTAATCCTGTCATAACACAGTGTACATTTCGTAATCTGCGGATTAAGAGGCTCATAGTATTCATATGCAGGGACATCGAAGGGACATGCAAGCATACAATACCGGCATCCAATGCATACATGGGGGAGATGTAAAACCGGCCCTGCTGTAGATTTCCTGTAAGCATCAACAAAGCATGAGGCCAGACATGCGGGATTTTCGCAGTGCATGCACTGTCTTTTAACATAGATAGGTTTACCATCTCTTGAGCTATAGAAGCGATTGACTACGGTAAAGTTACCTGCATGCATTCTTCTCACTGCATCGAAAACCGACTTTTCCTGATGTACCGATGCCTCAAATTCTTTTATGGGCCTGTTCGGATTCTTATTCCATTCATTACATGCCCATTCGCATCTTCTGCATCCGATACATCGCGTTGTATCAACAAGTACGCCATAGCGATCTTCCGGAAGAGTAGCCTCTATTTTCTCATACAATTTCCAGTTCCCTTCATTGGCAGTATTGCCGGTAGAAAAAATAGAGGGGCCACCTTTTTGATATGCATGGGCAATGGTACTACTGCCCAATAAGCTAGTTCCAGCAATTGTTACAGTCCGCTTTAAGAATTCCCTCCTGCTAATCGGCATAAATAAGCCTCCGTGCTAAAATTTTCTTTCCTCGTTAAGAATTAAATAAAATACGATAAATATGAACATGGCAAGAACGGCTATTGCATATTCATAGCCATGATGTGAAAAAAGTTGTTCGAAGATATACATTTATTTCTCCTTTCTACTTTAGTAAAGGTCTTTCGTATGTCGTGAGTATATCTGTCGGACGTACCTCTTTCTCTTTATGACAATCTTTACATTCCCTGGCTTTTTCGAGTTCCATATACTCATGACAGCCGATGCACTGGCCGTGGTAAGCTGCAACGAGCCTGGGCCTATTCATGTTCTGTCTGTCAAAGGATATGCTGTGACAGTTTCTGCAGTAGGGCGGACTATCCTTTTCCACTTCAGCCTCTGCACGGCTTTGATGGTGACATCCCTCGCATAGCGTCTGCAATTTTCTATGGAAATAACTTCCCAGATCGCTATCATTAGAGACCTTTACTAATTTTTCTATAATCTCCACATGAGGAAATTTTGATGGCTCATATTCCTTTTCTAAGATGTTTATTGTTACCTCTTTCTTTACCTTTTCTGTATCAAGCCCTGCAATCGAAAGCTTAACTTCGGGGAGGAGTTCTTTCTTACCTGTATGACAAATATTACACATCTCTTTTTTGGGACCTTTTGTTTGTATATCCATTATCGGAAGCAGACCATGACAGCCTGCACAGTCTTTCTCTGTTTTCTTGATACTATGGCAACCACTGCAGCTCTTGTCGGAAAATACGTCATGATATGCATTTGCAATATTTACCCAGTTTCCATCCCGGTCACCTGTCAGAGTATGGCATTGTTTACATGCATTTAATGTTTCATGGTGACAACCACGGCAGGTCTTATGACTCTTTTCGTGAGAAGTATGATCGAACGGAACGCCTTTCATCCTCGCATTTTTTATATTTATGAAAGCTTTTTCTGGCTGGCCACTATCAGGCCGAGGCACTTTTTCGAGTTCAGCGACAGTCATATACTCTCCTGTATGGCAATCCATGCAGACAAGAGGGCCTGCTTTCTCCTCGCCCTCCTTTTCTGTGAAATACAGATGACAATTCAAGCATCTTGTATGGGATACTCCTCTGACTGAAAGGTTCTTCTCTGTTGTAATTCGCATCTCGTTAGCCAGCACGGGACCTCTTTTCGCGCCAAGATCATGACAATAATAGCATGACCACTCTTCACCTTTTTCATAAACTAACTCTTCATTATAAATATGATGGCAGAGATCACAATTGTCTTCTATTTTCCTTTCTCTCAGCTTCTTATCATGTGTATCGTGAACTTTGAAATCAAATTCAACGATTGGATATTTTATTTCTGCCAACTCAAGTTCTTTCATATGACAGGCTCCACAGACAATAGGGCCGGACTTTTCTCCTTGCTTGGTTTTCTTTTTGTGACAATCCATACATTCATCGTGATAAGCATTCATGTATGAATCTGCATCTTTTTTCTTAACTTCTTTTGGAAACTCAAAAATAACAAGTGTTTTATCTTCGCTGAGAGGATGACATTCCTGACAGGTTTCCCATTCCTCTTTGCCTTCTTTAACCAAGGCTTCAGTGTGCTTTTTGTGATCAAAAACTACCTGAGGACGTTGTAATTTACCAAAAATTTCAGTACGGGCAATGCCTATCTTGTTTTCGGGTTTAAGCTCTTTCGTAGGTTTAACTGCTTTTTTGGGTAGCACAGGCCCTTCAGTAGAATATACACCGTTCAATCCAATTAAAACGCCGAGCAGAATACTTAAAGTAATTACCAAGAATAATATCTTTTTCTTCATAACCCTTACCTTCCCGGTTTATTTCTATAATTTAAATTTCTCAGGAATTTCCATTACCTCGACGATTATTTGACTAAAAAACTTCGTATGCATACCAAGTTTGTAATATTTAATGACATCTTCTATGCCGCTATGGCAGTTATGGCAGGGAGTAATTACTATCGGAGCACCTGTAGCCTTCATCTGCTCGGCCTTTACACGGTTACTTATTACCCGCTTTTTGGTCCAGGGCGGACCACAGTTAATTACACCACCCCCTGCATTGCAGCAGAAATTATATTCTTTATTTGGATTCATTTCTCTAAAATCTTCGCATAAAGCATTTGTAACATAACGGGCCATTTCATGGAGGCCCCGACCCCGAATAACATTGCAGGGATCATGTAATGTAACCGGCTTATCAAACTTTTTCTTGATCTTAATTCTACCTTCTCGCAAGAGCTCATAATAAAATTGTATCGCATGTATTACAGGTACAGGAGGCATCCTCAAGCCCAACCACCTATTTCCCACATCGTATATGGAACGGAAAGCATGCCCGCACTCACCCATAACGATCTTTTTTACTTTGAGCTTCATGGCGGCCTCAAAATGTGCCCTTTTTACCCTTCCCATAATTTCATGGTCTCCGGAATACATAGCCATGTCGCTGTTATCCCAACCGTCAAAAGAAGGATATGTCCAGTCAATACCTGCTACATTCATAATAACCGCTGCCTGACCCATCAAGTGAGCTTGAAATTTAGGCTCGGGACCGATAACTGAATACATGATATCGGCTCCCTCTTTATTAATAGGAATAATAGGATTTTTTATCTCCCCGCGGGTTTCTTCCTCCTGCCACTGGAGGGTATCAATCCAGTCATCCTGTTTTACCCACATCTGATTCATAGTTACAGCATGACTGTGGGCTGTATCCTGCAGATAAAGGGGTGTTACTCCGAGCAGGTGACATATGCGCCGTACGCTCAATATAATATAAGCCATATCAATACCGAAGGGACAATACATACTACACCTTTTGCATAGGTTACACTCAGTGTAAGCGATTTCGGCTGCCCTTCTTATGAACTCCGGACTTACACGACCTTTATTCTTCAGAATCGGCCACATAGTCTGCTTGACCTTCGCTACCGGAGCAAAAGTAGGGTCACGATCATTGGACAGATAGGTATGGCAGGCCTCAGAGCATAAACCACAGTGTATACAAGTTTCTACCATGGTCTTCAATCGTCCGGGACCCATCTTCTCTAAAGCCTTTTTTATAACCTGCTCTATTTTTTCAGGGGTAAGCTTCTTAATAGTCTCATCTAAACCTGCATCTAATACCTTCCCCCATGCTTTTTCTTTCTGTTTAACAGCTAACGCCATAATGAGCCCTCCTGTAGACCATGAATCTTTTAATCTCGCTGAATTTAGTTATTAATCTATTAATAGTCTCTGACATGCCGCACCATCCCGAACTCAGAACCAGTATAAGCTCTTGTAAACCAGCCGAATATCATGTGTATTATCCTGCTAAAAGGGACAGCTATTAACATAATTGCTCCAAAAAGTATGTGCAGGTTTACCATTGCTTCATGCGGTAAGAGCCATTGATGATATGCTAAAAATCCTGTAAGAAAAGGTAAAAATGCGATAGCAAGTATGAGGAAATCGGAGGGATAAGTAACAAATCTCACCTCGGAAGCGATAATCCTTCTAAAAAAGAAAAAGACACAACTAAAAATTACTATAAGAGTCATGATATCAGCTAAACTCTCAGGAAGTGTCCACCAGCTTATCCCCCAGGACTCATGCCATAGAATGTTATGAGAGAGCAGAAATATCGGTGTAAAAACGAGGCATATATGGAAAAGAAAAGTAACAATTGTAATAACGGGATGCCTTCTCCAGTTAACACTTCCAAACGGGATGACCCAATGCAGAATGGATCGTATACTGTAACGTAAGCTCATATAAGGTAATACCAATTTCTCCTTTTTTACCGTCGAAATCATTACATATATTCTGTAAGCACTTCCAACAATAAATACAAGAAAAGCAATCCAGACTAAAGGTCCTCTTACAAAACTATATACCGCTGGACTCATTAAAAATTCAAGCATTTTTTTATCCCTCTATTTTAGATTTCATGTATCGGGACTACCCTCCGATAATACCTACCGCCTTCTACGCACCTTATCAAAAGCTTTTCTCCATCCGGGCTAAAAACAGGGTTCCAGAGGGCTTCATACCCATGTTTACCTATTCTTCCATCGATTGCGATGAAGTATTTGCCATTTTTTTCAACCTTTGCCAATACCTTGTCACTTCCCGGGCTAAAGATTGGATCCCATACCATTTCAAAATCACCCGGCCAGGGTGTCCCATCCACAGCAATGGAATATCTGTTATTCCCTTCTACATTGTGCAGAGCTGATTCCATATGAAACGGATTTCTCGATTCTTTAACGACAGCTGCGACCCTTTTACTGTCTGGACTAAAAATAGGAGGTAATACGGCATCGCTCCATGAATTATTCCATGGTATATTATCTACTGCAATTGTCCATCGACCATATTCAGGTGCTACTATTGCAGCTATCCTGCGACCATCCGGACTGAATCGCTGATTCCATAGCTGAACATACGTATCCCATACCGGTTGACCATTAATTGCCAAAGTCCAACCATCGGATGTTTTTACTGGAGCTATTATGTCATTGCTATCAGGTTTAAAGAGTGGTTCCCATACACAGTTATACACTTTTTCCCACGTCTTCCCGTCTATTGCAATTGTATAATCATATAAATTGAATCTGACTTCAACAGCTACATGTTTGCTGTCGGGGCTAAATGTGACACCCCATACATTAACAAAGGTTTTATCCCAGGGTGTTCCGTCTACTGCCACAGTCCAGATGCCTTCCTGAAAACCAAAAATGTCACCTTCCTTAAGTCTTTTTGTTTGAATTAGGGTAGCCGTTCTTGTCCCGTCCGGGCTTAAAGCTATATCTCTCGCATCGACAAACCTATTCTCCCATGTATTACCATTTAATGACACCCCGTATGATTCTTCTTTTTTTACATTTATTGCAATATTTTTTCCGTCAGGACTTAATGTTAAATTCCATGCAGAATCAAATCTGTCCTCCCAGAACTCTTTGTCTACCGCTAATGCCCATTCGTAATCTTTATATGTGAGGCATATAAATTTATTATCAGGTGTGAATTTTAATGACCAGAGCCTCTCAAATGTTTCTTCCCAGACATCTCCGTTTACGCAAGTTGTAAACCGGTTATCTTCTGTTTGAATTACTGTAGCTATTTTCTCACCATCATCGCTTGCAACCAGCCCACGAACAACCGGAAATTTTTTTCTCCATTCATTAATGTCCGCAATATATTTTTCTTTTGTATCCCAATCCCACTCTGCTATTTGATTCATTGACCTTACCTCTTCTTTAATACGCCATATATATTATACTTTTAAATATTTTTAATAATTAATTCACAAAAAAGTACAGGTATCTATATTACTTACAATTTTAATAATTCCGAATGGACCTCCAGAGATAGCATGGTGAAGAAAATATCACAATCAAATAAGAAAAGTCAACAATTTTTTAAGAAAATTCAAAATAAAAATTGATCTGCAGGGTGTTGACAAGAAGACAACGGAGAAAAGTTCTCTTTAATATAAAAAGAAATTATGCAATTGGCAGGAATATTTATTACACTATCTTTAATTCCTCGGGAATTTCCATTGTGTTGACCAATAATTGATCGAAAAACATATTTTTTAAACCAAGGTTCCAAATCTTTATCACGTCTTTTATACCGGTGCTGCAATTATGGCATGGAGTTATAACAATCTTTGCACCCGTTGCCTGAATCTGTTCGGCCTTGACCCTGTTTCCCTTCGCCTTGTGCGCTGCCCAGTTGGACAATGCCGCCAGCCCTCCGCCGGCATTGCAGCAGAAATTGTGCTCCCGGTTCGGTTTCATGTCTCTGAAATCCTCACAAGTCGCATTCACAATATATCTGAATTTTTCGGCTGCACCTGCCCTTCGTATGATATTACAGGGGTCTTGCATAGTAACAGGTTCTTTAATCTTTTTACTTTTATCTATCTTTAACCTCCCGCTCGTAAGAAGTTCATAGTAAAACTCACCCGTTTGCATTACTTCAAATGGCAATTCCCTGTATCCCAGCATCGGCGGTGCCACAAAACTTGTGGCAAAACGCGGGTGCCCTCACTCAGTTAAGACCATCTTTTTTATTCGTAGTCGAGCTGCGTTGTCATACAGCCCCCGCACTATCCTCTGCATGGTCACAAAATCACGGACAAACATCGACATACTGCTACTGTCCCAGACATCCTTGCTGGGCAAAGTCCAGTTTACCCCTGCTGCATACATGATCTTTGCTGTCCGCTCTATATGGTATGTCCCTGTTTTCGGCTCAGCACCAAGAGGCAACCACATTACCTCAGCTCCATCTCGATCAATAGGGACACGCAGGTCTTTAAAATCCGCCCCTACTTCCTCCTCCTGCCACTGCAGGACATCAAGCCAGTCATTCTGTGAAAGCCAGACCTGATTCAGGGTAACAATATGGGCTTGAGCCTGGTCAAGCTGACGTTGTGGTATTACACCAAGAAGAAAACAGATGCGACGCACCATTCCTATAATAAAGGTTATATCCAATCCATAAGGGCAGTACATACTGCAGCGATGGCAGATGTTACATTCAGTGAATACTATACGAGCACATTGTTTTATAAATTCTGCATCCACCTTCCCGTTCCGTTTTATCATCTCCCATATGGTCATACGCATCTTCGCTACCGGTGCATAGGTCGGGTCTTTATCATTGGATAGATACCATTGGCATGCCTCAGCGCAGAGGCCGCAGTGGATACAGGTGTTCATGACCGCTTTAATCCTTGAAGAGCGTCCTCCTATAACTGCTTTAATTGTCTTTTCTATCTTTTCCGGTGTTAATCTTTTTATTGTTTCGTCAAGGCCTACATCAGGATTGACGTCTCTTATATATTCCTTAAAATCCTTACTTATAACCTTTTCTTTCACTGCGCTTTTTACTGCGTTTTTCACTGCCATTCTGATCCTCCTCTATTGCACAAAATTACCAGTCTCTTGTATGCCAGAGGGCAAAATTAGAACCCATCCATGACCTTGTTAAAAAGAAATAAAACATATGGCCTAATCTGGTGAATGGAATTGCGATTAACATAAGTTCTCCAAAAAGTATATGAAGATTTACCATTGCTTCATGTGGAAGAACCCACTGATGATAGGCAAGAAACCCCGTGAAAAAAGGGAGAAAAGAAATAGATAGTAATATGTAATCCGACGCGAATGTGACGAATTTGACCTCCGGAGCGGAAATCCTCCGGAAAAAGAAAAAAATACAGGTAAAAATGACTATCAGGGTCATAATATCCGTTATGCTTTCGGGGAGAGTCCACCATGTTATTCCCCACGACTCATACCAGAGTTGGTTATGCGCTAAGAGAAATATAGGGGTAAAAACAAGACATATATGAAATAAAAAAGTTACTACTGTTATCACAGGTCTTAATCTCCAGTTTCTTGAGGCAAAAGGAATGAGCCAGTGAAAAAGAGATTTAAGCGTGGCTTTTAAGCTTATAAATGGAAAAATTACTTTCTCTTTTTTTGCCATACCAAGCAAGGTATAAATCCTGTAAATACTTCCTCCGATAAAAACAAGAAAAGCTACCCACACGAGAGGTCCCCTGAGAATATTGTATAGTGCTGTACTTGTTAAAAATTCCATATTCCCCCTCTAAGAATTAGATTTCATTTAAAGGAATTACCCGACGATAATATTTATCATGGTCTATACACCTTATGAGGAGTTTACTCCCATCTGGACTGAATACGGGGTTCCAGAGAGAATCATATCCTTTCTTTCCAATTTTTCCATCAACAACAATAACATATTTTCCGTTTTTCTCAGCCTTCGCTGCAACATTATCGCCTGCTGGACTGAAAACCGGATCCCATATATTATCAAATGATTCATACCATGGATTGCCGTCTACAGCAATTGTCCATTTATTATTATTTTTTACCACAACTGCAATCTTTTTCCCGTCAGGACTAAATACCGGGGTTAAAACCATCTGATTAAAAACAGTATTCCATGGTGTACCGTCAACTGCTAATGTCCATTTTCCGACATCCACAGCAACAACAGCGGCTAATTTTTGGCCATCAGTGCTGTATATCTGCCTCCATACCTGTGAAAAATTATTCCATATCGGTTTCCCATTCAGTGCAATAGTCCAGCCCTGCGGGGTTTGAACAGGGGCAATAACGTCACTACCGCCAGGCTTAAAAATTGGCTCCCAAGCTGCCCCGAAGACATTATCCCAGGGTGTTCCATCCACATCAATCGTATATTTAGACATATCAGTCATTGCAACTGATGCCACATGCTGACTGTCATCACTAAAAACAGCGCCCCAAACTGTTAAGAAAGATTTTTCCCACGGATTGCCATCCACAGCGACTGTCCAAATTCCTTCCATAAACGCATGAATATCCAGGTCGGCACGCTTCTTTATCTGTACATGGCATGCAGTTCTTTTTCCATCGGGACTTATAGTAAGATCCCTTACCTCGGGAAAAGTATTCTCCCACGGTTTACCATTTAAACAAACCCCGCTTGTCATTTCTCCGGTCCTTGTATTGACCGCAATGCTTTTCCCGTCAGGGCTTAGAGTTAGGTTCCATAAATAATCAAATTTTTCTTCCCATATTTCATGATCAACGGCAACAGCCCATTCATAGTCTCTGAATACTAATGAAATTAATTGGTTATCCGGATTAAATTTGAGCGAGTAAATCCTCTCAAAGGTTTCTTCCCAGCTCTCCCCATTTACACAGGTGGTAAATCTTTTGTCTTGGTTTCTAACAGCGGTGGCTATTTTTTCGCCGTCATTACTGGTAACTAATTCACGAACTGATGTGAATTTCTTTTTCCATTCATTTATGTCAGCGATAAGTTTCTCTTTTGTGTCCCAATCACAATTTTTTAATTTTTCCGGGATTGCGAGTTCCTGTGTATTACTAATTGAAATTGCCATTTTCTCCTCGCTCAAATAAATTTTTTTCGATAGACTTTGAATATTATCTTATACAGAAAAATAATTTGTCAATTTGTAGTTATATTTATTATAAAAAGTAAATTTATAATTTGAGGTTAAGTATATTAATTTATATGGATAGCATATCTTGTTGCAATCTTCTCCATGAAAATACAGAAAAGATTCTTAAACCCTTTTGAATTTAAAAATGGCGGAGAAATTAATAAGTTCAGTGATATTCGTTATGAAATTGGAATGACCTGAGATAAAAAATAGAGGTTATCTCTTTATTTTTGCTTATTTTCTAATTCAATATTCTGTTTTTGAAGGAAAACAACACAATCTTTGCATTTAATTTTTGATGGGTGGCTGCATATCATCTTGTTAATCTCCCAACAAGGCTTTACCCTGTTTTTATAAGCCACGCATTGATTTTTATTTTTTTCTATGCAGTTTTTTATTTCCCAGCAAGGAGCATAATCAAGAAGTCTTTTTATTCCCTCTATACTGATTTTTTTGTGATGAATTAATTCCCTCAGGCAAAAAAGCCATTTTATATCATTTTCGGAATAGAATCTGTTCTTATTTTTGCGAATAGGCTGTATCAGTCCATGCTTTTCATAGAGGCGTAGAGTCTGGTTTGTGGTGCCCAGCAATTCCGAAGCAACTCCGATAGTGTAGAGAGGCATATCGCTTTTTACTTCAATAAATTCTTTTTTCTCTTTTTCGCTTGCCATTTTTATATTGAATTATTAAAGATTTTATGAAAAATTGCAACCATACTATATTTCATTATTGAAAATTTAGACAAAATGAATTATTGCTTTATTAGAAAAGGTTAAAAAAATATCTGAAATATGTTATAAGGGGTTAATTTAAAAGATGTCTAATACACTAATACAAATTGGCCTGGACAAATTAGAGAAATACTGGCCCGGCGAACTAAAAAGCTCACGAGTAGCTCTACTTGTACATCCTGCTTCTGTAAATAGAAAGTTGAAACATGCTGTTGATTTATTCATAAGATCAAAAAAGTTTGAATTGAAAGTTTTATTCGGACCACAACACGGTATATACGGTGAAACACAGGATAACATGATTGAATGGGAAGGATTTCATGACAATCGCACAGGACTGCCTGTTTTCAGCCTTTATGGGCACACACGGAAACCAGAACCAAAAATGCTGCAAGATATAGATGTGCTGGTAATCGACCTTCAGGATGTTGGTTCACGCTATTATACCTTTATATGGACAGTTGAGTTCTGTATGCAGGCATGCATGGAAATGAATAAATCAATAATAATCCTTGACAGGCCAAATCCAATCGGCGGACATTTAATAGAAGGGACTATTCTGGACATGACTTTCAGTTCATTTGTCGGGCAGCGTCCTTTGCCTGCACGTCATGGAATGACGATAGGAGAAATCAGTAATTATTTCCACAATGAATTTTATCCTTCTCTCAATTTTAATATAATTCCTATGGCTGGATGGAAAAGAAAAATGTGGTTTGATGGAACCGGTCTGCCATGGGTTATACCTTCTCCAAATATGCCCACATTTGATACGGCTGCGGTTTATCCTGGCATGTGTCTTATTGAAGGAACGAATATAAGCGAAGGAAGAGGTACGACAAGACCATTTGAGATTTTCGGAGCTCCATTTATTGATCCATATATTCTGGTGGGGCGGCTTAGAGAACTCAAATTGCCCGGCGTTATTTTTAGACCGTTATTTTTTCAGCCAACATTTCAAAAATATACTGGCAAATTATGCGGCGGTGCACAAATACATGTTGTTGATAGAGAAAAATTCAGGCCTTTCAAAACAGGAGCTGGTGTTTTAAGGACAGTCTGTGAATTATATCCAGAATATTTCGAATGGAAAAAGCCTCCATACGAGTATGAAACGCAAAAGATGCCAATAGATATTCTTGCTGGAACTGACAGATTAAGAAAGGATATAGAAAGAGGCGAAAGGCTGAACCGGATGGAAGAATGGTGGCAGGAGGAATCCTTGGAATTTAATATAAAGTATAGAAAAAAATATTTGATTTACAAATGATTTTTATTAGACCGTTAAGTTTATACAAAAGGGATCAAAATTGTTTTGTACTAAAGATCATTCCTGAATTAACGTCATTCCAGCTTGTCTGGAATCTTTTTTCATTAGTAGCTGGAAGAAATTATAAAAAGAAGGATTCCGGACAAGTCTGAATGACATGAAAAGAGGAAGGTATTTACAGATGAACTTATCCGCATTTATATTAGCTGCCGGCCTCGGTGAGAGGCTCCGTCCGATCACAGATCACATTCCTAAGCCACTCCTGCCTGTTCTTGGAAAGCCGGTTTTACAGTATGTACTCGAAAAGGTATCAGTTCTTCCCGTCAATAAAATCGCTATAAATCTTCATCATAAAAAGGAATTAATCGAACAATGGATAAAGGAATCTAATTTTAAAGAAAAAATGGAACTTTTCCCTGAAAACATCATGCTCGGAACAGGAGGTGCACTGAAGAATGCTGAATCTCTCTTAAGAAAAGGTATTTTTATCGTTCATAATTCGGATGTCATTTCTGATATCAATTTAGAAGAGCTAATTTCTTTTCACATTTCATCAAACAATCTTGTAACTCTTGTCGTGCACGATTACCCTGAGTTTAATAATCTTGTCATAGATGAGAAAGGTCTTTTGAAAGGTATATTAAAAACTCACCTCCACCCTGATCATTCCCCCTCCACTGGCGGGAGGGGGTTAGGGGGAGGGGGTATAAGAATCTTCGCCTTTACAGGCATCGCCGTTTATTCTCCAGAATTCCTCAAGGTTTTACCTGTAGGTGCTTCATGTGTTGTTGATGCATGGTTAAAAGCTATTTCTGCCGGTTATAAAATCGGGACTATGGATGTAAGCGGTTGCTACTGGAGAGATATTGGTACGCCGGTTTCTTATGCTAAAGCTGTCATCGAAGAACTCAGAAAGAATGGTGAGACAGTGTATATGGATCCATCAATAGAAGGATGCAAGGGCGTTGAAATAAACGGTTATGTTGTTATTGAAAAAGATTGTATTTTAGGGGAAGAAGTTTCATTAAGAAATTGTATCCTTGGCCCGGGATTCAAAATTCAACTTAATGAATCAGAAATATTCGGTTTTCATAAATTGGAAGATTCATATCATGCAAATAATCTCCTGGCTGAAGGATATGATGTAACAAATGCTGTCCTTATCGGTACAGGTGGCTCTGACCGTAAATACTTTCGGGTGAAAAAAAATAGCGAGACAGCAGTGCTTATGCAGAGTATGCCGGATGACCCGGATTTCGAATGTCATATACAATACACACAGTTCTTTAAAAATCATTCCATCCCTGTCCCGGATTTGTTCGAAGTTGACAGAGAAAATAAGTACGGAATATTTGAAGATCTCGGTGACCTGACTTTATACAGCTGGCTGAAATGCCAGCGAGAGCGGGAAGAAATAGAAAATATATACAGAAAAGTTATTGATATCCTTGTTTTAATTCATACGAAGGCTACCATTTTTATATCGGAATGTCCTATTCTTCAAAGCAGGATTTTTGATTATGAACATCTAAGATGGGAAACAAGCTATTTTATAGATAGATTTATTAAGGGAGTAAAAAATATCGAGATAAAAAATTCTTTTGCACTTAACGAAGAGTTCCATAGACTTGCTGTTAAAGTGGACTCTTTTCCAAAGACAGTAATCCATCGTGATTTTCAATCGCAAAATATCATGATTGCAAAAGGGGAAAGGCCAAGCATACTGGACTATCAGGGGGCAAGGGTCGGTCCTCCTGCTTATGATGTGGTATCTATTCTCTGGGATCCTTATTATCGAATCGAGGATGAAATGAGAGAACGGCTACTGGATTACTATATCAATAAAATTCACAACTTTTACAAAGATAAAAATAATCCACTAACACCCGCCTTTAGTAATACTATTCTCTCCTGCCGCCTTCAGCGTCACATGCAGGCCCTCGGGGCCTATGGTTTTTTATCTATTGTGAAAAGTAAAAAATATTTTCAGAAATATATGCCTGAGGGGATGAGATTACTGAAAGAAGATATTAAATACTTGGAAGAAGAATACCCTGGTCTGTTCAAACTTATTATAAATCTATGATTTTTTAATAAACCGCCGAAAATATCTTATTATGGTATACTGACTATTTAAACCAGTATGTCAATCTTAGCATTG
>JACUUX010000045.1 GCA_014859105.1 Nitrospirota bacterium
ATTCAAGACAGTACGGGTGGTATTGAAGGCAGAAGGAGCATATTGAGAGTAACCAGTAATTACTAATTGGAATTTAATGAGCAACGTTGTATATAATTAAGTAATTGTATTCTATAATTAAGGAGGTTAACTTGAACACGGCAATACAATATTTAAAGACAGAAGACCTTCCAAAAGTACCTTTTGTCCTGAACGGTATATCTTCCCGTTTCATCAGAGAAAATAAGATTATCCCTTTAGAGTTTAAGAACAATGTTCTCAAGGTAGTTATGGCAAACCCTGAAGACGCTGCAACTATAGATGCATTAAAAGTAGCAACTGCAGCCCATGTCATGATATATACCTGTGACACAAGGGAACTGGACGAATATATATCCAGATTTTATGAGCAGGAAAGCCAGGATATAAACAGAATTATCGAAGATATAGGAGGCATTGAATTCCTGAAAGAAGAAGAGGAAGACATTGGACATCTGAAGGGCCTTGCCTCAGAGGCTCCTATAATAAAACTCGTCAATATGATAATAACAAGGGCAATTGAAAGCAGGGCAAGCGATATACATATAGAGCCCTTTGAAGACGAATTAAAAGTCAGATACCGTATTGACGGAGTATTGCATGATATTGAATCTACACCGAAAAGGCTTCAGCCTGCGATTGTATCAAGAATAAAAATCATGTCAAAACTCAATATCGCTGAAAGAAGGCTGCCGCAGGATGGCCGGATTAGACTCAAGGTTGGTGATAAAGAGGTAGATCTCAGAGTATCTACAATACCTGTAATCTATGGAGAGAGTGTGGTGATGAGGATCCTCCACAAAGAAGGAATAGTTATAGATCTCAACCTCCTCGGGTTTGAACCCGGAACACTGTATACATTCAATCAACTGATCAAAAAGCCGAATGGTATCATCCTCGCTACAGGTCCTACAGGAAGTGGAAAAACCACAACGCTCTATGGAGCACTCGACAAGATAAATTCACCTGACAAAAAGATAATAACCGTTGAAGACCCTGTAGAGTATCAGCTTAAAGGCATAAATCAGATACAGGTTAAACCGCAGATAGGTTTAAATTTCGCAAATACCCTTAGACACATCGTCAGACAGGATCCGGACATTATAATGATCGGTGAGATAAGAGACCTTGAAACTGCAGAGATAGCGATCCAGTCAGCACTCACAGGTCATCTTGTCTTTTCTACTTTACATACAAATGATGCCCCGAGTGCAATTACAAGGCTTCTTGATATGGGGGTTGAGAACTTTTTGCTTTCGTCTACAGTAAGGGGAATTCTTGCTCAAAGGCTTGTAAGGGTCATATGTTCTTTCTGTAAAGAGGTGGACTCGTCGCCTGTAAACAAAGAAGAAATGGGAAAGCTTGGAATAAATACCGATATATACCTTTATCACGGGAGGGGATGCGAGCGTTGTGCATCCACAGGCTATTATGGCAGAGCCGGAATATTTGAATTACTTGTTGTTGATGATGATATAAGGAAACTTATATTAAAGAACGCCGATTCCAACCAGATAAGAGAAGTAGCAAAACAGCATGGCATGAAGACACTGCTTGAAGATGGTGCTGAAAAAATAAAGGAAGGAGCTACGACTCTCGGCGAGGTCCTCAGGGTCACACAGGAGGAATAGATGGCTGTTTTTTCATACAGGGCTACAACAATTGAAGGTTCGGTACTCGAGGGTGTTATCGAAGCATCTGACGAGAGGTCAGCTGTTGAAAAACTGAAAAATACAGGATATATTCCTTTAAAAATTACAGCGCCCCGAGAGGGTATAAGAAGAAGGATAACACTCAGGTCCACAAAAAGTGATCTCCTGACCTTTACTACGGAGCTGTCAGAACTTCTTGGTGCGGGGTTACCGCTCGACAGAAGCCTTAACATCCTTGCAGGTATATCAGAGAGCAAAGAAATGAAAAGTGTAATTAACTCCATTCTCAAATCCATACGCGAAGGCAGATCTTTTTCGGATGCCCTGGGGGGGCATCCGAAAATATTCCCGAGGCTTTATGTGAATATGATCAGGGCAGGTGAAGCAGGCGGAGTACTTGATATAGTACTTGAAAAATTGAACGAATTTCTTGAATCCACAAAGGAATTAAAAGACCATATTTTTTCTGTAATGATTTACCCCGCTATCCTTATGGTGACAGGCGGGATATCAATCATTGTTCTGCTTACATACGTTCTCCCGAAGTTTTCGGTTATGTTTGATGAGATGGGCGGCTCGCTGCCACTGCCTACAGAGATACTCCTTACATTCAGTGATATTCTTAAGTTATACTGGTGGGTTGTATCGGCAGTACTGATAGGTGCATGGATTGTTTTTAAAAAGTACATAAAAACCGACACCGGGAGATATAAATGGGATTCTTTCAAGCTTAAAATCATGGGAGATGTTATAAGGAAACTTGAAACAGCAAGATTCTGCAGAACCCTCGGTACGCTCCTCAAAAGCGGAGTGCCCCTTCTTCATGCTCTGAATAATGCAAGGGATGTCCTGAACAATAAGGTTATTGCATCCGCAGTTGATACTGTATCGGCGGGTGCAAAGGAAGGTAAAGGGATCGCTGTCCCTTTATCTGACACCCGTGTCTTTCCACCTCTCGCACTCTCGATGATCAAAGTTGGTGAGGAGACCGGCCAGCTTGATACCATGCTCATGAGGGTTGCAAACACATATGAAAAAAGCCTGAATGTTGCTATAAAAAGATTTGTGAATCTTCTCGAGCCGGTAATGATTCTCTCAATGGGGTTGATTATTGGTTTTATAGTAGTCTCGATGCTTATAGCCATCTTCAGTATCACGGAGCTGCCGTTTTAGCTTGATAACTCCCTGGAACTTATTGCGGGGTTGACTTATTATCAAACCTTTAACAGGACATTAATATTTAAAATGAAAAACAATAAAGGCTTTACACTCCTTGAGCTGATAATTGTCCTATTCCTTATTACTTTAATTCTCGGCCTGTCACTTGTATTATTTGCTAATTTTCTCCCTTCAAACAGATTCAAGGCAACTGTCAGGGATTTTTCAACAACCATAAGACAGGCAAGGGCACTTGCACAGATTCATGGCGAAAGACAGATTGTTACAATAGACATTGATTCAAAGAAATATGGTATAGAAGGCAGGTTTATAAAGAATATACCGCCTGATATACAGATTAAGGTAATGGATCCGATTTCAGGGGATATCCATGAAGGCAGGTACCAATTTATCGTGCATTCAATTGGAATCGAAGGCGGAACCGTTGTATTGTGGGATGACAAAAGGAAAGCAAGTATTACGATCGATCCTGTGGTCGGTTCACTGGTGATAAGATAAATGAAAAAACGGCGATGAGTATTTTCACTATTAAATCTTCAATTAATAATCCCCCCATCCCCCCTTTAGTAAAGGGGGGTAAGGGGGGATTTGAAAGAGGTGGGTCAGTGGGGATTAGTGGTTTTACCCTCCTCGAAGTCCTTGTAGCGATAGCAGTTTTAGGCATTGCCGTAACTATTATCCTTCAGCTCTTCTCTGCCAATCTCCGGGCAATAACTGCATCAGGTGATTATGTAACTGCTTCTATAAGGGCAGAAACAAAAATGAGGGAGATACTGGATAAAGAAATCTCGGAGAGTGTTTACAGTGAGACAACATACGATGGTTACAGAATGGATGTATCGATTACCGAGGTGTTCACAGACAGAACGGAAAATCTCCCTGTGAGGCTTTTCGAGGTATATTTAACAGTCCACTGGACTGAAGGGTTAAAGGAAAAGTTGATGACTTTAAGGACACTGAAAATGGTCGAGAAGGAAATATAAGGGATGCAAAATTTAAAATGCAAAATGAAAGATTGTGTAAAATCATCTATTTTAAATTCTGAATTTTTAATTTTTAATTCCCGTAAGGGTTTCACGCTCCTCGAACTTACTATTTCCATCACGATGATTGGATTTATAGTTTTGATTATTGCAGGTGCATTGAGTCTTGGTTTCCGCTCAGTAGATTCAGGAGAAAAAAGGATCGAATCCCTCGAAAGAATTAGATCGTCTGTAAATATTATCAATGCCCAGATACAATCACAGATTCCGCTGACATATAATGAAGACGGCGAAGTAAAACACTATTTCAAAGGCGGAACTGAATTCATGCAGTTTGCATCAAACTATTCCGTCTGGGGTGGAGAAAAAGGCTATGTAATTGTAACATATACCGTCGAACCCGGAAATAACGGAAAACAGGTGCTATCTGTTTCAGAAAATATCATCGGCATGAATGAACAAAGGAATGCGAAACTATTTGATAATTTTGACAGGATATATTTCGAATATTTCTTAAAAGATTCACTGTATGAAGAAGGTTACTGGGTCGAACAATTTTCAGATGAAGACGTGATCCCCGAAAAGGTAATGTTACATGTCACCGGCGGAACAAGAGACTTTTCGATAATTATTCCGGTAAGGGCACGAGGTCCGATGGCCTTGTTCTTCAGCGGGCCTGAAAAATTCACCGGTCCTGTTGAGGAATAAAATATGAACAGAGAGTCACAGAAAGGCATCGCACTCCTGATGGTACTCTGGGTACTTACAATACTTACAGTTATTGTTCTCTCGTTTTCATTCATGGCAAGGACTGAGACATATTCAACTTTATCTTTTAAAGAGGGTATAGAGAAGAAATTTCTTGCTGAAGCAGGATTGGAAAGAGGAATAACAGAGCTTTTCTACAGAAACTTATATAAATTCCAGTTTGTTCAATTTGAAGGTATGGAGGTGTGGAAGATAGACGGCACCTCATATAAAGGACGGATGGAAAACGGTTATTATACCGTCAGGCTTACTGATGAATCAGGAAAAGTGGACTTAAATACAACATCTGATGTAGTATTAAAAAATCTTTTGTTTAACTTCGGAATAGAGGAAGGAGAGGCCGATATAATTGTAGATTCCATAATGGACTGGAAAGATCCTGATGACCTGCACAGGCTTCACGGAGCCGAGGATGAATATTATATGTCTCTGCCAAATCCATATAAAGCAAAAAACGCCGATTTCGAGACCCTGGAGGAGCTTATACTCGTCAGAGGAATAACTCATGAGATACTTTATGGAAGCAAGGCAAGAAAGGGAATTACAGACTTCTTAACTGTTAATTCAAAAATAAATACAATTAATATCAACGCGGCTCAGAAGGAGGTTCTCACAGCAATCCCGGGCATAACAGAAGAAATGGCTGACTTAATAATAGACTACCGGCAGGAAAAAGAGATAAATAACTTACAGGAGATCCAGAATATTTTCGGCGAGAATTACAGTATTGTCTCTTCCTATATTTCTGTAACAGGGAGCAACACTGTTACTATTGAATCTGCAGGCAATAAAGATGATGAAAAGGGAGGATATGGAATCAGGGCTACAGTTACAATTACAGGCACAAAAGAATACGCATATGTTTACTATAAAAGCCCTGCAAATATAAAAAAATGAACGGTACGGTAGTTGTAAAAAAATTATCAGATTTCGCATCAACATCATCAGCTTTCCTGAAAAAAATATGGAATCCTCTTTCAGATGTTCTTACATTCAGTCCTGCCGACGATATTATTTACCCGGCAAAGAATGTATCTGTATCTATCGATAAGGGAAGTTTTGCTTTTGTTTACGGTTCTAGTTTTCTGTCAAGGATAAGAATTAAAAAATTTAAGGCTTATTCTCTCGAAGAAAGCGTATATCCTCAGCCGGAAGTCGTTGCCTCGTCTTTAGCTTTAGCCATGCACGACTTCGAAGCATCAAGAGCAGAAGTATCCCTGAGCATTCCAAAAGCATGGGCTATTATAAGGACTGCAGAACTTCCTCTAACAGTAAAAGAAAACCTTTCCAGTGTAGTCTCATATGAACTGGACAGAATTACTCCTTTCAGCCCTGAGAATGCTTTTTACGATTACAGAGTACTTGATGAAAGTTCCGGGAAGATTACAATTTTAGTTGCGGCTGCAAAGGCTGATTTAATAAGACCATATATAGAGTCGCTACGGGAAAATGGCATTAATGTTAATAAAGTAACAGTCAATCTTTCATGTATAGAAACCCTTTGCCGATATATTGACAGAGGGTCAAACTCTGTTTTTATCGAAATAAAAACGGACGGATATGAGGGCGCCCTGTTTCTTAAGGGGTCGGTTGTTGAAACTTTTACAGGTAGTTTCATTACCCCCCCTATCCCCCCCTTAGTAAGGGGGGGTGAAGGGGGGGTTGAGCAATCAAAGATAGATTCGATTACAAAAGAGATTAAACCGCTTTTGGACAGGCTGCAGGGTTCCGGTAAACAGGCTGAGGTTATGATGTTTTTAAGGGATAAGAGTCCTTCTTTAGAGGATATGCTGAAACAGCATTTGAATGTGCCTGTAAGAGTCTTAAACAAAACAGATATGAAGGTGAAAATTCCGGGTAGATATGAAGAGATTCCATATGCTGCGGTTGGCGGGGTATTGGAATCTTTGTGGCCAAAAGCTAACGGACTTGATCTTCTCAAAAAAGGTCAGCATGAGAAGTCAGGGTCACCCAAGACATTGACGCTGCTTCTCATAGTTGCGATTTTAGCCCTCTGGGTTGTTTATTCGGTCGCTCCTTTAAGGACAGAGGAAAAAAGACTGAAAGAAATTGAAAATCAGATTATACTTAGAAAAGACGAAGTTAAAAGAGTCGAGACAATAAAGCAGGAGATAGATTCATTACAGAACGAGATTTCCACTATAAACAGCTTTAAAGAAAGCAGACCCATGTCACTGGACATTCTAAAAGAACTGACAACCGTGCTTCCTAATAGTGCATGGCTCTCCAGGGTAAGGATCACCGACAATAATGTTTTTATTGAAGGGTATGCTTCTTCAGCCACGGGACTTCTTCCCAGACTCGAAGCATCGGCATATTTTAAAAAGGCCGAATTTGCCTCACCGACTTTCAGGGACAAGAGGATGAATGCGGACAGGTTTAATATAAAGATGGAGATAGAGGGAACTAAAAAGAATGAAGGAGAAGGGATGAAGGATGAAAAAGAGTAAGACATTAATAATTACCCTGCCTTTAATGGTAATACTTTTCGGACTCATTATGTATAATTATGTTTATTTAAGGATTCAGACTGATATAGCCTCACTTAAGGAGGAACAGAGTATAAAGGCAAAGACCCTCGAAAAGTATATAAACGTCATATCAGAAAAACCCGAAGTGGAAAAAAAGCTCGCCTCCCTAAAAGAACTTAGAAAGGCTGAGGACTCAAAGCTCGTAGAGGGTCAGACACTCTCGCTTGCAGCTGCATCACTGCAGGAAAAGGTAAAAGAGACAGTGACCCGGAGCGGGGGAACAATATCGAGTGAACGTGTAGGGAAACCTGAGGATGCAGGCAATTTCAGAGCAATAAGCGTCAGCATAGATACAGTCATGCCGGATCCGACGGCTTTAAGGGATATACTTTATTCCCTTGAGACAAGGACACCCTATCTGACTATAAAAGACCTTGATGTAAGGGTCAGGAATTTCAGAGATCCAAAAGAGGTAGTAGTGAAGCTGGATGTAACGGCGCTAACAAGCAGCAGGTAGAAATTAAGACTATTCTTTTATTCCATAACTCGTTAATTTCCTGTAAAGAGTTTTCGGGTCAACACCGAGTATTTCGGCTGCCTTTCTTTTCTGTCCGTTAACTTCCCTGAAGATTTTGAGTATGTGTTCTTTTTCGACATCTTCAAGGCGATTACTGAAAGTCTTGTGAGACACTAATAAATCGGAAGGCAGATCAGAGGGCTCTATTATATCATTTCGTGAAAGGAATAATGTTCTGTAGATTACGTTCTGAAGTTCTCTGATATTGCCCGGCCACGAATATTCGGAAAGGACTTCAAGGGATTTTTTACTTAATTTTTTGTTTTTAAATGCAGTGTTATTCCTGATAATATAATCAACAAGTAAAGGAATATCCTCTTTTCTTTCCCTGAGAGGTGGAATACGAAGTGACAGGGTGCTGACCCTGTAATAAAGGTCGGGCCTGAACTTGCCTGCCTCCACTTCGTCCTTTATGTCTTTGTTTGTGGCAGAAACAAACCGGACATAAACCCTGATTTCTTTAGTACCGCCAACCCTGAAAAAACTTCCGGTTTCAATCACCCTAAGGAGTTTTCCCTGAAGTTGTGAATTCAGCTCGCCGATCTCGTCCAGAAAAAGAGTCCCTTGATTAGCAATCTCCAGTAGACCCAGTTTTTTTGTATAAGCACCCGTAAAAGCCCCTTTTTCATGTCCGAACAGCTCACTTTCGAGCATTGTTTCAGGAATTGCACCGCAATTTATCGCAATGAAAGGCCCTTCTGCTCTTTTTGAAACCTCATGGATATATTTTGAAATAAGCTCTTTGCCGACTCCGCTTTCACCATATATGAGAACCGGGAAATCAGATTCGGCAAATTTTTTTGCGGTCTCCAGGACTTCGAAAATTACCGGGCTATTTGTTATAATTTTTTTTGTCCCGGATTGCCTTTTAATCTGTGACCTCAGTCTGATATTTTCGTAAAGGAGTTTTTTCTTTTCGTATGCCTTCTCAATGACTGTTATGAGCTCTTCCACCTGGAAAGGCTTTGTCAGATAATCGTAGGCGCCCATTTTCATTGCATTTACGGCTGTAGATACTGTAGCATGTGCTGTGAGGACTATAACCTCAGTTGGGGTTTCGAGTTCATTAATCCTTTTAAGAATATCCATACCACCGAGCCCCGGCATATTCAGGTCAAGAAGCAAGATGTCGTATTCATTTTTTTCAAGCATATCAATTGTCTTAACACCATTTTCTGCCCCGGCAACGTCAAACCCCTCATCTGAGAGTTCGTTCATAAGAACCCTTCTCAGATTTTTATCATCATCAGCAATCAGGATTTTAATCATAGGTATATATATGGACCCCCAGTGTTGCGTCATGCTTCCGTGAAACCGTTCAATAACAAAAGTGTTTTTTCGAAGAATCGGTTTTCTCGGTCATTCCGGCTTGTCCGGAATCTTTCTTTGAACAACCCCCTAACCCCATTTACTAAGTGGGATTCAGAAGGATTCCCGACGCCCCCGTATCAAGTAATGGGTTGCGGGAATGACAATTCTATGCGACTTTGACGTTACCCTGTATTGCCCTTTATATTATCATACTCATTTGTATTTTTTCCCCTCTTTCGTATTTCAGTTGATTTTGGTTTTCTAAACTATCGAGATAAATAAAAACAGTAAGAAGCACTAAATTTTATTTAGTAATCTCCCCTCTTTATAAAAGAGGGGCATATTTGTTCTCTTCAGCATGTTATACACTTATTGTTATTTTTGGCTTTAATTTCATTGTTACTAACAGTCTTTTAACTTCCCCTTTTTTAAAGGGGGATGGAGGGGGATTACTAAACTTAATTTTCATTCTTCAACTTTTATACGAAAGAACCTATTTCTGTGTTATAATATAAACCAAAAAGTGGTTGCTATGCAAAAGAAAGAGGCTATAAGATACATGGAGAATGCAAAAAAAATATTAAGTAATTCTCCTGTAGAGGATAATGTATACACGGACATTAAGTATGTGAAATCAGCCTGTGGCGTTGCGTACCTCGGGGTGCTGAAAGCGATTGACGAATATCTTCTAAGCAAAGGTTTAACTGCGAAGGAGCTGCCAAGAAAGGCGGAAGAATATGAGAAGGCATTACAGAAATACGCATCTGTGCATGATGGCAAGCTTTTAAAACAGTTTGACAGAATTTATAATGAATTGCACATCGCAGGTTATTACAGAGGCCTGCTGAAAGGCGCAGATACCGTCAAAGACGCTATTAAAGCAGCTAAAGAATTCATAAATAAATTGAGGTTACAGTAAAAAATGTTCAGGGCAATCATAAAAAACATAAATTTACTTAACGTACTTTTACTGTCAGCAGCAGTTGCATTTGCTGTTTATATCCTCTTCCCTATTCTTGATGTACAGGTGAAATATACGCTTCCGCCTGCAAAAAAGATTACCGAAGGAGCAGAGGAAGTGACTGAATCGCCTGCCATCCCGTCTCTTGCTGAATACGCGAATATATCGGAAGAGAATTTATTCCATCCTGAAAGAAAGATACCCGTTGAGAAAGGAGAACAAGCTCCCCTGCCCAAACCGGACTTTGTTCTATACGGAACACTTATAACAGACGACCTCAGCCTTGCCTATCTCGAGGACCTCAAGGCACCTTTTACAACTCCCGGCAGGGGGAAAAGACAGGCTGCATTGAGAGAGGGTGACAGCTTAAGCGGATATACAATCAAAGAGATAGAGGCAGAAAAGATAGTTATGGTGAGAGGCGATGAAAGGATAACCGTCGCCCTTAATGACCCCTTACATCCAAAGAAAAGGGAGGCAGTTCAGACGACCGTTGCAGCAACAACTTCCACGGCACCTGCAACGTCCAGGCAACCTCAAGCTCAGGTTCAGACAGTTACCCAGCCTCAAAGAACTACTCCTGCCAGGGTTCCAGCTGTATCCGGAACAAAGGGTGCTCAGAGTCAGCAGCTTCAACGGCCGGACATTAAAAATCTCAAGGGACCTGACAGAAGCCCTTCCCGGCCGACCGGTAGGGGTGGTGCGCTGTTATTTGGAAATCAACCGTGACTTATGATCAGGCTGCATCATAGTCGCCGGGTTTATAGCAGTAATTATTCATAAAAAAATCCGGGGGCAGGTCTGATCTGTTGAAAACCTTTATCGAATAAGGTATTCCTTTTTCTTCCCTGTAACCTGCATCTTTCAGTCCCTGATAGAGTTTTTCCACAGGATTGATCCAGAGTCTTATTTTATGCAGACCCTTCTGTGCTGCAATATTTTCCAGGTTTAAAAAAACTTTTAACTCATTCACATCTTTAGAGACGAAAAAGTCCAATATCAGCATTTCTTTGTTATTTATGTTGAAAATTACAAGAGCCTTTAATCTTTTTCTGATCAAACCTTCAGACATCATTAAAACTTCGTATTTTTTTGAAGGATTTTCTTTATACCTCCAGAGAATATACCTGCTCTCTTTATATACAGTCATGTTGAATAAGTCTTTACAATCTTCCCACAATCTGTCCATCTCCTTACTCTTTAAAAATTCCCAGCCTGATTTAAAACGGAAAAAGTTGTCTTTTGTATCGCTGAAAACATTTATGTCTTTATAAAGAACCGAAACAAACCTGTACGGTTCCCATCCTAATTGCAATGTCATAAGCCTGCCGTGTCTTTCTGACGGAAAGCCAAAGATAAATTCCGCAGGATTTGCCTCATAAAATGCCCCGGCTGTTTTAACAGTTATGCCTTTTTTTGTGAAAAATTTTGCACGGTATCCCGGATGCGTCATAACATCGCATCCCTGATATCCGCTGAATATCCTGCCTTTTGAATAAAATTGCATTTTGAAACCACCGTAGTGGGCTATGATTTTTCCGCTGTCTTCCGCAACAATTGATGAACTGCCGGGGTATAATTTTTTATATTTCCAGAGCCACTCTTCGTGAGAAAGCTCCTTTCCAAAGCATATCCTGAAAAGTTCTCTTATGCCTTCTTCGTCCGGTTCTGCTGACGGCCTGATTTTAATGTTGCAATGCATCAAATGAATGAAAGGAGATTGCTGAATGAAGCAATTTTGACTGTAGAGTGTCTTTGGATAACACTCCGGCATCTGCTGAAAGAAAAGCCTCTGCATACAGCACTTCTTTGCTCAGAGTTGCCGTCCTGTACCTGTTTAAACCCTCGACCTTCCCGGAGTAATTGTTATAATATAGTTCGGTCCAGTATGATTCGACCGCCCGCTTTTTATATTGCCATTCATCTGTAATGTTGACAAGCGTGTCAGGAAAAAGCGGGACGAGGGTTTCGTAGAGAAGGAGATGCAAAGGCATATTCCGTATTAGATTCCATGCAAACGAAAAGGCTGCCCTGTGGTCAGGGTGTATTTCGAAAGGCGAGGGTGCATAAATAATGGATGGCGAAAAGTCCTTCACAACCTGAAACAGTTTCCCCGCAATCTCCTTTTCTGCTGAAACAAGCTCCCTGTCTTTGTATTCCCAGAACTCATATTCCTTTACCCCGAGAATGCCGAGTGCTTTTCGGGCGCAATCAAGCCTTATATTGAGATAATCTTCACCGAACCTGCCCTCAAAATCTCCCCTGCCTCCTTTTGTGAGAAAAATGACCCTGACCCTGCTGCCGGCCCTGGTGTGCTTCACAATGCTTCCACCGCAGCCAATGGATTCGTCATCAGGATGGGGCGCAAGCACAATTGCGTTGTGGTTCGAGAAATCACTCAACGTGTAAGGATATATATGTTCTTCAGCCTTCATGTTTGCTATGTTCTTATAAAATCTGGTTCTTCAGACATTTCTGTGGAGCCCGATATTAGACCCCTCTCTCGATTGGAGGGGTCAGGGGAGGGTGATTTAACTGTATGCTCCCTTATAATCTCCAGAACCCCTTGAATATTTTGTAAAACATTATTATTCCAAAATCTTAATACCGTTCTGAACACCCCCACCCTAACCCTCCCCCATCAAGGGGGAGGGAGGTTATCTCGTGATATCTGCACTAACCCCAGAAGAACTAAAGACATTAACAAACAAAAAATATGTGAATACTACGGATTAATCCAACAAAGATATTTTCATTAGATTCATCCCTACGGGTCGTATACGAGTTAAAGAAATTTTTGAGCAATACCTGCATTATTTGGATTAAACCTTAAACTTCAAAAATGTCCTTTCGATAAAATAATATGATACAGCAGAAATAACCAATGTTGCAATCAGTGTAATCACGAAACCTTCTGCGTCTGTTAAAACATCTCCTATCAGCCTGAGAGCAAAAACATGCCATAAATATATACTGTATGAAATTATTCCGATAAAAGTAACAGGTTTCAGTGACATTATCCTTTTTAACCACGGAGAAATCATGGCAAGAAGAAAGAACAGGCCAAAGCCCAGTCCGACTAATGGATAATAGATAATATTTACAAGCCTGTGGTCAAGCACGGAATCTCCCATTTTGAGCCAGACAGACCAGCAAATAAATATGCATATGAATGCTAAAATTGCGATTATTATTATATTTAAATTCTTTCTCAGCCTATCCATAAGCTCTGTTTTTTCCAGATATATCCTTGCAATGATCATCCCGTAGCAGAATTCACTAATCCTGCCGGGAAGAATATTCCCGAGCACCAGACCGGTGTTTGAAGATGCATTATGAAAAAGCGGGAATAACATTCTGTAGATTAAATTCATTACGATGAGAGACAGAAGCCATTTCATACTGTTTTTCCCGGTAAGAAGAGGGGCAAGAATAATTAAAAAAATGTAAAACTGCACTTCGACAGCAAGTGTCCAGTAAAGCGGCTGTATGCTTATCGCCACATCATAATCAAAAATATAGAGGAAGGAAAGATGCAGAGGGAATATATAAGTAAAGAATTTATCTTTTCCAAAAAACAGTATGGTGGCAATTACAGATACATAGTAGGCAGGGATGATCCTGAGTGCCCTGTTGCGCAGGTATTTGAGATAATAGGTTTCCCCGTCTTTATAATATTTTCTTTTTACCTGATAATACAGTACAAAGCCGCTTATCACGAAGAAGAGGTCTACCCCTGACCATCCGAAGGAGAAGAATCTGTAATGGGGGAAAAACCTTTCTGCGTAATGGAAAAGGACGACCAGGGTTATGGCAACCGCCCTGAGGCCGTCTATTTCAGCAAGTCTTCGATTTGCCATATATGATTCGATTTGCAGATTTCCGGGAATTTTACCAATACAAACGCATTAAGTGAAATGTCATGCCGAACTTGTTTCACTCCCGGAATATTAACGGGAAGACCCTGAGACGACCCGTCAATCAAGTTCAGGGCATAATTCAGGGTGACAACATGTAAAAATAATAAATGCATTTGTATTATTCTGTATTTATACATTCTAAAAAATCAATTCGTATTCTTGACAACCATATAGTCTTCTGATAATCTTTATCAGGTTAAAGGCGGGTTTGAAAATTAAAAATCTAAAAAGGGGACAGACATGAAGAAATCATTACCGGTCTTTTTTCTGATTTTAGCTTTAGCCATATCCTCACCCGTATGGGCTGCGGATGTGGTCTATAAACTTACTTATGCAGCTGCTGATGATGAGGCTATCGGGACGTCAGGCACTATAGGGTATTATAGAGTCATATATGGAGATGTTTATAACGAAATTGACACGCTCGTCGGTCATTATTACATGACTCTACAAATTCTTAACCCTTATACTCCGATAGCAGGGAACCAATGCTTTATGACTTTACACATGGTCGAATTAGAAGCAGGAGGTCCGCCATGGTATAACTTTACCCTTCAGGGTTCTTATGCATGGGGCACAGGTATAGGTTATGGAGCAATAACCAATATAACAGAGTATCCAGGTTCGCTTACTGGAGCATATTTCACAATGGATTACAATCCCTCTCCGGGCTATCACTGGACAGTCAATCTTCATTTACCATAATTATGGAACGTTTTACCCGCCTTGACCGCTTTAATCATTATTTTCTTTCGAGGCTTTTCCAATAATCCTTCTTGTGGCATAATAAAACATGCCTCCGAAGAGTCAGAAGAAACTTCTTTCAATCGTTACCCCTGCATTCAACGAAGCGCCGGTAATTAAAATATTTTACGACAATTTATTAAAAAGTCTTGAAAAAACATCCGGCACTTACGACTGGGAATTCATCTTTGTAGATGACGGGTCAACAGATAATACCCGTGAACTATTGAAAGAACTCCGCCGGAATGACATGAGAATTAAATTGATTTCTCTCTCAAGGAATTTCGGCCATCAGGCAGCACTGACGGCAGGACTTCACCACGCACGGGGAGATGCGGTTATTTCCATGGATTGCGACATGCAGCATCCTGTATCACTGGTAACTGAAATGATTGCTCAATGGGAAAAAGGTTTTGATATTGTAATGACTACCCGGGAAGATGACCGGAATGCCGGTTTTCTGAAAAGGATTTCATCAAATATTTTTTATCGGCTTATTAATACCATGAGCAATATACAGATAAAACCGTCTGCCGCTGATTTCAGGCTGATGTCGCGCAAGGCGGTGAGTGCATTTTTACAGTTCGGCGAATTTCACAGGTTTATAAGGGGTATGGTTGCATGGATGGGTTTCAGGACATGTGAATTGAAATATAAACCGGAGATTCGCAAGACCGGCAGATCAAAATATACCCTGAAGAAAATGGTTAATCTCGCACTCGATGGGTTGACTTCGTTTTCAATAGTCCCGCTTCGTATAAGCACCATACTCGGTATTCTGATATTTTTCGGAGCAATTGCCTATGCACTTTATGCAATAGTCATTTGGTTCGTAAAACCCGAAGATCTGCAGGTCGGCTGGACGTCCTTACTTGTTACCGTCAACCTTCTCGTTGGAGCCATACTTCTTTTTATTGGCCTTATCGGTGAATATATCGGAAGAATTTATGAACAGGTAAAGATGAGGCCAATTTATCTCATTGACGAAACCGAGGGCTTCGATGAAGGAAACGGGGAGTAGTCTCATTATGCCAAAACGTCCGTCAAAAGCAGAGCTTTTCTACGACGAATTTGCTGATGAATTTGACAGGAGGATGAACAGGTATGACCTGCAAAGAAGGCTTGATATAGTATTTAACGATCTGCTGCCGCAAAGCATTGCCGGGAAAAAGTTGCTCGATGCAGGCTGCGGTACGGGACATTTCTCCAGGGTTGCCGCAGAAAGAGGCGCTGTTGTGACATCCATGGACATCGGAGAGAGGCTTCTTGAGAAGGTGGCAGGGAAATGTAACACGGAGAGAGTTTCAGGGTCTGTTTTAGATATGAAATTTGAGAATAATTATTTTGATCTTATCATCTCATCAGAAGTTATAGAGCATACAGAAAATCCATATGGAGCAATCAGGGAATTCTACAGGGTTTTAAAACCCGGCGGGATACTCGCCCTTACCGTACCCAACCGCTTCTGGAAATGGTCATGTATAATTGCAAATGCCCTGAAAATCCGTCCCTATGAAGGCATGGAAAACTGGGCCGGGTATAAAAGGCTGAAAAAAGAACTTGAAGCAACCGGCTTCAAAATCCTTAAATACAGCGGATTTCATCTTTTCCCTTTTCAGATAAGCTTTCTGTGCCCATTACTTTTTTATATGGATAAGTTTGGAGGTACATTTGGCCGATTTTACATAAATATAGGGGCAAGCTGCCGGAAGTAAAATTTGCTCAGAGCCTGCTCCACTTTATTGTACGGTCTTTTGACCGGTCAATGAGAAACCCGGGTGAGAGTGTAATCCACCCTTCAGGAGATTTGTAAGCGAAACGGAATATCCTGACCTTTTCCCTGTGTGTTAATTTTATGCCAAAGTTTTTATTTACGGGAAATGCCAGGTAGTAAAAATCCGGCTGTGCCGGTGATGCTTCAAGCAGTATATATTGTCCGTCATAGGGGTTGAGCTGAAGCTGCATGGTATTATCCTGAATTTCTATCAATACCTCAAGAGGCTTGTCTTTCACTCTCCTTAAAAAATCTTCGCGGACTGCCCTTGCTTCCTCTGAGATATCGGTAATATTTCCGGTATTTACGTCATATGCAAAAACCTGCAAGGCACTTATAGTTTCTGATGTGTTTCTCTCAAATCCATAGAACCCGTCGACTACAAGACGGATTTTTCTTTGAATTTTTTCATTCATATGTTCTTCTTCCATCTTTTCAAGCCCGTCATAAAACCAGTGGGGCTGGCTTATCCTGAATATTGCATCGAGACTCCCGGAGTTTCCGATAAAGAATTTTCCTTCTGTTGAAGCCTGAGCCCTTTTCATATGCCACACGTTTCTTTGCTCTTTATAAGAATAAAAAAAACAGATGACAACAATTATAAGTCCTGCACCTGCGAAAGTTTTATAAACCCTGCTGCCTTTATTCCATATCCTGTCGAGACTGAGTATGTAAAAAGAAGTAATCAATGCTGATATGATAAATATATATCTCAGTGATTCGCCGCTGCTTAGAATAGAGCTGACAGGCAAAACCGGGATGAAGAAAATGAGAAATACGAGAATATACCGTGATATCTCTCTTGCTCCTGCCTTCCAATCCTTATAAAGAAGGATGTTCAGAATAATTGTAATCAAGACCGGAAAGAAAACCAGCCATGAACCGGCATAGAGCCTGAAAATCTCTTTGAAGTTTACCAATGCCGAACCGGGAGTCCATGGCCATATTGATGAATAACCTCCGAGAGGATTATCTCCGAGCATTTCCATTCTGTAAAAGAAGTACAGGACGGATACAGTAAAAAGCGGTATTGCTTGCATAAGACGGTTTTTAAACGTTTTCTCAGGAAGAAGCAAAAGCAAAAAGGGAAGGGGAACATATACTTCTTTTGAGACTGATGCAAGGGTATGAAACAATGCCGAAATGAGTATGAATAACATTTTACTGTTTCGCATGCCCTTGACAAAAAAGTAGATGCTTAAGAGAGAGAATCCCATCCCCTCAAGGTAATGTCTTGCAGAAAGCCATGATGCAACAGAGAAGGTAGCCGGGGTCAGAAGGAATATTAAAACGGCGGTAAGGGCAATCACTCTATTTTCGGTGAAAAGGTTAAGGACTTTAAAAAAGATCAAACTTACAATAAACAGAGCAAACATTTGATGCAGATAATATCCGGAAGGGTTGAAATCAGAAAATAGTATATCCGGGTTAAGACTTAATAATATCCATGGTGTGAGATTGAAAGGAGAGAAGCTCTGCCATACTGACGGGTTGAATAAATATTCAAAGGGGCTGTGTTTCGAGGCAAATACAACTATTTCAGGGTCGTCCCCGTACCACCAGCCGCCGATTAAAAAACCATAGAGAAGGAAGGCGGTTATAGCTAATAATAAATACCATATATTTATGCTTTTATGCATTTCAGTGCAGTGTCTTACAATAAACCCATCAGTTGCATAATTGTTAATGAAGAGAGTTTACAAATGACCGATGGGCGTACATTTGAAGCAAATTATCATATTGCCGTCAAAATTCACCTAAAGTTAATTTTTTGTCATTCTCTGGCTTGACCAGAGAATCCAGTTCCTTTCTCTGGATTGCCCGATCAAGCCTGCCCTCGAAAGTAGTAATCGGGGGTCGGGCAATGACGATTCACGGATAAGAACTTTATGCAACGTTCAGGTTAAGTTTACACAATTGGAACAGAGTTCGCCATGAAATGTTAAATTTCTGCTAGCCTCTTAGCTAACTTTTAACTTCATAGTAAAAATTTAACATCTTGACTTAGTAATAACAGAAAAAAGTGGTGAGTAAGAAGGGAAATAAAAAAAGGCAGGGCAAATTGCCCTGCCTTTGAATTCAAAAGGAGAAACTATAATATACCTCTGCTATCACCCCAAGTGCCGTTGTCACCGGACAGGTTCCACTTATTATTATAGTTAAACGGTGATGCTCCGAGGTTTTCCTCTCCGGTTGTAAATACCAGGCCCATATATGCCGGAATATGAGTGGCTGATGGTCCTACCCGGTTCCAGTCTGCATCAAATCCCTCCACCTCGCAGACAAGATTGTCTGTGGCATCTATACAGCCTTCTGTTGAATTGGTGGCTGCTACCTCAAACCTTATCCAGCCTTCGTTGAACGGCGGGAAGAGGTGGAAAAGCTGTGCCTCTTCAGCGAATTCAGCAATAGTCGGCAGGCCCGGTGAGATGAATTTGCCTATATCAATCGTTTCCGTGTTTTCGGAGTTATCATATATTTCTCTGGCTGTTATGGCCGGTTTCTGGCCGATGAAGTGCATGAGAGGGAATGTGAAGGCAAATGCTGTATGCATGTCATACGGACCCGGTGCAGGGGCATAGAAATAGTGGGACTCAACATACTGCTTTGGCCACGCATCAGGCCATGTCCATGAACCATACATGTCAAAGGTTGAAAGACCAGTCAGACTCATAAGATTATTTGCTGTAGTCCCGAGAGAGCCGTCTCTATTAGAGCCATAGAAGTCGGCGAGGGTCGGGCCGTAAGTACCTGCTGCACCGAATTTGTTGATTACTGCATTTGTGCCGATTTTATCCCTGTAGAAGCAGTAGTTCATGTCATTGGCACCATCAGCAGTTACACCGGCACCATCTGTTGTCTGTGCCTCTGCATAGGCATAACAGGTTAATTCAAGGCCATCGTCAGCATTACACTCAGCTGCTGCAAGCTCGGCAGCGTATGTGTCTTCATGAAGGATTAGTTTGCTCCAGCTGTTTATTACAGCAGCATTCGCCTGTGCAAGCCTCTTTACCATCACCGGCGATGCCAAAACATCCACCTCAACAAAATACTGCCTCCCCTGAAGCTCTGCAACAGGCGCATAGATGTCTTCCCAGCAATCACCATCCCAGAGCTGTCTTAAGGTCGTGCCGGGTATGGAGACCGTATCAGGCGCCGCAGGTGTAAAGCAGAGATTCTTATTGGCTGTCTTGGGTCTTATGGTGCCCTCTGCGATAACCTCAACATAGCCCTTCTTTACAAGCTCGGTTGCCTGTGCTGTGGTGATTGCTGCCCCTGTGGCACAGTCCCCGCATGCGGTAATAAGGCTGAGCATTGCAGGGAATGTGTCTGATGAGAGAAGGAAACAGTCGTTTGTGCCGTCACCGTCTGCATCGAAGTTAAGGGTAAACCCAGAATCCTCAAGGGTGTTCTTGTCGCATGATGCAAAGGTTATTCCTCCGCTTTCATAGAGGTCAAAAACGAATACGTCTTTTGGTGACTGAAGGATGTCAAAGTCGAGAAGCTCCACAGAGCAGTCACCTGTCCTGATCCTTACATGTGACTGTACCCAGTGGGTTGATGTGTTGATAATTGCGAAATAGTTGTCAGTAAGTCCCAGTCCGCCGTCCTCAACGCTCCTTGCGTCATAGTAAGGAAAGAGCAGGACAGAACCGGGGCCACCGCTGGTCTGCTCCTGTGCAAAGGAGTGACCGGCCAATCCGAAGACTGCTATGGCTGCGATGAGAAATACAGCCATGCTTGAAATCCCCTTCTTCATAAAAATTACCTCCTTTAAAGTTATTAAAGATTCTTAAAATAAAATCCCAGCTTAAAATCAGGAATTGCCTTTCTCACTGGTTTCGTGCTCCTCTATTTCCCTGAGATGTCTCCATCCTTCGCCACTTTTCACCCATCTGTCATAAAAGACCTTCAGGGTCTCAATCTGGGCTGCTTTCAGCCACATTGTACCTTTAACAATCACCTCCTTTTCTCCTTTTTGCGTTACCTCGAGGGCTCTCACGGCCTTTATATTTACAGGAACCTTGCCCCTTTTCTGAAGGCCCTTGTATTCCCTTAAACTCACCACCTCTTTATAGTCATCGGTCTCCAGTAAATAGGCGCTGTCAAGGTCGTTTTCTTTTATGAAGTTCCAGTATTTGTCATATGTCTCTATAACAGGCTTGTACTCATCAGGAATATTGGGCTTGACCTCGGGAACATCTGTCTTTATATTCAGTTTTTTGAATGAAGGGGTTGCCGGCCTGTCAATGGATTTGCCCGGGTCGGCTTCAATGCCGTATGCAGCAAAGGGGATGATTAGTGCTGAAATCGCCAGCAGACATATCAGTTTTTTCATTACGCTATTTTACCTCCTGAAATATGAGCAAATTATAATAACAGCCATTTTTTTTGTCAAGCATTTTTTGGAAAATAATATTATTATTAAACATTAGTTAATCGAAATATTTATCAAAGAGTTACAGCGGAAATTTAAACTCGATGTTTGCTAAAATTTTCAATTATTTCACTGCACTCTAAAGATATATCCTATAAATGATATGGATTACAGCATTAAAAGTTAAATCATTTTTTTTAATTGACATATTTATCATCTTTATCACCGGAAATTAACAAGCAAATATCAGGCCAGAAATAAAAGAACTGCCCAAGTCCGGCGATAATGTATTGTCATTGATATTACACGAGAAAGGGCACTAAGCAATCTCACCGTTTAATTATGGTCTTTCCATAAAGTATGATTTACGAATCTGTCATTCCCCGGCTTGAGCGGGGAATCCAGTGTTTTCAATATGTTCTGGATTGTCCGGTCAAGCCGGACAATAACAAAATGAGAATTTGTGGACAAACACTAAATAAAGAAATTGCCTGCAAATTACGTGCTGTCCGGGCAGACGGTACCTTGTCTCCGGAACCGCCTAATAGCTTCATACATTAATTACTAACACATTATGTGTCGTTTTGTAACCACAAGTGTAGATATTTTCAGACAGAATGTTTGCTGATAATTCATTTAAGCTCGATGCCGGATAGTTTTACTATATTCTCCTTTGTTATATCACTTATAAGTATTGTGCCGTTGACAAACACAGCCTGGTGTGCGGGCAGGTTCAGTTTTCCGGCAAGTACCAGATCCTGCTTTACGATATCTTCGTCACAATCCTCGAATCCTCTTTCCTTTATAAATGCATCAACGTCTTTTCTTTCATTTGCCCAGGCAGGGGATACTCCTTTCAGAAAATCAATGCCATTTAAAAAATCCTCGCCTCTAAAGCATGAAAGGGCCACCGCACGGTTAAAGTCCTGATGAAAATGGGTCTTGCTTACGGGGTAGAATTTCATATAAAGCGCTACTTTATCCTGATTCTTCAGATATATTTCGTGAAGTGTATCGAAAATTTTCAATGAGACTACTTCCGTACCGAGCCACATGACAATTTTGACAGATGCGTTATCAGAACCTATCATGTATTCTTCCCGGGGCTGCATCCGGGAAATTTCGATTGTCCTCGGTCTGGTATTCCCCACATCGCGCCTTGTTAAATTGTTTCCTCCGGAATCGAATATGCTGCCTGCAATAAACATCTTCCCATCATCGGTCATGTAGAAGAGAACAGGTGTTTCGCCGTACACAGACTCAAACCATACCCTTACCTGCCTGAGACCTTTAACCGGCGATTCCTCTGCATCTTCGATACTTAAAATCTTAACGTCTTTTCCCAGTGTCCGTTCAACAATCGATAGAAGGGGGTTTTCAGCATCTTTATTTTCATCGTTTGCAAAGGACAGGCCGTTGTAAAAACAGACGGATATCAGGATTAAAATAAACACAGTTTTCTTCACCAGAGCTTCCTCCTTTTTGTTGTTACATATTGTAAAAAGTTTTTAAGCAAAAATGCTTAAAATTATTGTTAACCAATGCATTGTTTCAATTTTGCCTGCTTCCCCCTCTGTCTGTCATTCCCCGAGCCTCTTGTCATTCCCCGACTTGGAGACTGTGTCACAATTTATGTCTGTAAGTTGCCTGTTCATGGAAAAAGCACCAA
>JACUUX010000117.1 GCA_014859105.1 Nitrospirota bacterium
CTATCCAAAACCTTATCCGAGATATGAAAGAAGGGGACAGATTCTTAAAGTTGTATTCAGTAATTTAAGATCTCCTGTAAATGTCCAAGAATATATAGAAGAAGCCAGGGGAATGGTGATAGAACATATATCTAAAGAACTTAAGATTGAGGATATTGTGTTCGAAAAACAAAAAGGTCAAGAATTTCTTGGCGTGAAGTTGGATGTTAAAGGAATGCCTACCAGCGAAGCATTAGCTGTTCTGGTAGAAGCTGTTACTATGTACGAAAACTTTTTGTTAATGAAAAGAATAGAAAAAGAATTGTATTGAAAATTAAAAGTGAGGCTAATTTAATAGCCTCACTTTTTTTATTTCTTCTTGGGCGTCAAGTTTGGCAAATATTTCCTCTGTTATTATCATATCCTCTTTGGCTTTCTTGGTTGATTCCTCTAATGATAGTCCATCTTTTAAGAAACGTTCTATATATTGTATCTCCACTTCTTCATCAGTCATGTCTTCTAACCGAATAATAGGTTCACCGGGCTGGTAGTCATCTATACCTAAAGCCTTGTGGAATTTTATTACCGCTTCTGTTACAACTTCCATTGCTCTTACAAAAGCGGGATCTTCTTTCCTGAGTCTTTCAAGTATGTTATCAGCAATAGCCGACATAATTCCTCCCTGGGTTATTTTTATAACTTCTAATTCTTACTTTTTTCAAAGAACAAATTCTATAAATATTATAGCATTGGATTTTAAAGGTTTTTTATTTATTAAAATCCCGGAAAAATATAAACAGACAGCTTGAGACCGCAAGAATAGAAATACAAAAAACATTAGGATAGGGGACGGGGAATCGCCCCGTCCCCTATCCTTGGCAGTTTCGCCTTTCCGGTTATTTCTGGACCTTTTTGGTCTCACATATATTGAGGTTTTAACAAAGAAATAACTTTCGATCTTTCGCGGTCTCCAAGCCATCTGTTAACTCCTTTCTTTATAAGTCTCTTTTTATATTAGAAAGCGGGGATTTCTAATATATTTTAGAAGCCTATAGCCCCATGGGTGGTACCATCCGGTATTTCTCATGGGGCTTTTGTTTATAAATACCTAATATAAATGGAGGGATTATGAGGTTTGTAATATTCGGTGAACCGGCATCAAAGGCCAATTCGAGACAAATTGTATTTAATAAAAGAACGCTAAAACCACAGGTTATTAAAAGCAAGAAAGCCAATCAGTACCTGGAAAACTTTATTTTTCAGTGTCCGAAGCCGAAAAAGCCAATCGAAAGCAGTGTAGCCTTGACAGCACATATATACTATGCATCCAATAGACCTGATCTCGATGAGTCGATCATTATGGACGGCCTGCAGAAAGCAAGGGTTTTAAAAAACGACCGGCTGATCACGCAAAAACATATTTATAAACATATAGATAGAAAGAATCCGAGAGCAGAAATCAAAATCGAATACCTCAAAAATTCTTAAGGGGGCTTTATATGGAACCAATAGGAAACATACTGAAACGAATAATGCCGGAGCTTTTCAACGAACCCTTCATTTTTCGGATAATCTACAAAAAAGACGGCAGGAAGCAAACCGTATATGTAATGGCAAAAAACCAGGAAGAAGCTGAAAGAAAAGTTAAAGAATACACGATTATCAAAACCGAGCAGTGCAATCCATATTTGGGAGTTGGAACATAATGGTTATAAGAATTAGTGTAGAAAAAGACATGCATGTAAGTACCTCATCCTTTCCACTGATGAAGCTCAGATATCCGAAATTCAATCCCATACAATCAGCATTTCTCAATGTTTATGACCTGGACGTAAACTCGGTAATATCTGCCTCAACAAGTGCAGGCAAGACAGTGATAGCAGAAATGTCCTGTGCAGATGCCTTATTAAAAGGAAAGAAATGTATATATCTTGTACCCCTCAGGGCCCTGGCACAGGAGAAAATAGATGACTGGTCGGCTCCGGAACATCCCTTTTCTAAGAAAAAACTGGCAATTGCCACAGGGGATTATTTACTGCCAGAAAACAGGGAGCGGATTCTTAAAAACTGTCATCAATCAGACATCACCGTAATGACATCAGACCTCCTGGATTCACTCACAAGGCGAATAGAAAAGATGGAAGACTGGTTCAGCAAAGTAGGGGTGATAGTAGTAGACGAAGCTCATCTGCTTACTATGGAAAAAAGAGGCGGAGCACTGGAATGCGCACTAATGAGATTCTCATCAGTGTCAGATGCCAGAATTATTCTGCTTTCTGCAACCATGCCGAACACAGGGGAGCTTGCGGACTGGCTGTGTGAACTCAACGGCAAAAACACCTATCTTATAGAAAGCGACTGGAGGCCATGCGATCTCGGCGTTCATTACGTTCAGTATCCTGACAGGGGGCTGCTTTACGAGGGGAAAGTAGATTCGATGCTTGATAGGGCTATAGAAATACTGGATAGACACAGCAACGACAAATTCATTGTTTTTGTTCATTCGAAAAATGCAGGGAAAAAGCTGCTGTCCTCACTTAAGGAACTTGGCATAAGCACCGAATTTCACAATGCAAACGTAGAACTCAAAAACAGGCTCAAGCTGACAGAAGATTTCAAAAACAAAAACGGTCTGCGTGTGCTTATAGCCACATCCACACTTGCATGGGGCATTAACCTGCCTGCCAGAAGGGTGCTGGTTGCCGGTGTAAACAGAGGATTAGAAGAAGTCTCCGTGCTTGACTTAAAGCAAATGGTAGGGAGAGCTGGCAGGGTAGGGCTGGACCCGAGAGGAGATGCATATGTGCTGATCCCTGAGAGTGAATCGGGAAGATACAACGGTTTTCTGGATAATCTACCCGAAATAGAAAGCAGACTTAGCGATATTAAAGAGTTGGCTTTTCATATTGTAAATGAAATAAACGAAGGGACAAATACGGTAGATAAATTATGGCAGTGGTTTAAAAGGAGCTTTGCTGCAAAAAGGGGCTCAGAAAGAGATTTGATAGAAAATGTGGTCGATGAACTCATGAAATGGGACATTATCAGGGACAATGAAACAGGGACATATACTCCTACTCCCATAGGGAAAATTTCATCATGGTTCTACTACTCGCCATTTACCGTTGCACTCCTGAAATCTAATTTCCAGGGCCATATAGGAGACGATATAGATCTTGCATGGGCGATAGGAAGCGCAATGTGGGAAAATGTAGCTTCTACAAACATTGACTACTACGAAGATATGCTCTACTTGAAGGAAAAGCTGAGAAGCAGGTACAAGATGCCTTTGAAAAAAGACGAAATAAGTATATATGCAATATATCTCCTGCTTAAAGGTGAGCATGAAAAGCGGCCCGAGATGCTCAATGTAGTCAGGGGATTCCAGGCTGATATATCCCGTCTTGCCTCTGCACTTAAAGCTTTAGGGTCTTTTTATGACATCGAACACGACTTTGATGAGCTTGCCATAAGATTACAGTACGGCATTGACAGTGAACTTGTACCTCTGTGCAAACTACAGGGCATAGGAGTTACAAGGGCCAAAAAACTCGCAAGCGCAGGAATCAAAAGCTATAGCGATATCCTAAGAAAAGGCGAGGAAACTTCTAAAATCATAGGTGGAAAACTCTACCAGAAAATAGCCGCTGAGATTAAAGAAAAAACCGAAAATCTTTCCCCTGTCTAAACCTTAACCTTAATATCTAAATAGAACCTCAAAGCCTCACGGCAGTACCACAGGGTATTGCAGTGGGGCTTTTTTGTTTCTCCCCATCCTGCGGGGCTAAGGTCGACCGCTCTGCCTTTGGCAGAGTATCCCC
>JACUUX010000046.1 GCA_014859105.1 Nitrospirota bacterium
ATGGCTTTCATTTGGATGCATTTTGAATACTGAGCCCAGCAGCATTCCTTTTTACAATAGCTCATTTTTTCTTCTTCCTGCCTGATCTCATGGAAGTTGCACCCTATGCAGGCTTTAATAATCACCGTTACCTCCCCTATCGATTATTAATATAAAAGCATTAACTAAGTTGACATAACCCTTTAGTATTGTCATTCCCGCTTGTCGGGAATCCTTCTTAAAGAAAGATTCTGGACTCCGACATGAGCGAAAATACTATATCTACCAATATACACGAAATTTATGAATTTAAAGGTTTAATCAAAGAATCTATTCCTCTATTTTTCCAAAAAAATCAGTATCCCGGACATCCTTCTTATAAATAGAAGCATGATATTTCTGCCTTTTCATCTCTTCCATCACATTTTCATTCTCAATAGGACACCTCTTTGTGCATAAATGAGGGCATCCCATGCACTCAAGCCAGTTTTCGAAACCTTTACAACGTTCCATGAAAGCCTCTCAAGGATATATTAACTTCATTCAACCCTCTCATATGCCACTTCCAGGCGTGCTCTAAAATTATTCTAATATCTTCATATCCTGCTGCATTGAAATATCTCAGGCTGATATGCCTGATTCCATTGTAACCGGCACCACCTGCAATCAGAATCATCTTCGTCTACACGTTTAAAAGCATACGAAAATAGTGAATTGTTTCCTTTAATCCTTCTTCCAAAGGGGTTACAGGTTGCCAGTTTAATTTCTGTTTAGCCAGTGTTATATCAGGTTGCCTCTTTCTTGGATCATCTGGAGGCAAAGGCTTAAAGACGATCTTAGATTTTGAACCCGTTAGCTTAAGTACTGATTCTGCAAGCTCCAGTATGGATATCTCTGCCGGATTACCCAGGTTCACCGGCCCTGTAAAACCATCAGGGCAATTCATAAGCTCAACCAAGCCTTCTGTCAGGTCATTCACATAACAAAAACTTCTTGTCTGTTCACCATCTCCGTGCACGGTTATATCTTCATTCTTCAGCGCCTTCACGATAAAGGTACTCACAACACGCCCGTCATTGGGATGCATCCTCGGACCGTAGGTGTTGAAAATTCGTGCAACCCTTATGTTAAGTTTGTGCTGCCTGTGATAGTCAAAAAAGAGACTTTCAGCACATCTCTTTCCCTCGTCATAGCATGAGCGCAGCCCGATAAAGTTCACGTTACCGCTGTATGTCTCGGGCTGTGGATGAACACCTGGATTTCCGTAAACCTCTGATGTTGAAGCCTGTAAAATTTTTATCTTCAATCTCTTGGCCAGTCCCAGCATATTGATTGCGCCATGAATAGAGGTCTTGGTGGTTTGAATAGGATGAAACTGGTAATGAACTGGCGATGCGGGGCAGGCAAGATTATAGATCTCATCAACTTCGACATATAAAGGGAAGGTGATATCATGCCTCAGCACTTCAAAATAGGGGTTACTCAAAAGACCGGCAATGTTGGTTCTGCGACCCGTATAGAAATTATCGACACATAATACTTCTTCTCCGTCCTTCAAAAGCCTCTCACACAAATGCGACCCGAGAAAGCCCGCCCCGCCTGTTACAAGAATTCTTTTATTTAAATAATTTTTCAAGAATTAGCTCCGATGCTTAACTGATTTAAAATTCTATTACCTTTGAGATATATTCTATTACTCCTCAAAATAGAGTTCCCACGGTGTATCTACAAATTTTTTCTTCAAATCATGGTAATTCAAGATCGCTTCAGAGAGAGGTTGATTGGATTGTTTTACAGTAGATGGTTTTACGGTCTCATATGGAAGACCCAAAAATTCCAGGATTCGCTTCATTTCACTCATATAGTCTTTCGATATATCCTCGTAAATGACGTCGATCTTGTGATGAGCCTCAAAGAAGATATCATATTTTTTTTTACCTCCTGAGCCCAGATGAAAGCTTGGCGGCACTCTTCGTAATCCAGAGGAACTGTAAAATCTTCTTCTATTTCACCTGTTGTGTTAGTCCATTTGTTTGTTTTTGATGCCTTCTTAAGAGAGAAGATTACTCTTAGAGTATTATTTCTTTTAAGGTGAATTATTTTTAGGTCCTTTCGATTCTTTAAATATGTCCAGACATTCTTGCGAGGGTCTTCCTGTGCGTGATAATAAAATATCTTAAATCCGACTGCCAATATTCCTTTCTGAAATTTCCTGAATACATCTGTTTCTAGAAATTTACACGGGTCTTTTTGCATCAGTGAGATCAAATTGCGGGATTGTAAATACCTGTCATATTCCGGGAACTCCCATCCAATAGAATCACAGAATCTAAATAATTCCCCGAACGTAATAACTCCACTGTGTGAGTTCAGGAGACCTCGCAAAAAATTTGATCCTGACCTGCCTCTCGCAAGAATGATGAATTTACAATAATCCGAGTGTCCGTCGAGCAAGCCCCGGTTTAGAGCAATTTTTTGTAAGTGGAAGGAACAATAATTCCTTAAGTCGATAAGCCTTCCGTACAACATCATTTTTCATCAAACATAGAACACATAAATACCTTTTATCTATTTAAGAGCCACTTACGAAAATTCCCAAAGTGCATCGGTTTTTTACGTCTTTTATCCGGGCCTGAATATTTCTGACATGCCTTCAGGAGTAAATTTGCGGCTGCCATGTGCATTTCAGGTGAAGGATAATACCAATTCTTGTTCCATGTTCCACCCCATGGATCTTCAATTGTGGTTGGTCTGCCGGTAAATCTGCTGACAAGTGTATGGGGCAGTCCTCTTTTGGATACGCATTCGACATATTCCTCATAATACTTATCTAATTGATTAATCATATGTGAATTGACTAATTGTGGAAATTCGCCGAATAATGTGGAAACATTTTGATATTTTTCTTTATATCGAGGTTTTCTAACAGAAAACCAGAACAATATCCTGGGAATTGTAATCTTTTCCAGGAGTTCTTTGTAATTATTCATCCAATTATGTCTGGTTTCAGCAACAATTTTTTTTACGTAACATACGCCATTCTCTTTCAGTAATCCTCTGAAAGCATCATCACACCCAATTGAAACTCCGTCAGCTATTCTTGTATAAAATCCCAAACCTCTGCTATGAAATAATGAATTGCTTTCAGACCTTCCCGACATGACCTGAATGATAGAGAATCTTGCATTATTAATGTATTTCAGGATCTCGTCATTGTCCTTCGAGAAAAAGGATGGACCGGCGCCTCCGCGTCCCAAATTTAATGCTGGTATGCCAAGTTTTTCCTGCAGCAATGTGGGGTACGGTTTTTCACAAAAGCGCCCAAAAGTCTGTGCAGCGCCGATGCATACGAAATATTTGCCATCTTGTATATTTTGAGGTTTTGGCCCCCTCAGCAGTAACCCGGCATTGGTTTGACGATCAATTACTGAATCTAAACGATATATTTGATAATCGACTACTTCCCAGTCCGGGGTTGCATATCCTTCAGTCACCGGATGATCTCCCGTCACTTCCTTATTTTTCATCTATTTCACTATGTTGAGTTATCCGGTAAACAATTAGTTATTGACACAATTTATGTACGAAAGCAGGAATAGTTACTGTATTGTTTCCGTTAGATTTCCCAATTGAACTATTGAATCTTTGAATATTTCAGCCTCAAGTACATCAATGAATTCCTGATGTCTCGGGTGACTGAAGAGATGAATCGCACGGTTTCTAAATTCTTCTTCAGAAAATGTTCCATAATTCACCAACTGGCTAAAATAAACGGTATCAAAATGAAAACGTTTACCCAGTCGCATAAAATCAGGCATTTCCCTGAAATTGTTTTCCTGAACGACCATGCTTATGCATACCCATTTCAATTGGCCGATTTTACGCAATGTGCTGATAAATTCTAAGTTTTCGAGTAATCTTTTAAAATTTCCGCCCCTGCGGTTTATTTTATATGTTCCCGGATTTGCTGCGTCAATTGAAATATCCGCGCTTTTTATGAGTTGTCTCACATCCTTTGCTATTGTATCCCACATTTTTGGCGTCCACAACAGTCCATTCGTCTGCAGATGTATAGTCTCAAGACCGGGCATATCTTCTCTTTTCATTGTCTGCAGCCATTTTCTAAAAAATGGGCTTCCAAAAGGGTCTCCAGAACCCGTAATGTGCAAATAGTGGGCATCTCTGAGGGCTTCATTCTGAATTTTGCTTTGAATTTTCAATATCTGTTCCTTTTTATTGCGCTCGATAATCACCTTTTTGCGGCAAGATGGACAGGATAGATTACAAGATCTATCATAGGTACAGATGATTTGGCGGGGGCCATACGATAAGAATATAAGTTCCTTTTCTATTGCCGTTTTCAGAGCTTCATCTTTGACGTGTTCGACTTTTTCAACCGGCCCCGATATCGTTTGCAGGAAAGCACATCTTGAGCGGTCGCAATATTTAAATGATCCATCCAGAATTGAGCGCCGTATTTCTTGCGCTCCAGTACTATTCCAGATTTCGGCGACTGATTGATCCAGTAAATTTCCTATTGACTTATTCAGCCAGGCGGGGCAGCACATAAATACTTCCCCCATTTTATTCAAATGGGTGATTTCAAACCAGTTAAACGGCTTGGAACAAAACAGGCGCTCGTTTTTTGACACAGTAGTTATCCCTTAAGTATTTTTATTAATCTGAAGGGCAGGAATTTTCTAATGAGAGAGCCTTTCCGGGAATCTCTGGCATATGGTTGAAATGTTGAGTTGATTCTTTGTCCGCTCCAGTCATTTATATCCTTAGGCTCTCGCAATTTCCTGAAAAATGCGGTATTTTGCATAATCCTTACCAATTCCCATTCTTCCTCACCGTACAAAAAATCATATAATAGTTTGACGGATGGCATTTTGAAGTCGTCTACGCCCACAATGCCGCCCAATTTCAGTTTGGGCGCTGTATAATGCCAGTCAATAATCGGCGCTGGAAAGCCATGTGCACCGTCAATGAATACATGGTCTATCCCTGAAGGTATTTGCTCGCTTTGAGGCAGAACTTCATCTGAACTTTTAACAATGAAAGTTATATTTTTTGGAAGGTCCAATCCGGCACAGTATTTTTGCACCCGTTCAGCCTCTCCCTGATCGGGCATAATACAGACGTGTTTTGTACCTGCGATGGAAAAGACAACGGTGGTTTGACCGCAGCCGGTTTCGAGGGTTGACATGCCCGGGGTCAGCATGCTGTAAAGAAAACGCAGGGTATCGGGATGGACAGCCCAGCTTGTTAAAGCGCCTTTATAATAATGGAATTGTGGATTATCCTGGATTAATCTTTCCAGGCGCATTTTTCCGGCTCCTTTTGTTCTATCATTTCTTTGGGACACACCCGTACTACCCGTCATGTAATGGATTAACAATTGCTCATCAGTTTTGAATAAACTGCTTCGTACTGGGGAGCTACGTTGCGCCAATCCAGTTCTTCAGCTCTCTTTCGAGCCGCCAGTGCCATATTTTTGCGATCCCCGGGATTATGGACCAGGTGTAATATAGCGTCTGCCATTTGTTCCGGATTATTGTCTTTAATCAATATTGCTTCTTTGCCGGAAAGATACGCTTTAACTGCCGGCAGGTAGGTAGATACAACAGGCAATCCACAGGCGATCCCCTCAAGAAGCGCATTATTTGCTGTAGACTGCAACAAGGGCAAGAATAATACGTCCGATTGCTGGTACAGCTTCAACAATTTATCATCGTCCACATTGCTATGAATGTTGATATTTTGCAGACCTTTTACTTTGTCTGCCTTTGAGGACACAACGTGAAATTCTATATCCGGATAGCTGCTCAATCTCTCCGCAACATTTCTCACCGCATCGAAATCTCTCAGATAATGTCCAACGGTAATACATCTGAACTTCCCCTCTTCCTTCGGTGTATCTGCCGGTACGAAATAATCAACGTCGATACCGTGAAGAATCAGATGAATCTTATCAGCAGCCACAAATTCTCTTAAGTAAGACGCTTGTTCTTGTGATACCACAATAATACTATCGAGTTCTGCAAGAATGTTCTTGATGATAAGTGAATCGAGAATTTGTGGTGGTTGATGATATGTTGCAACTATTTTAGGCCGTGAGTTATGAAGGCGTGCAGGCAATCTTGGCAGGAACTGAGCTGAATGTTCACCATCGAGATAATGTATTATGTCCACCTTCTTCCTCCGGCAACCCCGGAACGCATTAGCCTCGGCGACTAAATCACTGAGTTTATACCATCGCATGCCTTGCCTCTGAACAAGATTCCGCAGCAATTTCCGTATCAATCTGCTTTTTATGGGGAAATTATTATCGCTATCGGATGCGAGATGCACCTCTATGTCGTAACTATTCGGGTTGATGTATTTTAAGAATTGATTTATTCCGGAATGTTTACCCCAATGGGGATAATAAGTGCGGATCACGTATATATGCATGGCCTCTTACCTTCGAGCAATACTTAACAAGCCTGCGATTTGTCCCAGAGTAATTAATGCAAAACATTTTTCTGTAAATTGCCCTGGGTTGTTCCCATGCAATACGAGATTACCCAATCTCCCCGGTGTTTTCAACAACGTCAATGCCTTTGAGGCAGCCAGTCGCAATCGTCTCGCAAAAGACGGTGATTCTTCAATCAACTGCATTATGGCATCTGAAATGCCTTGCGAATAATACCTGCGGACAAACCATTGTTTCTCCAGCCGTGATCTGGGTACAAGATGGCTCACCGCGATATCGGGATGATAGAAACATATATATCCAACCTTCTGTATCTGCTTCTCAAGAAATACATCTCCTCCTGACAGAAGATTCTTGCCGACTCTGTCAAGGCCGGCAGCAAATCCTCCAATATGTCTAAGGACGTCAGTTGGAAACGCGATATTGGCTCCAACAAGCCATTTTTGATTCAAATCAGTTATCGCATGAGGCACATTAGACCAGTCTATAATGGCAAGACCGGTTATAAGCTCATCTGACAGCCATTCCGGGCGGGGAGCCTCCCACAGAGGTATTGTCTTGCCCCCCACACAACCGGGCGCCGGCGTAACGGTTTCAAACACTTCTATAATCTTGTCTATCCAGTTATCGTACGCAACGGCATCGTCGTCCAGATAAGCAACGTACTTTCCTTTTGCATTACGCCAGCCGGCATTTCGTGCATATGAGAGTCCTAAACTGGGTTCAAAAATATATCTTATGTTTTCCCGTTTTAAAAAAGGTTCTACCACCCCCCTGGTCGAATCAGTCGAACAATTGTCTACTATGATAATTTCGTATTCCCCCTTTGGTGTACGTTGATCAATAAGGCTTTGAATCGCTTTAACTAAATACTCAGCACGGTTATGCGTGCATATAACGGCCGATATAAGTATACTCATGCTATGGTGAGCCGCCTACCCGAAAAGTGATGGGTCCGCCAAAATTTTCGTAAACATTTTTTTTCTGATCACCGAAAAGTACTCGAGATAAGACGGGACATTCAGACCGGCGCACGCCGGAGCAATTTCTTTTTCACTTTCCCAAGAATTCGCAAAGCTATTTGTCGGGGAAGGCGGTACATCGTTCGCACCATCTTGAGCTCTCTGCGGAGTTTTGAGAGTTGTTCATGCAGGGAATATGAAATATATGACTCGGTAAGGATAATGATATCCTTCGAATCATGACCGGTCAGGTCCGGAAATCTTTCGAGAAGTTCTCTGCGCATTCTCTCATTGGCGCGAGCATTCCCTATGCGGGATCCCAAGTTTTCAAAAAATCGACGTTTGCCCAGTATCCTTGGTACGGTTACGGCAACCCATCCCCCCGCCATTACAGCATTAAAAAGATCCCAATCCTCATATCCATGATTCATAATAGTGCGAAAATTACCAGCTTCAAGCAGCGCCTCCGTTCGTACGGCGCTGAAGGGGACAGCGTCGTTGGAAATCCACTGATATGGAAAACTGGGACACGGTCTGATCCAGATTTTTTCATCATTCCGAGAATTGCCTGCCCAACAAGATACAAGTCCAACTTCAGGGCATCGCTGAAGAACAGATTCACACATTGCAACAAAATCGGGTTGTAGTTGGACCTCTTCTGTGAGAAAAGAGAAACCGAGTGGATTCAATCCAGAACTTAGAACTTCCTCTATACCGGCATTCTTTGATGAAGCAAGGTCTCTGTTCTTATTGTGTATGACCCTGAATCCGTTCCATTGCTCTTTTTCAACAGCTTTAATGGCTTGCTCCCCTGTCATGCCATTTTTTACAATGACGACGTCCACAGGTTTCAAAGTCTGCTGCTCAATACTCTGTAAACACTCTTCAAGAAATTGTCCGGTGTCAGCGCAGGTTATCACTAAAGCAATGCCTTTGGGCGTATTGCTCTGTGGAGTCCGGCGCCCCGCTTCATCGAAAAACGGCCTTTTCGACCAGGGTAAATTCACCGGTATACTTAAAGAACGCCTTGACCCTTGATCAACAACACCGCGGCGGAAATTTAACTGGTTTTCGAGGATTTTATTATTATCACATATTTTACGAATTTCCAATGACGCATTGTAACCCATTTCGGCAATTTTCATTGAAGGCGTGTTCAGTGCCCGTCTAAGCGCTTCTGCCAGACCCTCGCTTCCCGGTTTATTGGCGAGCCAGCCAGTTCGACCGTCTTCGATTATTTCTGCCATTCCACCCTCGCGAGACGCAATAACAGGAAGTCCTGAAGACATGCTTTCAATGCAGGTATTGGGAAAATTTTCCCAACGCGATGGGACAACTGATATGCGAGCCTTTTTCAGAAACTGCGGAAGGGCCGATCGTTCCTGCTGGCCATGAAAGATGAATCTCGATCTCAGATCATCCGGGATTCGACTCTTGACAAATTCTTCACCGCTCATATTTTTGGTTCCAAGGACATTGGCCCCTATAAATTCGAAGCGTGCTGACGGATATTGAGGAGCGACAGTAACAACGGCATCAATCCATTCAATCACTCCCTTGCGCCGTTCAAGCCGTCCCACATAACAGATCGTTCCATATTCCCATGTATTTTTTTCTCTTTCGAGCATAGTGCTGTTGCCGATTGGCAAGGGAATAACATGGATGCTTCCCTCATCCAGTCCATAGTGAGTCTCTGCCCGGCGAGCCACATAACTGCTCGGGCAAAGAAGCGCATCTGCTGCGGCGATGCTATAGTCCTCAAGCCGTTTTGCTGTCATGAAATAAGGCTGGCCGATATCCCAATCGTTGTGTCTGACAATAAATTCCATAGGAGAGTGTAATTGAATAATGCAGGGCGGTTGTTTTTTTGGCCCTATCCCTAAAGCCCGCCGGAGCTGAAAGTAATATAACGGGGCCTCAAATTCCTGCGCTTCGATTATATCGATACCTTCCTGCTCAACGAGACTTTCTGCAAGAAGGCAGGCCTGCAAGGAAAAACATTGGGGGGAAAAATTCGATTCTAAAAGGCCTTTCTCTTCCCTGGACTTCAGAGGAGAGCTCAGTTTCCGCCTCAAGGAGGATTCCCAGTCTTTGAGATGAACACGATGAATAATCAACCTCCCCCGGCACTTCTCTTCGACTTTCTTCTCGGCTCCCTTCCAAAGTTGGCCGATCACGTGTACGGTTTCTCCACATTCGGCAAGTAAGCGGGATATATGAAACACATAGGTTCCGATTCCCCCTGCGTATTGTGAAGGGGGATATTCTCTACAGATAATCAGGTGTTTCATCCTTCTCCGTCTTAATTTTTCAATCTTATTTTAAAACAGACCAAACAGGATGCAGTCCGACTATGCCGGAGTCTCTGGAAACCGTCTCATTTTTATTTAAAATGTGCAGGGGATGCATCTGCCAGTGATAGTCGTAAATATAGCTCCAATCAACAGGGTAAAGACCCATGTTAATGTGATATAACCCGGAGAGCAAGGGCAATTCTTCGAAGTGACAGCTAAAGCTGCCGTGATTGTTGAGTGGGCCAAAAGTTGTGGTTGCCGAAAGGATATAGGTTTCAAAACATTTTATATTTGTTTCACTATAGATACCCAGGATAACAGCAATGTCAGACATTGGTTTAGCAAGACCATATTCAAGCACGATTGTCAGGCTATCGCCGCTGTGCAGGGTATTGGTAGTTTTACGCTGTTTATCATACAGGTGGACCATCTGGATTGATGCCTCTTGCGTGCCCATGCGACTGCCCCGTTCCACTGTTAGGCTGTGCTGAACTGTTCTGTTAGAAAGTTGCGCCACCCGTTTCTCTGTCCTCTGGCGCATTAGATCGTTATAACAACTTATAGCACCTTCCGGCTCACCCTGCATTACGACTCTTCCTTCTTCCATAACCATTACTTCGTCACACAATATCCGGACTTGTTCGAGATCATGAGACGCAAGAATCAGTGACTTGCCCGCTTCACGAAATGCCTTCAACCGCTCAAGACATTTCTGTTGAAAACGCGCATCACCCACTCCAAGAATTTCATCAATAATTAAATAATCGGGGTCAAAATGAATGGCTGTCGAGAAAGCAAGGCGCAAATACATGCCGCTCGAGTATGTCCGAACCGGCTGGTCGATAAATTCTTCAAGCTCGGCAAATGCTATGATTTCTTCTTCTACAGCCTTCACCTGACGCTTTGTGAGACCGCATAAGATACCACCGGTCAAAAGATTCTCACGGCCGGTCATATCGAGATTAAAGCCGCTTCCTAACTCAAGCAAGCTGCCGGCATTGCCTGCGCGTTGAATTCGCCCTGTTGTGGGTCTTCCCAGTCCGCAGAGCAGCCGCAGCAAGGTGCTTTTACCGGCTCCGTTATGACCTATAATGCCCATTACCCTGCCCTGTTTTACTGAAAAACTTACATCCCTCAGTGCCCAAAGAGTGTTGCATGAATTATAACGGCCAGTGAGCCGTTGATTTATCATCTCCCTGAGGGTATAAGGACGGTTTCTCTGAATCCGGAAGCATTTAGAAACGCTCTCCGCTGCCAGAACTGTTTGCGTATCAGCACGTGCTGTCATATTGTTAAAGCCGGTCAAAGACATCAGCCAACCGGCGGTTGTAAAGAAAGAAACCAATGGCAAATACTGTTATAGAGAGAACAGTTGAAAGCATGAGCGAACCCCAGGGAGGAGGGGAACCATAGAAAAATATTGCACGATAACTCTGAATAAGAACTGCGACTGGATTCAGTGTATACAGTAAATGGTATTTTTCACCAATTGCTTCTGACCTGTAGAAAACGGGTGTCAGATAGAATAATAGCATTGCTGATACCGTCACAATTTGCTGGATATCACGATAAAAGACATTCATGGTAGCGACTATAAGGCTTAAACCTATTATTAAAGTACTCTGAATCAGAATCAGCAAAGGGAAAATAAGCAGATAGGGCGTCATGTAATGGCCATACAGGACAAGTATAAAAATAAGTATTGGCAGAAAAAATATATATGAAAGTAAATTTGACAGGGTATTCACAACTATCAGGATAAACGGTGGAAAGTTCGGTCTCCTCATAAGATCACGGTTGCCAATGAAAAGGCCTGAAGCTGAATTGAGACAGGTGCTGAACCAGACCCAGGGAAGTAAAGCCGAAAAAAGGAACGCCGGATAGGCGTCGATTCCCAACGGAATGACCTTTCCGAATAGGAAGACGAAGACAAGCAACTGTGATAATGGTATCATGAGAATCCAGAGGATGCCGATTACCGAACCCTTGTAACGCAAAGTAACATCTCGCGCCACGAGGTGTAATATCAAATCGTTGTAATATTTCAATGAACTGAGCGGGAAAGTCATTTCTTAGAAGGCATCCGGCTGTTTCCTCTGAAAGGTAAGAGGAATTTGTCTTTCAAAGATTTCATTCGTCTAAAATTCTTTGCTCCGAGAAGAGAACACCCCAGGTTAAAATAATTTCTCGCCTCAAGCGGATTCACTTTAATAGCATATAAAAAACACCTCAGGCCGTTTCTCGTATCTCCTTTATAGCAAAATAACACACCAGCCGAGAGAAATTTATTTCGAAGGCCTTTGTTCTTAAAGATTATATCTTTGCCATATTTATTCATCATATCTTGAAATCCCCTTAATATTATTTCCGGATCATTAGATAGTCTGTTCTCATGGATATAGTATCTGACGAGACCGGTCTCGATAAAATCAAAATGAAAACATTTTGAAATTCTTATCCAGAAATCGTAGTCCAATCCATAGGCTATGTTTTTATCAAAGAGGCCGACTTGCTCGATACATTCTCTCCTTAAAAGCACTGTTGATGGGGCTCCGATTATGTTTTCCCGCATCAGGTAACTGTAAACTTCGCCCTTTCTGATCGGTATTCTCTGAGATAAGGTTTTATTGCTAATCTTGTCTATCACAGAATAACCGGTATATACAACACCTATTTTGGGGATACTATGTTCTAATAAATCAACCTGCAAGCTCAATTTCTCCGGCAACCATTCGTCATCATCATCCAGGAATGCTATGTATTGCCCGTGCGAATTTAATATTCCCGTATTTCTGGCACGTGCTTCACCACCGTTAGTTTCACGATATAAATATTTGATTCTGCTGTCATGAAACCGGGCTACAACCTCTCGCGTATCATCTTTGGATGCATCATCGACAACTATTACCTCAAAATCCTGAAATGTCTGATTCAGGACACTCGTGATTGCCGAATGCAGGAACTCTGCACGATTAAAAGTAGGAATGATTACACTCACTTTTGGCATGTCTTAAAATAAGTCATTTCAAATACACATGACCTTGTCACTTTTAGAATATGAGTTTTAATAACAGCCTTGCTTTCCTTCTTCAGGCAGGATTTTTTCAGTATCTCTGATTCTGGATTTATAGACTGGTTTTACGTTTTAGAATATGCCTTTTAATTCTATTCTCAAGTTCTTTAGATAGGGTGATTCGAGGATATCATTAACATAAATTATGTCATTAATTCTGCAACTAACTTTGTTCTTACCCTTTCAATGGTCTCTATTATCTGTTCAGCACTTTTCAATGAATCCGCTGCATCAGAAGCTTCAACTATCTCAAAGTCTCCGTAGTCAACATCTGTTCTTCTTGCAAGAAGGAGTTCAAATTTTTTCAGAATATCTTTTGATAAAAGAGCGGGCTTGATAAATCTAAGACTGAGCATTGTAATTACTCCTTTGTGAGTCTCGGGATCCACTCCTTCCAGAATAAGAACAGAACGGACTGCATTCAGAGCAGCATAATAACTCCTGTTAACAGCAGTTTCATATCTGCCTTCTTTAAAATTAGCAGATGCATCTTGTAGATATTTACACGCTTTTTCTATCCGCATATCACTTAAGACCTTTTTATCTTGCGGTTCAAGGGTCACAATAAAACACCTTCCTTCATAATGTTTTCATAAAATGGCGTATTATGATGTTTTTCCATTTCAAAGGCGTTAATATCCTTTATTACGGTACTAAAAGGAATACCGCTCTGTATTTCCTCATCCACAAACAGGCTGATAATTTCATTTTCAATTTCCGGCGTTTTATTTTTAACAACCACAAGGACATCAAAATCAGACCATTCCCCATGATCTCCTCTCACCCTTGAACCAAATGCATAAACTGCCATTATCCTGTCAGGAAATCGCTCCTTGAGGCTTTTAGTCAAACGATTCAGAATATTTTTTTCATAGGAATACATCGCATAATTATAGCACACACTAATGGCAAGTTACAGAGTATTATCAAGTTAAATTGTATTATATTTGTAAAAAGTTTTTAGTTTGAAAAAAACTTTCTGACTGTCTTGACAACCGTCATTAAATCTTCCTCTTCCATGAGAGGCTCTATAGGTAAACTCAGAACTTCTTTTACAGTCTGTTCAGATTGTTTTAAATTATCAAATATCTTACATCTTCCATCAAAGACCTTCATTTGATGCAAAGGCACTGGATAATAAACCATGCTAGCAATACCATGCTCACGTAAAAATGTCTGAAGTTCGTCTCGCTTTCCGTTATTCAGTCGCACAGTATACTGATGATAAACATGGTGAAGATTCTTCATAGACGCAGGTACAGATAAACCATCTATTCCTTCAAATTCTATATTATAAATCTCTGCTATTTTACTTCTCCGCTCATTAAATTCATCTATATATTTGAACTTTGCGAGGACAATGGCTGCCTGAAGTGTGTCGAGGCGAGCATTATAGCCTATATGGTCAACATTGTATTTATCCTTGCCACCATGTTTTAAGAGCATACGTACAAAACCTTCTATTTCTTCATCATCTGTTGATACCATTCCACCATCTCCAAATCCACCAAGATTCTTCGAAGGAAAAAAGCTGAATGCTCCTGCTATGCCTACAGACCCGAGCTTCCTTCCTTTCCACATACCACCAAATGCCTGTGCAACATCTTCAAGGACAAAAAGGTTATATTCCTTTGCAATTTCCATTATGTCATCCATATTGCAGGATTGACCGTAGAGATGGACGGGAAGGATAGCAATAACTCGTGAGGCGTGAGAGGAAAGATATTCTCTAATTTTGTTAGGATCAATATTATACGTTACAGGATCAATATCAACAAAGACAGGTCTTGCTCCTGCCCTTAAGATTGCATCCCCTGTGGCAGTAAATGTAAAGGGCGTCGTAATTATTTCGTCAGTTTTGTCAAAAAATTCCTGACCTTTTAATTTAATCGCCAAAGACCTAAGAGAAAGCACCAATGCTTCTGTACCGGATGAAATTCCTATGCAGTGTTTCACCCCAATATACTCAGCAATTTTATCCTCAAGTTCCTTTACCTCGGGACCGAAGATCCACTTCTGGTGTTCAAGGCATGTCTTTATCGCTGAATCAATATCCTCTTTCATGTATTCGTATTCGAGTTTCAGATCGAGTAAAGGTATTTGTCTCATTGTGTTAAACCTTTTCATTGATAACTATAAGATCATTATCCTTTAATCCGTACTCACTGCCACAATAATTACAAGTCGCCTGATTATCGTTAAACTTCAATGTCGTTCCACACTTACACGCCCAGGAAACTTGTTTAGCCGGTACGCCAACAAAAATTCCATAATCTGGAACATCTGTTTTCACGACTGCGCCCGCCCCAATCATCGCATACTTTCCTATTTCTACGCCGCACACGATTGTTGCATTTGCCCCAATGGTTGCTCCTCTTTTAACTAAGGTCTGCCTGAATTCCTTTTTACGCTCTATAAATGCACGGGGATTATATACGTTGGTAAATACACAGGATGGTCCACAAAATACCTCATCCTCAAGTGTCACCCCCTTATACAAAGACACATTATTCTGGATTTTACATTTATTGCCAATGGTAACATCAGGTCCGATGGTAACGTTTTGTCCGATAATGCAGTTTTCCCCTATTTTTGAGCCTTTCAGGATATGTGAGAAATGCCATATCTTTGTTCCTTTACCTATCTGAACATCTTCATCTATGTAGGCACTCTCATGGGCAAAGTAATCTTTAGATATTAAACATTGGACATCGGACAGCTTGCCAGCCTGCAGGCCTCTGAGGGATTTTTCAGCCATTTCAAGTATTCTCAATACCCTCAATCCCTCATGACCATCTGTCAATGGCCTCTTTCTTTTTGCCACACACTCTATAAAATGGCTTAATTCCTCCTTTAAAGGCTCTGCTTTATCAACTGGAACAACTCGATATTCAGCCTTTTGTGCCACAGGAATTTTTCCATTCATCCACTCTATTTTATGAGGATATAGAAACAATTTTTCTTTACTCACATCATCAAATACAGCCATTGCTTTTGATCCGACAACAATTAATTTTTGCTCTTTATACGGATGAATCCAGCTCACGAATATATGGCTTTTAACCCCGTTCTGGAATTCCAAAGTGGTGAGGGTTGTGTCATAAACTCCTCTATTTAGATAGTCCCCGCCAAAGGCTGAAACTCTTATCGGTTCTTCGTCAAGGAGCATGAGTATAACTGATATATCATGTGGCGCAAAACTCCACAGGATATTTTCCTCTGTTCTTAGTTTCCCAATATTCAGACGGTTAGAGTAGATGTATTCCACCCTTCCGAGTTCTCCTGATGATATAAGTTCTTTAAGCTTGATAACTGCCGGATGATACCGGAGAATATGGCCTACCATCAATATCTTTTTTTCTTTCTCAGCAATATCTACAATCTCCTGCCCTTCTTTAAACGTTAACGCAAGGGGTTTTTCAACATATACATCTTTTCCGGACATAAGAGCCTTTTTAACCATCTCATGATGCATTACAGCAGGAGTTGCAATAGCAACAGCCTCCACTTCGATGTCCGAGAGGAGTTCATGGTAATTGGTATATATTTTTATTCCAGTGTAAGGAGTCAGATTTTGATTATCAGGATTACTCTCGCAGATTGCATAAAGAACTCCAAGTTCATTAAAAACGCGAAGAAGATTCTTACCCCAATAACCAGCTCCTACTACAGCTACTTTTACCATTTTTTTCTTAATCCTTTTTTACAATAATTTTTAAATATTAGAAATGTCTTGAAGCAGTTTTTTTTGTCCTGAAAATGTCATGCTGGCTTAGCCTGTCCACCCCTGTCGGGGATCGCCAGCATCTCTCTTCAATAAGGATTCCAGACAAGCTGGAATGACAGACAATGTAGTCTCACTTATGAATCCATTGGTAACTCTTTGCAGTGACAAAAAAAGTCTAGTACATAAGAATTATTTATAGGCTTGTAATCTCTTTTCAATATTATGACTGGTTTTTGAAAATATGCTTTAGAATATGCTTTTTAATCCTATCTTCAAATTCGTTAGATATGGTGATTCGAGGGTATCATTTTTATTATAGGTCTTATAAAGAATATAGGTATTATCCTTCAGGCCATAAACCTCTATTAATTCTTCGCCGGGAATTACTATCCAGTATTCCTTAACACCAAATTTTGCATATAACTTCTTTTTTTGTATTAGATCTCTGTAAGCAGTATTCTCAGAAATTATTTCTATCACGAGGTCAGGCGCTCCCTGTATGTTCTTTTCGCCTATAATATTCAACCTATCTTTTGAAATAAATAGAATGTCAGGTTGTACAACGTTCTTATCATCAAAATATACATCAAGGGGGGCGTGAAATAATTCTCCAATGCCATTTTCTGTAATAAATTTGTTAAGGATAAAACTCAATTCTCCTGAGATTTTCTGATGTTTTGTGAAAGGTGTTGGTATCTTGAGCAGTTCTCCTTCTATGAGCTCGTATCTCTCGTCATCGGGGGTTTTAAGATAATCTTCGTAAGTATATTTTTTCTTTTCTATAACAGTGGGCGACATAAGAAACCTCCTGTTGGAGTCTTTTTTATATTCTATTGAATAGATATTGCAATGTCAAACTCACCATCGGTTGTTTACCTTAACCTGTTGGTGATGTCCTAACCGGTTTGAGTGAATCTATTGACAATGTGTCTGTTTCATAGTAACCTTTAAAGTAAGGTAATAAATTATGAAAAATCCTCAAAAAGCTAAAAAGCATCTGATTAAAATCAGAGAGATAATCGTCCAAAATCCCCCGCCTATTTATAAGATGAGTTTTGATGTCAAAACTTGAGCATCCTGGGTTTTTCTAAGGAATTTCGATGATGCTATTCTCTATGTCAATTCGTGCTTTAACTTTTCTTAAAAAATCCATACCCAGAAGTCCGTCGATCGGTCCACTAAAAGGTATGGTATGGGCAACAACACTGAAGTTGTCTATTTTTACACCAAATGTGCTAAACCAATTTAATTGGACAACAGGAGCAACAATAAATCCACTACCAGTAACTATGCGTAAATGTTTCTTAGTTTCAGCAGGACTGCAACCAGAGGATTCTAATACTTCAACTGGAATAATTGTATAAGAAGAACCCGTATCTACTAACAAACTCAAGATTTTAATGCCTTCAGGTCCTGCAATAGCCGCTTTTGTAATAAGCAAAGTCCCTGAATTAGCCAGTCTATACTTTTTCATTAAAACATAAAAAACATCACAGCAAGGTCTTCCGGAATACGACCTGTATACTCTATAACTATGTTCTTACCTTTTGTCTCCATAAGAATTTTATAAATTTCTTCCTTTACTGGTGAATGAGCAATCACATGCCCTTTAATTACATTAAACTCTGAGTCGACTTCTTCGTATTCGATAAGAACCCACTCATCCGGATATTTTTTCTTTATTTCTTCTATTGTTAAACTCTCAACTTTTAGCATATCAAATACCTCCTTGAGATTAAATCTCGTTATTTTCTTTCTTTATACAAACTATTCTATCATAGACATGAAGTAATATAAATGCTTCCCACAGAATAACTGCTTTGCTTTCCTTCTTGCGGCAGTTTTATTTCAGTATCTCTGATTTTGGATTTATAAACTAAATTTACGTCCTACGAAGGAATTTCGATAGACATTTTATGTGAATTGTGAATAATACCTTTATTGGAGAGATAATTCATGACCTTATTTACACATTCTTCAATACTCATATTTTTTGTATCAATAACCATCTCCGGGTTTTCAGGGATTTCATATGGAGCAGAAATTCCTGTAAATTCAGGAATCTCTCCTTTCCTTGCTTTTAAGTATATCCCCTTTTTATCCCTACTCTCGCATACATCGATACTACATTTACAGTATATCTCGATAAAATCGTTTTCCTTGACCATCTGACGGATCATATTCCGGTCTTCACGATAAGGGGAAATAAAAGCCGTAAGAGCGATAACGCCGGCCTCAATAAAAAGTTTGCACATTTCTCCTATGCGTCGTATGTTTTCTTTTCTGTCATCCCTCGAAAAACCAAGATTTTTATTAAGCCCATGCCGGACATTATCTCCGTCGAAAACGAATGTTTTACAACCTATCTGATGCATTTGCTCTTCTACTGCATGGGCAATGGTGGATTTCCCCGAACTCGATAGCCCTGTAAACCAGACAACCACACTTTTATGTCCATTCTGCTTTTCGCGCATTTCTCTTGTTACTGCCGCACGATGCCAGGTGACATTATTCTTGATCCCCGTATTTTTCACCTCTTTATTTTCCTTGTCTGTAATGGATTGAATATTACACTCTATGATTTATTGGAATACTATGTGATTTAATTTAAAAAATGTGAGGATATACCTTCTACTCTTAGATTATTAGACTACATTTTGGCAATGATATATCTACGATTAAAATCCCTGCATGTTAAAAAATGATTTTTGAAGGTAAAACTATACTACTGCCGTTATTTATGCTATTACCTTTTCTTTTACTATAGTGAGGTCAAGTAAATCAAGAGGGCCTTTTGTAGTGCGTTTTCCTGCATCAAGGATCTCTATAGAAACGATCCTCCCGTCTTTTGAATAATCGATTATTACACCATTAAATTCAACCGATTCAGCGATAGCCTCTTCTGTTATAAACTCTATGTTTAATAAGTCATGTTTCGGGTCATATTCAATCTTCATTTTTCCTTCCTCAAGTAACGCTCTATATCAGAAGTCAAATAAGCAGTTATAACTACATTCAATTCTTCTCCCTCTTCATAAAACACTCCCAGAAGATATTCTTTACTATCTATTACGTATTTTCTGTGGGCTACTTTGCGTCCTTCATATCCTTCGACAATTTGCGTTGGAAAGTTTACTGTTTCTCTTATCCAGTCTTCGGGAATACCTCTTCGTTCTGACTTTTTCTTGGCTATAGGAATTATTTCGATCTTCTTAAATTTTCATTATTTATTCTATTGAATAGATAACGTAATGTCAAACTCATCTATCGCTTATTTCTCAATCAAAAAGTAGCCTGCTACCCTTTTTTCTTCTGGTTAGACCTCGGACACTGGACATCGGACTTCGGACAATTTTAATGCACATTTGCAAGCCTGGTCCCCTTTATGACCTTCTTCTGTTCGCCCACTCCTACTACTCTCAAAAGCCCGTGCTGTCCTATATATTGAAGACTTCATCCATTGAAAGCTCAAGTCCCTTTATAAGATTGGATTTTATTGACCCTTTCTCATAGACCTTAAGAAAAAGAGAAAATTCACCTTTATCATTTAAAAACACCTCAACACCTCTCATGTCAGGATCAACAATCCAGTATTCCTTTACGTCGTATCTTTCGTAGACTCTGTATTTTTTCTTTATGTCATAGTATGCGGTCGAGGGTGAAAGTATCTCTATTATCAGGTCAGGGGCACCGTATATCCCATCTTCCTTTATAATCCCTATTCTTTCCTTATTGATAAAGACTATATCAGGCTGATACGCATCTTTTTCGCCGAGATAAACATCTACGGGGGAATATAGTGTTATGCCTATTCCTTTTTCATCTATAAACCTTGAGACCTTTTTAAATAAATTAGCAGAAATTATTTGGTGCAATGGATTCGGTGCTGGTGTCATGATAAACTCTCCTTCTATAAGTTGATATGGTGCACCTTCAGGTAAAAGTTTATAATCCTTTATGTCATGGAGCTTTTCTCTGGTTATAATCATCTTCTCTCCTGCTACATTGTAATTATAGCATATCTCTTTAAAAGACCTTCCAACTTTAATTCTAATTTTATCCTTGAATCCTTGAACCTTCTAATAACAGACCTGACAATTAGAAAAAGAGTATTAGACATCGGACTTCGGACATTTGTCTAACTTCAAAATTTTGTCGACCTCGGACATCGGACAATAAGGAAACAAACAGTGAGCTGCGTGAAGTTAATGTTTCTCTAAGCTCTAAGCTCTTCGCCCTTTGATCTCCTCTTTTAAGTAACGCTCTGTCTAAGAAGTCAAATAAGCTTTACCTAATTCTCTAAATAAGATTTCAAGTTCTGAGGATTTCTTTAATATCTTCTATGATTTTATCTATCGTGGGATTCCAAGCCTCACCTATTATGTTTTTAAAATAGGGCAGTGCTTCTTCAAGCCATGAAATATACCCTTTTACATCATCCATTGAAAACTCTATAAAAAACTTATACTCTGCTTCAGCCCTTCTTGACATAAGATTCGAAAAATATGTTGCAATCTTCTTTGGAAATACCTCTCCTTTTATAAAATGAAGTGCAAACATCCTCTCTACACCTTCATGTGTTTTTGGATAGATACCTTTCTCTGCAAGGATAGCCCTTACAAGATTTAGAAAGACATAATAGATATTTGTTACAGCCTTTCTCCATACAGACTCTTTAATATTCCCTTTAAGGCTCTTTAGTTCTGTTAGTGCAAGATCTATAAAACCTTTTGCAAGTTCCAATCCTTCTTCCATAGAAGCAATCCTTTCTCCTTAATCTCTTTTCCAATAGGAAGATGTTTTATCTCATCTTCTGTGAAATTAAATAAATCAATCCTTAATTCTCCAACAATGAACATTTCTTCCATAATCTCATCTTTTATACTATTAAGTTCATAATAAGGTAGAGATTTTTCTGTTATGAGTGCTAAATCAAGGTCACTATCTTCATTTGAGAATCCAATTGCTCTTGAACCATAAAGAACAAGGGCTACCACGCCCCCTTTTGTTCTAAGTTTATCTATGAGTTTCGTTAAAAATCTATCCTCTAAAGGTGTGATATTTTTTCTTATTGTCTTCATAAGTAGAATATTAACACAGCCTACTTCAATCAGTAAATGACAAGGTGAATGAACTACCCCGCAGCAAGCAGGCTGTCCGACAATTATTTGATAAATTATTAG
>JACUUX010000047.1 GCA_014859105.1 Nitrospirota bacterium
CACTTAACAATTCACTTGTGCGGATGCCTAATAGCCACCGCACAGTTCGGGCGTTGACAGGAGAAAAAAATGAAATACATGCCACCCAAAAAAGTTGAACTTTTATATGAGGAATCAAAATGGTTTAAGACTATTTCATCAGATAATAGATGGCACACAAAAGCCGATGCCATGGAAAAATTAACAAAGTCTCTCCTTAAAAGAAATGCTATACCCGAAATACGTTTACGCTTATTTTCGGATCCGGACTTAGCTGAAACAAGAAGTAAATCGTCTAAGCAAATATTTGAATCAAACGGACTTGCCGGTGATGCCATTTTTCGACATCCACATTTTGTCAAATATTTGCATTACTTTATTAATGGCCCGGAGTTACCCGCCGTTGCAATTGAAGGATTTTGCAAAATCCTTAATGACGATTTGGGGACTTCTGGTATATTACTCGACCAATTATGTAAGTTTGTTCGTTCATGTATTAGAGACAATGATCTTGATCGCAAGTCGGCTGCGACAGAATTTTATAGATTGGCAGTTGAGCTAGACATCGAGCATGACCCACGTGCAATAAGGAAAGCATCACTTTCAACAAGGTAATAGCTAATGTTGAAAAAGTCGTCTTTCCAATGTCCAAAAACAAAATAGAAATCAAATGAAATTTAAAAAAATATCCAGACAAGATTTGAGCGATGCGGCGGCACGGATAATCAACAAACCGCCTGCAACTGTTAAAGATACTTTTTATAAATCACCTGAGTGGAAAAAAATTGAAGATGATTACATTAAAGAAAACCCTCTATGCGAATTATGCTTAAATGAGGGAAGGGAAAATAAAAGTTGGCATGTTCACCACATTGCACCTCTAATCCAAGGCGGAGAGCCTTTCTTGGAAGATAATTTAATAGCTTTATGTCGATCCTGTCATAGTGGTATCCATGCCTCTGGGGGAATATGCGTTGAACTGGATGTGATGAATCCTCTTTCTTCCTTTGACAGCCTTAATAATTTTACTACTGAACTAGAAGAAATTAATGAAATCATCTTATCTCAATGTAACGTAGGAGACTCTTTAAATTTAATCAGAGAAAGAAAACCAGAAGATGTGAATTATGTAAGAGTGACCACCAAATCGGACAAGCACCTCGGAAAAATAAATCCGTCTGATGTAGGAAATTATAGTTTGGCTTTTGATATGGATTATGACGCAGAGGTTTCTGCTTCAATAAAACAAATTTATACAAGTAAAAAAGGAAATTTGAAATGTATCATTGAAATCTCTAAAGGAGAGCCAGACTGGGGAAAATATGATAGATTATTGGCTAAAGATAGGGAGGCAAAAGAAATAATATTTCAAGCTAAATCTTTAGAAAAAAATAACATTGAGGAATCAATATTATTATATATGAAAGCCATTGAGATGCTAAAAGAAATTGACCAAACCTTTGGGAACCATCTCAGATACCAAAGGTTTCCTATTAATAGGTTAGCTCTCTCCTTGGAAAGGCAAAAAAGATTTAAAGAATGTCTTGAAGTCATTGAATCTTACGAAAGATTAACTGATGAAATAGGACTTTATGCTGGCGAAAAAGAAAAGTTAGAAAAACGAAAAAAGAAAATCATCAAAATTATTAAAAGCTGTCAACAAAGCGCTTCAGGGGATCGCGCGGGACTGCCGCGCTCCCCCTGAGCTTGGGTGTTCTGTGAACATAAATGAATAAACTACTAAGAAATATCCGCGACAACATTGCCTTTTATGACAGTGTCAGTGAGTCTATATCCGGCATGATAGATACGAGATTTCTTCTGATTAATGCTGGGTCTATAATCTTTTCTGCAATCAAGAACAGACTCAAAACTCTTCGCTTTGCGGTGAGGAATGACTTCATTTCTGATGCCTATGTATTACTTAGAATGATTTACGAAGATATTTTTACATATATCTACTTAGAGGTAAGAATGGGCTATGGTCGGGGCGACAGCGACATTAAGGAATGGATACAAGGCAAGAAAAAATTACATAAATTAAATATCGACCAGCTCATATTATTTCTAACTGATAACAACAATGACATTAAGACATATTTTGCCTTGCTGGACGTTTCCGGCAAATACAAGCATATCAAAAGCTATTGCAATGATTACGTGCATAATAACAAGCTGTCAAACCTTATTTTAAATGCAGATAATTTCAACAAGCACAGCGCTGAGCATTACGAGCGCCTGTCGGTTTATCTTGACGCATTGAAAAGTCTCCTGTTTGCGTCCATATGCATATTAAAGCCATATTACGCGACATCATCGGATTACATGGACCACTTAGAACTTGGACTGTCTCCTCCAGACGGCTCGCAATATTGCGTTGCTCCGTTTATGCAAGAGGAATTTGACAGGCTGCAGAGATCAAATAAGAAGCTGGCAGAACTTATTCGTTCTTCATCATATATGGAATTTGAAATTAGAACAAAAAATAGAGCACAGAACAATAGCATCGAGAGGGAAGCGGAATAGCTGCGGTTTGAAAATCATTTTTTTATATTCCGCTCCCCTCATGCACGGCGTTGGGTGTATAATAAAACAAGACAAATTAGAGTCATAATAACATGAAAGTCCCACATCCTATACAATATCAGGGAAGCAAGAGAGTTCTTGCATCGAATATTCTCCGATACTTACCTAACAGATTTCCACGACTTGTTGAACCATTTGCTGGAACGGCTGCTATTTCAATAGCCTGTGCCGCGAGAGGTAGAGCAAATTCATATTGGATAAATGATTTAAATAAGCCTCTTGTTGAATTGCTTGGACTCATAATTAATCACCCTACTGAGATAGCTAATTTTTATGAAAAGCTATGGAATCAGCAGCATGATGACCCTATAGAGCATTATTATCGGGTTAGAGAAGATTTCAATCGAACAGGAGACCCTAGATTATTTCTTTATTTGCTTGCACGTTGTGTGAAAGGGTCAGTGCGTTATAATGCTGAAGGACTTTTTAATCAAAGCCCTGACAAGCGACGCCACGGCACACGGCCAGAAACAATGCGAGAAAATATCTTTGGCGTCTCTGCTCTTTTAAAAGGAAAAACTATAATATCATCACTTGATTACAAGGATGTTTTATTAAATGTCAACGAGGAAGATATTGTTTATATGGACCCCCCTTATCAAGGTGTATGCGGTGACAGGGATTCTCGTTATTTTTCCGGCATATTGTATGATGAATTTGTAATGGCATTAGCAGAATTAAATGTCCGCAATATTCGTTATGCTGTTAGTTATGATGGTCGGACAGGCAATAAAACCTTTGGTCATCGTTTGCCCGATAGCCTTTCGCTTACTTTAATTGAACTGGAAGCCGGACGCTCATCTCAGGCGACATTACTTAAACGAGATGCTATTACTGTTGAGTCCTTATATTTATCGCCACGACTGGCTGTAGAGGTTGCAGCTTCACCATACTTTCACAGAAGACATGAGACAGAACAACTTGTTTTGATGGAGGCAAGAGGGCGTTATGCCGCAAAAATACCCAAAAGAGTTTCTTGAGCTTTGCAAGTCTGTTACCGCAAAACGTCCCAAGACTGTTGTTGACCATATTTTAAAGCATGGACATATCACGACAGAAGAATTGAAGGAAAAATACGGATACAATCATCCACCGAGAGCAGTTAGAGATGTGCGAGAGCATGGCATTCCACTTGAGACTTTTCGTGTAACAGGTTCAGACGGCAGAAAGATTGCCGCATATCGTTTTGGGGATATAAGCAAAAAGAGATTCAGAAAGCTGTCAGGGCGTACAGGTCTTTCTAAGAAGATTAAGGAGTTTCTCATTGAGAAGTATGGCTGCAAATGCTTTATTTATCTTGAAGACATGGATAAAAGCGATCTTCAGATAGACCATCGCGTTCCTTATGAAGTAGGAGGAGATGTAGAAAGTGTCGAACTGAATCCAGATGATTTTATGTTATTATCCGGCTCAGCAAATCGAGCAAAATCGTGGTCATGTGAGCATTGTGAAAATTGGCAAACTCTAAAGAAAAAGGAAATTTGCCTTTCTTGTTACTGGGCATATCCGGAAAATTATTCACATGTTGCTCTGCAGCAAGTTCGTCGTGCAGATTTGATATGGCAAGGTAAAGAAATCGAACAGTATGAGCGACTGAAAAGAGACGCCAAAGAGTCAGGACAGACAATTCCAGAGTTTGTAAAACAGATTATTGAAAAAGCAATTAAACGAGGCCACACCCAACAATAAAATCCAGCGGACTGGCAATGCCAGCCGCTGATTTTGGGCGTTGAACCTGTAGAAAAAGTCCCGAAAGGCTTATAATATCGCTATTCATCTTATAAAAGGATGAGATCATAACGCTTAGTAAGGAGGATGGATAGCGAGATATAAAGAGTACGATTATACTCAGGGCAAGTTCATATCAAAAATGATTTACAAGGCATTTAAGGTAGGGGTATTTTATTAAAGACGACTTTTTCTACAGACTCGTTAGACGGCATCAGGATACCTAAAAATAACAGCCAATATATTGAAGATAATTCGCGTGTCTAAAAATAGAAGCCTTCAAGGAATCATTAATTCAATAACCTCCGTATAAGCAAATATCTCCCTTTTCTATTATAATTACAAAATGAGGAAAGGGATATATATACTTCCAAATACCCTGACACTCTGCGGAATGTTTATGGGTTTTTATGCAATAATTGCTGCACTAAAGGGTAATTTTCTGCATGCAGCCTGGGCCATAGTGATAGCTGCCATTTTTGATGGACTCGATGGATGGGTAGCAAGGCTTACACATAGTACTACAAGGTTTGGCATAGAGCTGGATTCTCTCTCAGACCTTGTTGCGTTTGGTGTTGCTCCTGCAGTTATGCTTTACAAATGGTCGCTTATACATTATGGCAGGGTAGGCTGGGCGGCGGCATTTTTGTTCATGGCGTGTGGTGCTCTGCGTCTTGCAAGGTATAATGTTCAGATGGGTTCAACAGAATCAAAATCATTTACAGGCATGCCCATACCGGGCGCTGCGCTTATAGCTGCAACACTTGTAATTTTCCATTATGAGGTTTGGGATACGGGACCCGAAAAGAATTTTATAATCTTATTTTTAACAGTTTTTCTTGCTGTACTCATGGTCAGCACATTGAGGTATCATGGGGCAAAAGAACTGGACTTCAGCAAAAGAAAGCCTTTCTGGATCCTGGTTGCCATAGTCATATTACTTATGCTGATAGTCATACATCCTCCGATTGCGCTTTTCATATTTGCAATGATATATCTGATTAGCGGTATAATTGAGAATATGTTTCTTTATTACAGGAAAAGAAAACAGATTAAAAAGGCAGGTATTTCAGAATGAGAATAATAAAAATATTTGATACAACCCTTCGTGACGGTGAACAATCTCCAGGTGCGTCTATGAATGTACAGGAAAAGCTTACTGTTGCAAAACAGCTTGCGAGGCTCGGAGTTGATATCATTGAGGCCGGTTTCGCATACAGTTCACCGGGAGATTTTGAAGCAATAAGAACAATAGGTGCTGAAGTTGAAGGGCCGATTATATGCAGTCTTGCAAGGGCTAAAGAGGAAGACATTAAAAGTGCATGGCAGGCACTGAAAGATACGCCGAAAAGAAGAATACATACATTTCATTCTACATCTGACATACATCTAAAACACCAATTTTGTGTAAGCAGAGAAGAAGCCTTAAAGAGGTCTATAGAAATGATGAAGCTCGCGAAGAGTTTTGTTGACGATGTGGAATTTTCGCCAATGGATGCCACAAGATCTGATATCAATTATCTATGTGAAGTAATAGAGGCTGTTATAGATGCAGGGGCTTCAACAGTTAATATACCTGATACAGTAGGATATAGTATTCCTGTGGAATTTGGTGCATTGATCAAATCTATGCGTGAGAAGATTAAGAATATAGATAAGGCTGTAATTTCAGTACATTGCCATAACGACCTGGGACTGGCTACTTCAAATTCTCTGGCAGCTGTATTGAACGGAGCTGGACAGATTGAATGCACTATAAACGGAATCGGAGAACGAGCAGGAAACTGTTCGATGGAAGAAGTTGTTATGGCATTAAGGACAAGACGTGATATATTTGATGCTGATACAAACATCAATACCGAAGAAATAATGAGGACAAGCAGACTCGTCACAAAGATAACCGGAATTTATGTGCAGCCGAATAAGGCGATAGTCGGGGCAAATGCCTTTGCACACGAATCCGGTATTCATCAAGACGGTCTTCTCAAAGAGAAATCTACATATGAGATTATAAAACCAGAAAGTGTTGGTTTTCACTCGACGAAGCTTATCCTGGGTAAGCACTCAGGAAGACATGCATTTAAATCGCGGCTAAAAGAGCTTGGATATGAACTTTCTGACGAAGAACTGAACAGTGTTTTTGAAAAATTTAAGAGACTTGCCGATCAGAAGAAAGACATATTCGATGAAGACATAGAGGCGTTGATTTCAGAAGACGTGACAAAAGCTCCCGAAGTTTACAGTCTTGTTGATCTTTCCATTGTTAGCGGGATCAATCAGAAACCTACCGCAACTGTAAAGATAAAAACAGGTGATGGTATAATTGACCGGATGGAGCAGGGTGACGGTCCTGTTGATGCAACATATAAGGCTATTTCAGCGATAACAGATACAAAAAGCAAGTTATTGAAATTCGAGATAAAAGCTATAACAGGCGGTACAGATGCGCTTGGCGAGGTCATGGTATCACTTGAGGAAAATGGCAGGGCTGTAAGGGGTCATGGCGCTGACACGGATATTATCGTTGCGGCTGCAAAAGCTTATATCAATGCTCTTAACAAACTGGCAGCGAGAAAGAAACAGATTTAATTGTCTTCACAAATTTTTGCCGGTCAAGAAGGTCTTTGATATAATGTTTTCATGGAACTCACCGAAAACGCATTAAAGGTTCTTCAGGCAAGGTATCTTCTTAAGGATGAAAAGGGGAATATTATTGAAACCCCTGAAGAAATGTTCAAGAGGGTAGCGAAAACTATAGCCTCTGCAGAGAAGATTTATGGCGGAAATCCTGAAGAACTGGAGGTAAAATTTTTCGAAATAATGACCGACTTAAGGTTCCTTCCAAATTCGCCAACTCTTATGAATGCGGGTAAAGATTTGGGCCAGCTCGCTGCATGTTTCGTGCTTCCTGTTAAAGATTCGATGAACTCGATATTTGATTCATTAAAGAATGCAGCCTTGATACTTCAGAGCGGCGGGGGAACAGGATTTTCATTTTCCAATCTTCGTCCCAGAGCGGATATCGTCCGGTCTACAGGAGGAATTGCGAGCGGACCTGTATCGTTTATGAGAATTTATAATACAGCGACCGAGGTGATAAAACAGGGAGGAGCAAGGCGGGGAGCAAATATGGGAATACTGCGTGTTGACCACCCCGATATCCTTGAGTTTATAAAAATCAAAAGGTCAGAAGGCGAGCTGACAAATTTCAATATCTCTGTAGCTGTCACAGATGAGTTTATGGATGCCCTTAAAAATGATGAAGAGTATAATCTGATTAATCCGAGGAGCGGCCAGACAATAGGGCGTTTAAAGGCAAAAGCTGTGTTTGATGAAATGGTGGCAAGTGCATGGGAAACCGGTGACCCGGGGATTGTTTTTATCGATAGGATTAACAAGGCAAATCCGACCCCTCATATCGGTACCATGGAGTCTACGAATCCATGCGGTGAACAGCCGCTGTTGCCTTATGAGGCATGTGTTCTTGGTTCAATAAATTTGTCGAAATATGTGAAACAGTCAACAGTCAATAGTCATCAGTCAATAACGAAAACCAGTAATAGATGGCCAGTGACCAGTGACAAAATTGATTGGGATTTTTTATCAAAAGATATTAAAACAGCAGTGAGATTTCTCGATAATGCGATAGATGTGAATAAGTATCCTGTTCCGGAAATAGAAACAATGCATAAAGGCAACAGGAAGATAGGGCTTGGAGTAATGGGATGGGCGGATATGTTAATACTCCTCGGTATACCATATAACCATAAGAATGCATTCCGTCTGGCAAAAGAACTCATGCGTTTTATAAGTAACGCTGCACGTCATGCATCTTCAGAACTCGCGGAGCAGCGAGGGGTATTCCCTAATTTCAAAGGCTCTATATACGATTCTCACGCGATGCCGCGTGTCAGGAATGCTACTACTACCACTATAGCTCCCACAGGAACCCTTTCTCTGATTGCTGATTGTTCAAGCGGAATCGAGCCTCTTTTTGCACTTGCATTCAAAAGGCTCATTTTAGAGACAGAACTACATGAGATCAACAAATACTTTTTCGAGATTGCCCGGAGAAAAGGTTTCTACACCGAGGAATTAAAAAATAAAGTTATAAAAAGAGGCAATTTACGTGGAATCAAAGAAGTCTCCTCAGAAATTAAGAGGCTTTTTAAAACAGCGCTTGAGATACCTCCTGAAGACCATATAGAAATGCAGGCATGCTTTCAGGAATATACAGATAATGCGGTCTCAAAAACGATCAATATGTCTTATCGCGCAAAAAAAGAGGACGTTGAAAAAGCGTTTTTGCTTGCCTATGAAAAGGGATGCAAAGGCATAACTGTCTTCCGATCCGGCACTCCAAGAATAGGAACCTTGCTAAGATTTGCAGATACTGATTAGTGCCTGTATTATTGATTTATATTAATTTCATGGAAATATATCATCAATTTTTAATATCATTTATAAGCTTTTGAACAAGTATCTTTATCTCATCCCTTGCACGTCTAAAGTCTTTCATTATCTCTTCTTCAGTACCTATTGTACCTACCGGGTCTTTGATTGGCCAGTGGATGCGTTTTACTTCAGGCGGTGTATAGGGACAATATTCCTCAGCATTAACACACAGCGTAACTATAATATCCATCTTTGTGAGAATATCTTTATTAATAAATTTTGATTTCTGTCTTGATATGTCAATACCTATCTCTTTCATTACGGCAATTGCCCTTCCTTGGACACCTGCAGTCATTAGCCCAGCGCTATAGACCTCAATTAAGCCTTTCCCGAATTCTCGCGCGAATCCCTCGGCCATCTGGCTCCTGCATGAATTTGCCGTACATAGAAACATGATCTTTTTCATAAAAGCACCTCTTTAAAGTGAACTTTCAAGCTGAATATTTCACTTTTTTTGTTATAAAGGCCGCAAGTGCTGATACAATAATAGCTCCGAGAAGGAGAAGAAACGCAACAAAAGCATTGTTCAAAATTGCCGGGTCAAAGAGTAAAATTCCTCCCAATCCAAGCATCATAGTTCCTGATACAAGTTTAAGAACTTTTCCTTGCCACTCAGTAAGAGTTTTCTTTCCGAGGGTAAGAGTGAATATTACGACAATGATTAAAAGAGGAATAACATATATAACATTATAGAGTATTAGATACATATAGTAATGTGAATTTGATAAATTATTAAGAGTCAATATCCTTGTAAAGACCATCGGGAACCCGGCAGTGCATAACAGCTCATATGAATTGGCAGCTATTGCAAGGATTGCAGTTCCTGCGAGTATTGAAACATAAGAAGTAGATTTCAGCAATTTTCTCATGCGGTCAAAAAGTTTAGGTTTGGCACTTTCAGGGATGGTCAGGGAAATACCCTTTTTGAATATAAAAAAGTCCTTGATGTTGACGGCTGCGATTATAATAGCAATAATTCCGGCACCTGTAGTGATTATAGCGACTTGTCCCATTAAAAGAAAAAGGTTCAACCATGCAGCCATAAAGATAAAATATATGAATCCTGAGAAGAATACAAAAACACCTCCGATAATGAGCATCTTCACGCGGGACTTGGCGTGGATGAGTAACCCTAAAAGGGCGAATAGAACAAAGAATGCGCATGGATTGAAGCTGTCCAATCCAGCGATAACAATGGTAATAGCAGGAAGAGACATTTCAGAAACTTCAAGATTTCCTATCCATGGTATATGTACAGTCCTGCTTTTTTCTTTGCACTCTAATTCCTCTGTCTGATCCGCCGGAGATGCTGTCACCTCTGGAACCTCATCAACAGAAAGTTCTCCGGAGATCAGAGAGGCTGGATCAATACATTCTGAATATAAACATTTCTGTATTGATTTTATAATCTCTTTTTTTGTGTACTCCGAGAATCCGATAAAGGCATTTTTATCAATAAAAGTGATCGGGACTCCGGAGGCTTCCAAATTGTATGCCCTTGCCATCTTAAGTAAAAGTTCGGCGTTCTGCCTGTTATACCAGACCTCGAAATCCTTAATTTCTATATCCTGATCCTGATGTTTATTTTTCATATTACTAAGAAAAATTTTCTCTGTCTCACAGTGTGGACATCCCTCTCCCCAGAAAAAATAAACTGTAAATTTGTGTTTTGCCTGAGGAGTTTGTTGAACTTCTATTTTAAGGGGGTCTTTTATGGGTTTACTTTCTGATTTTTGTGAGTTTCCTGTCAGCCCTTTTTCCCCATTTAAATCAGGTAATAGATTGGTATTATTTTCGAATAAATCGTTACATTCTGCATGACCTTTTTCATCCTGTGGACAGATACCATCCTGAATGATTGCTTCAAATCCATGTGCAGGAATATAAAGGAAGAGCAATTGAATTATCACAAACCAAAAGGTCTTTTTCAATGTGAACATAATTTTAAATTTTTTTAATGAATAATTTATTAATAAGATCTCCGAAGTGAATTATTCCTTTTTTTTCCGTTCCCTGTTTTTGATTGATTTTGCATCTTTGAGTACACTTAAATGAAAAGAGACTTTTGTCTGAATTGTATCAGGGGCTGCAACAATTTCGCATACATATAGTTCACTATGTTCGAGCAGTTTTAAGTTCTTAATCTTATGTTGTCAGAAAGTGTTTTAAAAATCTCTATAAGGTCTTCCATTATAAAGGTGCAATTATTTAATGATATTTGTATATTAAACCAAGTGTCAAGAGATATTAAATAAAAACTTGAATAAATAAATCCATTTTATTATTATTAAATAAAAATATGGAGGCAATATGATAAGGGAGGATGTAGAAAAGGTTCTTGAAAAGGTAAGGGCAGGGCTTCAGAGGGACGGCGGTGATATCGAACTCGTAGAGATAAAGAATAGCGTCGTTTATGTAAAACTCAAGGGTGCATGTGGTACATGCCCTATGTCTACGTTTACACTAAAAAACTGGGTAGAGGCTTATTTAAAAAAGGAAATTCCGGAGATCAGTTCAGTAAAGGCTGTTTAGAAGAAATAAGGTCCTGGAGAGCATAAATTGTTTTTAGACCTCAATTTTTTAAACATAAAAAAAATATTACATTACTTATTATTTATATCATTCATTTTATTTCCTTTCGATTCTTATGCCGCCGGAAAAATAGAGGTCAAAGGCATCCGCTACTGGTCATCACCTAATTATACGAGGGTTGTAGTTGATCTATCAGGAACTGTCGAATTTTCAAAAAATCGTTTATCTGACCCTGACAGGCTTTATTTTGACCTTATGGATACAACTTTTAAAAAAGAAGATGGTAAAAATATTCCTGTCGAAGACGGTATCTTAAAGAAAATCAGAGCAGCACAGTTTAAGCCCGATATTGTTAGAGTAGTTCTCGACCTTGAAGAATTAAAAGATTTAAATGTTTTCTTGCTTGACAATCCACCAAGATTTGTTGTTGATATCTATGGAAAAGGAAAGGCAGAAAGTTCTGATACATTTACAGCTAAAAAAAGAATTGTTATAGATCCGGGGCATGGTGGTCATGATCCAGGCGCTATAGGGCCAAATAGGCTTTATGAGAAGGATGTCGTTCTTGATATTTCCCTGAAACTCAGAAAAATTCTTTCGAAAGATAAATCAAATGAGGTTTTTCTGACGAGAGAAACTGATGTGTATATACCCCTCGAAGAAAGAACGGCTATAGCAAATAGAAAGGGTGCGGACCTTTTTATATCCATACACGCTAACGCAAGCCCCAGGAGACAGGCAAAAGGAATAGAAACATATCTCCTGAACTGGACAGATGATGAAGAGGCAATGAGAGTTGCTGCAAGAGAGAATGCAATATCACTGAAGAAAATGAAAGAAATGCACAGAAACATGGATATTGTTCAAGTGATAACAGATGACCTCATGAGGCAGAATAAAAGAGACGAGTCTGTAAAACTTGCCAACTATATCCAGAGGTCAATGATAGATTCTCTGACTAAAAGTTTTGACCTTGGTGTAAAACAGGCACTGTTTTATGTTCTTTTTGGTGCAAGAATGCCATCAGTTCTTGTAGAGGTTTCATTTATCAGCAATCCCGAAGAAGAAAGTTTACTTTCTCAGGAATCATACAGGATGCAAATAGCAGAGGCTATCGCTCAAGGAATCGATACATATTTTACCTCGACCCCGTCATTTCAAAGAACGGTAGAATTAAGAAACACTAAAACACTCTGAAGGTAATCTATTTATATCTCGTGTTTAACTTGATAAGTCCCTGTAGCTCACAGGCTGTCCGACGATATGCAAAATATACTCCATTTAATTCTGAGCCTTTCGCCATCTGTCATTCACTTTCTTGCAGGAAGGGGTATTTTATATAGAAGACAGTAAAGATGAGTGAAAAGGTTAACATATTAATCAAAAATGGTTTAATCTTTGATGGTACCGGCTCGGAACCATTTGAGGCAGATATAGGCATTAAAAAAGACAGGATTGCTTTTATAAAGAAAAAAACGGATGTTTTTGCAGATAGAGTCATAGAGGCAAGGGGGTTAGCTGTAACTCCTGGGTTTATCGATACCCATGCACACTCTGATTTTACGATTCTTGCTGATCCACGTGCGGAAGGCAAGGTATCTCAAGGGGTTACGACTGAAATAAACGGAAATTGCGGCCTGTCTGCTGCCCCTCTTTTTGGTGAAGTAATGAAACGAAGAGAAGAAGATCTAAACGACCTTGGCATAAAAGAAAGATGGTCTGAATTTAAAGAGTATTTCGAAATTCTCGGCAACAGGAAACCTGCCCTGAATTTTATGACTCTTGCAGGACATGGAAATATAAGGGCATGCATTATGGGTTATGAATACAGAACACCAGATGAAAACGATTTAATAAAGATGCAGGCTCTTTTAAGAAAGACGATAGAGGACGGGGCAACAGGACTTTCTACAGGGCTTATCTACCCACCCGGATTGTATTCTACCACCGAAGAACTTATTGAACTGTGCAGGATTTTGAAACAGACAGGTAAATATTCGCATTTTTCAGATAATGATAATCTAACATCCGGATATATATATACCAGTCATATACGTAGCGAGGGTGACAGACTGCTTGAGTCTATTGAGGAAGTTATTAATATAGGGAAAGAGGCCGGTGTTAAGGTTCATATCTCACATATAAAGACGGGTGGCGAAAAGAACTGGCATAAGATAGATGCTGTAATATCATTGATAGAAGAGGCACGGGATAGAGGGATAAAAATTACATGTGATAGATATCCTTATGTTGCTGCTTCAACCGACCTCGATACAATTTTGCCATTCTGGGTTTATGAGGGCGGAAAAGAGAGAGAAATGGAAAGGTTGAGAAATACAGAAGTTAAAGAAAGAATTAAAAAAGAGATAGAATATAAATATCCGGATAAGGGATACTGGAATAAAATATATATAGCAGCTGTAGATTCTGAAAGCAGAAAATGGATGGAAGGCAAAAGTATTGCTGAAATCGCACATCGTAAAGATTCAGATCATGTTGATATGCTGATAAATATACTCATTGAAGAAAAACTTCGGGTGAGCGCTATATTTTATTCGATGAGTGAAGATAATCTTAAAAGATTCCTGATGCTTCCTTATGTAATGATTGGTACCGACAGCTCTGCGAGATGTGCCAGCGGGCCAACAAGAAAGGGCAAGCCACATCCCAGAGGATTTGGGAGTTTCCCAATATTTCTTGGGAGATATGTGAGAGACGGTTCATTGATGAATCTAAGCGAGGCTGTTAAAAAAATAACGATGATACCTGCTAAAACATTCGGAATAGATAAGAGAGGAATTATAACAGAGGGAGCATTTGCAGATATAGTTGTCTTTGACCATGAACGGATAACAGACAGGGCAACTTTTGACGATCCATATTTAAAACCAAAAGGGATTCATTATGTAATCATTAACGGCCTGACGGTTCTTTGGGAAGGGGAATTAACAGGTATAAGACCGGGAAGAATATTGAGCCATAAAGACAGAGGTGGTTTATCAGATGAGCAGACCGATTATAGGGATTACAAGTGATATCAAGGGAAGATATTTAAGAATTAAATTTCAATATCCTGAAATTATTTTTAAAACGGGTGGTGTTCCGTTGTTAATCCCACCATCAGGAGATGTATCAATTTATCCAGAAAGGATCGATGGTCTGCTCATACCGGGAGGATATGACATTGATCCAGCCTATTACGGAGAACTACAAAGAGTTAAATTGAAAACAGTCTCAAGAAAAAAAACCGATTTTGAAATTTCCCTGTTAAGGAAGATGGTTGATCTTAAAAAGCCAATATTAGGCATATGTTATGGCATGCAACTTATAAATGTAGCTTTCGGGGGTACACTCTATCAGGATATAAATTCAAATCTGTTAGTAGAAAATAATCATAAAAAGGGTTACCATATAATTGTGATAACGGAAAACAGTTTTTTGCTGGAAGGCAGGTTTTCTGTAAACAGCACACATCATCAGGCAATAAAAAAACTTGGGATTAGTCTTACAGCATTTGCATATTCTGCAGATAATTTAATCGAGGCATTTTATAAAGAAGACTATCCTTTTCTTGTTGGAGTACAATGGCACCCTGAACGCCTTATGGAAGATGGAGTTTCCTTAAGGCTGTTCAAATCTTTCGTGAAGGCATCAGGTGATACCAAATAGATTCTATACTATAACCTCGATTTTTTTATTATTTCTTCTCGGGTATTTTACTTACAAGATACTACGACCCTTTCTTAATCCTATTGGGTGGGCAGTCGTATTTTCGATAGTATTTTATCCTGTTTATATATTTCTGTTAAAATTTCTGAAATTTAAACTCCTGGCATCAGTTGTAACTTTATTCATAATAATCCTGATTGTTTTAGGCCCTTTTACTTATCTTTCATTTGTCCTGTTGGATGAAATTCAAGATTTTATAGGGAGCATCAATACAGGTCCTTTTGATTCTTTTAAAAATATTTTAGCTGATTCAAAATATGCAAAAATAATCGAAAGAGTTCAGTCATATGTTGGCATACAGGATATAAATATAATAGATACAATAACGGAGAATATTAAAAAAATCAGTAAAGAAATTAGCAGCAGAGTTTCGGCCGGGATTGCGAATATTGCGGGTATGTTCATAAATCTTATATTTATGCTACTCGCAATATTTTTCTTTCTCAAGGACGGGCCAGGATTTCTCTCAAGAGTAAGAGATTACCTGCCTTTTTCTGAAGACGATAAAAATAGACTTATATCAAAAGTGAAGGATATGATTATTTCAACTGTTTATGGCGGCGTTGTTGTTGCAATCATTCAGGGTGTAATGGGAGGAATTACATTCTATTTCCTCGGAATCAAATCACCTGTGCTGTGGGGAGCTTCAATCTCTGTTATGTCTTTTCTCCCTTTACTCGGTACATTCTCTATTTGGGGACCAATGACGGCTTATCTTTTTATAAAGGGTTATTTTATAAAAGGCTTTATTCTTCTTTCAGTCGGTTTCCTTGGGATAAGTATGGTGGACAATATATTGAAGCCAATAATAATAAGCGGAAGAACAAAGATGCCCACCCTCGTTGTTTTTTTCAGTGTGCTCGGAGGGATTAAGCTATTCGGATTAATCGGGTTTATAATGGGGCCTCTTGTACTTGCACTTTTTGTATCAGTTTTTGAAATATTTAGACATATAGAAGGAGGAGAACATGCTTAGCCGCGAAGAACTTAAAGAGATAGCAAAGATGTACGGGGAAGACGTGTTTTTTGTAAGTCTTTATTTAAATGTCTGCCCGGTAATCAACGTGAAAAGTGATTATGCAATACATTTGAAAAATATGCTTAAACAAACATCGGAAAAGCTCGATAAGAATATACTAAAGAAGATAAACGGTGACCTTGCAAGGATTGAGTCCTATATTCTGACAAATAAAAGATTATTCAAAAATGGGCTTGTTTTAATCAGTTCACAGGAGAAGAATTTCTGGAAGGAATTTCATCTTGCAATTCCTGTAAAGAACGAGATTATAGTGGATAATACGCCATACATAAAACCACTGCTCGATATCCTGGATAATTATCAGAGAAATGCCCTATTGCTTGTAGGAAGGGACTCAGGACGTTTATTTATGATTCACCTTGGAGAGATAGAGGAGTATGCAGAGATCCGTACGAATGATGTGCCTGGCAGGCATAAAAAAGGAGGGTGGTTTGCCCTTTCAGAGAAGAGTTATGAAAGACACATTGATTATCATGTTGACCTTCACCTTAAAGATGTGTTGAAAAAACTGGAAGAACTCCTGTCGCTTGAATATGTCGGACGTCTGGTAATTGGTGGTTCAGAAGAGGCTGTTACGAAGTTAAAATCAATGCTTTCTTATGCGATAGCAGAAAAGATAATAGGAACATTCCATGCGGAGATGTCTGCAAACAGCAAAGAAATACTTGAGAAAGTTGAACCTATACTGCATGCCTTTGAAAAGAAGAAAGAGGATGAAACTATTGATGAATTAATTGCAAGAGTTATGAAAAACGAAAACGCTGTTATAGGGATAGATGATGTACTTAACGCCCTTCAGGAAGGTCGCATTATGAAACTCGTAGTTCAAAAAGATTATAAGCAACACGGTTTTTCATGTAAGAAATGTGGATACCTGACAAGTCAGGAGTTATCTATATGTCCTTATTGCAAGGGTGAGATGCAAAAGGCGAATTATCTTATTGACTTTATCGCCCAGAAGGCAGTTGAACAGGGAGCACTGGTGGAGGTAGTGTCAGAGAATAAGAAACTGCAGAAATCTGGAAATATCGGGGCATTTTTGAGATTTTAAAAAAGCTTTTTAACCTGTTCTCTTAAGTCTACTTCTCCGTCAGTTTTTCTTCTTCTTCCTGCAAAGTTTTGCATTCTATACACATTGTGGTTACAGGTCTTGCTTCGAGTCTTCTGATATCTATTTCCTGCCCACATTTATCACAGATACCAAAAATTCCCTGATTCATCCTTTCTAAAGCATCTTCTATTTTCTTTAAGAGTTTACTTTCTCTTCCCCTCAATCTCAGCATGAAGTTCCTGTTTATTTCAGCGGATGCCTGATCACCAAGATCAGGGAAAACAGTCTGTTCAGGAAGCTCATTAAGTGCAGCCATGGCTTCACCTAAAAGGATTTTTTTCTGACTTAAAAGCTTTTTCTTAATTTCGCGTATTTTCTTTTCTCTCATTGACAATCTTGCAGGATTCTTTGCTCTTGTTGCAGCCTTAGTTTTGGTGGATGTTTTTTTTGATCTTATTATATTCCTTGTCTTTTTCATAAAAGCTCCTGAAAAAATAATTTTATAAATTAACAAAATTTATGCATTTTAGTCAATCAAATTAGGAGATTGAATGGTTAAATAGATGAAAATATCATCAACTTGCTATATCCTAAGGCAAGGCTCGTTATGAAGAAAAGAAAAAGAAGGTATAAAGCATATTTAAGATTTGTTAGAATACTAACGATCGCATATGTCACTGAAGATATTTCATACCTCTGATCTCCACCTGGGGATGAAGTTTGCTGGATACCCGGAGGTCCAAGCAGAACTCAGTGAGGCTCGTTTTAAAACATTTGAAAACCTGGTAAGTCTTGCGAATAGGGAGAAGTGCGACCTTTTTATTATAGCAGGAGATCTTTTTGACCGTGTATCAATAGCAAAGAAGGATATCATCCGGACATCAAAGATTTTACAGGAGTTCCAGGGGCATCTTGTTGCAATTCTTCCAGGCAACCACGACTTTATTTCAAGTGACTCCACAGATTTGTGGCTCTATTTCAAAGAGAATATACATGACAATGTAGTTGTCCTCAATGAAAAGAAAGTGTATCCATTACAGCATTACGATCTGGATGCGCATTTATATGCAGCTCCCTGCAATTCAAAACAATCAGGAGAAAATGCTATTGCTTGGACTAAAGAATCAAAAAAGGATGGCAGTGTTGCCCATCATATAGGAGTAGCTCACGGTAGCCTTGAAGGCTTTTCACCTGATTTTGATCAAAGGTATTATCCGATGTCAGTATCAGAACTTCAGAAATGCGGATTAGATATCTGGCTTCTTGGTCATACCCATGTTCAATACCCTGAAAAACCAGGGACTGAAGACAGAATCTTTTATCCCGGCACCCCTGAGCCAGACGGATTTGACTGCCAGCACGAAGGAAAGGCCTGGATCATAGAGGTTGACGATGATAAGAAGATACATCCTGCTTCGTTATCTACAGGAACGTATAAATTCTTGCATGAGGAATTAGAAGTCGATAGCCTCAGCGACCTTAAAATGTTAAGAAAGAGGTACGCATCTGAAGACCACAGAAAAGTCCTTTTAAAACTTAGATTGAAAGGAAGGCTTCCTCGTGACGAATACGAAAGCCTCTGCGAAATAAGAAAACCCCTCGAACAACAATTATTCCATCTCATACTTAATGACGATGAGGTTACTGAAGAAATTACTATTGATACTATCAATCAGGAATTTACAGAAGGTTCGTTTCCTCACATGCTCTTGACTGCCCTGGCACATGATTCAGAGGCTCTCCAGATTGCCTATGATCTGATAAAAGAGGTAGGAAGGTGATCATAAATAAGTTAAAAATCGACTCTTTTGGATGCCTTAGCGATAAAGAATTGGAATTCAAAGAAGGTCTAAATGTGATCCTTGGCCCTAATGAAGCAGGCAAATCTACTGCGTTTAACGCAATTCAGAAAGTGCTTCTTACCCCTGTGAAGCTCAGTAAATCTGAATTTAAGAGAGAGATTGCAAGGTTCATTCCCCTTGGCGGTGACACAATTCATGTTGAACTGTCTTTTCTGCGAAACAGAGAGCCATATATCATCAAACGCACATGGGGAGGGACAAAAAAGGTTGAGCTTATATTTTCTGACGTATCCGTCATTACCGATGAAGAGGAGATTATAAAGCAGATGGATGAAATATTGCCGGCCCATCCAGGAACCTTTAAATCTGTACTGATGACCTATCAGTCCGGGCTCTCAAAGACTTTAGAGGAATTAAAGGGTGACTATCCCGAAACTGTCTATTCACTTGGTGACATACTGAGAAAGGCGATTCTGGAGACCGATGGTGTTTCAGTAGATAAATTTAAAGAGAAAATACAGGGGCTTTATAACAGTTATTTCAGCCGCTGGGATCCGGAAAAACAGTACCCCGAGAAAGGTCGAGGCATAGAAAATCCGTGGCAGAAAGACGTCGGACTTATTCTCAAGGCTTTTTACGATAAAGAAAAAGTCAGGGTTTCATTAGAAAAAGCCCGCAGGTTTGAGGAGGATCTCGATACGCTAAATCGAAGGATTGCTGATTTTTTTAAGACCATTTCCGTAATGGAGAAATGCATACAAGAAAACAGGAAACCGGTAGAAGATGCCAGAGAACGGAGCATATTAAATGCAAATTTAAAAGCTACAAATGGAGAAATTGAGGTACTGACAAAAGTAAATTCAGACTGGCCGGTTAAAGAAAGCAAAATCGAAGAGTTGGAGAAAATAATACCTGCTCTCGAAAAAAGCATTAAAGTTTTAGAAAAAGAAAAACAGGATTCAGAGATTGAGGGGAAAAATAGAACAGTTCGCGAGAAATTTGCTAAAGCAAGATTGAAAAAGGTTGCTTTCGATGAAGCTATGGAAAAACTCAAGGCAGCCAAAAAGTTAACAAAAAGTGATTTTGAAGAAATTAAAAATGCCTCCCTTGGCGTTGAGAAAATGAAGCTGAGCATATCAGCCGGAAAGCTCTCCCTCCGTATGAAAGCTGAGAAAGAATTCACTCTATCTATACGGAAAGACCTTGCTGACAGCTACAAGCAAAAAATTACCCCAGGTGAACCCTTTAAAATTGAGGCAGGAGGTATTTTGGAGATTGAACATCCAGAGTGGCAGATGGAAATAGCCTCAGGAGAGGGCAATATCGGTGAACTAAGGAAGAAATATAAAAGTGTTGAAGAAAATTACTCTATGCTGCTGAAAAAGCATGATGTGGAAGCAGTAGAGCAGGCTGAAAAAATAAACGAAATATATGAGCGAATTGTTGGTGAAGTAGAAAAGGCTAAAGGAATTCTTGAGAGCGAACTCAATGGTGAGTATTATGATGAACTGGAATCAAAAATCAAGGAAATGGGGACTGAGAAGGAAGTAAGACTTCTCACGAAGATTGTTGAAGAACTGACAGATATAAGGAATAAAATAGACAACTCAAGAAAAGATTTGAATGATCATAAAAAAGTAATCGCTGAATATCAAGAAAAATATAAAGACAAGAAACAGCTCTTATTGAGCCTTGCCAAATTGATGGGAGAAAAAGAAAAAATCCAGGAAAAGTTAAATAATCTTTCCCCTCTCCCTGAGGGAATCGAAGACATCGACTCTTTTGTCAAGGAATACGAAAAAGCAGAAGAAAACTTAAAAAATGAGAAGGACAAGCTGAGTAGTCTCAGGGAAAGTAAAGCGGGATTAGAAGGAAGGGCACCTGAAGTCTCGACAGAGGAACTCGAGAAGCAATTGAGCGAAGCCGGGGAGACTTTCAGACGGATACTAAAAAAAGGTGAGGCAATCTCAAAAATCAAAAACCTTACGGATAGGCTTCTGGAAGAAATAGACTCGGCAACGCATATAGGTCTGCAAAAAGACTTAGAGAATTATGTCTCTGTAATGACTGAAAATCGTTATGCAGAGATTAGAATGGAAGGAGGTCTCCCTTGGGGTTTTGTCCGGGGAGACGGTAAGGTATTATCATGCGAACTTCTTTCATTTGGCACCAAAGATGTGCTTGCACTTGCTCTGCGACTGTCTATGACAAATTATTTTTTGAAAGAAGCTAATGGCTTTCTTGTAATGGACGATCCTCTTGTTGACCTTGATCCCGAAAGACAAAAAAAGGCAGCAGAAGTGTTAAAAAAGTTTGCCGAACAGAAACAGGTATTAATCTTTACCTGTCATCCCTTGCATGCTGAGCTACTCGGAGGCCACAGGATTATGCTGTTTTGAATTCGCCCTTTTTCCCTTTCTGATTATAATCAACTAACCAAGCTGACCTGCCCCCACATCATTGTACCACTTCCAAAATTAGACTTCTCGGAAAAAATACTGGAATTCTTGCCTCTGGAGCCTGAGATCTATATACCAATAAATCATGTGGCCGCAAAGTCTTTTCTCAACCACTTCCACGTTGACAGAAATTGCCCCAAAAAGTATATTTTATACGGAAAGAAATAGCAGATTAACATTCAGCTTTTAATTGACTCTTATGTTTG
>JACUUX010000048.1 GCA_014859105.1 Nitrospirota bacterium
ACGCGGAATAGTGTCTCCTATGCCGAGTTCGGCATAAGAGACACACCATGGCAACACAGCTGTTAAATGCAGATGCTGCTCTTGTCACCATTCAGGATCTGTTGGGTCACAGCAAGATTACCACAACGCAGTGCTACTGTAAGGTTTCCAATCTGAAAGTTCAGAGGGATTACTATAAAGCCATAAATGCTGTTTTGCAGAGAACTCTGCCAATACATGAAAATATTTTTGAAAAAGCTAAAATAGGGATAACGGATAGCATTATTAACTAATTGAAAACATAAGAAAAAGCAGGTTATGTTACGTATAGCAGGAAGGATGAAACAGACGTCCAAAATCTTACAAGACGTGAAGTATTATGTGTTATTCGCACTCGATCTGTGATGATCATGGTGCAACTTTTATAAAAAATAAATACTGCACCTTATATCGCAAGAAGGCCGAATGCTCTCTTTTGATTATGATGATTTTATGACATTAAATGTTATAATTAACTGCAAACCCTTGTGCCCCCTTAGCTCAGTAGGATAGAGCACAGGTTTCCTAAACCTGGTGTCGCAGGTTCGATTCCTGCAGGGGGTACCAGCTTTAATCTTAAAAACAAAGAGTTACGCTGGAGCATGGACTGGTTCCCCTTCGGCATTTGACTTCACTGTAGTAGAATTGTAGTACTCTGTCAGGATATCCACACTGCTCCGTAAACTTTCCGGACAATGATGTGCATACCGCTGAGTTGTTGAGATATCGTTATGCCCAAGAAGTTTCGCGATCTTGTAAAGATCCACGCCGGCCTGTGCAAGCCGGGTTATTGTTTTACCCTTTCCCTCCGGGGAAGGAGAGGGATGCACTTTGCCAGAGTTTACGAGGGCAAAGTGCAAGGAAGAGGAAGGGGCGGGATATCTTGTAAGACTGCTTATTATCTTTTAGTGGTTAACTGAATCTATGGCATACCCAACTCATTTGTGTGACAGGTACATATTGCAACTATTTATCCGAAAATATTGGCATTTGAAACTATTCACTATTTACCGGAGTACGCAGATAACGGTGCGGATCAGGTGCGCTGTCAAGAGTCTCCAGCATCCGCCTTGTTGGGGTTCTTCTTGTCATTCGGAATGAAGACGATTTTTCCTCCCGTCTCAAGCTTATGATTGATTACAAGTTTTCCACTGGCGAAGCCAAGATCCAAATCAGCCGTTGCAAGTTGTGCAATAGTGCTCGATTCACCAAGGTTTTTGTACTCTCGTGGGACAAAAGGGATACTCGTCATCTCAGTCTTGCACTGAGCTACTGTGTTTATGTAACGAACCTTCTCCTTCCGTCCGGTGGCATTATCAATAATGGTCAGATTCTTTGGAATAAGCTTAATATGTTTGATGTAGGTTCCTACATTAGGTTTGAGAGGTAATTCCGACCTCTGTTTGTTCAGAGGTGCAATCAGATTGTTGCGGCGCATATCTGCCGTGATTTTCTCGCCTTCATCCGTCTCAAGAGTGAAATGATCCGGCTTTTTCTCGAAATCATTTTCCGGAATGATAGTGAAATCAATATGAATGTAAGTAGTCCTGTACAATTCTAGGTTTTCGCAGAGCAACCATGGCAATTTACACTACCTGATACTCAACACTTGAAATGTATTGAAATTATTGAGAATTACTGCTACATATAAATATATATGCCGATAGGAAATTTTAAAACCTAAAAAGGGAAACAAAATATCAGATTATCGGGAATGTTGAAAAAAAAGAGGTATTGAACAAGCAAAGTTTATTTAGAGTAATGGTGGATATGTTGTATTTTCGAACCGAAAATAAACCTGTCTCTTTTCTGGGTTCAAGAAATTATCAAGAAAGTACTTCTAATAAGGGACATACTATCTATGATGCGACTGTATTACCGTGATGGCGATAATTGGATTAATATGCCATATTGGGCTTTCTCTTATATTTCTTTAGGTTCTACGATTGCATTAAAAAAAGAACCTCAAAAGCGTTTAATTATTGGGCTTGCTTTACCCGTTAGGGCATATGCTGCAGCATTGATAGCCATGGGTATTGTGGTAAGCAGAGTTAAAATCCCCCTTGAAAATATGCAAGAATCTGAATTTTTTGAATATCTTAGAACTATTCAATCTGGGACCTCGGTATTTTATCTTGTGAAAGAAAAATGGTATCCGGGAGAATTCGTAGAGGTAACACAGATACATGATAGATCATTTGTACATGTAATTTGGAAAAAAGGCAAGCAAAAATGCACCTGTGCCATCCCTCTTGAGAATGCAAGAAAAAGAATCCGAATAGTTGGAAGCACAAAAAATGATGCCCCAGAAAAAAAGATTAGTCGCTGTATTGTATACAACAAAGAATTTCTTGATATCATGCTAGGTAGTGATCATGGGAATGAGTTTGTTTTAAGGTCACGCCTTGAATGCACAATTATTGGCTGTGTTAATACTTTAAGAAATGAAATTAAAGACACACAGATATCATACGGCCAGAAGCATTCAGAGGGGACTCTCCAAGATGTACTCAGGGTAAAAAGGTTTATGTCAGACGGAAGCGCTTATAGATCAAATATTGTTCCTTCAAATAGGGAACCATCAGCACATACTATTTACAGCGAGATACCATATATGACTATTTTCGACGGGGCTATAAGTTTTTTAAAATGGCGAGATTTCTGGCGCAAGTCACATTGGACTGTTTTGCTTGATAAAACCGAGCCGCATTTCCAGGAGGCTGTTGACTTATTGAACCAGGAATATATGGAAAAGCGTGTTGATGAAAACTTTAATGAAAATATGTTTTCTTTACCTAAGGGTGTTGAAACTATAGCTTTCAATGAATATCTAAAATGAAAAACTGTCTTCTAACAGTCGCAACCAATATTTATGATTCTAGCGAAAAATGTGAAATTAAAAAATATCCTGTTTTTCATAAAGAGCTCGGTAAGTTTTGCCTTTCTTTAAAGAATTTCGAACGTATATTAGGAGAAAATGCTGAAGATAGCTATTGGAAATCTTTTTTAATGCCTCTTAAAAGATATCGATTTGAAATATCTGCAGCTCCACTTTTTTTGAATAAACCTGCACCACAGACTTTAGATAGACTTAAATTTGTAAAAAGCAATATGTCTAAATGTGAGAGTCTTTTTCCACAGTTTGTTACGCCCGCTTGCGATATCTTTGAACAGGTATCCTCATTGCTTGAATTTAATGAGAATCCCATGTTAGATTTCTTGAATTCTCATTTTACTTCAGAAACTACCTCTGAAACAGCTATTCTTTTAAAAGAGTCATACCTGCTTACTCTTACAGAAGAAATATTAAAACAGTGCCAAACGTTTAAAAAAATCACTCTTTTGATTCCTGTCCAGCTTAAACGTGGAAAATGCTTCAAAAATCTTATTATTATTGGTCCTGCACGATGGTTTCCCCCTTATATTTTTAACGCGCCCAGGGCTATAAATATAAGTTTGGTACGTCATAGCTGGATAAGGGAACCCTGGCAACTTGAACCAGTCTTTATTAGCTCAGGAGATACTGATCCAAAGAGAAAAAGACGTGCCCGCGGAACTCCCTACATGTCAGAAGAAGATTTCCTATCCGCCGAAGATCTAATACCAACAATTGACTGGGGAGGAATATACAACAGAATAACAGGTCATATATCAAGAGATTCTGTTCAAGAAGAAGTAGAAGCGCGTCTTTTTCTTCTTGAAGGTGAAAAAGCTGTCTTCCTTGACGCAGAGGATAACTCATCATTCCTTATTATCGATCTGGACGAAGAAGATCAGTATAGAGTTAAAAGAAGACCTATTAATAATATTACTGCGAATATGTTTGTCCTTTTACGTACAGGCGGTGGTGGAGACTACATTCTCAATATAGCAGACCAGATTATGGGTAAGGAAGCAGAGGGGGCCAGAATGATTCAGAAGCTATGGAAAACACGCTTAAGGGGAGAAGTAGAATCCACAAGCTTATTAGAGGTAAGCCTTAAATTAATTGACCTAGGATCTACTAAAGCTAATGAGGTAAACGTTAGAAACTGGATGTCATACAGAAGTATCAGGACTTCTGACTATCATGATTTTGCTGCGATTATGCAATTGGTTGGATTAGCTGACAGGTCAAAAGAATGTTGGGAAGTCATGGGAATGATAGATACTGCGCACAGAAAAGCTGGCCATCATATCCGCAAATTGCTGCTTAGGAAGGTGATAGAATCAGATCTAGACGAACTGCAGAGAATTGGTAAAATGGATTTCGAACTCTCTGAAGGTGGCAGTCTGACAGCCTTCAGGGTTAATGATGTCTATAGTGAATTAACAAAAGTCTCTCTGTCCTTAATTGCACATCCATTTGATATCAAGGATGCACTATGGCAAGGATGATACCGCCTTATATATACCCAGCATGCCCTAGTCCAGGTGAACATGAGATTTTCCGGAGATTGAAAAAAGATCCGGAAACAGCTAGCTGGATAGTGTTGCATTCACTTGACATTGCAGATCATATACGACAGTCTTCTGGAGAAGCTGATTTTGTAATAATCATTCCTGCAAAGGGGGTGCTTTGTTTAGAAGTTAAAGCTTGCTCAAGCCTGCATCGTGAAAATGGTCAATGGTTTTATGGCTTAGATAACAAACCAGATGCAAGAGGTCCCTTCAGGCAAGCGTCTGAAGCAATGCATAGTATAAGAAAAAGGGTTATTGAAACTAGACCAGATTTTTCACATATAGTCTTTTGGTCAGCAGTGATTTTCCCTTATGTGGAATTTACAATCAGATCAAAGGAATGGCATCCGTGGCAGGTTATTGACTCTCAGGCTTTCAGGGCAAGGCCTTTAGGAATGTTATTAAAAGGTATTTTAGAAAAAGCTATAAACTTTCTTCAGGTACGCCTCGATTCGAAATGGTTTCGCCCTCAATCTAACGAACCTACTGATGAACAGTGCAAAATCATAATGAACCTATTAAGGCCGAATTTTGAATTCTATGAGAGTCCCAAGCAACAGGCTCTAAGGTTATCAAATGAACTTAAGTACTATACTCAAGAACAATTTGCAGCCCTTGACGCCATGAATGATAACCCTCGTGTTGCATTTTCTGGGCCTGCTGGTACCGGAAAGACCCTTCTTGCGATTGAAGCTGCCCGCCGGAGTGCACTACAAGGTAATCGTGTACTTTTTTTATGTTTCAACCGTCTATTAGGCAAATGGCTTGAGGATCAGACTGAGAGCCTTAAACCACAAGTTGTTACGAGGACATTACATCGTCATATGTTGTCAATAACTGGTATTATCCTGGACGATAAGGATAAAAAAGATGAAACATTTTGGACTAAGGAACTCCCGCTTTCTGCTATCGAAAAACTCCTTATGGAAAGCAGTGAAAATGTTTTTAATGAATTGATTGTTGATGAGGCACAGGATATTCTTCGTGATGTATATTTGGATTTTCTTGACCTGAGCCTTGAAGGTGGACTTGCATCTGGACAATGGCGGTTTTTTGGTGACTTCGAAAAACAAGCAATATTTACTGCAGCCAATTTACCATTGGATGTATTTATTAAAACCCGTTCAGGGTCAGCCCCAATGTATGCTCTTCGTTTGAACTGCAGGAATACGCCACGAATAGCGAGTTTGGCGCATATTCTTGGTGATCTAAATCCTGACTATAGTAAAATTTTACGTCCTGACAATGGGATCGAGCCGGAATTGCTTTATTATAACGATACAAGCGATCAAAAAGCTTTACTCATAAAAATATTAAATCGCCTTTATAGAAATAGGGTGACAGGGAAAAATATTGTTGTTCTTTCATTAAAAGCAGATTCTTTGTCTATAGCTCGCTCAGTTCAAAGCAGCCCCTGGTCCGACAGATTAAAGCCTTTTGAATTATCAGGTCCGGAGCATATTGGTTATTGTACTGTTCATGGTTTCAAGGGATTAGAATCGCCCCTTGTTATTGTCACAGACGTAGATGAGGTCTCAGGACCCAAAAGTAATGCTTTATTCTATATTTCTGTAACCAGAGCACTGCAAAAACTTTTTATCATAGCTCATTATTCTGTCAAAAATGAAATCCTTGGAATTCTTTTAAAAGATCGAGGGGAACCACGTGGCTGATCATATACTAAATAGAAAAGAAATTATGAAAGCCTTACGGAAGGAACTTGTAGGACCAGACCCTCTAGGGGAAATGCTCGATTGTTCCGGGCCCATCATTTTTGATGACATAACTAAATATCGCCTTCCATGGAAACAAGAAGGTACTGGTGAGGAAATCTTACAGCGGGACCGCCCACTCAAGAGATATGGTATAGGTGTCTTGTATCCGTTTCGCACACCGGATGAAAATGAGGAAACCGTACCTCTTACAGATTCTTCGATTAGTTCTACGGGGTCAGAAGGAATTGAACCTGAACCAATAAACGAAGAACTGCTGACATCTAAAGGAGCAAAAGACATCGACGAAATCAATAAGAGAGCTGATTCCGGCGTTTCCGATACAGATCCTTACGACTTTGATCTTACCTCAGCGAATACATATAGGCCAAGCAGTATTGGTATCAGTTTCCTAGGAGAATTTCCGGAAGATTCCTCTCTTGTGGTAGAAGTGCCTTTTTATGATGACGTTCACGAGATTGCCGTTAATGGACGTTATACAAAAAAAAATGTACAGGTGGAAAGTAAAGAGTGGGTTTGGTGGTTAAGAAGCCAAGTAAGAATGAAGGCAGTATTTAAAGGCGAGGATATCCTAGTGACTGACGGTAAAGTGGCTGCTAGTAGTCAAGAAAGTGAAAATCTTGAAGAAATAAACTTAAGCATAGAGGTATTTTCAAGACCTTACGAAGTTCCTCATGTGCGTCTTTTAACAGTATGTCTTGTTAATAGAACACCCGCCAAGGACCCCATTGATCAATACTGTCTATTCCAAACCTTTTTCAACGTTAGCATTATTTCCAGAGACGGGGAACCGCATATATTGCCGTATCCATCTGTCCTGAAGCATAAAATGGATGAAGAAGATCAATCGATTTTCTTTCTTTACCGGAAGGCCGAAACTTATGCTGTAGGACATGGATGTGCTGCCGACTGGAATCGCTCCGGTAAGGAGAATGCATATTCAGTTAGAGCAGAATGTCTTCCAGCTTTTGAAACACCGAGTATAACTCCTGATATTTTCCGTGAAGATGGCAGTCCAATTGAAGTATCGATGGCATCACTTGCAGGCATTCTTCCTGGAGAGAATGGAATAGAGGCTCTATCAGAAGTAATAAGTTCCTATGAAAATTGGATTACAGATAAAAAAAGGGAGATTTCTAAGATCGAAGAATTTTATGTGCCGACGGCTACACGTCATCTTAATGAATGCTACAGATGTGCTAAACGAATGAAAGAAGGGCTTCGCTATTTGTCTGAAAATCAAATGGCACTTAAGGCCTTCCAGCTTATGAATTACGCAATGCTTTTACAGCAGATATGCAGCAGGAGGGCTTTACGGACCATAAGATACGACCAATCAATACAAAGGAGGGATTTCTCAGAAAAGTATAGTGCCCCAGACCCTTTGAATGCTAATGCAATGGTAGGTAAATGGCGGGCGTTTCAAATTGCATTTCTATTGATGACAATCGAGTCTGCCGCAGAGGGTCAGGTACCTGACCGTTCAACTGTTGAATTGATTTGGTTCCCAACAGGAGGTGGGAAAACAGAGGCATATCTCGGACTTGCTAGTTTTGCAATATTTATGAGACGCCTTAAGGACCCTTCGGACTCTGGTTGTCATGTGATCATGAGATATACTCTGCGTCTGCTGACGACACAACAATTCCAGCGTGCTTCAAGTTTATTATGTGTTATGGAATATCTTCGCCTGAAATATCCAGGTGAACTGGGACATAAAGAATTCTCAATAGGCATATGGCTTGGAGGAACAAGTACGCCTAATACACGCCAGAAAGCCTTAGAAGTTCTAAGGGCCCTTCAAAAGGGCGATCAATTTACAGAAAACATGTTTATTATCAATAAATGTCCCTGGTGCGGAGCTCAAATAGGCCCAATTAAATACAAAAAAAATCCACCAAGACGTGCACCAAGAGTCATAGGTTATGAACAACGTGGTTCAACTGTAATATTTAAATGCCCTGATAGTAACTGCGAATTTAATGACAGATTGCCTGTTTATGTTATTGATCAAGACATCTATGAGAATCCGCCTTCATTAGTAATTGGAACTGTTGATAAGTTTGCCATGCTCACATGGCATCCAGAGGGAAGGGCACTGTTTGGTATAAGCCCTGACGGCAACCGTATTTCGAGCCCGCCTGGTTTGATTATTCAAGATGAGCTTCATTTAATATCTGGTCCTCTGGGATCAATGGTTGGTCTTTACGAAACAGTCATAGAAGAACTCTCTACTGACCGCAGGAATGGAAAATCAGTTGTTCCCAAGATAATAGCATCAACAGCCACCATTAGGCGTTATACTAGCCAAGTTAAGGCACTCTACGGTCGTAATGATGTTGCACTTTTTCCACCGCCTGGCCTTGACGTTGAAGATTCTTTTTTTTCCCGATATGCAAAGCAACCTGATGGGGAAATTTTTCCTGGTAGAATTTACTTAGGAGTACATGCCCCGGGCCTTGGCTCTTTGCAGACAGCCCAGGTAAGGACTTTCACTTCTCTCATTCAAGCACCAGTCCCATTCTCTGCTGAAGAAAGAGACCCGTGGTGGACTCTATTGATTTTTTTTAATAGTTTTAGAGAATTAGGTACTACCCTCTCTTTATTCCAGTCAGACATTCCTGATTATCTTAAGGTTGTTAGGAACCGTATAGGTTTGGATTTTACAAAATTACGCAGATTAGGTTCAGGCGATATATTAGAGCTGACGGGCCGTATAAAAAGTGAGGAAATTCCTGCAGCGATAACAGCCCTTGAAAGAAGCTGCACCGGAACAACTGGCAAGCCTGTAGATGTATGCCTGGCTTCAAATATTATTGAAGTTGGTATTGACATAGACCGTCTTTCTTTAATCTCTGTTGTAGGTCAGCCTAAGACTACCTCTCAATATATTCAAGTAACAGGCAGGGTTGGCCGCCGCTGGCAAGAACGGCCTGGTTTGGTGGTAACAATATATAGTGCCTCCAAACCTCGTGACCGCTCACATTTCGAGAAATTCAGAAGCTATCATGAACGTCTTTACGCGCAAGTCGAACCAACAAGTGTGACACCATTTTCTCCTCCGGTTTTAGATCGTGCACTTCATGCAGTAATTGTTGCTTATGCACGTCAAACCGGAACAAAAACGGTGGCAGAAAGTCCTTATCCTTACCCGGAAAATCTAATAAATAAATTGCGGAACCTTTTAATTCCGAGAATTCAGTCAATTGATCCCGAAGAAGTTCCAAATTTTGAACGTGTCTTCAATAATAGAATAAGAGAGTGGAAAAGATGGCAAAGGCGGCGTTGGAAGGGCAACCGCTGGGATGAAGATCCGCCCTTATTACGTGAGGCAGGAGCATATGTTAGTAGTGAATGGGAAAAAATTTCTTGGCCAACGCCCATGTCTTTACGAACCGTTGATGCAGAGTGCCAGGTAGAAATTACTACACTTTATCTAAATGAAGGGAGTGAAAATAATGCCTAAAGGGCCAATACGAAGGGCACAACTTATTGCTCCGTTCGGTGTAGGTTCAATGGTAGTTGTACGTGATGGTACGTCAGTTATTTCTGGCGGACTCGATAACTGGTTTAGGCTTGAAAGTGGAGAAGCTGACACCAGAACGTTAGACCCACAGGAATTCATATTTGAAGAATGGAGGCTTCAAAGACTTCTGAGAGTAAACCATTTTCGTCTTCCCCCTGATTACAGAGAAAGACGCAGAGGCGTTGATATGCCTAACTGCAGTCTCACAGTACCATTCCTTCGTTTTCCCCAATGGCACTTTTGCAGATCCTGTAATAGGCTTTATTTCCTTCCTCTTTCAGCACGGGGGCGGATTAAGTGTATTGAATGTCAGGAAAAGGGGAAAAATAATTATTTAGTACAAGTCCCCTTCATTGCAATATGTGAGCATGGTCATATTCAAGATTTCCCTTGGCGTGAGTGGGCACACAGCTCTTCTAATACTCAATGTGATAGCCCTTTACGTTTAATTGCAACAGGAGGAGCGTCTCTCGCAGCACAGCAAATAAGATGTGATTGCGGGGCTAAACGAAATCTTGCAAATATAACTGAAGCATTTTTGGACCGTAATGAGACTTTTCTAAGCAAAAATCTCGACAATAGCGGGACACCATTTTTATGCCGTGGTAAAAAACCCTGGCTCGGTTTTGAAGACGGTGTGTCATGTGACCGTCCCTTACGGGGCTCTCTAAGAAGTGCATCTAATGTTTATTTTGCAGATGTGCGAAGTGCAATATATTTACCCAGAGGAACTATCTCTGCCCCATCTGAGTTAGTTGCACTTATGGAGGGGCCTCCTCTCTCGACCCTTATCAATCTTTTAGCAGGCACGGGAATAGAAATAAAGCCTGAACATCTGAGAAGCCAGCAAAATCAATTGCTACAAGCATATACAGATGCTGAAATTGCAACTGCTATTGATATAATTCTGACCGATAAACAAGAAGAACAACAGGATCAAAATATACTTGATGAGGACCAGCAAGTAATTCTTCGCCGGGCAGAATTTGATGTTTTAAAGTCCCCCCGGAATGATAGTCAATTACTCATTAAATCTGTACCTTCTGAAGCTTATGACAAAAATGTCATGAATTTCTTTGGAAGGTTAATGCTTATTGAAAAGTTGAGGGAGACAAGAGTATTGGCGGGCTTTACCCGTATATTCCCAGAGAATGATCAAACATTTGAGCAAAAAAAGAGCATGCTATGGAGAAATCTACCTCAAGACAATAACTCCTGGCTTCCTGCTTATATTGTTTATGGTGAAGGTATTTTCCTTGAGTTGAATGAGAATAATTTGCAAAAATGGGAAAAGCAAGAACTTATAATAGAAAGAATTCGCTCCTTAGCTGAACGCTATCAACAGAATCAAATATCCAGGGGACTTCGCATGAAAAATATTAGCCCAAGATTCGTCTTGTTACATACTCTTGCTCACCTCTTGATAAACCAATTAACCTTTGAATGCGGTTATAGCTCGGCTTCCCTGCGAGAGCGCTTATATTCTTCAGATGTTACAGAGTCACCAATGGCAGGGATACTCATATATACAGCTGCAGGCGATGCAGAAGGAACAATGGGGGGCCTTGTACGTATGGGGAAACAGGGTTATTTTGAACCTATGGTTTTAAAAGCATTGGAACGTGCGAGCTGGTGTTCGGCAGATCCCGTTTGTATGGAAATTGGCAATTATGGAGGACAGGGTCCAGATAATTGCAATTTAGCCGCCTGCCATAATTGCTGCTTGCTACCTGAAACTGCATGTGAGGAGTTTAATAGATTTCTCGATAGAGGTCTTGTTGTAGGAACCCTAGATAAACCAGATATCGGGTTTTTTAATTTAAGAGGAAAACTGTAAATGTCTATTCCGTTATTATCTTTTTTTACAGGTGGTGGTTTCCTGGACATTGGGTTTGCACACGCAGGGTTTAAAACAGTGTGGACAAATGAAAATAATAATACTTTCGCTGAAATATATGATTTCGCTGTTCCTTCCCTGCCAGAATTATTCAAACATGGAAAACTTCAGGAAAAAATCAGTGACAGACGGAGCATTGAAGAAATTACTCCCAGAGAAATTCTAATAAAAGCTTTCCCTATTAAACGCCCTGACCTTTTTGGAATCATAGGTGGTCCACCGTGCCCCGATTTTGCAAATGGGGGAAAACACAGGGGACACGAAGGAGATCATGGCCGTTTGTCTAAAACTTACATTGATCATATTTGCCATATCAAACCTCCTTTCTTTGTCTTTGAAAATGTATATGGCCTTTTAAGAAAAGTAAAGCACAGAACATTTTTTGAAACTCTGGAGAATCAACTAGAAAATGCTGGTTATTGTTTGGATCGTGTAGTATTAAATTCATTGGATTTGGGTCTTGCTCAGGATAGAGAGCGGGTTTTCCTCATTGGAATAAAAAGCAGTTTAATTAAAAATTGCCTAGGCAAGAAATTAAGGACTTCTGAAAGGGCATGGTTCCCTTGGCCAAAGATAGAAAAATATTATAATGCTAAAAAGCGCTTTGATTGGCCTACGATTGTCAGGAAAAGAAACATTCCCCGAAAGCCAAAGAGAATACCCAAGGAATTGATGGTTTATCATTTACTTTCTAACATTCCGAAAAATTTGCCTAATGCAAAAGAAGGATTTAAACCGTATTCGCGCAAATTCAAAATTGTATGCGAGGGTGATATTTCTAGGAAATCTTTCAAAAGATTGCATCGATACAGGTACAGCCCTACAGCTTGTTATGGAAATAACGAGGTGCACTTGCATCCATGGGAAAAAAGAAGGTTGACTGTAAGAGAAGCCATGCGCATTCAAGGGATTCCAGATGAATATGCATTACCAAAGGAAGTTTCATTGACAGCTAAATTTAAAATAATAGCCAATGGTGTTCCAGTACCACTTGCTGAACAAATTGCTCACAGTTTAAAAAATTTCTTAAAACCTTTAAACAGAAAGGGGTCGCTTCTTGGCTATCCATAATACTGCTGCAGATGCAGCAAACACAGCTGTAAGAGCTTTTCTCACAGAAGTTGGAGAGAAATATTGGGGAAAGATATTTAACACTGGAACAGGCTCTGGTAAAGCTATATGGAACAAAATTAAGAATGAAATCTTTGGCGGATGTTGCTGTTATTGTGGTAAACGTCCAGACAAACTTCAACTGGAGTATTTGATTATGTTTAACCGCGAGGAATACGGTCTACATCATCCAGGAAATATTGTGCCATGTTGTACAGATTGTAACAAGAGGAAAAAAGATAATAATGGCAGGCATGTTTCCTGGGAAGAAAATCTAAGAATTATTTGTACAGAATCAGGCCAAGAAGGCAGTTTCGAGCAAAGGAGAAAAAACATTATGAAGCATCATACGGAAGGCGAATATGCTTACCCTCCTTTGACGGATAACGAAAATCATTCCATAAGAGTCATGGCTGAGTCACTTTACAGCAGTATCAAAACTGAGATTGAAAAATCTTTGATACTTTATGCAAAACTGACCGAGGCTTTCGTAGTTAAAGAGCCGGAAAAATAAAAAGTAATGGACATTTGGTCAAAAGAAAAAAGAAGTTACGTTATGTCCAGAATCCGGAGCAAGGATACAGGTCCGGAAAAAAAAGTCAGAAGCTTGCTTCATCAAATGGGGTACAGATTCCGCATACATGTGAAAAGTCTACCTGGACAACCTGATATAGTTCTTCCCAAATACAAGAAAATTATTTTTGTTCATGGGTGTTTTTGGCATCTGCACAAGGGCTGCAGAGACGGTACAATTCCCAAGACACAACACAAGAAATGGAAAACTAAATTAGAGCAAAATGTCGAGAGGGATAAGACGCACACTAAACAATTGAGGGGAAAAGGATGGAAGGTCATAGTTGTTTGGGAGTGTGAAGCTGAAAAGAAAATTGATAAGGTTGAAAGGAAGCTCTCACGGTTTTTAGGGCAATAAGAATCTCTGGGGCTTGGCTGAGCATTTCTGAAGTTCGGCCTTTCGGGCGACGCAATTGCATAGGCACAAAGATAGGGAAGTGAAATTATGGAATCTTCATCAATGCAAAAGAATAAAGTACTTTATACAATGAAAAAATTAGGGACACATCCGGTTAAAGTTATCTATCATACAAATTTTATGAAGAAGCTCGCACAATTCTCAACTTATGCAAATATGTTTAGTACTGTGGGTATTTCAAACAACACTTGTTGAGGTAGTTTTTGAAACTAATTGATCGGCAAGATCTTAATAGTGAGAGCTACGGGAAATATTTGAACATATATTTGTATGAAAACTTTCATAATCATGGTGGGACTTAAAAACATTACAAAGCCTGCACTTTACTTCTTCCCCCTTCGAAAATTTAGGTGAGGATGGTTGTCCGCAGGGTTAAAAATTTAAGGGTGTCTGAGCCAAAGGCGAGTTTCCTAAAATTTACCGAAGACAGCCGGGCGAGCCGTTAAAAATTTTCGCGGGGTGCGTTCTTTCGGTTACATTTCTTGCGCACACAAGAAAGGTAACTGGGGTTGGGGGCAAAGCCCTGTTTTTAAGTATGTGTATTTATAAAGAAAGGTAATATTTAATCGGACAGTTTCTTTGATTTAATGAAATCATTTATCCAGGAGCCGACTTCTTCTATGTTATTGGAAGAAATGACAGCCCAAAAAATTCTTTTAGGGTTTTTCCCTTTGAGAATTTTTGCGGTCCATTTGCTATATTTTTCAAATTTATGAGAAAATGTGTCGTTGAATTCCCCTATTATTTTCCCCCTTTCAACACCTTGAATCTTCTCAAACGCAAGCTTATTTTCTAAAGCAAAAATATCTCTTAATTTATCTTTACCATCTTCTTTTAAGAATAAAAATTCAAGCAGAATATGTAGTTTTGCTCCGACAATAGCCCACTCGCTCACAGACCTAATGATACTCTTTCTTAAATATAGACTTTGGAAGTCATTGATTAATTTTTTCAGTTCTTCGTTCTTGTCAATATCAACTGATGAAAGGTCTTTCATCTGGGCCAGTATATCGGAAACAATATTATTAATTTTGAAATCTATATGCCGGTAGGAGGATTCTAATTTAGCACGATACATAAAATATTCTTTAATCTGGTTGAAGTCTATTCCTTCCCATTGGAAATTAATAAGAGCATCGATGTCATATGTCTGTTTTATATATTCATCAAACCGGTCCAGTGGAATACCAATAGTATTTGGACCTAATGTTGTCAATTTATCACCAGTCAAAACATTTAAGGGAAGAATCTGGTATGTTTTGTCTGTTTCAAAAGCAAAGATATTAGGAGAAGAAATACGGTGGATTAATGGAAGTTTTTCATGCATAAAAAATTCTATTTTAATTTCCTGTGAATCAATACTCCCACTAAATAATTCTTTTCCCGAACAAACCGATGGAACATCTAAATAGTAGGTAAGTAATGGTAAGGCTGTCTTTGGAGTTTCTGGATTGTGCGGCCTGAACTTGAAAAGACTACCTTCACCATCAAATTTCCTTTCAATGTCGCTAAGAGCACTTTGAATAGTGGGTTCGTCAACAGAGCAAACCATATCAATATCAATACTTGTTCGTTGATAATCGATCGGTAAATAGAATTGTGCCGCAGTACCGCCTTTTAGAACAACCTTATCCTGTAAGATATCCTGAATTTGTAAATAAATTTCAAGATCCCATAAAAAAAGCTCCATTCTTGCAAGGTTATTAAATCCTAACTCATTAAAACGTTTGACAAGCACATCACGGCTGAAACTTTCTTTATTATGTATTAAAGCTTTTTCATTGAATTTCATATGACACCTTAAGTTTTAAGAATTTTCACAAATTCTTTTGCTTTTTCTGATATAAATTTATTTTCTACTATGTATCGAATATCGTAGTGTATACTCTTGCGGGAAGCAATTTTGATGAGGCGGTTGGTATTTACAGATATCCGTCGCCTCATATTGTTATATATCTTTACAAGTTCCTGGATTGCTAAAGGATATTGTCTGCGTGTAACTTCATAATAAAGATCCACAAATGCCTTTTCAAAAGAGGCAAGCCCATTGGAAGAATAACTAAATTCATTGGTGTGATTTATCAATACTAATTCACCAACTGAGGGAAGTTGCCTGAAAGCCTGATAATTCTTAATATCTGGACGTATCAATGTAGCGATATTTTTTTTTATGAGTAAGTCATTTACTTCCTCAATACTATAATTGCTGACGAAGAGTAAGACGGGATAGGACTCGGGAACATGCTCCATAAAAATTGATAATATATCAAGTCCGGAAATGAAAAATTGATAACCACTTTGACGTAAGATTGGTAAAATTTTTTCTGATAGAGGTGAGAGAGCGGGATTGACGTCCCGTTTTTTTTCTTGAAGTGAATAAAGTCCCTTACCAATTTTGTGGATATAGCCTTTCTGGGAAAGGTCCCACAATGTCCAATATAAAGTAGATTTTTTTTCGTTCAGAATCGATTCAACATCAGAAATTGTAAAGGAATCCCTGTTGGAAAGATTTTTCCTGATAAGATCAATTTTATTTTGCAGACTTAATTTTTCTCGCTTCATGATGGATTTTATATCCTCCTTAAATATTATGTTAGACGAATAAGGATATAATGTCAATAAATAGTCGCAAATGACCACTTTGCGACTATTTATTGTTTTATTTAGTAAAGCTACATTCTTAAAGAGACTTGTTAATATGTCTTATCGAGGTGCCATGTCCTGTTTCTTTGAATCTTTTTTCTCATGCTTTCTGAGTATTCCCCAACTGAAGAGGCCAACGGCCGATAGCCGGCAAATTACACCTTTTTCACTGTAGTAAAATTGTAGTAGTCTTATGCGTTTTATGCGGATTTGACGGCAATAGCCGGAATAAATAGAACTGCATTTTCTGCTTACTAATCAGAGTGTTACGCTGAAACCGTTGCCAGTAGCCGTTTTGTAAAAAGTGCCTGTTAAGCGTTCCTAAACCTGGTGTCGCAGGTTCGATTCCTGCAGGGGGTACCATATTTTTCAAGGATTTACAGGCTTTTTCAGTGAAATCCTTTAACCATGTGTCCATGCAGGTGTCTATCCTACCTTCCAGCTTTTTCACCTCCTCTTTTCTGAAAGATTCTGCTAAATGACCATAATGCTTTATTGTTGCACTGGTAAGTATTTGTTAAGTTAGTGGTTGCCTGATATTTAGTCTTTTTTATTGTGTATAATATATAAACAAATGGAGGATTGAATTATGGCTGGATATAGATTTTCAGTGATAATTGAAAAAGACATCAATGGTTATTTTGCTTTTTGCCCTGAGCTTCAAGGCTGCTATACCCAGGGTAATACCTATGAGGAAGTATTAGAAAATATTAAGGACGCTATTCGTCTTCATGTAGAAGATAGAATAGAATCAGGGGAAGAGATTTCACAGGCTGAATCTATAAGTCTTACTTCTTTAGAAGTAGCGGTATGAGTGAAAAATTCCCGCGAGTTACTGGAGATGAGATAATCAGGGTATTAGAAAAATCAGGTTTTTTCCTCAGTCGTCAGAGTGGTAGCCATAAAATCTATAAAAACAAACAGGGTAAAAGAGTAACAGTTCCCTACCATTCCGGGAATATACTACATCCAAAGGTTCTGAAAAGCATATTAAAAGATGGAGATATAACAATAGAAGACCTGAAGAAACTTTTATAATTTTTTTCCTGTAATGATCCTGCGTTTAAATATGGCACTATTGACAAGCCCAAGAAAACGAAGCAGGGTTAATGAAGGCGCTGATTCGTGTTGAACTAATCGAGAGAAAGATTCTCCTGATTCGTGGTGAAAAGGTTATGTTGGATAGCGATCTTGCTGAGCTTTATGGAGTGGAGGTTAAACACCTGAAAAGACAGGTCAGACGCAATATAGACCGTTTTCCGGCAGATTTCATGATTCAATTAGTGAAGGAAGAATATGAATCTTTAAGGCGCCATTCTGGCACCTTAAAAAGAGGCGAGCATTCAAAATACTTACCCTATGCCTTCACTGAGCAAGGGGTTGCAATGCTTTCAAGCATTCTGGATAGCGAAAGGGCCGTAAAAGTAAACATTGAGATTATGCGGGCGTTCGTCAGGCTTCGTCAGATGCTTGCTTCCAATGCGGAACTATCCCGTAAACTTGATGCTCTTGAAAAGAAATATGACGCGCAGTTCAAAGTCGTGTTCGACGCGATACGGGAACTCATGAAGCCACCTGAAAAACCTAAGCGGAAGATTGGGCTTAAAAGAGAAAAAGAAAAAGGATAACATTATAATGATCATGAAGAACCATGAGGAGGAATCCTCCCTCAGGCAGATAAGGCTGGCGGAAATAATGTTTTTGAGCTCTTCACTCATTACGTTTCACACTTCACGCTCTTTCCGGATAATCGGGGAGGGTGTGAAGGAGAATAAGGGGTACTAAACAGGAAAATGAAATCATGATAACACTTCGACAATTCTCTTCAAAACCAGAAACAATACCAACGATTACATCCTGGTATCTTGCTGACCTTGGCGAAGCCCGCGGGAAACAGGAGCTTTTTACCAAACAGGCACCGCAGAGACTGAGGGTTCTCCGTGAGCATGCACTTATCGAAAGCGCTGTTTCGTCAAACCGCATCGAGGGAGTAATTATAGATCAGGCCCGTGTCCGCTCTATTGTGCTTGGAAAGTCGCATTTGCGTGACCGTGATGAAGAAGAAGTCCGGGGATATCGTAATGCCCTCCGGCTCATTCATGAACAGGCCACCAAGCTAACAGTGTCAGAAGATACAATTCTGAAACTGCACAAACTTGCGAAAGGCGGCATATGGGATGCCGGCAAATACAAGGAGAAAGAAAGCGATATCATCGAGAAGTCCCCAGACGGGACTTCTCGTGTGCGCTTCAGAACAGTTACCCCCGTCAAGACGCCGGCATTTATAGCTGAATTGATTAACCTCTGGAATCAGTGCCTGCGCGAAAAGTGGGTTCATCCGCTGGTCGCCATGGCTACCTTTAATCTGGATTTTCTCTGCATCCATCCATTCCGGGACGGAAACGGGAGGGTTTCAAGGCTGCTTCTGCTGCTTCAGTGTTATCACCTCGGCTATGAGGTAGGCCGTTATATCAGCATCGAGCGGATCATTGAACAAAATAAGGATCGGTACTATGAAACTTTGGAGCAAAGTTCGCAGGGTTGGCATGAGGGAAAGCATGATCACTGGCCGTATATAAATTATATCCTTTACACTCTCAAAACCGCCTACCACGAATTTGAGGAACGGGTTGGACAATTAAGGTCACCAAAAGGCGCAAAAACAGAGCTAATCAAGTCAGCCGTCAATTCCTTTTCAGGGGAATTCACCTTGTCTGATCTTGAGCGGGCTTGCCCTAGTGTCAGCAGAGATATGATTCGCAGGGTACTTCAGGAACTTCAAGGAATCAGAGAAATAGAATGCCTTGGCCGTGGTCCCGGGGCGCTGTGGAGGAAAAGAGGTAATATCCTTAAAAGAGGGTAATAAATAGGGTAATATTGTTAAATAACTGTTTGATGGCTCCTGCAAAGGTTGCTAAAAAGGGAAAGATCGGGTTCCGGAGAGAAGGGGAGAAATGAAGACAACGAGCAACATGGTTAATACAGTTGAATCCTTGCCCCTCGGTCCCTTGAATCCTTTTTTTGAGAATTATCGGGAAGGTTGTGGAGAAGAAGAAGAGGTTTGAGCTTATATATATGTTGTCCTCTGGTCAAGATTAAAAACATCAAAAGTTCTCACAGTTATGCGCAAAAGTATCACTTCCTGATATCTGTTCAATTCCCATTCAAGCAAATAGAGCAAGATAGGACATGGGCATTTCTTTCGATTTGAATGACACGGTTGTCAAAATCGGCACAGCGCTCAATACGAGGAGAAATACGCGTTTCTTGGAGAAATGTTGTGGTACTGCCAAAGTCTGACCGCAGAACGTTTGTGTCACCTACTACTGTGGTGTTTCAAAAAGTTGCAACTGTTGTTTGGTTCTCCCTATAGTTGAGATGCACACAACATCATCTGAGATTTCTAATACACCTGATACACCGCACCTATGCAAAATCGCAACTTGGAGAGAGTTTATCCCGAAATATGCGCATCGTAACTGAAATGAAGAAGTCCCGTCACCTGTCAGTCGGAGAGATCATTCAGACAGATCGCGGTGTTTGATTATTTTCGTAATCAACGGCCGGTGCCTTGGCTAAACGGGGAATAGGGTTTCGCCCCGAAGTACGCATGGCATGAAGTCGAGCGTAATGCAGTTTTGTGATCCAGCCTTCACCTACTTATCCACTCTCGGAAGGAGATTAAAAATTTGTTGAATCCTTCATCAAAGCTATACGGAGACTATTATATTTGTATTGCATCTTTCTACTGATAATCTGCAAATAATAGTCTTTATATTAATTGTTCAAAACGAAGTTGAGAGGATACTTCATTTCATATCAAAAAGAAGGTGACAATGAGAAAATAGATTAAAATGCTTAGTACGTCCTGAATGATCGTGGCAACTGGACCACTTCCCAAAGCCGGATCCTTTCCCAATTTAAAGAGCAGCCATGGGAATAGTAGCCCGATACAACTTGCAATTGTACCGGCGGCAAACAGAGAAATACCAACAGCAAAAGCCAATTGATAATCTCCAAAAAAAATGTAAACAACAGGAATAGCTATACTTGCCAGTATTAGACCAATTAACGCTCCAGTTTTGAATTCTCCAAAGAATAACTGTTGAAGTGATAACTCGCTGAGAGACAGACCGCGCACGGTAATTGCTTCTGTTTGAGTACCAATTGCGTCAGCAAGATATACAATCGCAGGGATAAAGAAAGCAACTGCAATTTTTGCCTGAAGAGTTGCTTCAAAAGAGGACATTACCAGAGTTGCGATCATACTTCCAAGAAATCCCACTATAAGCCATGGCAAACGGTCTTTTACCCGCCGGACCGCTGAAGCATCATTGAGTGAATAGAGTTTAGCCTTATCAGATATACCTGAGATACGGTGTAAATCCTCCAAATGTTCTTCCCGCAGAATCCTGATGAGACTTGTTGGTGGTACAACCCCTAAAAATTGTTTTTCATTGTCAATAATGGGTATTGCTGAAAGGCTGTGGTGTACTGCGAGTGCTGCAACTCGCTCCTGATCATCATTTAGAAAAGCAGTAGGTATATTCCTACGCATCAACGCTGACATTTGATCTTCAGGCTGTGCAGCGATGAGTTTTGCCATGGGGACTAATCCGAGTAACCGTTTGTATTCGTCCAAGATATAGATTGTCGTTGCAGATTCATAATGATGCCCTCTGATATTATTGAAGACAGTTGAGACGGTATCACTTGCGCCAGCTCTTGGGACTGCCCTGAGCAAATGATGAGAAGCGGTTTCAATATGTTGCATATCAGTGTGGTTTTTCTGTAACGGTTTCACTATTTGAAAAAACGTTTATCTTATAGATCTTATCGTAATGTACAATAATTGTCTAACTTTTTGAAAATTGATATCGAGTGGTTAATTATTTTTGTAGAGATTGATTTGGTGGTATCCGGTACAGTTAGTTTCAGATAATAATCTATATCTATTTACAAATGGTAAAACTCTTGATTCCTATGTGCTATACGTAACAAAATTAATTGATTCTTAGAGCGCTTAAGGGTCATGATTAA
>JACUUX010000118.1 GCA_014859105.1 Nitrospirota bacterium
CAGATATACCCATAGGATAGCGATCAGTAACAATCGTATCCTCAATGTTCAGGATGGTAATGTATCCTTCCGCTAGCGGGACTATGCCGATGGCGATAAACAAAAGACCATGACGCTCAAGGCCGATGAGTTCATCAGAAGGTTCCTCCTTCATGTACTTCCCCATCGATATGTGCGCATCAGACACTTCGGACTTCTGGCAAACAGAGGCCGTAAAGACAACGTTGCTTTATGCCGTGAACTCATCGGCAGTTATAAAACCGTAACAAAAGAAAAAGAAACATCAGAGACCTGGCAGGATCAGTTGCTCAGAATTTGTGGTATCGATCTCAATATCTGTCCGGTTTGTAAGAAGGGCACGATACTCAGGATAGAACTTCTGTTTCCCTACAGGTGTAATGGCCCTCCGGATCAATACTCATGAACACTGTTGACAGCATAAAAATCATATCTCCATCAGCTTGCGAAAACAGCATTCCGTTTCGCCATACTATCCTATTGTCTGAAATCATCCCTTACCATGCTGCTCGATTATTAAGGGAACAATCCCAATCTCTTTTTTCGTCTCCGGATAGTCTCATGCAGGTAAAAATAAGGCAAATGCACCATACACCATATCCACTTCGATAAAAAAGTTCCGAGAGAATTATTCGAATCCCCATATCTGGCGCAGCGGCTTAGTCCTTCACACGTCATTCCTCAACTTCGCAGCGGAATGACGCTTATTCGAATCGTAATCGGACAACTACACAAACGGCAAGTGGGCACCGGGGCGTTCAGCGAGTACCAGCAGATTTTCATTGTCTTTGTAAAAAATTCTGATATTTTTGTAAAAACTTTATTGTTTCCGATTTTCGTATTTCTGCCCAAAAAAGTAAGAACTTTATTGTTTAAGTAAAGACTTAATTGTCTAAGTAAGAACTTAATTGTTTGCTGACAAACCGATAGTTAATATTATTTCGGTATCCATATCTTCCCTTTGTCAATAATATGTTCGACATTCCATCCCCGTTTCTGTAATTCACGTGAAATCCATTTCCTGTGGCACTTCCATGGAAAACGTTCTGCACAGACAATAACAGATTTTTTCTGAAGAGCTATTGATTCGAGTCTTTCGATTCCTTTATTAAATTCTTCTGTAATTATATAAGAAGTATATCCACCTTTTCTAAAACCACCGAGTTCTTTTCCGAGAAAATTGTATTCAATTCCTGTACGTTCCATAAGGGGTTCAAGGTTTTCTCTTAAAAAAGTCCTGATTTTACTTTTCGGGAACCTGCGGACATCAATCAATGCTCTAATGTCATATGCGAGGAGAATTTCGATGAAATCCTCCTCGCTCCTCCTGTCAGTGCCGAGGGTGTAGATCTTTTTCATAGGATTTTCTACCAAAATTATATCACAGGTGAGATATCCCTTTTTTTCATACAATGGGAAAGTGATTATACCCTTTTATTATATCGATATTGACAGATATGAGTAGCAAAGTGTTATTTTATATGCAGTTGTGGGCGATTAGCTCAGTGGGAGAGCGCTTCCTTCACACGGAAGAGGTCGCTGGTTCAAAACCAGCATCGCCTACCAATAAAATCAATAACTTACGAGCTTTAAACATTTCCTGCTACATCCGATTGTATAGTTTTTGTATAGTTCGGCTGAGGGAAACGTTCACCATCTTATAAGCTCCCACAAACAGCCAGCCGATGTAAAATTATTTTTTTACATGGGGTTATAAAGAAAAAACATGGATTTGCAAGAAAACTGCCAGTTAAAAGGAAGGACTGAAGAGGCTTATTTAGAAGCGTTTTTTAGGGGATGCAAAAAGACTGCCGGGGAAAGGCTTGATTCACTGATAACGGCGACATCTCACTAAGAACATTATTCCCAAAAGAAATTTGTATCAATCCGAGGTCAATTGGAAGATGCAAGTCCTCATGCTGAAACTGAGACGGATAGTTCGGTCAACAGATTGCAGGGATATCCTTTACTCAGGGGCGGGGCAATAAGATTATGATACTGGTTAGCCACTTAACGAACAAATAATTTCACATTACAGGATAACTATTCCCTAATGACGATAGACTATATGAAATTGTAATGTTTCCTGACTGCTTTCTTAATGTCCCACACACAAGAAAGACCTTTGGGAAATGTAACAAAATCCCCTTTCCCAAATTGAACCTTTTTACCATCTCTTGTCTCAACCACAACATCCCCTTCGAGCAGGTAGCATTCTTCAGTAGCTTCATAATGCCAGTCAAATCTTGATACTTCCTTTTCCCATATACCCCACGAACTGACCTTACGGTCTCGGAGATATTGTTCTGTCGGTTTTTCCACTTTTATTTCCATCTTTTTACCTTCATAATTATCAATCCGAATTCCTTTTCAATATATGCTCAAAAATCTCATTCAGGTTCCTAAAAAGCATAAATCCATTATCGGCATAATCGCGGTTCCAGGGGAACAACAAACCCGTAGCCATTACACCCTTATTTACTGCTTTCTCCAATACATGAGGTGAATCATCTACCACAACATCAGTATATTCGGTAAACAGTTGTGTCTTGTGAAAAGACAGGTGTAATTCATCATGCACCAGCCCATGCTTTTCAAGCCATATCTCTGTCTGTTTTCTGTAATCGGGTGACCTGTGGCTTGCTATGGTAATGTGATAGCCATTTTCTTTCAGGTTGATAAGGAAATCCTGTGCCTCTGGATACGGCAGATAATTATCATCATGCTGTTTGAGATGGACAGCATTCACGGCACTGTAGAAATCGGCCTCCGTGCAATACCCTTGCCATATATCCCAATGTGTCCAACGGTCGGGGGTTGGAAAGTTCTTGTTAATCTTCCTCAGTTCCTCATAAAATGCATCGCAAAAATGCCACAGGGTGTTATCTATGTCTACGATTGCCTTGTTATTTTTAATCATGAAGCAACCTTCCACAATGCTGACCGTATTGTCAAAAGTTATTTTCCCTCTCCCCTTGTGGGAGAGGGTTTCTTTTATATTTCAATATGTCAGTTCTCTTTCCATTATTAATATTATAATTGATGGTGTTTCTTAATGAACGAAAAAATGCATTAAGTTAAAACAGGAGGTTTTATGATTACTACAGATATAATTTCTCTGAATACAAAAGGATTCAGTGATGTTCTCGATATTTCTGATGCGGTTACAAAAATAGTAAAACTGTCGGGAATTCAAAATGGTTTGGTAAATGTTTTCTGCTCTGGTTCTACCGGGGGTATTACTACAATTGAATATGAATCAGGTGTCATCAATGACTTGAAGAAGGCTATAGAAAAAATAGCTCCCTCTAACATTCCTTATGAACATGATAAAAGATGGGGAGACGGTAATGGTTTCTCCCATGTCAGGGCGGCCCTTATGAAACCCTCTCTTTCTATTCCCTTGGTAAATGGAAAGCTTACGTTGGGAACATGGCAACAGATTGTGTTTATTGATTTTGATAATCGGGCAAGAGATCGGAATGTTGTGGTGCAGGTTATGGGGGAGTGAGCCGCAGATAAAAGGGTCTTGTTCACGTGCAAGTCAACAGACGTCGAAATCTTGTTCAAGACGTTAATTTCCAATAGAATGTTGATAGCTTGCAAAGTA
>JACUUX010000049.1 GCA_014859105.1 Nitrospirota bacterium
CTCTTCATAAGACATGTTTTCACGCCATTTACTATGATTTGTCTTACAATTGCGCCCAATATCTACAATCGTTAGATAGAATCCATAGAGTGGGCGGTTCTGAAAATAATCAAGCCAATTATTATTACTTGCAGCATGAAAATTCAATTGATCAGGATATAAAAGCTAATTTGGATAATAAGGCCAGAAAAATGTACGAAGTTATCGAAGAGGATTACAACATATTTTCTCTTGACATGTTTAAAAGCGATGGTGAAATTCAGGCATATAAAAGACTTTTCGGTGACTAAATGATTGACTTTGATAAACTTTCACTAAATCAAATAATCGTGTTTTCAGAAATAATGAGGGACTCTGCATTACTGGAGAAAGAATTTATCGAGTCCCGTTATAAAAAAAGCGCGAGAAATATTGATATTACTATTGATTTTCTGAGAGCTATTAATCTAATAACGATCAGAGATGATAAGATTATCCCTCGAAAATCTTATGTGTCCTTTCTAAAGAAATGGCAGAAAGGGCACGGCCTGATACAACATTACATAATCAAACATTTTATGGGTTCGCAGAATTTATTTTATGACTACCTTATGGATTTTTTTGCGCTGTTCCGAATGGTTGATGATACTTACGAATTTATGCCTACGCCCTCACAGCGGCTCCAGTATAGCGGTGTAAGGAATTTCTTAATAGACCTCGAAGTTTTATATGTAGATCCTGATAAAAAAAAGTATGTTATCGCCAAAGACTATTTTGATGTCTGCAAACAATTTAATAGACTTAACGTCTTATCCCTAGATGAATTATTAAAAAACTTGAGAAATAAGGAACTCGTGGGAAATCTGGCAGAAAAAGAAATTTTCAAATATGAAAGGGAAAGATTAAAGAGGCTTCCATTCTTGGCAAAAAATATAGAGCATATATCTCTCCAAGATGCAGCAGCTGGGTATGATATAAAAAGTTATGAGGATGTGTTTGATACGCATGGCAATCCTATATTAAGATACATCGAAGTTAAAGCGGTCTTGTCTTGGAAGTATAAGTTCTATTGGACCAGAAACGAAATAGAGAAAGCTAAAATTTACCGTCAAAAATACTATTTATACCTTTTACCTGTTATTGGTAAAGGTAAATTTGACACATCATCATTGAAGATTATTCGAGATCCATATTTGGATACTTATAAGAATAAAAAGAAGTGGAATCGAAGAATTGAGCTTTTTACTTTTTCGCTGTAGCGGTTAATTTTGTAAGGGGTCTAACATAATGAAAATGGATCAATTTTATATAATTCATGAGGGAAACTGTAAAGACATATTGGAAGATGTTTCACTGTTTCCAGATAATAGTGTCGATTTAATTTTTACATCTCCACCCTATTCGGACAGACGAAAAACAACATACGGTGGTATTCATCCCGCTGAATATGTTAGTTGGTTTTTGCCCATTTCTGAACAGTTAAAGAGGGTGTTGAAACCAAAAGGATCTTTCATATTAAATATCAAGGAACATGTTAACAACGGCGAACGACTGACATATGTTATTGAGCTGATTTTAGCTCTAAGAGAAAAAGGCTGGTGCTGGATAGAGGAGTATTGTTGGTATAAAAAAAATTCTTATCCTGGGAAATGGCCCAATCGATTTAGGGACAGTTGGGAAAGGTGTCTCCATTTCACTCTGCAAAAAAAATTTAAAATGTATCAGGATGCTGTGAAAGTACCCATAGGTGACTGGTCAAAGAAGAGGTTTAAGTCGATGTCTGAGAAAGATTTTATAAGAACTTTTTCAGGAACCAATGCTCATTTTGGCCGAAATGTCTCAAATTGGTTGAAACGGAAAAAGGTATATCCACATAACGTAGTTGTCTTTGAAGGTGAGCATTATATTGAGACGACAAATGTTGTTCAACTTGCGACAGAATGTCACAATCGCAATCATAGCGCAGCTTTTCCAGTAGAATTGCCAACATGGTTCATAAAATTGTTTACTAAGAAGGGCAATGTGGTGTTAGATCCATTCATGGGAATTGGTACCACTGCAACCGCATGTTTATTATCAAAAAGGAACTTCATAGGGATAGAATTGCAAAAAGAATATATAAACGAAGCTAAGCAGAATATCGAGAGCCTAAGAAAATTAATTGCGTTCAACAACAAGTGAGGGCATCGGGGTTGTACATGTTTCTCTTCGCTAATGCCGGTGTACCAATCTATGTCTGGATAAATAAATTCCATGATTTAAAGGCATGTATTACTGGCATTTAACATTGAAGCCGCAAAGGGAGCGGGGCCGTTTCGCATGATCCCTTGAAGCGCTTCGTTATATGCTTTTATTTATCTGGAAATGAGTTTTCATGAAGTTCTTGGAGAAAGTCCTCTGCCCAAGTAATAGCATCTTCCAAGAACTTCTTTTCAATAAGTAAATACTGATCATTTTCGAGGGCGAGGCCCTTTGTATTTTTTAATATATTGTTAAGTTTTGTTGGACTGTGTGTACGCCATATATCACCCTCAGCGTGAATAATACAGTTACGTATTTTATTCAGTTTCTGAAGCTCCGACCAAGCATGGCTCCTCTCGGGAAACTTAATTCCACATGCCTTTTTGAGATATACCTTAGCTCTTTCTATTCCATCGCCGCGTATTTCCTCAAGCTCAATATTTATACCTTTCATCTGTTTTAAAATGGAGCAAAGAGAATTCATAGATGTTTCGAGCAAAGAATAAATAGTCACAACAGCGGAATAACGAAATGTTCGTAGAAATATTCTGTCGATTCTGTGAAATTCTTCGGCATAAAAATCAGTGAGGTAATCTTCAAACTCGGCATCTGTGCCTTTTTGCCTTATTTCCTTTTCATGTCTCTTTTCTAATGATTTCAAGTCATGGCTGAATTTGCTTTCAATCTCAAGAACATAATCGCGAAACTGTGAAGTACGCCCCTTAATGAACCCAAAGTATCCTTTATAAAACCATGTTCTCTTTTTGGCTATCATATTTAGTTCTTTTTAGTCTTTATTTTCGTATAACAATGATTATACCGTACACTGTCTGGTTGGTGAAGTTCTGACTTTTCATATTATAATGATTTGCCATTGATACTTGAATCTTTTATGGGGCATTGACCCCTTCATGACCCCTTTGGCCTCTACTTTTTTGCAACAAGTCCTCTTTGACTAACTTCCCTTTTTGGATTTGACTGGCGGCTTTGCGGCGTCTTTCTGGCGGCTTTGGCGTCTTTGTGGCGTCTTCAATATATATTTTGTTCCCTTGCCGGTAGTTCCCACCTGTTCGAGAATTTCTTTGTTAACCAAATCTGTTAAATCTCGCGTGGCCGTTCTGTCAGATGTATTGCAATATTCCTGATATTCTCTGTTTGTTATCTTCCCTTTCTCTTTGGTATAAATCACTGCCTTAATCTGACGCTCATTCAGGCCCGCTTTTTTCAAATTCTCTTCTGTAAACCTGTCCTTATAAAAATCGACCGTCATTACTCCGTGTTCTTCATGAAAATCAGGCTCCGGTAATCCCTGCTTCACACAATTGTCTACTATCTTTATCGTTCCACTCCCCCATGCCTCTATAAATCCGGCATAATAAAAAACCTCTGCAAGCAAGGTATTCCGTGGCCGGGAAAGGTGCTTGGTTTTTAATGTTTCAACAGGCACTTCGGGTGGCAATTTCCCTTCATTCATGATTAATAATTTATCCGGATAAACTCTGACCTGAATATGAGAAGTTCCGAGATAATCCCTGTGTATCAAAGCATTAATAATCCCTTCCCTTAATGCTTCATAAGGATATTCAAGAATATCTCTCCTGTGGATACCTTCAAAGCTGATTTCACTTATCAAATATTTCGATCTCAGGATTTCAAGAGTATCTTCCATCTGCTTAAAGAGATTCCCTTTGATTATGTCTGTAGTAAGAATCTCTGATTCGGACAGAAACTTGCCGATCTTCACAACAGCCTGAGGATAGAATTTCTGCGGAGATTTTCCAAAAAGAAGAACCGCTGCCCGCTTTAATTTCCCGTTTTCGAGAAGATTCAATTTTTTTAGAAGTGTTTCAGTATCATCCTCTGCAACAACAGACGGTATTCTGTCAGCGGCTTTTCTCTTAAATTCCTTTACTGTTTCAATATCAAGGTCGTCAAGGGCAATTCTTTCTTCAATATATTCATCCCAGGTCTTACCCATTTTTCGCATAATAAAACTGGCAAGCTCTTGCCCTTTTAATTCCTGAACCGTGCTTCCGCTTTTTATATAAAACCTGCCGTCGTATGATATGGGGACTGCTGAGGGAGATGTTTGAATACAGAGGACATCTTTATTCTTTCTCTTTTTTATACTGACGGACGGGATTATCCCGAGTTTGTTCCTTATAATATTCGGCATATCCTCCAGCAATTTCTTTATGTCTTTTAATCCGGCAAGCATTCCGTTATCATCAACGCCCAGAATCAAAACTCCACCTTCAGTATTTGCAAAAGCGCTGATCACCTTAAGATATTCGTCCCGCCAGCTGGATTTAAATTCCACGTTCTGGGATTCAACTGATTTCAAAGCCATATTTCCTTTCTATTATTTGTTCCAATTGTATTGTAACGTACCACATGAACATCTCACTTTATTATCTACATCGTCATAATGTTTCTTTGAAACAAGATTGGCGCATTGAGAGCATCTGAAAAGCTTTTCAAGTGCTTGAACATCGCTATAAAACATTTTCAGGTCATCTAGGCTTTCCTCAAAAGAACTGTTGTGCGAGGTTCGGTTACCAAGGAACATTGAAGAACTGAGCCTATCAAAGGCTGCTTGATCTTTTAGTTCACATTTCCTGTCTTTGAGTTTGCTTTTCAGTTCAGAAAGCAATTCATGCGACATTCTATTTTCATTATGGCCGTTGAGCCGGAATTCAACTTTCACTTTCAGGTTAAGGCAAATCTCTTTTAATAGGTGTTCAAGATATATTCGAATAGAATTTCCCAGACCCGTGGTATCTGCTTTTTTCAGTTTATTTTCGATTTCTTCTTTAAGAGTAAATGGCGGCGGCTCGATTGTTGCTCCGTTCTCATGATCCCAATACATCCTCTTTATCATCCAATTCTTTCCTCTAACCATATTGGAGACTATTTCAAACCAATCTTTTTCATGAGTAAAAAGAATTATCTGATAATCACTGAATTTCTCTACTAAAAGTCTTGCGAATCGTGCACGATGACTTGTATCGAAACTGGATATCACATCATCAAGCACTATAAATCTATTCAGTTTGTTATAAGCTTTTACAGAGGCTAAAAAAAGGCAAATTCCAAGACAATTTAAATGGGACTCGCTGAGATACTTATGTGGCGGTGCTTCCAGTCTGCCGTGAAACTTGAATTGTAAGGTTACACCAACAAACTCATCTTCTTCATCAAGGGGGATTAGTTCAATCTCGCTGACATTTTCAGATTCATTCATGAATTGATATAGATCGTTCATATCTTTCGATATGACTGCAAGCAACGAAGAGAGGCCATCTCTCTGCCTTTTTACAAAGTCGTTATAAATGAGTTCTAAAGATAATTGCTGTTGTGAAAGAATTTCTTCAGCTTTTTTAAGAGATTTAATCTCCTTATATGATTGCTTTACTGATTCTATCTTGCTGTGAACCGTAAATATCAAATCGTCTTTTTTCCCAGTAATAATTTTATCCTTCTTGGATGTAAGCAGGGATATTAGTGCGCTCAGGGCATTAATATCAAAATTCATGAAATCATCAGGTTTGCTGATAGTTTCCAGTTCTGTAAAAGCGACTTTCTTAATTTTTTCTCTAGCGGCTGAAATATTGTTTCTAACTTTCTCCATTTCTTTTTTGGATGCTGAATTATCCTCCAAAAGTAAACATTTCTCTTTGAGCATGTTTTCTACTTCTGTCAATGCGCCTTGAATGAGGCGAAGCGTTGTATTAATATCTTCTGTCGCAGCATCTTTTTCTTTTTTAAAGATTGATAATTCTTCGATCCTCTTCCTTAACTCATCAATCAATTCCTCTCTATCCTTGTCCTGTAAGCAAAGAGGGCATTTATTATCTTCATAAAGTTTCTTTTCAAGGATCGATAATCCTTGAGATAACAGAGGTTCAAGGTTAATTTTTTTGAACTTCTCTTTATCCTTTGCAATCTTCTGGCATTTATCGTAAACAGCTTTATATGAAGTGCATATGCTATCAAAGGAAATCTCTATACTTCTGAGGTGCTCAATGACTTTTTCATATGAAAGTTGATTTGCAATTGCTTCTTTATCTTCTGGTTTCTTCAGGGCTTCCAAAATATCATCTATACTGGATATGTCTTTAATTTCGATAGGGAGTTTCAGTGGAACGACCAATTCTCTAACAGCAGCGAGATACTGGTCATCATCAGTAATATTTTGTTGAATTTTTTCGAAGATGTTGCGTTGTTGGCTGCTTATTCGGTCGTCAAATCTATTTTGCTTAAGTTCTCGTTTCAGGTCATTAACTGCTTTCTTTAAGACAGATTTGACCTTTGACACTTCAGAAAAACCTATTATCTGAGATATTTCTTCCAGTTTTTGAGTCTTTGTTGACAAGATAAACCTCAGTAAATCCTTATATCGAAGTAATAGATTCTCTTTTAAGGTTGTATTTATATAATCCTTAAATTGTTGCGATGTGTTTGTATATTCACTCGTCAATTTTGATTTCTTAACAAATAATTTCTTTTGGGAATCACATGCAGAATCAGAATATTTAACCTCGACGTATGCATCTTCACTATCAGACAAAAAAGTATTTCTAAGGGCATTTGTTCCTTTCGCATCCGCACCAATCTCTTTTGAAATAAGATGTTCAACCTTATCGTAATAGAACCATTCACAGGCATCAGTAATAGAACTCTTTCCGCTGCCATTATCCCCATAAATAAGAATTGATTTTGAGGAATCAAATTCAATCCCGATATGTTTTCTGATTCCCCTAAATCCGCTTATTTCAAGGCTTTTGATTTTCACGCTCTTTTTTCTCTAATCCTGCTCAATTCATTTGATATATTTATATTCGTTAGCTTACCCTCTTGATATAACTTTAGAATCACCGTAACAACCTCATGATCAACCCCCTCGATATCTGTTATGTGAGAGAAAAATTCATCAAGGATTTCCTGTCCGCTCTTAATCTGATCGGTCATAATTCATTACCCTTTTCAAAATATTTCCAGTTAATCTGAAAGATTGACGGCATATCATGCTTCTTGATTTCAAAACCACTCTTGTTGTTGCAGATCGGATAGACACCATATTTGTCGAGAAAATTGAGTATGAAATAACTCTCCAAATCTTCTATGCGGTGTTCCCATATCTGCTTCAGCATTTCGAAATTCAGATATGTAAAATAAAGTCCTTCAGCTTTCTTGTAGTTACTGATACCCTCATTCCCCGAAACTCCCTCGAAATGATCAGACAGCCTTTTCCCAATGCTGTTCGTCTTTTTCTCGCTCATGCCAATGTATATTAGTCTCGATTTCCCGAAAGGATAAGGTATTTCGGTCTCCTTAAGAAAAATAAAATACAACCCGCATATGCCCATAAGAGGCTTAATATTCCTTAATTCAAAGTTCAGTTGTTTATCAAAGTTGATTTTAAAAATATGCATAAAGTTAATAGATCAAAAATCAAAAAAGGGTTATATGTTACAAAATATTTTTGACATCCTCTTGTCGTTAGGATTGTAATTTGGCCGTGGAGACAGGAATTGCTCACCCGTAATTTTTAACGCTGAGACATCCGCAACATCAAAAAGCCTCCATCCCGGCAAGTTGCCAGATTCGCTAAACCCTCTGATTTGATAAGCGCAAAGAACTTCATTGCCTGTATTCTTGTGAATTCCGTAACAATGTGGTTCAGCAATTCTAATACCACCGTTATAATAGAATTCAACGATATTTTTACTGGCTATCGCTTCACAAATTGTATTATTCATGTTTTCTTACCTCCTCGAAAGTTTTGTTATTTGAGTTATTATGTCCTCTAAGACAGGTAAAGCCTTACCCAAGGAATACACCTTTTGAATGAACTTCTCGGAGCCGTCAAGATTTTTTAGAACATTAGATGGCTTATCATAACCAAGTTCGCGTGCTGTCTCTTCTCTTATGGGAGTAAATACGGTCTCTTCGAGTTCTGACTTCAAATAACTCTCAATTTCATCTTCAAAGCATGACCATGTTTCATGAACCTGTGTTGATGGGAACTCTTCTTCCTTTGCCCCTGCCAATTTTAGATATTTCTTGTTTCTGTTTATTGTTTCTTGCTCCTCTTTTTTCCCTTTATACCGGGAATCTGCATCAAAAATAAAGTAAGTCGGGATTTGAAAGCCTCTGAAAATTACAACTGGTCGATCAATATTGTTTTTCCCTCTTGCCGGAATTATGGCTATTCCTAATGAAGGCCAATCCATCTTCAGAATATCTTGCATTGCCCATAAAACACCCATATCACCAAAGCCTTCGACAATAACAACAGCATCTGCAAAAAACCCTTCATTGGCGATGGTGTCCATAAGAGGTAAAGCATGAGCACGGAATGATTCCTTCGTAAAAACCCTCTCGCCAGGCTCAGTTATTTTTTCAAGGTCTTTGGCTGCCTGTTCAAGCGAATATTGCGTCACGATGCTATTAGCAGATATATCTTCCGGTTTTTTTTGTTTGCATATAAACCGTATTTGGTCAAATTTATACAGATCAATGAAAAAAGGGGAGTGAGTCGCGCAAAGTATCTGATTTCTGCCAGTTCGGTCTTCTTTAATAGATAATTCACTCAATAATCTTGAAAGATATCGGCACCGTAAAGGATGCAAATAAAGTTCTGGTTCTTCGATTGCGAGTATTAAGTCCGGCTCGATTACATCAATATCTTTTGTTTCAGCACTTTCTGATGAATAAGCTTCGGATGAATTATCATAAGGTGCAGTTAATGCAAGCTGCTGGAGCAAGGTGATAATTAAGGCTCTCTGCAATCCATGTCCCTTTCTGCTTATATCGCCTTCAAAATCATCATCGACAAGTGTTGGGATAGCTTTTGGCAGAGGCAATTCCGGTGGTTTTATCTCTTCCCAGTTGAGATTCAATTTTGCTCCAGGAGAAAATTTAGTAAGGGTTTCAGTGATAGATTCACTGAGTCTGGGAAGTTCTTTTAAATTATCAGAATTATAAAGACTTTTTAATTCCGTTTCAAATTTTTCTTTAAATTTTCTTATATCCTCCCGGGCTCTAACTTGTCTATAAACTATAAGATCCAGCAATTGATAAAGGCTGGTACCTTTCTTATCGGAAGCTTCATCTCCAACTTCGCGAACTGCAGGCACTAAGACAAACTTTGTGTACTTGTCGAGTTTGCCTCCTCCAATATTCTTAGGGCCGAAAAATTGCTCTTCTTTTTCTATTGGCTGCTTCAATTCCGAATGCGCTGCTTCATAAGAAGTCATTAATTCGTCAGCTGCATCTGCACTTTTAATGTTTCCTGATAAACCAGTGAATTTACCCGACGCAATTAATTCGCTTAATTTATTTTTTTTATCAGTCTTGGAAGTAGTAGTTCTTACAACCGCAAATTCAGGTATTTGCATCGCTGCGGCATAATATTTTTGGATAAATTTACCATCGCTTTCGCTGATTCTCTTGGTAACAATCAACTTATTTTCTCTTATATATGTTTGGAATTCCTTAATTTCATCTTCCTTTAACTGTGCATATGTTACTCTTAATATTATTTCTTGACGCGTATCTTTATTAAAAAAATCCTCTACCGAAATAGATGCGTTAACGTCATAGAATATCTCTATGGCTTTTAGAAAAGATGACTTGCCACTCCCATTTCTGCCAATAATGACCGTCAGTTCGTCACAATTTAGCTGCGATTGCTTAATACAACGGAAATTCTCAATATAAATTGCCTCTATTATCATCGCGGTTGCCGCTCACCAATTGTCTTCTCTATCTCTTTTGCCACCATAACCTCATGCCCTCGACGGCGATTCATTTCGCTTTGCCTAATTTAAAGGGGATAGATATGGTATTAGTAAAAAGTTCAAACTGGTCTTGGCCGGACGATACTTTTAATGTCATCTTCACCAACTGAGGGTCGAGGTGGAGATCGTACTCGTATTTCTTGGGTTTTGGCTTTGATGTGTCGTATGAGGCAAGACCAGCAGGGACGGAATTCTTCGGGGTTTTGTCTTCTTGCCGATACGAATCTACATCTTCCTTTTTCGTCTTCGGCCTTTTCGTCAACTTTACCCCCTTGATGTCTGCTAACTTATTAATATTAGAGAGTTTATTGACAAATTGCAACATTGGCACGAGATTCTGAAAATCTGGGCTATTTCTACAGAGGATGAATATATCACTCAGGGCAAATTACTTCATAAAGTCAATGCTCTTAGAAATGAGCAAAGAGTGTGGATGCCAGCCACAAGTCTTGTTTTCCCAACAGGTCTGCGGCTCTCGATTACGGGATGAAACATATAAAACTCAAGAATATTTTTTACTCCTTCGGCTCTGCAGTCCTGACAGGGGCTTATCACAATTATCGGCAGACTTGCAGACCTAACAGGCGAGGCCGACGGGAAGGGCGCTGCAAAGCGCAAAGGGAATGGGGTGGGTGAGGATTTGGCGAACACAGGGTTAAAGAACCATTTCAGAATGAACAACCTTTTAAGAATAGAGTCTGTGAAATTCCTCTTGAGCATAAAGATCAGTCATGCTGGCGATGTGATCGGCTATTGCCCTAAGAAAGTCCTGGTCAACCGCAAAGTAAGGGAGTAGCTTGACAATAAGGTCAGGGTGCAAAAGTCTGAACTCTCGTCCATCCGTCTCACGCTGCAAAAAGCCGATTATTTCGCTAAAGTCGGTTGGAGTCAGTGGATCTTTAATCTCATACCACTTCGTTGTTGCTTTAAGCCAATCGGAAAATGTGGTTTCCCCCCGAGGCTTGTCGAGTTCAATCTTCTTGACCCGGCAATAATGATCTAAGACCCCATCGGGTAGCTGGCGAGGATTATTTAAATATGCCTCAAAGAGATTGCGAATGATATATTCACCTTTGGAATCCATCCGATTTACGAGAAAGTTATTTAAGACGATATCCTTCTTCAATCTTTTCAATCGGTTGAATACAGCATCTTGAGGCTTATTTGAAGGGAGAAGCCAACCAGTAAGTTTGACCGGAGATGCTTCTAAGGGTCGGCTTGTTACATAGTCACTGATGGCTCTTTCGAATTGTTGAATCGTGACAGTGATAAAATAATTCAAAAGCGCCGACATGATTTGAGCATGTTTCTTTTGGGTTTTATTTCTGCAGGACTCTATCGACGCAGGATACCGCATCCGATCGGCATCGAGAATTGATTGAAGGCCCTCAACACTGCAAAGACGCTCAATAGAGAGAGCGCCTATACGAAGAGCGTCGTTTATGTCATGCGTGACTTGAGCGATTTCGTCGGCCACGCTTACAATTTGCCCTTCAATAGTGATGGAATGAGCGGCATCGAGATCAAGCTTTGCAAAAAGCCCTTCCCTCATTCCAGGATAATTGCACACTTTACGACGCGGCGAAACATGAGGAAGGGATTCCATAGAGGTATGTTTCAGGATGCCCTCCAAACAAGGCACTGTTAGATCAAAACCGTCATCTTCATACTCAGGGTGATAGTCTTCTAAAAAAGTCAGTATTCTGATGCTTTGGTAATTGTGTTTGAAGTCGCCAGAAATATCTTCTGGTCGCCGCTTCTGACTTCCCATCCGCTCTCTGATCCGTCTTGTAAACGGCTCAACCCCTTTGAGAAAAAGATCTATTTGTCTTTCACCGGCATGTCCAAAAGGTGCGTGGCCTATGTCGTGACCATATGCGATTGCTTCCACCAACTCTTCATTCATGGCCAAATTTCTCGCAACAGCCCGCGCAATTTGGACAACCTCTATTGTGTGCGTCAAGCGGGTCCTTTTGTGTTCGTTCCCTTCGTGTGATAAGTATAATTGCGTCTTGTGCATTAACCTGCGGAACGATTTCGAGAAAATGATACGATCACGATCACGCCCAAAGGGTGATCTACACGCTGTTCCCTCAGTTTCATCTAAGAGAGGGATTTTGCGCAGATGCAGACTACTGCGTTGCGCCAACGGATGAAGATTTTCCTCATAACGCAAGAGTCTACTTGCGAAACTCATGTGACACACTGCCTCCACTCTTCAAGATATGTAACCGATAGTATACAGCTTGAAAATAATTTTGGGAAATAGGTATATCGCATAATTGTGATAAACGCTCATGACCACAGTGCTAATAAACACGGCTTGCCGTCGAGAAGAACACCATTCAACCGTTTTGAGGGGGGGAAGCTCTATTTCGAGTTGAATACTTCATTTTTGGAAAGAATGTTCTCTGTGAGAGTTTTAGAGAGGACTTCTCGACAGCAGGTTGTCTTTGTTTTTGTTGCCTTCTATGTGGACAGCGCAAATTCCCCAGCAACATTTCAGGGAGAAAGATGCCTGCAGGGTGCTATGGCAGGTTTATCTTGTTGAGATGTGTTTGATATCTCCAACCGCCTCTGAAAAATCTCAGGGGATTGGCCGAGACTTGCGGTAGATTGCACGGCGAAGGACAAGCTTGGAGGAGCGAAGGCATGTGCTTGCCTCCTGGCATGAGCTTGAAGCTGAAGAGAAGCGGAAGCTTGAAGCTCACCCTTGCAGGGCCGGAATGTTCCGTGCGGAGTCAAAGGATCATGAAGGCCCTATCTTTGCAAGGGGTATGACAGGATCTCAAGCCCAATGCCCACGCGATGGGGGCTATGATTAACCTCGTGGCTGCGAGTGGCGGGCGGGTGAGCGGGCACACCTCAGCAATGTCTCTGCCTTTATGAGTCCTTTACCCTATCCTGATACTCAATTTCTTGCCGAGTACAAGTGCGGCCTTCTCCAGCGTATTTAACGTGACCGAGCTATTCTCTGGGTCAAGCAGACGGTCCACGGCTGTCCGGCTCGTCCGCATCCTGGTCGCCATTTCAACTTTAGTCAATCCCTTTCTTTTCATCTCCTTCTCGATCTGAAAGGAGAGCACACGTTTTGCCGCAACTGCCTCCGCCCCGGCGAGCATGTCCTGCTCCCGAAGAAAATCATCAAAATCGCTGCCGATATGTTTACTTTTCATATTAACCTCCTAAGAAGGTACCTTATTTGGTACACAGTGTCAACTTTCCTATAAAAAAATCTTGCGTTCACAGTCCATTCGCAAAGGATCCTACCATTGGCAAAAAGAGAACTTCAGGATTGATAAAATATTTGTGGTATGATAATTATATATAAAAAAAGGAGTTAATATGCCAAGAGCAGGCTCGCTTGAAAAAATCGAAAAAGAGATCGAAAGGCTTTCCCCGAAAGACCAGCTCAAGCTGGTGGAGAAACTTGCTCACCAGTTGAGAAAGACCGGGATTGCTGTAAAGAAAGAGCTTGATTGGAAAAACCTCTACGGTCTTGGCAAAGGGCTCTGGAAGGGTGAGGATGCTCAGGACTATGTTAATCGCCTGAGAGAGGATCGGGTGTGACGCTCCCGGAAGAGCTTGCCCGGATTAGCAGCATCTTCATTGACACAGCCCCAATCATCTACTCCTTCGTTTTCGCTCCCCATGAGCGCTCTGCCCCCTCTCAAGGCAGCACAAATTCACACTTGCTATAATTTGTCAGTGACAATATAATGTAATTGAAATTAAATTTCAGTTACATTGGAGAGCAAATGGATTTGCAAGACTTTAACCCGTGGTGGAAGACAGGAAAAGTATCCCCGGAGTTTACCGGAAGAAAAAGAAAAATATTTGATGAAATCGCAAGGTATATAGATAAACGTCAGATCGTGCTCTTTACCGGCTTAAGGAGGGTAGGCAAGACAACCCTCATGTATCAGATCATAGAAGAGCTCATCAAGAGGAATACGGCTCCTTACCATATCCTGTATTTCTCGTTCGACGAAATGAGGTATGGCCTCGAAGAGATTATTAAACAGTATGAAACAGACATACTTCAAAACGATATCTCGAAAAAGAAAGTCTATATATTCCTCGACGAGATACAGAAACTCGATGGGTGGCCTTCAAAGGTAAAACTCCTCTACGATTCAAATCCGAAACTGAAAATCTTTATGACTGGTTCCGCACAGATAACCATGTGGCAGGGCACAAGGGAAAGTTTGGCGGGAAGGTTCTTTGATTTTATAATCAAAACTCTTGATTTTGAGGAGTACCTTGATTTCAAAGAAGTGGTGATAGACAAACGCAGGGAGAAGATCTTCGAGAAGGATCTGAAGAGAAATATGGCTATGTTTTTGAAGACCGGAGGATTTATTGAGGCCCTCGATATGGATGATCCTGTACTCAGGAAGTATCTGAAAGAAAGTCTTCTTGAGAGGGTCATCTTTGTGGATATACCGCAGACCTTCAAGCTCGATCTGCCGGAACTACTCATGAAATTGCTGACGATCACCGCTTCACGGCCTGGTCTTTATCTTGATTACAAGAATCTGAGCAATGACCTTAACGTTGACCAGCGGACGATTGCGAATTACATTTCCTACCTCGAATACGCCCTTTTCCTGCAGAAGCTCTACAATTACTCCCGGAATTTGCTTACCAGCGAGAAGAAGGTAAAAAAGCTCTATCCCTCCAGTACGGCATTTACTCTGGGGCTGAACCCTCAGGCCGATCTGCCGTCTCTTTTGGAGCAGTTTTTTGTAAACAGCCTCGATGCGAAGTTTTTTCTGAAGACCCCGCAGAAAGAGGAGATCGATATTATCTACGCTGGTGAAAAGATTATCCTTCCTATAGAGATTAAGATCAGGGCAAAAGTGGGCAGGGAGGATGTTAAAACACTTTACAAGTTCCTTGAGCGGAACAACCTCAAGAGAGCGCTGCTTATCACCCTTGATACTGAAACGAAATTCGAGAAGGATAGCCTTGTGATCGATGCAATTCCCTATTGGAAATATTGGAGCATTAGAGACAGAATAAAGTCGCAATAGACTCTAAAGGGCTTGAACGGATCAATATCATTTTCATTGAAACATCTCCGATAGTCGGTTATATTGCTTGCCCCAGTTGATGGGCTTGCACTGCAACCTACTGAGTCTCAGGAAAGTGTCCACGTGGACACTTTTGCTAATTGTAACCTATTGAAATAGTTATTATTTTTTCCTGGTCCTCTTATTCGTAATCAGCTGGTCAAGGGTTCGAGTCCCTTCACCGGCTCCAGTAAAATCAGGGCCTTAAATGTCTGCCTGTGTTTTTTGGTTAGTGACTTTGCTATTTCAGACTTGTTAGGATTTGAGAGTTGCCGCTTTAATGTCAGGAAAAAGACATTAATCAGTGAGGACGATTATAAATTGTTCCGTCTATTCCCCTATTTTAAAAATTCCATCTCATAGACGAAGCACTGTTGTGGCAAATAACTAAAGATTATTTCTCAAAAGAAAATATCCTTTATTAAGAAAGGAGGGGGGATGAATTACACGGAAACATTACATATGGTGGATACTATAAAAGCATTAAAACCCTTGGGAATCGAATCAGAACAATGGCGAAGATTGTTAAGAATCTCTATTTCTGAGGCAGATTAGTTTGCTGTAGGTGACTTTTGTATCCCTGTATGATTTTTCTTATCCCTATCAGGCAATTTTCCATATTATAAGGGCAAATTGCCTGATGTAATGTTCACCTCACATTTCTTTATTTCAATGAAATCGATATGTCGCTTGATGGCATTTCTTTTGCTTGGTAGATCGCAAGAGAGTTTCATATCTGACTCATCACCTCGTCCTCTCGTAAATGGAGGAAAGTGCATTGCATGATCTGGTAAAGACTGTAGCATACTATGCAGCTACTGTTCTGGAAGGGATTGCCGTCCTTTTCATTCTCGTCGGAGTTGCCGGGGCTGTATTGATTTATGTCAGAAAAACATTCCTTGTCAAGACAGACTATCGCATAATGGCTCACAGCAGAAACCATCTCGGCCATTCCCTTTCACTGGCTCTTGAATTCCTGATCGGCGCAGATATTCTGCGGACAGCCATATCCCCGTCATGGGAGGATGTTGGTAAACTCGCTGCCATTGTGGGGATCCGGACAGTTCTGAATTTCTTTCTTTTGCGAGAATTGAAACACATGGATGCCATGGAATAAAAAACGTCCATGTTAAACTCAAGAAACATAATCGAGCAGAATCTGGACAAACTGAGACATTATGCCTTTTAAGTAGACAAAGGCATAATCCTGATGATATTATTTTATAAATCTCGCCCGTAATAAAATTTTTGGCTTTAAAGAAGGTTAACTTTAATGAAGAGGAAACTCTCATCATCCTCTAAGTCAGATTCAGAAATACAAGGCCAGCAACCCCGCTACCTCCGCAAAGCGGCGGAGGAACTATTGAAATCAAAAAAGGAAATGCTTGAAAAAATAGGTGAAAAGGACACAGGGGAGCTTCTTCACGAACTTCTCGTCCATCAGGTTAAGCTTGAGATGCAGAATGAAGAGTTCCGCAGAACCCGAAAGGAGATCGAAAAAACTATAGATGCGATTGAGGACCCTCTTTTTCTATTGGACATGAAAGGTGAGATTATCAGGTGTAATAAGGCAATGACCAAATATGTCGGAAAACCCTTCGAAGAGATCATCGGTCAAAATTATAAGGATGTTCTGAAGAAAGAATCGGATATTATCGAAAGGTGTTTTTTTAGTTTGCGAGAGACGAATTACAGGGAAGCTGCGATTTTTAAAAAAGGAACGCGCTGGTTTAATTTGACCCTTGACCCGATGATGGATGAAGCCAATAGTTTAGTCGGCGCTGTTTGCATTATTTCAGATATTACCGAACGCAAGCAAGCGGAAGAGGAATCAAAGAGGCTGTCTCTTTTCTTGCAGAATTTAATTGATGCAATACCGGCCCCTGTTTTTTATAAAGATTCAAGAGGAGTCTATCTGGGATGTAATACTGCCTTCCAGGAGTATTTAGGCCTTAGAAAAGATCAAATAATCGGCAAAACTGTTTATGATGTTGCACCCAAGGAACTCGCGGAGATATACGAGCAGAGGGATAAAGACCTCTTTGAAAGCAAAGGCAAGCAAATTTACGAATCATCTGTAAAGTATTCAGACGGCACAAAACATGATGTTGTATTTTTTAAGGAAACATTCCTTAATGAAGATTCAAGCCTGGGCGGGCTGGTAGGAGTTATTCTCGACATCACCGAGCGCAAGCAGATGGAAGAGTTGCTGCGTAAATCGCATGACGAACTGGAAATTCGGGTTCAGGAAAGGACATCGGAACTGCAAAAGGCTCATAAAGATATCGAAAAAGAACGGGAGAGGCTTTATGATGTCCTTGAGACTCTGCCGGCTTACGTTGTGTTGTTAACACCTGATTACCACGTACCCTTTGCCAACCGTTTCTTCCGGGATCGATTTGGCGAGTCCCGCGGCCGGCGCTGTTTTGAGTATCTGTTTGGGCGCAATAAGCCCTGCGAGATTTGCGAAACCTACACAGTTCTAAAATCCATGAAACCCCACGAGTGGGATTGGATAGGCCCGGATGGCCGTAATTACCATGTCTATGACTATCCATTCACCGATATTGACGGCTCTTCTTTAATCCTTGAGATGGGAATTGACATTACCGATCTCAAATGGGCAGAAAAAGCCCTTGAGAAAAGCCATGAACTCCTCGAAAGCGCGTTTTCAAACATTCATATTCTCGTAGCCCAGTTAGACATGAATTTCAATTTCATCCGCGTAAACAAGGCATATGCTCAAGCCGATGGTCGCGATCCCGAGTTTTTTGCAGGAAAGAATCACTTTGATCTTTATCCTCATGAGGAAAACGAAGCCGTCTTCAGGAAAGTCGTTCAAACCGGCGAGCCTGTCACCTTTTACGGAAAGCCGTTTGAGTATGCAGAACATCCAGAGCGGGGTGTCACTTATTGGGATTGGAATTTGCAGCCGGTGAAAGATGAGACTGGTAACATAGAAAGCCTTGTTCTCAGTTTGATTGACAGGACAGAAGATTACAGGTCGCGCGAGAGTCTTATAAAAAGCGAGAGTAAATACCGCTCACTTATAGAACAGGCTGCTGATGCAATAGCAATCCTGGATGGGCAGTTCAATGTAATCGACGTCAATACTGCGGCATGCAGGATGGCCGGTTTTAGCAAAGAAGAACTTCTCCATTTAAACGCTAAAAACTTCCTTCTTTCGGATGACCTGCTTGCAAGACCATTAGAGCTCGAGAAGCTTTTCGCTGGGGTGACAATTCGTGATGAAAGGAGAATCACCCGTAAGGACGGTTCACTAATTGATCTGGAATTTAGCGCCCAGATGCTCGATGACGGAAGTATCCAGGCAATAGCTCGTGATATCAGTGGAAGAAAGGAAGCCGAAAACCGTGACAGGCTGATTACAGGTCTCCTCGAATTATTCATTAAGAAAAATTCAAAAAAAGAATACCTGGACGGCGTGGTTGAATTAATCAATGAGTGGAGCGGGTGCCGGAGTGTCGGGATAAGGACGGTAAATGAGGAAAGGTATATACCATACGAATCATATGTGGGGTTCAACGATGAATTCATGAAACTTGAAAATATGCTTTCTCTTGATACGGATGTTTGTGCCTGCATCAGGGTGATTTTAGATAAGGCAGAACCGCAGGATCATGGCGCGCTAACATCTAAAGGCTCCTTTTGTCTTAATAATTCCCTGAAATTTTTGAATACCCTTACGGAAAAACAGAAGACAAGGTATCACGGAAACTGTATAAGGAACGGCTTCGCATCCATTGCCATTATTCCTGTCCGTTACCGGAGAAAAACGCTCGGTGCTATACATATGGCTGACGAGAGAGAGAACATGTCTCCTGTAAAGATCGTGGAGTTCATCGAGTCGATGGCAGCTCCTCTGATTGGAGAGGCTTTGCACAGATTTGACGTCGAGGCTCAGATAATCAAGACCCGCGACGAACTGGAGCTGCGCGTCGAAAAGCGGACTGCCGAATTAAAAAACTTATCCGAAGAACTGAAAAGATCCAATGCCGACCTTGAACAGTTTGCATATACGGCTTCTCATGACCTTCAGTCCCCTTTGAAAAATGTTGAAGGTTTCGTGAAACTTCTTGAAAAACGCTATCGCAGGAAGCTTGATGAGAAAGCCGATGAATTAATAGAATTCATCATCGAGGGCGTGAAAAATATGCAGATGCTCATCAAAGACTTGCTTGAATACTCTCAGGTAAGCACAGAAGGCAAGAGGTTCAAGCATGTTGACAGTTCAATGCCCTTAGCGCTGGCGCTGGCCAATCTGCAAAGTGCTATAGAGGAAAACGAGGCAGGGGTCACATATGATGACAATTTACCAAAGGTTATGGCCGATTTTTCTCAAATAAGCAGGCTGTTTCAGAACCTGATCGGCAATGCCCTGAAATTCAGGAGCAAGAAAAAACCGGAAGTTCATGTGTCAGTTGAAAGAAGAGGTGATGAATGGCTTTTTTCTGTCCGGGACAACGGGATCCGCATAAACCCCCAAGATTCAGAGCGAATTTTTGCTGTCTTCCAGCGGCTCCATGGAAAGTCCGAGTATACAGGAACAGGCGTCGGACTTGCCATTTGTAAAAGAATATTGGAACGGCACAGCGGCAGGATCTGGGTAGAATCTGAGCCCGGAAAAGGCTCTACGTTTTATTTTACTATGCCGGTGATTGAATAATAAATTGAGAAATCTTCAGGCAAATTGTCATTCAATGTGACAAAATATCTGACAAAATGCATACCCTAATTTTCAAAATCTTTTAAAATCAATATGTTAGCATCTGGCATTGTATTTGCTTTTTATGATATTTTACGATGACTGATAAATTGATGAGGGAATACATTAATATTTTATTGGTCGAAGATAACGAAGCCGATATTTACCTGACAAGAGAAATACTTAATGAAAGCGGTTTCTCCCATCATCTCTACTTTGCTATGGATGGATCGGAAGCCATATCTTTCCTGAGACGCGAAGGTGCTTATAAATCGAGTCCGTGTCCTGACGTCATTCTGCTTGATTTGAATCTGCCGAAGAAAAACGGGTTTGACGTGCTGGCAGAAGTAAAAGCAGACCCTGCTCTCAAAGACATCCCAGTAATAATTCTTTCAACGTCTGAACTGGAAGATGACGTCTTGAGCGCTTATAGCCTGCATGCAGACGGGTACCTCTTCAAACCGATCGATCCCGACGAGTTCAATAACGCTGTAAGAAAGATCAGGAATAAAGATATCCTCCGCTAACACATTTTGAAGTAAAAAGAAAATAGAAGCAAGGCATCTGGACTGTTGCAATTTTTTCATAGAAATAAAGATTCCCGAGTTTTAAATCCTCTATCATAAGGGAACCCTTATCTACCAGGGAGATGGAGGAGTTATGAGTGGGAAATCGAAGATGGCAGCCACTCTACAAGGACAGCTTCCAAAATTCCCATGAATCATTTCGAAGGGTTTCAAGAAGTTGAAACACGGGCTCATTAAAGAGATGCTGTATGGTATACAGGCATCGAAAGATGTAAAATTGAGGATGCAGTTAAGAAACTATCCTGAGCGTGTCCGCGAGATGTATAATTATAAGTTTTTGAACAAGCATGCGGCTAAGCAGAATTAAATGGATAGTGTGAAACGAAAGGGAGTATCTCACTCCCTTTCGTAGAAAATCTGTGGCATCATTTAAATTTAGCTAAAACCTTTTCCGACTCCGAACCGAAGGTCTCACAATATTTGTTGTCCATGCAGGCATCTGCGTCTTCTTTTTTCAGGCAAACGGTTTTCTCTTGAGCACCTTTAACAGGTTTAACCATCCAGGCATCTTTACCCCCGTCAAAGCTTAAACGCCGTTGATATGTTCTTTTCCCTTATTTCCGGATACATGTCTAATAATTTGTCTTCCGCTGCAACCTGTGTATCAGAGAGAGGTCCCAAAGACTTAAAAGTGTTACGGGCGCGCTCCGCCCAGGCGCTCTTCCCTCGTCTGTCCGTAAGGA
>JACUUX010000009.1 GCA_014859105.1 Nitrospirota bacterium
AAAGTGATGCAGCCATTATCGGCAGCAGCAAAATAAACAGGACTAAGAGTCTCTTCCGACTCTTTATTATGCGCATCGAAGCCTCGTAGTCCCATTTGGCATGAGCTATACTGGCTGCTTTGAAAAATTCGTATATCTGTCTCGGAAAACTCATGGTGTAACCTCCTTTTTTATTTTATTCTCTCGAATTCCATTTGCATCTTATTATTACCGCTCCCGATATACCTCACATAGGCAATTGGGTTTCCGTCTGAACTCATAACGATTCTGTTTACAACCAATCCAGGAGAACCCTCCTTTACTTCGAGTTGATACGCAGTTTCGCCTTTTAGTGCTGTGATCTCAAAAATCTGTATAATCCTTGATATCTTTTTCGTCCCTTTTTCCACTATTAAGTCTAAAAACTGTTTATAGAGAAGATCCTCATCGTCAATGTCAGGAAGTTCGAAAACCGGCACAAAAGACTCCTCTATCAATAAAATCCCGTTGATGTGATTTTTACAGAGGATATAGTTTATCTCATCATCTGTCATCAATATTTTTTTAATTTCCTCTGGTGGCTTTCTGAAGTCCCTTTCTAATATCTTTTTATTTACTGTCACCCCCTCTCCGTATAAACAATCTGATAATCTGGTCCTCATCATTAAACCCAGCTGGGGGATTGAATATGTAACAAAAGTCCCTTTTCCTTGCAGTCTTTTAAGATACCCTTCCCGTACTAATTCTTGAACGGCATCTCTAACCGTAACCTTGCTAACATCGTATGTCTTACACAGTTCATCTTCAGTAGGTATCTGGATACCCAGAGGCCACTCTCCACTCTCAATCTTATCCCTGATAATGGAGTAAATCTGCACATAAAGTTTAAGTTTGCTCTCTCTGTCTATTGTTCTCTCAATCTTCATATGCTTATTTCTTCATATCTTTATAATCTTTATTGAGCAATTCATATGCCAAATTCATAATACCTTGAAAATTAAGGATATTTTTTTGTTTGATTAAAAAGATGCAATTTAAAGATGCAGGATAAATTTAGAATTGTAGATATGAATTATAAAATTTAAAATGCAACAAATAGATGCATAGAAACTTTATGTTGCTACCTCATTTTCTTTAATTTTCTTTGCAGTTGCTGGCGGTGTATTCCCATGGCCTCGGCTGCCCTTGAGATGTTACCGCCGGATTTCTGTAATGCAGACCATATCAGTTCCTTCTCAATATTTACAAGGGCTTCTTTTAACTTTGGTGAAGGATTTATTTTTTGTGAAGGTGAGTGTATCAGATGAGATGGCAAATCAGATGGTAATATCTTCGGACTGTTCGCAAAAGATACTGCATGCTCGATAATATTTTCGAGTTCCCTGACATTACCAGGAAATGAATAGTTCATAAGGATATTCATAGTTTCATCGCTAATATTTTTGACCAAAATATCCTTTCTTTTATGAGCATGTTTTTTGATGAAATGCTCAACCAGAAGAGAAATGTCCTCAATTCTGTTTCTTAAAGGCGGCAGATGAATATTTATCACATTAAGCCTGTAAAATAAATCTTCCCTGAAATTACCTTTTTTGCAGGAAATCCTGAGGTCTTTGTTTGTCGCAGCGATAATTCTTACATCTACTTTTATATGATGAGTGCCTCCGATCCTCATAATTTCACCTTCCTGTATGACTCTCAGAATCTTTGTCTGAAAAAGAGGTGAAACATCCCCGATCTCGTCAAAAAATACAGTCCCACCATCGGCAAACTCAAGCAGCCCCTTTTTTGTATAATTAGCACCGGTAAAGGCACCCTTTTCAAAGCCGAATAATTCTGATTCCAGAAGGGTATCCGGTATTGCACTGCAATTGATAATCACAAAAGATTTCTCCTCTCTTGGACTCCACCTGTGGATCGCCCTCGCTATAAGTTCCTTGCCGGTACCGCTTTCTCCTGTAATTAATACATTACTCTCGCTCAAAGCAGCTTTCTTAATAAGACCAAAAACCTCCTGTATAAGCGAACTCTTACCTATCGTCTCACCAAAACCATGCTCGTCGATAAGTATTTTTCTCTTGTGTCTCAAGATTATATCCTTCAGACCTTCAACAGAAAGCGGCTTTTCCAGAAAATCGCTTGCACCGAGCTTCATAGCCTCTACAGCTCTTTTTACATCTGGCATTGAAAAAGCTATCACGGGCATATGCACTCTTAACTCCAGAAGCCTTTTCCGCCAGTTATCAACATCAAGATCAAGAAAAGCGATATCATACTTAAGAGGATTGACTGAATCGGTTCCGAAGGGAATACCCTTTTGCTTTGAATTTTGTTTATTTATATTAAAATTGAGTGTTTTAAAGATAGCACTTATCTCTTTTGATTCATCGGAGATAATTAAAATATTCCGCATGATGTATTTTAAAATATCAGGATTGTAAAAAGACAGACTGATATAGTATTAATCAAGGAATTTCATACAGCAGTATTAAGTAATATAATGAGAGTTTGCCGGAATTTTATTTTCTACATGTCAGAAATGAGTTCAATCACTGTCACTTCAGGAGGAGACAGGAAACGGATTGGCGGTCCCCATGTTCCTGAACCTCTGCTTACATAAAGAGAAGAAATATCCGTGAGTTTTTCAAAACCTGCCTGAGCAGGATAATATAAACCTGTAATCAGGCTGAATGGGAAAATCTGTCCCTTATGAACATGCCCTGAAAGCTGAAGATCGAAAAGACCAATTGCTTCTTCATCTACAAGCGGCCTGTGTTTCATTAAAATGATAAATTTGTCCCTCGGAAGCTTCTCCAGCAACTCCTTCTCTGAAACATCATTATAGTTTTTGTAATATTTCCCCGCGGGGTCATCAACCCCTGCAATGTAAATAATTCCTGCAACCTCCATGCTTTCTCCTCTTAAGACTGTAAACCCTGCCTTCTCGGTAAAATTCAGCGCCTGTTCAAGTCCTGCGTAAAACTCGTGATTTCCTGTTACCGCAAATTTTCCGTATCCCGGTTTGATTTGCCGGAAAATCTCTGCAAGCCTTTGAAGATTGTCAATCTGTCCGTCGACCAGATCACCTGTTGACACCAGTATATCCGGGTTTTCCGATTTGACTATATCAAAAATTTTTCCCAATCTCCCTTCTCTCACAATAAGGCCGATATGCACATCGGAAACCTGAACTATCTTAAATCCATTGAACTCTTCAGGAATTTTTGAGGTTTTAATAACTATCCTTTCAGTACGTATATTTCTTGCCTCAAAGTAACCGTAAATACCGATTGTGATTGAAATCAGAAGAGGAATGAAAAAGGACAAATTCGCCGGCGGCATAAACAGGTAAACATCTTTCTTCATAACCGACCCGGCCACATATAAAATTAAGCGATAAATATCTATGACCAGAGACACACAGATGAACAAAAAAAGGACACCCATCCATGTGTATCCTGAATAAGACATTACAATTGCAAAAAGCTCAAAGCCGGCATTTTCAGCAACATGAATAATAACAGGAGTAACAATCATTATAAGCATCCAGACGGCTATAAGGACTCCTCTCCGTGCATGAAAAGCAAAGGCGGCCTTCGCTTTAAGGAATGCATATAGGTGCATACCGCCGTAGATAATAAAGAAAGTGAATAAAAATAGGGTCATTTCAACACATCCCTACGGGACTGTTTCTTTTGTCATCGGCTTTTTAAAAAACTTTGACTGTAAATCATCAAGCAAATCATATACCACCGGTACCACCACGAGGGTAAGCAGCAGTGATGAAAGAAGTCCTCCTATTACAATTACAGCCATAGGTGTCCTTGTTTCAGCCCCTTCTCCTATTCCTGCTGCTATAGGCGTCATGGCTAATATCAGCGACAGGGTAGTCATAAGTATAGGCCTGAGCCTTATCGGTCCGGCATGAAGTATCGCTTCTTTCCGTCCCATTCCCCTTTCCCTGAGTGTATTGGTATAGCTAACAAGAAGTATTCCGTTGTTGACAACTATGCCCACAAGCAGGATTATTCCCACGAAACTCATGATGTTTAATGTATTTCCGGTCAGCAAAAGGGCGCTGAATGCGCCAACAATCGAGAGGGGAACAGAAAGAAGGATGGTAAAGGGATGGATGAAGCTTTCAAACTGGGACGCCAGTACAATATAGACCATGATGATGCCAAGGATCATTGCAAATAAGAGATATTGAAAAGACTCGCCCATTACATCTGCAAGACCTTTATAAATTCCGGAATAATCGGGAGGAAGTATGCCTGCTGATATGCCGTCAAGTTCGGCTTTTGCCTGACCGAGGGGTTTGCCTTCAAGGTTGGCAAATATGGTTACCGCCCTCTGTCTGTCAACCCTGTTTATGACTGCCGGGCCTCCACCCTCCTGAATTGTTACGATACCGGATAGCTCTATCAGTCTCCCGTCTTTTGATCTGACATGGAGATTTTTTATATCACGTGGATTCATTCTGTCTTCCGGCTTAAGCCTCATCCTTACATCATATCTTCTGCCCTTCGTTTCGTCCTTGAATTTTGTAACATCAACCTCGCCGCTGATTAATAAATTAACGGCCTCCGCCAATGTGGCTATGTCGACTCCAAGGTCTGCAGCCTTGTCCCTGTCAATATATACCCTTAATTCCGGCTTACCGGCCTCTATAGTTGTATCCACGTCAACTATACCGGGAAGTTTTGATAACTCCTCCACTATCTGATTTGCATATGCCTCAATGTCTGATAGTTCCCTGCCCCTGATACTATACTGTATCGGCACCATCCTCACTCCTCCGCCTATGAGAGCTACATTCTCAGCAGTGCCTTTAAGTCCCGCTATCTCCCTGAATCTTCCCCTCACCTCCGACATTATCTGCTCCTGAGTCTTATCCCTCTGGGCCTTTGCTATCAGAGTGATAAACATTATCCCCTTATTGACCTCCCCGAATAGACCCTGACCATAAAATACGTTTTTTACCTCTGGTGTGTTTCTTATAATATCTTCTGCGTTTTTGAACAGGCCGTCCACTCTTTCCACGGAATAATCTATCGGAGCCTCGAGCCTTACGATAAACCTACCCTGATCTTCAGGGGGGTGGAATTCCTTTCCTATAAGTGTTGAAACGAAAAGGCCTGATAAGAAAGCGGCTATTGCGAAAAGTATAACAATGATTCTGTGTTTAAGGACTGTTGTCAGCAGATATTTGTAAAAGTCCTCGATCTTTTTATAACCTGTGTCGAACCTGGCAGAGATTCCACTAACCTTTTGTCCCATCTTTGCAGGTGAAGGTGATTCCTGACTCTTCTCTCCGGACCCTTGACTTTCGACACCTGACCCCGGACTCTTTAAATATCTCGATGCCATCATCGGGGTGAAGGTAAAGGCAACAAACAATGATATAAAGAGTGCAAATACGATCGTAAGTCCAAACTCCATGAAAAACATGCCTATAATGCCTTTCATGAACGCTACAGGCAGGAATATGACCACTGTGGTAAAGGTTGCAGCCATAATCGCAAATCCTATCTCGGATGTGGAAAATAAGGCAGCTTCACGCGGTGTCATTCCCTTCTCCATGTGTCTGAAAATGTTTTCGATAACTACTATGGCATTGTCAATAAGCGTGCCTATGGCGATGGCAAAGGCAAGCATGGTCATATTATTAAAGGTAAACCCGAATGCGTTTATGAGAATAAGTGTTGATATTAATGAAATCGGTATGGAAAGGGCTATTATTACAGTAGATTTTATATTTCTCAGAAAAACAAATACTATAAAAGCAGCCAGAAGGCCTCCGTAAACGAGCTGATATTGCACTTCGTGAATAGACCTTTTTATAAAATCCGACTGGTCAAAACTTATGCCCAGTCTCATCCCCGGCGGAAGGCTGTTTTTGATGGTAACAAGTTCCTTTTTTATCCTGTCTATAACCTCGACCGTATTAGTCCCGGACTGCTTCTGTATGCCGAGACCGACTGCCGGGAGGCCGTTGAATCTGGCTATTGACCGCCTCTCCTGCATGCCGTCCTCTACCCTGCCGACGTCCCTTATCCTCACAGGCGCCCCACCGTGATAGGCTACGATCAGGTCATTGAAGTCCTGCACCTCTGTAATTTCCCCCTTTATCTTTACTGTGTATTCCTTTGTAATGCTTTCTATCCTCCCTCCGGGGAGTTCAATATTTTCATACTCCAGAGCCCTCGCCACATCATGAGAGGTTATCCTGTAAGCTTTTAATTTATCCGCATCAAGCCAGACTCTTACCTGCCTTAATCTCAGCCCGCCCGTTCTTACTGCGCCCACTCCTTCTATCCTCTGGAGATGCTCCTTTAAAACCTCATCCGCATAGGTGGAAAGCTCGCGCACGGATTTTTCACCTGAGAGGGACAGCCACATAACCGGGGTTGCGTCGGGATCAACCTTTTCTATTACCGGCTCATCTATATCCCTCGGCAGCTGTCTTCTTATAGCCGAGACCTTTTCCCTGACATCCTGCACTGCGAGGTCAATGTCCCTTTCAAGGACAAACTCAACCATAACCCTTGAAAAGCCTTCGGTGCTTGTGGACATGATTGTCTTTACGCCGTTAATTGTGTTTACAGCTTCCTCAATCTTGTCCGTAACATCGATGTCCATTATCTCCGGGCTCGCACCCCTGAGTGTCGTGACGATACTGACCATGGGGAATTCAACCTTTGGAAAGAGATCAACCCCGATGCTCGGATAACTGACCACTCCCAGTACAACAAGGGAGATTATGACCATTGTGGCAAAAACAGGTTTTTTTATGGCCGTATTAGTTAACCACATTTACCTTTGCTCCTTCGAACAGATTCTGCTGTCCTACAGTCACCACCAGTTCGCCTTCCTTCAGTCCTTCCGTTACCTCCGTCATCTCGCCGTACTTCTGACCAACCTTTATTAACCTTTCAATTGCTGTTTTATTTTCTACTACAAAAACCTTTATTTTTTCTTCTTCATAAAGAAGAGATGTCGCCGGAACAAGAACCGTTTCTTTCGGCAAACCGGTGTAAAGAATAACACTCGCGAACATGCCGGGTTTCAAGACCCGGGGATTCGGCACCAATGCTTCCACTTGAAGCGTCCTCGTAATCTCATCAACAGCAGGATAGACAATGTCGACCCTGCCCTGAAATTCCATCTCTGGAAAGGTATCCACTCTGAAAACAATATCTTGCCCTTTCTTCACTTTACCCACATCTTTTTTTGTCACAGTGAAATTGAGTTTAATGGGATTATCCGTGATAATTACAAAAAGTTCTGTGCCGTTTCTGACAAAATCACCTGCCGATGCCTTCTTCTCTTTCACCACACCCGAAAGAGGAGATACGATGTTTGTCTTTTTCAGACTTTCTCTTGCGAGGGATAGTGCCACCCTTGACATTTCCAGATCAGCCTCTGCAAGAGACAACCGCGTTGACACATCATCAAACTGTTGCCGGGTCACAAGTTCTTCTTTGTACAGAGTTTCCTTTCGCTGATATTCCAATCTTGTATTAGCAAGTGTAGCTTCCGACCGTCTTAATGCGGCTTCAGCCCCCTTAACCTCGAGGTCATAATCTGTATCGTCAATTGTCGCGAGAAGCATTCCCTTTGAAACTACTGTCCCTTCGTCAACTTTTGCACTTTTCAATACCCCGTCTACTTCTGCGCTTACAGTAACTTCATCATAAGGGTTCAAAGTGCCGATTGTTTCAATGAATGGCCTGAGAGCCATCTTCCCTGCAACCTGAACCTGCACATTAACAGCCCTTTCCTCCGGCACCTTAGTTTCTTTTTTCTTACAACCCCAAAAAGAGAGCAAACAGCAGAGAGTAAACAGCAAACAGTGGGTTAGAATAAAAAAATAACTTTTTTTCATTGTTCAAATACCCTTTCTTTTATTCCCCTTTCGGTCATTCCGGCTCGTTCGGAATCCTTCTTGAATAGCCATTGAAAAGTGCCTATCACGGCTACTCACTCATGACAGTCTTTAGAAGTGTTCCTGTTACCCGTTTCAATCTCAGGATAGATAATTGATAAAAATAGCCTGCATCTGATAACTGCCTTTCTGATGTAAGCAATAAAGTGTTTGCATCAATAACATCGATACTATTGGCGAGTCCGAATTCATACTGTTTTGAGACGGCATTATAATTGTCACGCGCAAAAGTAACCTCGTCTTCAATGGATTTTATGACCATCTTTTGTGTTTGAAACTCAAGATAAGCGTTTTCGACTTCAATATTTATTGTCTTTATGAGATCCTCATATGACAACCCAGCCTGTCTCTGTCTTGCCTTTGCCTCATTTACTTCTGCACGCCTCAGTCCGCCCTCAAAAAAAGGGAAATTGAGCATAAGTTTCCCGTAAATGGCCTCCTTGAGAAAAAAAGGTGAAGCCGGATCTTCATCTCTCCCCACGTAAGCACCTTCAATAGAAATGTCCGGCCAATATGCCCCCTTCGTATATTTAACCTGATCTTCTGCAATTTTCTTCTGGAGATTCATAGATTTTAATTCGGCGCGTTCTGAAAGAGCCTTTTCTTTCAAATAAGGAAGTACATAACCTTCCAGTGGTTCAGTTACTCCGGGTTCCTTAATTTCATAGTCTCCAGTTAAACCGGCAATCCTTGCTAAGATTGCCTTAGCCAATTTGAGACTGTTCTCAGCCCTCACCATGTCTGATTTTGCACCGGATAGCTCGGCTTCAGCCCTCAGCAGATCGGTTTTTGTTACTTCACCAACCTTGAGCCTTGTAGTTGCTGCGTCTCTGTGCTTTGTTAACCTTTCAGCATTCGCCTTTGCAATTTCAAAAGCTCTTTTTGCCCTTAAAATATCATAATAAGCTGATGCGACGCTTAAAAGGTATTCTTCTGTCACAGCATAAAGGTCATATTCGCTCCTTTTTATGTTTTCTTTGGAGATCTTCAATGCAGTTATTTCTCTGCCGCTTAAGGACATCGATTGGTCAAGCTTTAAACCCCATGACGTGGAATAGTCTGGTTGAAGAGTAATAAAACGTTCTGCAAAGGTAGCGGATTTTTCTTCACTGAATTTTGTATAATCCCAGAATGCAGAAAGTCTCGGGAACAGAACAGAAACGGCCTTCTCCTTTTCCCTTTCAGCGATATAAAGGTCTTCTTCTGATATCTTTATTCTTTCGGCACGTTCAAGCGCAATTCTGTACATGTCTTCGAGTGAATACTCCTCTGCAAAAAGATTTTCAGGTGCAACAACTCCGGCAGAAAATATAAAAGCGATAAGGGCGTATATCATAACTTTAAATCTCATGTTATAAATTACTGTTACATTCATTATCCGCCTCCGTTACCTTTAATGTTGATTTTTTCAAAGTTCCGTGTATAGTTATATTGACAAACTCTCCTATTATCTTTTCTATTTTCCTTTTGGATATAATGCGTCCGCCCATAATTTCTTCTGCCATGAAATAGGAAAAAATCATTCCGAGGAATGCCCTCGTAGCTATACCAGGTGAAAAAGGCCTGAGAATATCTCTTTTCTGTAGAAAGCTTAAGTAATCAGCAAGAGTTTTTATGAGTTCATCTATGAATCCATTATAGATTATTCTGATTTTATCCGGATAAATATTTATCTCTGAAAGCATAATCTTTACCAGAGACTTCCTCTCTTTCAAGGTCTCAAAGAACCCTATACCTAAAATCCTGAGGACATCATCGTAAGGAAGTCTCTCAAGCTCGGGCAGGATCTCCTTGAGCTTAGGCAGGAAGGTATACCTCTTGAGAACCTTTTCAAATAGTTTTTCCTTGGAGCCAAAGTGTCTAAAGAGAGTAAGTTCTGTAACACCTGCCTCACGGGCTATCTCTCTTGTAGTTGTCCCAAGATAGCCCTTCTCTGAAATCAATCGCAGGGTTGTCTCTAAAAGCTTTTCTTCAGTTTGAGATTTTTTCATAAATGTAAGTACTTACTAACAATAAATTTCACAAAGATAAAATGTCAAGTGAAAAAATAGCAAATGGCAATCCTTCGGTGACGGGTGGCAGATAAGACAGATTAAGGACGAGCCTGAATGACACCGGTTTTTCTGTGCATATGCCTGATATCAAATGCATCTTCCGGGTTAAGCCAAATGATGCAGGCTACTTTACAGAGACTACCCTGTTATTATCATCGAGGATAACTATTGCAGGTTTAAACTTCTTCAGCTTCCTATCTTCAAAATAACCGTAACTGAATATGATGATTTTATCTCCGGTCACACCTTTTCTTGCTGTAGGACCATTAAGGCAGATTATACCTGAATTCTTTTCTCCGGGGATTGCATAAGTCTCAAATCTTTCACCGTTATTGAGATTGCTCACCATCACCTGTTCATAAGGGAGTATACCTGCTTCTTTCAGTATCGCCTCATCAATGGCAATGCTTCCCTCATATGACAGATTAGACTCTGTAATAGTTGCAGTGTGTATCTTTGCCCTTAATAAACACCTTAACATAAAAGCTCACGTCTTTCAGAAGTAGAATATTATATATTTATTTAATTATGCCTCTTGATATGAAACAAATGCAAGCATTTGAATAGGCAGGGAAACAGCAAGATTTTTTGCAGTATACATTGTGCCTCGTGCCTCACTTCATTTTCTGTAATACCGCATCGCCTCAGGGATTAATTTTTCTATACTCCTGATCCTTGTCTCGTCTGCAGGATGGGTACTTAAAAATTCAGGGGGACTGACACCCACCTTTGCAGATGTCAGTCTTTTCCAGAAATCAACAGCACCATGCGGATCGTATCCCCCCATTGCCATAAAGATCATGCCCAGGCGGTCGGCCTCAGATTCTTGAAGTCTGCTGTAAGGAAGTAAAAAGCCTATCTGTGCACCGAGGCCATATGCTGTCATGAATAATTCATTAGTTTCTTTTGGTTTTTGAGAGAGAGCCGCGGAGAGTGCAACACCGCCCATCTCTGCAAGCAGTCCCTGGCTCAAACGCTCATCTCCGTGCCTGGCTACAGCGTGAGCGACCTCATGACCTATAACAACTGCCATACCCGTATCATCCTTTGCTATTGGAATCATCCCTGTATATACCACAACCTTGCCGCCGGGCATACACCAGGCATTGATACTCTCGTCTTCTACGAGATTGAATTCCCATTCATATCCCGTCAGCCAATGGGACATATTCCTTCCATCAAAGTATCTTTCCACTGCATGCTGAATCTGTAGCCCCACCCTCTTTACCATCAGAGCCTCTTCTGTATCAGTGATCACATTATGTTCTGAAAGAAAATCTCTGTAACTGGTGAAGCTCATACTGAGGACTGTTTCTGCAGGTACAAGTATAAGCTGCTGCCTGCCGGTAATCGGAACGGTTTGACACGAAATTATAAGAACGATAATAGAACTTAAAAAGAAGTATCTGCTTTCCACCCGGAGCATTTTGAGCCTTTTTAAAAACACTGCCTTTAGATTTATTCCCATCCTTAATAGCATCTTTAAATACCCTGAGAGATATATTTTGAGAAATCAAGTATTTCTGCAAAAAAAATTGCCAGAAATCGAATATTTTTAATCTGGCTGCAGCTTTTGCTTATTCTATGATTTTCGGCACCCGGTAGAATTTTTCTGTACGGGATGGTGCATTCATCAGTGCTTCTTGTCTTGCAATTGAATCTACAAGAAAATCGGCCCGCATAACATTATTCAATGTCAGGACGTGCGAAGTCGGTTCGATATCCCCTGTATCGAGTTCGTTAAGCTTATCCATATAATCCAGAATACTGCTTAACTGTGAGCCGAACAAGTCTTTCTCTTCTTCCTGAAGATATAATCTAGCCAGTGTTGCTATATGCTCGATCTCTTTTCCTGATATCTTCATTATCAATGTCTCAGATTTTTTCAAGATTCGCAAATCTTACTGCAAGCCTCTTTACACCGATATTAGGAAAGTTTACCATTACCTTGAGGTCATCTCCGTCTCCATAACAGTCTCGAACAACACCTATACCCCAGGCCGGATGCCTTACCCTGCAGCCGGTTGTATACAGTGCAAAGTCTTTTTGTGGTTTAAACTTCTTTTTTACAGGTGTGAGCTTTATTGTGTATAGGCCTGGAATCTTTTCTATCCAGTGACAGCATTCCTTTGGTATGTCCTTCAGAAATCTTGAGGGCTCCTGATCCTGTAATTTTGAATACAATCTTCTCTTACTTGCACCTGTCAGCCAGAGAACATCCTCTGCACGGGTCATGCCTACATAAAACAGCCTTCGCTCTTCACTAATCTCATCCTCATGTTCCAATGCCTTACAGTACGGCAATATGCCTTCTTCAAGTCCGATAATAAATACAACATGGAATTCAAGTCCTTTAGCATTGTGCAGAGTCATGAGAGAAACACAATCATCTGAGCATATTTCATCCATATTGGTAAATAAAGATATCTTGTCAAGAAAATCCTTTCTCTCCTGATGCTCGGCAGATGAAATAAGTTCTGTGACGTTCTTCAGCCTGTCCTCATCGAGGGTCTCGATATAACCTGACTTCTCTAATATATTCTTTAACATATCAGGTACAGACCTGAATCTCGAGGAAGAGAACCCTTCAATAAGTCTGGTAAACTCCAGAAGCTTTTCTCTAACAGCATTCCCGAAATTATCACCGCGAAGTGTTGACTTCAATGCATCAAACAGAGACAACGATTTTTTCTTTGCCTCGTGTTCTATTTTGGCTAACGCTGCTGCACCAATTCCTCTTGGAGGATTGTTTATGATCCGCCTGAAACTCACATTATCACCAAAATTTAGCGATAATCGCATATATGCAATTATGTCTTTGATTTCCCTCCTCTGATAAAAACTCGTTCCGCCAATAACACGGTAAGGCAGTCCTTCATTGCGAAGGGCATCCTCGATCACCCGTGACTGAAGGTTCACCCGGTAAAATATTGCGAAATCCTTATAACTATATTTACCTTTCAGATAATATTCCTTTATGGCCATAGCGATATATCTGGCCTCATCTTCATATGTGTTCAGCCAGCAGTAACGCACCTTCTCTCCAAAACCTTTATCCGTCCAGAGTTTTTTAGGTTTTCTTTTGATATTCTTCGAGATAACAGCCCATGAAACATTGAGGATATTCTCCGTTGAACGGTAATTTTGCTCTAATTTAACAAGCTTTGCTTCGGGAAAATCATTACTGAAATTCAGAATATTATTTACATTAGCACCCCTGAATTTATATATACTCTGGTCGTCATCTCCCACAACGCATATTTTTTTATGGGCTGATGCAAGAAGCTTCAGGAGATAGTATTGTGCATGGTTGGTATCCTGAAATTCATCAACAAGGATATATGAGAATTTATACTGATATCTATCGAGAAGTTTCGGGTTATTCTCGAATAATTTAACCGTCAGCATAATAAGATCATCGAAATCAAGAGCAGTACTTCTTATAAGTTCATCCTGATACCTTACATAAACCCTTGCAAGCTTCTCATCGAAACCAAAACCATCACCGGAAGACAAAAACTCCTCTGGACCAATCAGGGAAGATTTAAGGAAACTTATACGCGACACAATACCTTTATAAAGCGCCTCATACATCTTGAATTCTTTTAAGATATGTCTTACAAGATTGCATTGATCGTCTTCATCATAAATGGAGTAATTGTTACTGTACCCCAGGGCATGAATTTCTTTACGCAGAATCCTGTTACACTGGGAATGGAATGTTCCGATCCACGCAGAATTAGTGTCTTTCTCAAGGATGCGCCCTATCCTTTCTTTCATCTCGTTTGCAGCTTTATTGGTAAATGTGACAGTAAAAATCGAATCCTGGGAGAGTTTTTTTGACTTTGTAAGATATGAGAACTTATGGGAAATCACCCTGGTCTTACCACTTCCTGCACCAGCAAAAACAAGTAAAGGACCACCAACGTAAGTAAGGGCTTCTTTTTGCTGGGGATTTAGATCATACATTCAGATCTCCTTTGTTTATAATGTTAACAAATTTTAAACATTTAAATCTACAATACACAACGGTTATTTTGAATTTTTTTATTAATTTAGTTTATTAATTATTAAATTAAAATTTTAAGAAATATATTAATTACAAAACAGGTTTTTATTCGACGGTAACACTCTTTGCCAGGTTTCTTGGCTGATCAACATCACAACCTCTTAATACCCCGATATGATAGGCCAGCAATTGCATGGGAATAGACATTAATACAGTCGTAAGATACACATTCGTTTCAGGCACAAATATACATTTATCCGATATTGAACATGCGTCACTGTCAATATTATTCGTAATTGATATGACCTTACCACCTCTGCTTTTAACTTCCTGTATGCTGGAGATTATTTTTTCATGAAGGTTATCCATGGGTGCAAGAACAACAACGGGAAGTTCTTCGTCAATCAGGGCTATAGGACCATGTTTCATTTCCCCGGCTGGATATCCCTCTGCATGTATATATGATATCTCTTTTAATTTCAATGCGCCCTCGAGAGCAATCGGGTACGTTATACCTCTTCCGATATAGAGAAACCCTCTTGCTTTAAAAAACTCCTTTGCAATATTTCTTATACTCTTATCCTCACTCAATGATCTTTCAACTTTTCCGGGAATTGTCAGGAGTTCCTGTAATAAAGCCTTTGAAATCTTATCTGATATCATACCTCTTGTCTTTCCTATGCCGAGTGCAAAAAGATAAAGTCCCGCAATCTGAGTTGTAAAAGCTTTTGTGGAAGCAACACCTATTTCAGGACCAGAATGAGTATAAAAAACAGCATCGGCATCTCTCGAAGAGGTGCTGCCAACAACATTACATATTGTCAATACTTTTGCCCCAAGCCTCTTTGCTTCCCGTTGGGCTGCAATTGTATCAGCAGTCTCTCCAGACTGTGTTATAACAATCATCAGATCCTCAGGTCTGATAATTGGTTTCCTGTAACGGAACTCTGAAGCTATATCAACTTCTACAGGGATTCTGACAAGGTCTTCAATTATATATTTACCAACTATAGCTGCATGATATGAAGTTCCACATGCTACAATGAAAATTTTTCCAATAGACTTTAATTCTTCCTCGCCGAACCCGAACTCTTCTAAATTTACTTCCCCGCTTTCAGCATTAAACCTCCCCCTCATTGTATCGGCAATAGCCCGCGGTTGTTCATAAATCTCTTTTAACATAAAATGCCTGTATCCACCTTTCTCCGCCATAGATGGACTCCATGATACAGACTTTACTTTTTGCCTGACCGGCGTTCCATCCAGTTTGTTGACACGGACACCATCACGTGTGAGTATTACCATTTCACCGTCTTCGAGAAATATCACATCACTTGAATAATTCAGGAATGCAGGGACGTCAGATGCGATAAAATACTCCCCTTCACCTAAACCTACAACAAGCGGGCTGTCCTTCTTGACACCTACAATCTTATCAGGCTCGTCTTCCTTTATAATAGCAATCGCATAGGCCCCTTTTACTTCCTTCATAGCTTCCATTACAGCTTCTTCAAGTGAACAGCCATGGGTGCAATCTGCTATAAGGTGACACAAAACTTCAGTATCTGTTTCGGATCTAAACCTGTATCCTTTCTCGATTAACATCTTTTTAAGGTGGAGATAATTTTCTATTATTCCGTTATGTACGAGCACGATATCACGGGATCTGTGTGGATGAGCATTTTCTTCCGAGGGTTTCCCATGGGTAGCCCATCTTGTGTGCCCTATTGTGTTATTGCTCGTCGGGTTTTCTGATTCGAGCATAGAGGTTAAATCCTTTATTTTACCTCTGCATCTCCTCACCTCGATGCCTTTATCCGAGAAAAATGCGACTCCTGCAGAATCATACCCCCTGTATTCCAGGCGTTTCAGTCCATCCAGAACTACAGATACAGCATTCCTTTTACCGATATAACCTATTATTCCACACATATCAATAGTTAATAGCCAGCAGTCATTAGTCATTATAACCTAAATTGAGCGATCTATTATTTCATAATGCCGCTGATACAGGCGGGACGCCTGTCCTACGGGTTTGAAGGCTTACCTTTCAGGTAGGACAGCCGTCCCGGCTGCCCTTGATTTGTCAAAAAAATCGCTCAATTTAGGTATAAAAACCAATGACTAATTACAGGTAAAAAATTCATATTATCTTTTCTTTTTTTTCTTCTCTTCCAACTTTTCACTTTTCACTTTTAACTTTCTTTTGAGCACCCAGCCCTCGATGTTTTTTTGTGATACCCTGCTCACTGCAAGTGCTTCTGAAGGAACATCCTCTGTTATAGTTGAACCCGCACCAACGTATGCACCCCTGCAAATTTTTACAGGGGCAATCAGCTGAGAGTCACTTCCTATAAATACATTATCCTCTATATCTGTAATATACTTTTTATAGCCATCATAATTACATATAATCGTACCGGCACCTATATTCACATCTTTACCTATCCTTGCATCTCCAATGTAGGTAAGGTGCTGTGCTTTTGTCCCCGGACCAATTATTGATTTTTTGACCTCAACGAAATTACCGATCCTGGCTCTATTGCAAATCTCGGATTCAGGGCGTACATGGGCGAAGGGGCCGATAACTGCTTCTTTTCTTACAACAGAACTTTCAATCAATGCTGAGTCTTTGATAACAGCACCATCCTCTATAATGCTGTCCTGAATTCGAACATTAGGGAAGATTTTGCATCCCCTGCCTATTTTGGTATCACCTTCGAGATAGACATTCGGATAAATAGTAGTACCATTTCCTATGTTGACCTTTGAATCTATAAACACATAATCTTTATCTATGAAGTCCACCCCTTTTTTCAGACAGCTGTTTATTATTCTTGTTTTCATTAGTTGACGGACATTTTCGAGCTCTTTCCGAGTATTTATGCCTGTCAGCTCATCCTCTGAACCAATGCAAAAGGCATCTGTTTTTATTCCCTCGTCTACCGCTATACTTACTATATCAGTGAGATAATATTCTCCTTTTGATTCATTCAGTTTTATTTTTTTTAGAAGATTCAAAGCATTCTGTTCTATCGCATAGACCCCGCTGTTTACTTCCTTTATTTGTTTCTGGAAGGCCGCTGCATCCCTGTCTTCAACTATCGAGCCTATCCTGCCTTCCTCATCCCTTACAATCCTGCCATATGAGTCAGGATGTTGAGATATAAATGAGAGTACCGAAAGATCGTTTTTTCTCCTCTTGTGCAGTGTGAGAAACTTTTTAAGTGTCGCCCGGGTAATTAAAGGTGTGTCTCCATTCACCACTACGATTGTCTTTTTAAATTCTCCAAGAGCAGGCAATGCGATTTTGAGTGCATCTCCTGTCCCTTTTGCTTCCTTCTGATGTGCAAAAACAATTTTATCAGAGTACCTTATTGATTCTTTTATTTCCTTAAAATGTTTCCCTGCAACTATAACAATCTTCTGAGGCTTAAGGTGGTAAAGGGTATCCAATACATGCTGAAGCATCGTGGAGCCATGCAGTTTGTGTAAAACCTTTGGAAGATAAGAATTCATTCTCTTGCCAAGCCCTGCAGCCAATACAACAGCGGCTATATGCATTATAATGCCCCGGGAATCCTTTCGGGAGTTGTAATCCCGCCGGAAAGGATAATTTTAATTCCATCATCTATTGATATATTGGTATAAAATACATCTTCATTTTTTAAAAGTGCTGTGGCATGTATGGAAATATGCATTTTATTCCCCAACGTTAGCAATTACCTCTTCAGGGACATCGAAATTCGTGTAGACATTCTGGACATCATCATGGTCTTCAAGCAATTCTATCAGCCTGATCATCTGCTCTGCAATTTTTTCATCGAGGGTAACATAACTTTTGGGCAGCATGGTTATCTCGGCAAGGGATACCGGGATGCCTGAAGTTTCTATTGAAGATTTAACATAATTCATATTCTCAGGAGCCGTAATTATTTCATAATTATCTTCTTTTGGGTCGTTTCTCAAGTCTTCAGCACCGGCATCGAGAGCCACTGACATCAGGGCGTCCTCTTCAACCTTGTTTTTATCAATAAGAATATAACCTTTTTTCTCAAAAATCCAGGACACGCATCCAGCCTCACCGAGACTGGCGCCATGTTTACTCATAATATGCCTTATCTCGGAAGTGGTTCTGTTTTTGTTATCGGTAAGGGCTTCCAAAAGTATAGCTACGCCACCCGGGCCGTAGCCCTCGTATAAAGTCTCTTCATATGATACACCGGGAAGCTCGCCTGTGCCCTTCATAATCGCCCTCTTGACATTATCACCGGGCATATTGACTTCTTTTGCCTTTTCTATGGCTGTCCTCAGCCTGGGATTTCCTGAAGGATCTCCGCCACCAAGCCGTGCAGCTACTGAAATTTCCTTGACGATTTTGCTGAAAACTCTTCCCTTCCTTGCATCAACATGAGCTTTTTTATGCTTGATTTGTGCCCATTTGGAATGCCCTGCCATGATTCCCCCGCATAAATTATCTATTAAAATTCCGAATCCTGATATCTAGATTCCAGACAAATCATATCAAATGACCAAATTTAAAAAAGTTTTTAATTTTGAATTTTGAAATTGGTTATGGCTTAGGATTTCGAATTTAGGATTTCTTTTCATATATAATCAGGGTCAAACTTTTTAATTACTAATAAGACCGTACAAAGTCACATATCTTTAACTGTTCTTTCATGCCGGCTTTTCCAGCATCTTTCTTCAAGAACTCCTTAGTAGCAATTATTTTTATGATAGTTCTAAAGGAATCACACTGTCAAGCCTCGATCCCGTAGTCTTTAATCTTTGTGAGCAGTGTCTTGTAGCTTACCTGAAGGATTTCTGCAGCTTTTGTTTTATTGCCCCGTGTATCTTTCAGAACCTCAACAATCCTTTTAGTCTCTGCTATCTTCAATGCCCTTTTTGCGACTGATTCAAGCGTCACACCAGAGGGCAAAGATTTTTCATAAGACTCTAATCCATGCTGTTTGCTGAAAACAAAATGTTCAGGAGTAATGACCTCGCTATCACAAAGAATTACAGCTCTTTCTATAGCATTTTCAAGTTCCCTGACGTTACCTTTCCAGTGATAATTCATAAGCATATCAAGTGCTTCTCTTGAAATACTCTTAACATGGGTTTTAATTTCAAGACAATATTTGTTTATGAAATACTCGACAATTAAAGGAATATCCTCTTTCCTTTCCCTTAACGGAGGTATTTTGATAGGAAATACATTCAATCTGTAATATAAATCCTCCCTGAACGCCTTCTCTTCAACTGCCTTTTCGAGATCTTTATTACTCGCTGCGACTATCCTTACATCTACCTTGACTGGCTTAACAGCACCTACCCGCTCTATCTCACCAACTTCAATTGCCCTTAGAAGTTTCGACTGTAATGCGAGATCCATATCTCCTACTTCATCGAGAAATATAGTCCCTTTATCTGCTAGTTCAAACTTGCCGAGCTTCTTCGTATCTGCACCTGTAAATGACCCTTTTTCATGTCCAAAAAGTTCCGATTCAAGAAGCTCCCTGGGGATAGCAGCGCAATTAATCGGGACAAACGGATAATTCTTGCAGTTGCTAAGATTATGTAATGCCCTTGCAAACAACTCCTTTCCGGTACCACTTTCACCAAGCAGAAGTACGGTTGTTTTGGTAGGCGCTACCTTTTGTACAATCTGTGCAACATTTACAATCCCTTCGCTTTTACCTATAATTCTCGGCAAACTGACTTTCAATGCAAATTCTTCTTTTAAGAGTATATTCTCGGTAATCAGTCTCTGTGTTTCGATCGCCCTTTTTATCAACATAAGCAAGTAGTCCGTATCAAAAGGCTTTGTAATAAAGTCGAATGCCCCGCCCTTCATAGCTTCTACAGCTTTTTCAATAGAACCATAAGCTGTCATAAGAATGACAGGTCTCAGTTGATTCTCTTCCTTAGATGCCTTCAGGACATCTATACCATCCTTATCAGGTAGTTTAAGATCTGTCAAAACAATATCTATCTTGCGTTCTTTCAAATATGTTATTCCTTCTGCCCCATCCATGGCAGAAATAACCTCATACCCTTCGGACTCCAGCGTTTCCTTGAGCATATCTGCCATTGATTCTTTGTCTTCTATTACAAGAATTGTCTCCATTTACATCCTTGCCTCTTTGAGAGCCTCCTTACATGCACATCTTCTTTCTGCCGGTATAAGTTTAAATACCTCCTTCAGTAATTCCTTAAGTTTTCCGGTTGTCATCTTCATAACCTCTACCACCTCTTTGGTTGTAAGTTTTTTACCGGTTATCCCTGCAGCATAGTTGGTAACAACCCCTATCCCTGCATAACAGAGTTCTGCCTCCCTCGCAAGGGAAGCCTCGGGCATTGCTGTCATACCTACAACATCGGCACCTGTTCTGGAAAAAAATTTTATTTCAGCTTTGGTCTCGAATCGTGGCCCATTAAGACATATATATGTACCCGTCTTTTTTAATTCTATCCCTGATGTTCTACCTGCCTCAAAAAAAGAGTCTCTCAACTCGCGGCAATATGGTTCTGTGAAATCAATATGTACAACTCCATCCTCGCCATCAAAAAATGTTGAATCCCTCCCTTTTGTCATATCTATAATCTGATCAAGAACAACGATCGAGCCGGGCATCATGTGAGTGCTAATACCGCCTGTGGCACTCAGCGATACAAGCCTTTCAACACCTAACTCTTTAAAACCCCATATATTCGCCCTGTAGTTTATTCTATGGGGAGGAATATTATGCTGCGAACCATGCCTTGGCAGAAAAATTACATCTCTGCCTGCAAATTCAGCAATAACATAAGAATCGCCCGGATGGCCATAAGGTGTTACTATCTTCCTTAAATCTTTGATAACAACCCCTTCAATATCATAAAGGCCGCTTCCCCCTATAATCCCTATCATTTCAATTAAATTTTAACATATAAGGTAAACTTTGGGGATACATGATTGTGTTAAATAATACACACTGTATTGATAACACACAACACATTTATTAGTTACTCCTTTTAACCGATGCTCATTCAGTTTCATCGTTTCTGCAGAAGCTCTGTTTAAGCCAGAATCCAGAGAAATCGATGGCTTTCAAAAATTGCAGAAATAAAGGTCAACCCTGGCACTATATTTGCAGTATTAACAGATTCCGGTTACTTTTTTAATTTACCAAATAAATTATGCGATTACAAAGGACATTAAAGAAAGAAGTCGTCTTCGAAGGTATAGGCCTTCATACTGGACGCTACACAAAGGTCTGCCTCAAACCGGCTCCAAGGGATACAGGCCTTATATTCATAAGAACAGACAAGGGCATGACAATAAAGGCATCCATAAGCTCGGTTACAGATACCGCCTTTGCGACTACCATTGGATATAATGGTGCAAAAATCAAGACTGTTGAACATATCCTCGCTGCCCTTTACGGGCTGGGGATAGACAATCTTACTATCGAAGTAAATGGACCGGAAATACCAATATTGGATGGCAGTTCATTAGAGCTTATAAAATTAATACTTGAAAGCGGAATTGCAAAACAGGCCAAGAAAAGACCTTACATAAAGATAACACACCCTGTCTTTTTCACGGATGGCCCTGCCGAGATAGCTGCCTTTCCATACAATGGGAAGCGTATAACATACAGGATCCATTTTACTCATCATCTGCTGGGCGAACAAAAACTGAGCATAGAACTTACAGAGGAAAACTTTGCATTGGAAATAGCACCTGCCCGTACTTTTGGATTCCTTAAAGACGTCGAATATCTGAAGGCAAATGGCTTTGCCAAAGGTGGCTCTATTGACAATGCCATAATTCTTGGAGACAGTGGAGTCTTGAATTCGTCAGGTCTTCGGTTCAATGATGAATTTGTTCGCCACAAGATACTTGATCTTATAGGCGATCTGTCTTTATCGGGATTCCCTATTTATGGTCACATAATAGCCAACAAGTCCGGCCATACTATAAACCTGAAATTTCTGAAAAAACTTCTGTCAAATCCCGGATACTGGGAGCTGATAGCAGAAAGTGTAGAGCAACAAGCCCTGATTTATACCTAAAAATACTTATTTTTCAATAAGTTAAAAATTTAGCTTGAATTTTCCCCCTGAAATAGAGTTTCATATTTGAGAGGACCGCAAAAAGAAGGGCTGGAGAATTTCTTCTCCAGCCTATAAATATGGTTTCTTAACGTGAAGAGGGAAATTATTTCTTTTTTGCGGTCTTCTTTGCTGCTTTTTTCTTTGTCGCTGCTTTCTTGGTTGCCATTAAAATTCACCCCCTTTCTATCCGCACTTTCCTGTTCAGTGAGTGCGGAACCAAAATCACTCAAAGCCTTCCGATAAGTGTAATCCTCTTACCTGATAAAATTCTTTTAAGATGAGCATCGCCCTTTTTCTTTTTTAGCTTATATTCTTCTTCATCCATTAAAGTGTAATTAATCTTTTGTTCAAATCTTTTTTCAAGGTTCTTAAGTTCTCTGGGGAGTGACGACGATGCCCCGATAACAAAAAGGTCAACCGTATCCACATCTTCGCCTTCTGCGTAGGGACCATAAAGAAAAGCAGCCCTGGCGCCAGAAGCCCTTAAGACTGCCTTTAATGCACCTGGCAGGCCGAGTGATTTTGTTATAAGGTTTTTCAATTCAGAAAAGAGAGGAGATTCTTTATTCGCCTGAAAGTATCTCAGGTTAACAATCTTTTCGCTGGCCACTATACCCATCTTTTCAAGGTTATCAAGTTCTCTTTTTATACCGGATGGGTTTTTCCTCAACAGTTTTGCAACCTCCCTTATATAAAACTGTTCATCAGGGCTATTTAAAAGCAACGACAGCACATCTGCTCTTATTGATGACGAAAACAAACTCTTTAACATAATTTCACCTACAATGTTTTTTACAACAAAAAATCCTATTTGTCAACAAAAAAATTCATTTTAAGAACAAATAGTGCAAATTAGTGAACGATTATTTCAATTTTATCATCTTTCTGACTCTTTCCAGATTCATGGGGTCATCTGTTTCTTGTTTTTTTGGTGTTTCCAGAATTACAGGTATGGCATTAAAATGCCCGCAGTTTATGAATTGTTCCAATCCTTTTATCCCTATTCTACCGAGACCGATATGTTCATGTCTGTCAATGCCTGAACCCATATCTCCTTTTGAGTCATTAAGATGTATAAGTTTTACCCTGTTAAGACCTATGCATTCCTTTATTTCATTCGAAGTAACCTTTAAAACTTCTTTATTGCGGATATCATATCCTGCTGCAAATGCATGACAGGTGTCTATACATATCCCCGCTATAAAATGTTCAGCCACACCATTTATAATCTCCTCCATGTCTTTTATGGTTGAAGAGATATCGCCTTTTTCACCGGCCGTATTTTCAATAACTAAACCTGATTTCCAGTTTCCCCTTTTTGCCACTTCATTCATGGCATCAATCGCCCTTTTCCTCGCAATCCCTCCATCTTCACCTGATGCACTACCACTATGGAGAATGACATAGTCTGCCCCTATTGCATCAGCCCTTTCCATTTCGCTTACAAGCAGATCGATAGACCTGCTCCTCAATGTTTTATTCACCGAAGCCATATTTACAAGGTATGAAGCATGTATATAGACAGGTGAGATATCGAGTCTTAACCTGAGTGATTTAAATAATGATATATCTTCTTCAGAAAGTTCTCTGAGAGCCCAACTCCTTGGATTATGAGAAAATATCTGCAAGGTGTTACATCCGAGTTCATGCGCCCTCTTTAAACTCAAATGTAAACCGCCAGCGATAGAGGTATGAACACCAAGCCTTCGCATAAAATATTATAAAAATATCATTCGTTGCAAAGCACGGATATTTTTGTTCTTCCACTTTATATCTGAGAAGATTTATGTTATTAATCCTCAAAGATCTTAAAAGTTGTTTAAGATTTTCAATTCTGTCATTCTGGCTCTTGTCCCTGCTTGTCAGGGATCAGTCCAGAATCTTTCTTTGAACAACCCCCTAACCCCCTTTACTAAGGGGGATTCAGAAGGATTCCCGACAAGCGGGAATCACGGCTTAAAGTATCATCCATTGAAACAGAGTTCGTTATGAATTATAAATATTCATTGACTTTCATATTAAATTTGGTTTATATATAAATAATATATAAATATAATGGTATTGAATTATTTATTTCTATATAAATGAACTGCCCCGCAGCAAGTTGCGAGGTATCAATAACTGAAAGACTTTCTAATAGTTTGTCATTCCGCACTCGATGCGGAATCCAGAGGGCTTAGGGTAGTTTATCCTTCTGGATTCCTGCCTGCGCAGGAATGACAGAATATGAGGATTATTTTTATACCCCGAAGCAGAGCTTCGAGGAGTTCTTTTTATTAAATAGCCTTTTATATAAAAAGCTATTTATGCATTTATAAAAAATGTAAACATTGAGTGTTACTTATCATAAATTACCGTATCTGGAAACAATTCAAAAAATTGTCCTGGAAACAAAGGAGGGATTAAATGGAAATTAAGATTTTAGGACCGGGATGTCCAAACTGCCATAAAATGGAGGAGATGGCAAAAGCTGCGGTGAAGGAACTTGGCATCGAAGCGAAAATAGAGAAGGTTACAGATATTATTGAGATAATGAAGTATACAATGTCGACACCGGGTCTTGTTGTTAATAAAAAACTGAAACACTCGGGAAGGCTTCTGCCTACTCCTGAAAAAGTAAAGGCATTGATAAAGGAGGAGGTTTAGCGGTGATAGATCTGCTTAATGTCTTTAAAGCCCTTTCCGATGAGACAAGGGTCAAGATACTGAAGCTCCTTGAACACGGAGAATTATGTGTGTGCGACATTGTCGCAGCTCTTGACACGATTCAGCCTAAGGTATCATTTCATCTCGGTGTCCTCAAAGAAGCAGGTCTGATTAGAGATAGAAAACGGGGCAAATGGGTCCATTACCGCATAGATGATTCAGATATATTCAAGAGATTCTTAATCCTGTCAATCCTTGAGAAGATTCCGGAAGAAAATCTAACAAAAGAAAAAGAAAGGCTCGCAGATTTCTTAAAGCTGAAAAATAAGAATATGAAGGTTGTACCGCTTCGTAATGAATCCACCTGCTGCGGGAGATAGAAAATGATAAAGGAAAGGATTATGCAGTTTATAGAGGAGATTAGGAATGCTGAAAAGAATTCTTGAAAAACTTCATAACTTCAGGCTCTTGCCTGTATTTGTGATTGTCAGCATGATTATTGGAATAGCTATAGGCAAATGGTATGGAATCTCAGACTTCGAGCTTACACCGCCCATTGATGCCATAAAATCCATCTTTCATGGCACATATGTTTTCAGCATCCCCAATACCCTTGCGCTCGGAGTAGTTGTAGGCCTTTTTATGATGATGTATCCGGCAATGGCAAATATAAAGTTTGAGGACCTCGGAAAGGCTGTAAAGTCTCCAAAGCAACTTCTTATTGTGATATTCTTCAATTATGCTGTTGCACCCTTTTTTATGCTGCTGCTTGCAAAAATTTTTCTGAAGGACGACATTGATCTATATACCGGTCTTGTTCTCTACGGCCTTGCTCCGTGCATTGCAATGGTCATTGTCTTTACATATCTCTCAGGCGGCAACGGGCCTCTTGCCATAATACTTGTAGCATTGAACTCCATCATTCAGATGTTATTGATTCCGGTATATGCAAAGCTGCTTCTCGGGAAGATCGAATTTGATGTATGGCTTGTAGGAGAAAGTGTAATACTTTATCTCGGGTTGCCTCTTCTCGCAGGAATGCTGACAAGATTTCTGGGAGTAAAGAGATTCGGCGAGAAGTGGTTTCATAAACTGAAGTTTTATCTTGACACCATGTCTATTGCCGGCCTTCTATTTACCCTCATTGTGATGTTTGCACTGAAAGGCGATCTGATACTCGAAAAGCCGTCTTTCATCGTTCAGATAGCAATTCCAATGACACTGTTCTTCGGGCTAATGTTTATTGTTGTTTATCTTACCGGATGGAAACTTGGACTGAACTACAAAGATTCGGTAGCCGTTGGTTTTAACTCAACAGGAAGGGACTTTGAGATAGCAATTGCAATTGCCATTACAGCTTTCAATCCAACGGTAGCGCTTGCAACAGTCATAGGGCCACTGATTGAAGTGCCTGTCATGCTTGCACTTGTATGGTTTGCTAAAAAGACAGAATTCAAACTTTTTATCGGGAGGGAATAAATGTATAAAAAGATACTTTATCCAATCAAGTTCGAGGAGTTTTCTTTAGATGTCCTCTCGTGTCTGCTAAATTTTAAGAAAGCAGGAGCAGAGGAGGTTATTCTCCTTCATATCCTGGATGTATCAAAGCTCCCGATGGATAAATATCAGGGCTATAGTCCTGAGGATGTAAAGAGATTAACCGAAATTGTAAATGCAAAGATGGACGAAGCCGTCAGAATGATAGAAGACAAGGGACTCATAGCAACGAGACGTATAGGGTTAGGCGTCCCGTACAGAGAAATCATAAGGATAGCCGGAGAAGAAAAAGTTTCACTTATAGTCTCGGGCAGGCAGAAAAGAGGGATTCTTGGTGAAATATTCATAGGTTCGAATACCGATAAAGTAATAAGATATGGAAAATTTCCGGTTTATATTCCGAAATATCCCGCTGTATGCGGTGGTGATAAAGAAGAGTGCGAGAGGTACTGTGAAAGGCTGTTCAGCAGAATTCTCTATCCAACAGACTGGTCAGATTGTGCAAAAGAGGCATTACTACATCTCAAAGGCTTGAAAGATGCTGGAGTTGAAGAGGTAATTATTGCTCATGTAATGAACGAAAAGGCAATGAAGCTTCAGCCTCCCGATATATTCAGGGCATTTGAAAGAGAAGACAAAAAGAAATTAGAAGAAGTTAAACATGAACTTGAGGAAGAGGGCTTAAAAGTTAAAACAAGCCTTTCCGTAGGCAATGCCCGTGCAGATTTAATAAAGATTGCAAAGGAAGAAAATATCTCTCTTATTGTGATGGGTGCTCACGGAAAAGGGTATATAGAAGGTATACTCTGGGGCTCTGTCTCAAGAAACGTCGTTGAATACAGCGACAGGTCTGTATTGTTAATAAAAGGCGGAAGGTGTTGATGCAATTATTTATGATGAATCAAGTGAGCTTAAGATAATTCAATGAAAGAGTGGCAAAAAATTTTATTAATAATAGCTGTCTTCGGGGGGTTCTATTATCTTCCGATTGAAAATGCAAGTTTTACCAATGCCTTTTTTGAAGCTCTGGCATTGACAAAGTGGTATGCCCGTGAACATGTCATCCTCTGCCTGATTCCGGCTTTCTTCATAGCCGGTGCCATATCGGTTTTTGTAAGCAAGGCTTCGGTGCTGAAATATTTCGGAGCCAGGGCCAGCAAGGTTCTCTCTTATGGCGTTGCTTCTGTTTCAGGAACTATTTTAGCCGTGTGTTCATGTACTATCCTTCCTTTATTTATGGGAATATACAAAAGAGGAGCGGGTCTCGGTCCTGCGATTACCTTTCTTTACTCAGGGCCTGCGATAAATGTGCTGGCGATAATACTTACTGCAAGAATACTCGGATGGGAATTAGGATTAGCAAGGGCTATCGGTGCAGTTTTATTCAGTATTATTATAGGCCTTTTCATGCACCTGGTATTTTTAAAAGAAGAAAGGAAACGCCATTCAACCGAAGATTTTGATTTTTCAGCTACTGAAGAACCACGACCACTGTATAAAACAATTCCTTACTTCTTTTCGATGATTGCAATCCTTGTATTTGCCAACTGGGGAAAACCTGCCGGAGAAAGCAGCGGGATATGGTGGTTCGTATATGCCCATAAATGGTGGATTACGGCATTTTTCTTTACAGGTCTCATATTTATGCTTGCGAAATGGTTTAGAAAAGGAGAACTGATGGATTGGACGCAGCAAACATGGGTTCTTGCACTTCAGATATTGCCACTTCTGCTTGGCGGTGTTCTTGCTGCCGGCTTCTTTCTCGGCAGGGTTGGCCATGAGGGGATAATACCGTCGCATTTTGTAACATCTCTTGTAGGAGGGAACTCTTTATTTGCAAACTTTTTTGCGTCTATAGTGGGAGCTTTTATGTACTTCGCCACCCTCACAGAGGTACCAATCCTTCAGGGATTGATAGGTTCAGGCATGGGTAAAGGTCCGGCTCTGGCTCTGCTTCTGGCCGGACCGGCTCTAAGTTTACCGAGTATGCTGGTTATAAGAAAAGCAATAGGGACAAAAAAGACATCTGTTTTTATAAGCTTAGTAGTAGTTATAGCAACAATAACAGGAATGACGTTCGGAGCGATTGTTGAATAAATAGAGCTGTGAATAGAATACTATTTTGATTATTCCGTCATTCCCCGACTTGATCGGGGAATCCAGTATTTTCAGAAACTTCTGGATTGTCCGGTCAAGCCGGACAATGACAAATACGATTTTATAAACAAACCTTAACCTTCAGGAGGTTTTAATTGAATATCAGACAGTTGATAAAGAGCCTGCTTTTAATTTTTGTGGTTTTTAGTTTTTCTTTTCTTCTTTATAAGGAGTTTTCGCAAAAAAGTGAGAGCAATGCGACTAACTTTGCTGAAACACAGGGAGATAAAACTTCCGTGTCCGGTCATTCTGTGCCGCTTCCGGAGAATCTACCTGCGCGAGAGGCCCCAAGACAAACGTCGGAGAGAGACTCATCAATTCAATCTGCAGCAAAAACGCATACTTCAAAAGTAATCGCCTATTACTTTCACGGCACATTCAGGTGTTCTGCCTGCCGTACAATCGAGCGATATTCGCAAGAGGCGATAGAGCAATACTTTAGGAACGAATTGCAGAATGGAACACTCGAATTTCGCCATGTAAATGTGGAGGAACCTGATAACAGGCATTTTATACAGGACTATCAGCTTTTTACCAGATCTCTTGTCCTTTCCATGGAGACAGATGGGAAGGAGATACAATGGAAAAATCTCAAAGCTGTCTGGACTCATGTGAGAGACAGGGAAAGGTTTTTCCAGTATGTAAAGGACGAAGTTGAGGGATTCTTAAAGGAAACAATGTAAATGGAGTGGTTGCCATTAACAACTGCTATGTGGCTCGGTATTTTGACTTCTGTCAGCCCCTGTCCTCTGGCTACCAATATCGCTGCGGTATCGTACATCTCACATCGGATTACGCAGAAGAATATTGTTTTCCTTTCGGGGATTCTTTATGCGCTCGGAAGGAGTCTCACGTATATTGTCCTCGGTGTCCTTATCGTGAAAGCACTGGTAGATATTCCCCTTCTATCTGATTTCCTCCAGAGATATATCAATAAAATCCTTGGCATCGTTTTGATTCTGGTGGGGATGATCCTGCTGGATTTATTGAGGGTATCCCTGCCCATTCCTTCAGTATCCGAAAATGTTACAAAAAAAATGGTCGGGAAGGGAATATTCGGCTCTCTGCTTTTAGGTGTCCTGTTTGCGCTTGCATTCTGTCCCGTGTCCGCTGCCCTGTTCTTCGGAGGGCTGATTCCCATTGCAGTTAAAGCACAGTCGGGGATCGGACTGCCCCTCATTTATGGTATAGGAACAGGGCTGCCGGTGCTGCTCTTTGCTTTCATCATAGCAGCTGGTACAGGGTATATCAACAGTCTATATTCCAGAATTACAAGGGCTGAGTTTTATACAAAAAAGGTGACGGGCGTTATTTTTATACTGGTCGGTATTTACTATGCCCTGGCGTACATTTTTGAAATCGTTTGAAGACTATAAACCGACGATAGGAGGTGCAAATGAAACTAATCATTATCTTTGTCTCGGTAATGGCTGTACTTGCTGGCACATTCACAATCCGGGCGGAAAGTGCTAAGGAAGATAAAGCTATCCCCTTTCCTTCAGGTGTATGTCCACCATTCAATCTGAGGGATGAGAGCGGGAGCATCATCGACCCTGTCCGTAATATCAATGCCGACAAGCCCTATTCTCCAAAGCAGACATGCGGGGCAACAGGTTGTCACGATTACAACAAGATAACAGAGGGTTTTCATTTTACACAAGGCAAAGGTGAAAAGCCGACTGAAGATATGCAGAAACGTTATCTCTGGGTTACTTCTCCGGGCAATTACGGCGGCAACTGGTGATCACCTGCTCCATTGTACCGCGGTCTTGCGGCAAAGAAGAATTCAAACCCGAGAATGATTGACATGACATCATTTGATTTTGTGACCTCATGCGGCAGCTGTCATCCAGGCGGCGGGCCTCTTGAATACGACCGTGAGGAGTTCCGTTATGATCAGTACATGAAAGAACAAGGAATGACACCGGGAGGAGATAACCGATTTGATGGTGATTACTATAAAGCCAGATGGTCCGAGACAGGGGTTATCGAAGCAGATTGCCTGCTATGCCACCTTCCTTCATATAATTTCAAGGAGCGTAATCATCAGCTTGACAATCTCAATTTCAAATGGGCAGCCACTGCCGCCAGCGGCCTTGGTAAAGTTTCAGGCAGTATAAAATCAGGCGACCCTGTGAAGGTAGTATATGATAAAACGAAGTTTGACAAAAACGGGATGGTATCTTTGCACATGGTAAGGGAACCAAGAAATACTGCGTGTTTGCAGTGTCATAGCAAACCGGGATGGAAAAAACGGGGAGCCTCATTCGATGCCCGTACTGACGTACATATCCGGGCAGGTATGAAATGTGTTGACTGCCATCCATCCGGAAGCAGGGCTGTAGATGTAAGGATTAAAGGCAGGGAAGTTCACCAGATCGGGAAAGGTGATGATCCGGGCGGACATGTTCGAAATGACCTTGACAACACCATGCGCACCTGCAATGACTGCCACTTAACAGGATATCTTGGAGCTACCATCGTAAAGCACAACGGACTTCCACCGCACCACCTTGAAAAGATTGCCTGTCAGACCTGTCATATCCCATGGAGATACGTGAAATCTGCACAGGTACAGGTAAGCGATGTCTTTAATCCTGCTACCAAAATCTCACCTCCTCCAAAACGTATATGGACATTCTATGACCAGGATATGAATTACTGGAATCATTATGGCGAGCTCAATATGTTCACAAGAGATGACCAGCCAACAACACCTTTCCAGCCTGTTTTGATTAGGTACAAAGGAAAGATTTATCCTGCAAATAGAGTGCACAGCGCCTGGCCCGGTCTGGTTGAGGAAGGGAAAACCGGCCTTAATCAGCCCTTCATGAAAGATATCTTTATCATGTGGAAGATTCATAACGAAGACCCCTCAAAGTATCCCGAACTTGCAAAAATACGTGATGACAACGGAGACGGATCTCCTGAAGTAAACAAACCTGAAGAGATTGATGCATTTATCAACTCTGTTAAAGCATATCTCACTGATACCAACTTTGACCTCACAGGGAAGAGGGTAGTCTGGGTATCCAATGATAAGATGTTTTATTCAGGCACACAATGGGAGCGTTTACCAAAGCATGACTATGAGGCATCCCCTTATGCATCGGTTCATACGTTAAATCACGATATTGCACCTTCTAAGGCTGCTCTCGGTGTAAAGGGGTGCTCGGACTGTCACAGTAAAAATTCCGGCTTCTTTTTTGCACATGTACTTCAGTATCCTTTTGGAGAGGATGGAAAGCCAATAACCATAAAGCAAGCGGATTTACTGGGTTATAAAGAGGTACCACGTGATCGTAAGCCATGGACATACTGGACGGGTGTCTTCTTCAAATATCTTACTATTATTGTGATGGTTGGTTTGATCGCTCACATGTTGCTCGATATATGGAAGTACTATCGTAAAAGAAGCTGGTAATGTCAAAAGTTTTATGGAAAAGTGTTTTAAAACATATTGAAATATAAAAGAAACCCTCCCCCTTGAGGGGGGAGGGCGAGGGTGGGGGTGAAAAGTCTGATAGATATAGCCAGAAGACTTAGAAAAAACTCTACGGATTACCCCTCACCCTAACCCTCTCCCACAAGGGGAGAGGGAAAATAACTTTTGACAATACGAGAAGATTGAAGGAGAGGTGTCATGAATAACAGATCGGAATTAAAAATTAAACGATTCAATATATTTTTCAGGATTCAGCACATATTGATGTTCGTGAGTGTAATAGCTCTCGTCATAACTGCAATACCTTTATGGTGCCTCCGGTATCCCCATTCCGAGGCACTTACAGGTATTATAGATTTCTTCGGAGGATTAGAAGCGATACGGGCATGGCACCATATGGCCGGATGGATGCTCACTTTTGCCTTTGCATATCATCTCCTTTATGTCTTTATTCATCCCGAGGGAAGGAGAGATCTTCTTCTGATGTTGCCCCTGAAAAAGGATTTTACGGATTTGTATTACAACATTCTCTATTTCACAGGGAAGAGAAATACACCGCCTCAATTCGGGCGATTCAGCTATTTCGAGAAATTCGATTACTGGGCAGCATTCTGGGGATGTGTCATCATGGTCGGCACAGGCCTGATCATGCTGTACCCTCTGAAAGCCACTGCTTCACTGCCTGATGAATGGGGGAGTAGGATATTAGATGTAGCATTGGAAGCACACTTTCATGAGGCTATTCTTGCCGCACTTGCTCTTCTTATTTGGCATATGTTTAATGTGCATTACAAGCCCGGGAAGTTTCCGGGAAGTCTTATCTGGCTTCATGGGAAAGTAACAGAAGAGGAGCGGCATAAGGAACACGCGCTGGAAAATAAGGAACTAAAGGAAATTCAAAGAATACACAACATCTCTTAAAATATACAAAAAAGTGACAGGAAGGGTCGCTCTTCTGGCTTTATGTTTCCTGTCCTGCGAGAAGACCTACTTGAAGCACCCCAGTGATGAAATTCTTGTCTTTGAAGCTCCTTAAAAATTAAATAATTATACACCTGTTATTTGAGTGTTACTGATATTTGTATAACCTTAAATTAGAATACTGTGCTATGTATTCGAAATCCCTGTCAGTTGTAAAGAGATAACAATCATTTGAAATTGATACAGATGCGATAAGGGCATCAATTGTGCTAATCTGTTTTCCCTTTTTCATAAGATGGTTTTTCAATTCAGATGCTTTGATATAATCTTCTCTTATTAGTTCAATCAATGGAAAAACCTCAAAATAGTCCTTCAAAATACGAAAATCTTTTGGATTCTTTATGCCTTGAAGCACTTCTTGAAGTATAATGCCTATGAGATAGATATCCTCCCCTCGTTCAATAATCATCTTTAAAGCTACAGCCTCAGGATTTACCTTCTCTGGTTTCCTCCTAAGAGCAAGAGACCATATTGAAGTATCAACCAAAATTTTCACCGAGCTTTTCTTTCTTTTTTATAATTATAAAAAGGCTCAATATCAACTTTTCCAAACAAAGAGATGATATTTTTTTGCTTCCTCTTCATAATGTATTCTTTCAGCGCCTCATTGACAGTATTCTTCTTTGTCTTATGCTTCCCTATTTTTTGAGCCTCTTTCAAAAGAGTTTCATCTATCGCAAGATTGGTTGGCATTTAAACCCCCTTTCACACATTAAATTACACATATTATTACACAGTAATTAATATTTATCAATACGGAAAACGAACAAAAGGAATATGAAGACTTATATATAAATTATTTTAAGGTTTTTTTCTCCTTGATTGTTAAAATGAATTAATGCTTGGGCAAAGGTCAGCCGTTGTTGCTGTCCTTTGTAGTTCTTTCACATTATCTTATATATCATTGTAAATTTTTGAGAGTTCCTCTACTATGCTATAATGTTTTTGTTTAGTTAGATATCATGGGAATAATGCGGCAGAAAAGAAAGGAGATGAAAAAGGAGTTTCTGGCTCTGACGCCTGCTCAAAGGATTAGGGAAATGGAATTTCTGTTCAATGAGTTTGTTAAACTCAGGGCAAAAAGGGAAAGGATAACCGAAGGTGAAGCCTATCTTAGGTACGCTGAGAGAACTAAAAAAACTCATCGATAAGTTTATTCTCACAACACAATATAAAGATACGATTATTGCACTTGTTGGCGGATATGCAGTAATTGCTCATGGTATAGAAAGAACCACAAAAGATATTGACACTCTGGCTATAGGAAGCCCGTATGATAATTTTGGGAAAGAGTTATCAAGATTTCTCAAAAATGAATTGAAAGGCAAAGGCCTCACACTGCGATATTTGCCACGAAGTGCTGATATTCATGACCCCTTTCAGCATGAGATTATTTACCTGAAAGATCCAAAAGGCAATGCACCCAGAATAGATATAATTATTGCTCGCTATAAGTGGGAATTAGAAGGTTTGTTATCTTCTAAACCAGAAAAGGAAATACCACTAAATCTTCTGCCCAAACCATACCTCATCAGTATGAAGCTAAAGGCAGGAAGCCCTAAAGATGATCATGATATCATCGAACTTTACGGCCTCCTTACTGATGAAGAAAAGGCTAAAACACATGAGCTTGTAAAACTTATAAAAAGAGATAAAAAGCTCTCCCGTCTTTTGAAACCAAAAAAGATTGAGAGGGAAAAAGAAGATAAAGACTTGCTTCTTTAACGGATATATTTTGAATATCAACAGATACTAAAAAAAGTTAGCCCAAATTATTCATAGCGAACTCTGTTCCAATGGTTGTCATTATCCGGCTTGACTCCCGTATTCCCCACTTTCGTGAGGACAGGCAAGTACGGGACAGTCTCCAGGTCGGGCAATGACAGAATAAAAGATCTTAAATGTTTTTTAAGATCTTTGAGGATTAATAACATTATTCATCAAATTATTGGCAGATACAGTATTTGAGCGGGTTTAAATTCTTTTGAAGAAAGAATTTACCTCGGAAGCCACGGTTTTATCGGGGCTGAGAATGAGCGACAATACTGTATCTGCCAATATATGTAAAATTTGTGAATTAAATAGGATAGAGAGATGAGTAATGGATAAAAAATCAAAACTGAAGCATCTTGTAATTAAAACCTATTCATCTATTGCCTCGCAGGGCTCATGTTGTGCAATGCCTGCAACCTGTTGTTCCCATGAGATTAAGCCTGTGAACCTTCTTGAAACAGGAAGGCTTCTTGGATATTCTGACGAAGAATTGAAAATTGGTCTCGGAGAGGCAAATCTTGGTCTTGGATGTGGCAACCCATTTGCAATAGCAGAATTGAAAGAGGGAGAAACTGTTTTAGATCTTGGCAGTGGCGCAGGGTTTGACGCCTTCCTTTCTGCGATGAAAGCGGGACCGGATGGTTATGTAAAACGAAAGAGCTTACAGCGGCTGAATAACCAGTGCGGTTCCCGTGGAGGAACTGAAGCAGATACTCGCAAAGGCAGGCTTTACCGATATAGTCATTAAGGAGAAAGAGAAGAGCCATAAGATCATCAGAAGCTGGAATTTCGGCGAGGGTGTCGAAAACATAGTCTTTTCAGCCTATATTCAGGCAAAAAAACCTTAAAACTATTAGATATAAATTTGCATTCTTCTCCGTCAATTTTTATAATCTTCTCATGAAGTCCCAAAACATTACTGATTTATTATTATCAAAAATGAAAGAAATTTCTATGCAAGACAGAATTGCTGCAATATATGTCTATGGTTCAATCGTTAAAGGAAGACTGCGAAATGACAGTGATATCGATATTGCAATGCTTCCGTCTTTTGAAATAAATGTTTCCGAAAAGATTGCTAGTCCGCCACTGGCGCACTAGCAATATCTGCATTATTCGGGTTAATCAATATGCAACACAACAGCAAAAGTATTGAATATGACCCATACCTGATCATTCTCTTGAAAGCCTATCTGGCGAGCATTCTCTGTGCTCACCACAGAGCATAGTTCAGTTCCATCCAAAATGCGAACGACATACTCTGTGGTAATTTTGCCTCTGTTGATGCGCATAATGGTTCCGAAAAATCGGTTTTCAGCCGTGGACTCGGGTTCCTTATCGCTTTTCTGTAAAATCACCCAGGGAGCCTTCACCTCTGCTGTAATTAATGAGCCCTTTTTAAGGCCTAACTTTGACAGACTGTCGTTAGTGATTACCGTAGTCACAAAATCTCCCCCCGCAGTAATCATCTCCACTTTCGCCTGGATATCTCCTTTTCTGATAGACAGGATTTTACCAAAAAAGCTGTTTCGTGCACTTGTTTTTCGGCGGGATTCTTTTTCAATAAAATATTTTGCAACTTGCCGGATATCGTCATCAGAAAAAGCAACATACGAAGCCGTTACATTTAGCGTTGAATGGCCTAACATCCTTTGTACAACCGGTAAAGGCACATTGCTTTGCATCAGTTCCACTGCGCGTGATTTTCGGATGATTTCCGGAGCGCCCATCGCAGGGGGAAAGCCGCAGTCTGATGCTCGTTCGTAGAATTTCCGGCGGACATGGCCGGGGTCGACTTTGAACAAGCTGCCCAGATATTCTTTGAAGGAAGGGTCATCAAGTGAAGACTCAATTTCTTCTGCGAGTACTTTCGGTATCTGGACTTCCCGTCGAAGCCGGCCATTTTTCTTTTCTGTTCCCCCCAGGAACACCAGGTGATGTCTGAAATCGACGTCTTGAAAGGGATTAAGGGCCAGCACCTCGCTCAGCTTGGCTCCGGTATAGCGTATCAAAAGAAATATCAGCAAAATACGCCTGCGTGATAAACGAACGTCAGCCCGTGGCGCTCCGTCTGCCCAGTCTCGAAACGACTGCTCCAGAAGATTCATCTGAACCGTATCAAGACATTGGCCTTCGTCTGGAATCGAGACAATACGCGCATGGCTCGATCGCTCAGTTATAAAAGAGTATGGCACTTTTTGACCCTTCCGGAACATTACTCCTTTATTAGAGCGACTGCCCACAGCTTTTTCCGATCCATTCATGGCTACCATAATTCTAAGATATAATAAATTTTCTGCAAAGCTCTTGACAAGCAGATAAACTACGTGATAATGTTTTAATCAACACGAAAACAATAATTATCGTGTTAATTGGTAATTCTTAATTTTTAAAGGAACTTTTATGGATTTTCTCTATATGATCTTCCCTGTATCGGGGGTAAAGACATATATTTTTATTCCCCCTCTGGTAGCCTTAGTAGTCTCTTTTTTCACCTCTATGGGCGGTGTTTCGGGTGCATTTTTATTACTTCCTTTTCAGATGAGCGTTCTGCATTTTACGAGTCCTTCTGTAAGCGCTACTAATTTTGTATATAACATTGTCGCGATACCGAGCGGAGTTTACCGCTATCTCAAGGAAGGCCGTATGGCATGGCCTTTGACCTGGGTTGTTATTGTCGGAACGCTTCCCGGGGTGTTTATCGGATATTATTTGAGAGTACTCTATCTGCCTGATCCGAGGGCATTCAAACTGTTTGTCGGCTGTGTGCTGTTATATATCGGTGTTCGGCTTGTCTATGAAATTACCGGCAAGGCAAAAGCAGGGAAAGCAAAGATGAAGGCCCTTGAGGATAAATTCCGTGAAAGAACAAAACAACTCAGGGAACAGCAAAAGAGCAGCATTGCTTCCGGACTTCCGCCTGAGGCTGTGGTGAAGACGGTTTCGGTAAGCCTGAAAAAAGTGGAATATGAATTCTGGGGAGAGAGGTTTTCATTCAGCACAGTCGGCATGCTTCTGCTTGCATTTGTGGTAGGAGTTATAGGCGGGACATATGGTATTGGGGGCGGAGCAATCATCGCTCCTTTCTGCGTGGCTGTTTTTCATTTACCGGTATATACGGTCGCCGGCGCAGCTCTTATGGGAACCTTTCTCACATCTGTCCTGGGTGTGACATTTTACAGCGTTATGCCTGCTAAAGCAGGTATGGTGACCTCGCCCGACTGGTTGCTCGGTTTTCTTTTCGGAGCAGGCGGATTCATCGGTATATATCTTGGTGCGCGCTTCCAGAAGTTTGTTCCCCAGAAGGTTATTAAACTTATGCTCGGGTCAATTATTATCCTCCTCGCAATAAGGTATATCACACAATTTTTTATGAAATAAATGTTCAGAAATGATAGAAGATAATAGCGGGCTTCGCCCTCGCAATGACAGCATTCTCAATTGCTTGCACTGGTTATCGCTGGATTTGAGGTTTATTTTTTCCTCTCAGCATAAAAAATACAAAACCCGATATTATTTGCATGAGAACTACAAAGAGAAAGATAAAATTTATTGAAATTTCATACATAAACCCTATTAGAACACTTCCAATAAACCAGGATGCACCGTAAATTGTATTAAAAATTCCATATGCAGTTCCTCTGCGTTCGATGGGTACTATGTCAGCAATCGCTGCGCGCATGATTGTTTCATGAATCCCCATAACCGCTCCCCAGAGAACAATACTGATTACCGCAAAGCTGTAATTATGAGAAAACGCAAGGAATGGAATCGGAAGGGTCAGGAGAGGAATTGTGATCAACGAAGTGAACCCGATTTTATCATATGTTTTGCCGATAATTAATGCCACTACTGCATCCACACCCATCGCAATCGCATAGAATATGGGAATCTGAATGTCAGAAACAATCCCCTGAACTTTCAGATGATAGGCAATGAGCTGAAAGTTTGCAAACCCTGCCACACCAAAAAAGACGAATATTGCATAATACCAGAAGATCTCAGGAAGTTTTTTTCCAGTTTCAGTGCTGTGCATGGTTTCCTTTACTGAAGTTTCAAATCTCTCAGGAGAAGGTATTTTTATTCTTGCCATAATCAGAAACACCAGAGTAAGAAGGGCAGGTATCCATAAAATAGTAAAACCCTCTTTATATCCACCCTTAAAAAGAAAGACCGCAGAAAAAATCAAAGGTCCGATAATAGCTCCGATCTGGTCTATTGCTTCATGAATGGCAAATCCCAGTCCCCTCCCTATTTTCGCAGTGGCATGCGAAAGCATAGCATCCCTTGCAGGAGTTCTAATTGCCTTTCCAATACGTTCAATAATTATGAGGATTGCTGCAGCGTGCCAGTAGCCGGCAAAGGCCAGAAGAGGAATAGAGAGGATTAATGCGTAGCCGATGATCGTTATGGGCCAATACGCCCTGGTGCGATCCGCAACATACCCTGATGCCAGACGCAGTGCATATCCTAAAAATTCTCCGAGACCGGAGACAAGGCCAACAATAACTGCACTTGCACCTAAAACGGCCAGGTAAGGTCCTGTAACACTCCTCGCGGCTTCGTATGTTATATCTCCAAAAAGACTGACAATTCCAAGGAGAATGATAAATTGAATGGCCGCGTTTTTCTGATTATTCATGCTTTATACCGATTGCCTTATCTGAATAAGTTTATTCTTGACTTCGTTCATCTTCTTTTCAGTTTCGATGAGGACAGCCTTTTGTTCCTCGACAGCCTGCTCACCCTTCGATTTCTGGTTCATCCCTTTTTCTATAGCTTTTGATATCCCTTCCATGGTTGCCTCAATCCTCTGGAACATCTCCCATCTGAAAGTAAGCTTACTCCTGTCCAATCTTTCTTCAAATTCACATCCGGCCTTGGCGTAATGCAGATCGACCACCCGCTGGAGATATTCCTTCGTCTTCTTTAGCATTATCTTTTTGCCGATGAATTTCGGCAACAACAAAGTCATTGATGATGCCACGATCTCTATGCCCACTGGTTGCTCCTTGAATCTGTAGTAAAAACTGGATTTCGTTGACCAGATCGCCTCTGCCTTGACTATATCGAAAGGAACGGCAAAGAGTTCCGCCGAGAATTTGAGCAGGGAATCCACTGTATCGTCAATCCTGGTGATGAACCGTTTGCAGGCCGCTTCAAAGGTCTTTGCCAGTTTTTCATCTTCAATGCTCCGCCAGTTCGTAAATGCCTGTCTGACCTCGGTAATAACCTGCTCCTCAAGATAATCCCGAAGCTCTTTCATGGACATGCCCGAACATTCGCCATAGCTTCTTTCAAATCCTTCCGACACCTTATGGAACAGCTCCTGTCTGAATATTTTTGAGTCTTCTTCAAGGACATTATTGGTGATCTTTTTAATTTCACCATCCAGCAACAGGGAGAAATCGTCTTTTTCTATCTGTACTTCCTTCTTTTTATTCTCGAATATCTTTATCTTCTCCTTCAGTTCCTCAAGGGGCGTCACGAGAGATTTCATCTCAAGCTCAAGCCCCAGCCGCGCCTGAGAGAGAAGCCTGAGAAGGTTGTTCGTAACGGAAAGAAGCAGAACATCGCCCTTTTCCTGCATAAGAAAGGTATTCAGGATATTTTCAAATTCGGGAAGAAAACTTTTCTCAAGGAGATCCTTCATCCCGGACAATTTGCCTTCGAGGGCAAGTTTTGCAGAAAGGGGAAAAATCTTTACTTCGCTGGCCGTGCACTCCTCAATAATTTTCATGGAGAATGCGATAGACTCGTTAAGGTCTTCGGGGCCGACATAATCTGCCTTGTTCTGGAGAAAGAATATCCTGTGAGAATATTCTTTCACATCTTTTAAAAAATCGAGTTCTGCCTTGCTTACCGGCTGGTCTACCGAGAGAAGAAACAGGGCGGCATCCGATTTTGGTAAATACTGATAGGCGATGTCGGTATTATGCTCATACACCGAGCCGACGCCGGGGGTGTCAATTAACCGAACACCGTCTTTCAGATAGGGAGAAGGATAGGTAATAACGACTTCCTGCACATCTTTCTCGTTCTTTGGATTTCCTTTTTCCGTTACATATTGTATGAGGCTTGCCGGTTCAATTTCAATCACCCTGCCATCGTTGAAATAGACTTTGATATTGAATGTCCCGCCATATTTGAGAATAGTTGCAATAGACGTAAGCGGAACAATAGCGGTGGGTAATATTTCTGCTCCGAGAAGCGCATTGATAAGACTGGTCTTCCCCCTTTTAAACTGTCCAAGGACAACAAGGTTAAATACATTATTTTCGATTTTTTCTCTGAGTTCGTCACAGATGCCGGAGGGAATACTTTCGATTGTCGAGATGGAGTCAATACACTTTATGAGTTCATCTTTAAGATGCGAGTATTTATCGAGAACCATTGTAACCCCCTATCCGAAAAATCTCCCCTTCCCCATCTTTGCCAAAGAGGGGTACATTTCCTCCCTTTGGCAAAGGGAGGGTAGGAGGGATTTTATAATCAATGTCTTCTTTATAAACTTAATTAATAACACATGCCTTAAACTAAAAAAACTCCTACAACCCCACCTGCTCTCCTTTAAGAGAGAGGTTAGAGATGGTAGGAGTTATCAGTCCCCATGCATCGGGACGGTTAAGCGAACTCCATCGCCTATTTTGTGTTACTATACTATGAAAAATTTATTGTTGTCAATGATACGGGTTGCTTATTATGCTATTAATTCTCCGGGATCTTAAAAGTTGTTTAAGACTTTTAATTCTGTCATGCTGGCTCTTGTCCCTGCTTGTCAGGGATCAGTCCAGAATCTTTCTTTGAACAACCCCCTAACCCCCTTTACTAAGGGGGATTCAGAAGGATTCCCGACAGGCGGGAATGACGGCTTAAAGTATCAACCATTGGAACAGAGTTCGCTATGACCAAAATCATATATAGACAAATAGGCATAATTCATACTCCTTATAAAAACATTAAAGGCATGCCAATTCAGCCTGCAGGTGCAAGAGGGATTAAAGGCACAATTGAACTGAACCCTGATTATGTTGAAGGCATTCAGGATCTGGACGGGTTTTCGCATATAATCCTGATTTATCATTTTCACCTCTCGAAAGATTATTCCTTAAAGGTTAAACCATTTATGGATGATACCCTGAGGGGTGTTTTTGCCACGAGGTCGCCCAGGAGGCCAAATCCCATAGGATTATCTGTTGTCAGAGTTGTAAAAATTGAAAAGAATATTCTCTATATTGAAGATGTGGATATCATTGATGGCACTCCTTTACTTGATATAAAACCCTATGTTACTGATTTTGATGTACACGAAGTCGAGAGCACAGGATGGCTTTCACAAAAAATTGAAAAATTAAAACAAACGAAATCAGACGAACGGTTCAGATAGTTACTTTACTGACCGTTATCTGGAATCACAATAACCTTTAAGGATTTTTTTGCCTCTACAGCTAATTTAAATCCTTCCTGAATATCAGAAAGTGGAATCCTGTGTGTGATAATTTTTCTGACATTTATCCTTCCCCTGTCAATCAACTCTATTGCCTTCTGAAGATCAGAAGGGACTGCACCATATGAAAATGTTAGCGTTATCTCATCCCTCCAGAATCTCAGGGATGGAATTATTATATCGGTTTCGGGGACTGCAAAAAAGAGAATCTTCCCTTTTCTATTCACAAAAGATATGGCATCATCAACCGCCTGTTTTACAGATGTACATGTAATCACAACATCTGCCAAAACACCATCGTTTATGCTTTTCAGTTCATCCCTGGAATATTTCCCTGCATTTATTACATAATCGGCACCAAATTCCAAAGCCTTATTTAGTTTATACTCACTGATATCCGCAGCTATGACTTTGGCTTTTTTCATCTTTGCCAATTGAATATGCAGAATACCCGCGACACCGGAGCCTATTATCAGGACAGTCTGGCCTTCGTTAATCCCCAATTGATTTTCTCCTGCAATTGCGCACCCTAAAGGTTCAATCATCGTGGCGTCCTCATACGTTATGCTATCAGGAAGAAGAAACGTTCCATATCTGACATTATCGGCAGATACCTTTATGAATTCTGAGAACCCTCCGGGGTAATAATTGCCTGTATGGAGTGATTCGCATGCAGAATATTTCCCCTGTTTACAGTAATCACATTTATAGCAGGGAACATGATGGGATACAAAAACTCTGTCGCCTTTTTTGAATCCTTCTACTTTGCTCCCGATTTCAACAATCTCACCCGCCATCTCATGACCGAGAACACGAGGAGCTTTTCTGATTCTGTACCATTCCATAACATCCGTCCCGCAAATTCCACAGGCCTTCATCTTTACCAGAATTTCACCATCGGATATACCGGGCAGCTGGCGTTCCTCAATTTTTATATTGTCATTACTGTAGTAGACGGCTACTTTCATGATGTATTTCTGTCATCCCGGCCCGCTCAGAATCCTTCTATTACATCGAACGGTGCGATAAAGGCTGTTTTGAAGAAAGATTCCAGACAAGCTGGAATGACAGTTTTTTAGCTTTCATGATAACTCGTTTGTCTAAATATATTATTCAGAATGCAATACAGATGAGAAACTATTTCTTAGAGTATATTTCAAATGCTTCCTCTACAGAGGCGCCTTTATGAACGATCGACCTTATCGCTTTAATCATCCCTAAGGGGTTACCACTCTGGAAAATATTCCTTCCCATATCAACACCCGCAGCTCCTTCTGTAATCGCATTCTTTGTCATTTGTAATGCATCCCTCTCGGGAATCTTTTTTCCTCCTGCCATAACAATAGGGACAGGACATCCTTCTGCCACTTTATAGAAATCCTCGCAATAATATGTTTTTACAAAATGTGCTCCTATCTCTGCTGCAATCCTGCATGCAAGTCCAAGATAGCGTGCATCCCTCCCCATTTCCTTGCCAACTGCTGTTACAGCAAGCACGGGCATTCCGAACCTCTCTGCTTCATTTACCAATCTTCCAAGATTCGATATCGTTCTATCCTCGTTGCGCGCACCTACAAAAATAGACATCCCGACTCCTGATGCATTAAGCCTTATCGCCTCTTCCATAGAGGTGGTAATATCTTCATTGGATAATTCTCCAAGAATACTCGGGCCACCGGAGACCCTGAGACATATAGCAGTATCACTTTTTGGATCAATACAGGTTCTCAGCATGCCCCTTGTTATGAACAGACAGTCTGCAAAGGAAATAAGGGGTCTGACGGTCTTCCCGGGATCTCTCAGCCCTGTTGTGGGACCCTGGAAGTAGCCATGGTCAACTGCAAGCATGACGGTTTTTCCTGTTTTTGCCTTGATGATACGTGACAGCCTGTTTTTTATTCCAAAATCCATGATTGGCCCCCTCTGTTGATTATTTGTTGAAAGTATATAAAAAGAGGTAGTTACCTGTCAAAAGAGTAAACCCCGTTAGCTCTTTTAATTCATAGCGAACTCCGTTCCAATGGTTGATACTTTAAGCTGTCATTCCCGCAAGCCCTGTTAGAAAGTTCATTTCTAACGGGGCTTGCCGGGAATCCTTCTGTAAACAAAGAAAGATTCTGGACTGATCCCTGACAAGCAGGGACAAGAGCCAGAATGACAAAAAATCTTAAACAACTTTTAAGATTTTTAAGGATTAACAGAGTTCACTATTAATGAATAACCCTGCGGCAGAGACCGCAGGGTATCAAAAAAAAGATACAAAGAATATTGTCATTCCCCGACCCCCGATTACAACCTTCGAGGGCATGCTTAATCGGGGAATCCAGAGAAAGTACAAAAAACTGGATTGTCCGGTCAAGCCGGACAATGACGGACATACAAAAACAAGGTAACCCCACAGCATAGACAGTGTGGTATTGAAAATTTAATAAATTAAGATAAGGAGATAGAAAGAAAGCAAGGTAACTGTTAAAATAAAAAATGGAGAAAAAAACAAAAAAAATACTGTATCTCATATTATTTTTAGTCGTTACGGGGCTGGCAGTCTTTATTGCCAGAGGGCCGTATTTATCGGACGCTCTTGAAAAGCTTATAATTTCTGAATTAGAAGCTGCCTCGGGTAAAAAGATAGCAATGGACAAGATTTATCTGAATCTGTTCCCTCTTTTTATAGAAGCTCAGGATGTGAGGTTTTCCGATATCAATGATGAAATAATACTATCGGTTAAAAAAGTAAAAGGTTATATGGGACTTTCCGAAATTCTCAGCAGGTATATTTCTATAAATAGACTTGTAATAAATGAACCCCTGATATCTGCTGATAGAACACAAATTGAAGAGATAATTAAAAATGTCCAGGAATATCTTAAAAAGGAAAAAGAACCGACCATTAAGGTCAAGGTAAAAGTAATCGAGGTTATTAAAGGAACTGCTGATATAAGGGACGATGAGCTGAAAGCATTTGTTGATTTAAAAGGCCTCGCAGCGGAATTGATTTTAAGGCGCAACCAGAAACTCCATGCTTCTGTTAAAGAACTTGCAGTGGAAAGAGAGGGGTGGCCGAAGATTGAATGCGATTTAAAAACTTTGATGTCTTTTAAAGATGATGTTGTTGAGTTAAGGCATATTGAGATAAATTCCTTTGGTTCTGCGTTTTCAGGAACAGGTTTTTATTCTGATGGTAAAGGCACACTGAAAACGCAGGTAGCTTTGCTGGTCGAATCAGTTAAGCGCTTTTTAAACCTTGCGCAGAAAGGCGAAGGGAGAATAGCTGCAGATGGTGAAATAAGACTTTCAGGATACGATAAAACACAAGGCGCAAGACTGTTAGAAAATATTTTTATAGATCTGAAACTGGATGGTGATTTTTATCTCCAGACTTTAATGGAGCTTCTGAAGGTAAAGGAAAAAACAGAGGGGTTTGTCAACTTTCATGGCAGTGTCAAAGGAGCTTTATCTGATATTTCCGGAGATGCAAAGGCAACCCTGAGAAAAGGCAACCTTTTTGGAGTTGATATAGACAAACTCACCTGCAACGTTTCCTACAATAACGGAATAATGAAGTTCGAAAAAGGCAATGCTTCTCTTTATACTGGTACAGCTCAGGCTAATGCATCTTTGAGTCTTCCGGTTGTCGATTTTTTTACACTTGATGTAAAGTTTAATTCAATAGACAGCATCGCAGCACTCATACTTATTGGATGGGAGCCGGATATACCAGCCGGAAAAGTGGACGGCGAGCTGACAACATCAGGTAAAAAATTCAATCCCGACGGATGGTTCATATATAAATCTTTAAGTGCTGAGAAAAGGGGGAAAGGTAAAAGGCTCAAACTTGAAAATGATAATATCCTAAGCAGAATAAGAAACATAAAAGGAACCTACTCTTTAAGGAATAGCATACTTTCTTTATCAGACATGCAGATAAGCACCCCCCTTTCAGATTTATATGCAAATGGAACGGTTGATTTAGAAAGTAAATCCCTCGACCTTAAAAGCAGTCTTTTTACAAATGATATCTCTGAGATTACATCGCCGTATTACACGGGTATTAAAGGGCGTGGCGAATTTTCAGGAGACCTGAGCGGAACATTCGATAATCCGGAGATATCCGGAAAAGCTGATTTTTCAAATGTCGCACTTGAAGGTTATACCTTGAACAGCATTATAACCGAATTTTCATATGAAAAAAATCTGCTCAGGATATTTAAATCTGTTTTAAAATCACCTGATGAAGAACATATCTTGAGCGGTAAAATATCTTTCCCTGAAGCAGAGGAATTATTCGATTTCTCCGGGCCGGTTTATGATCTTACAGCATCAATTAAAAATTCGCGTTTAGAAAATATCTTACAGACATTTTCCGGGGACTTTTCAGCTGCGGGCAAACTGTCTGCAGATATCAATATAAGAGGCATGGATGCAGAGTTCGATATTTCAGGAAAAGCTGTTATAAAAGAAGCATCAGCCTTCGATCTTTCTTTTGACTCAGCTTCGACGAACTTTAAGTATATAAACAACGAGCTTTCTTTAAAGAATATTAAAATCAGGAAGGAGAAATCTATTCTGACTGCTGAAGGTAAATTACTTCCTGATAATAGATTTTCTTATATCGCATCCTCTGAAAATATTTTTTTAAAAGACTTCGGACTTCACCATATACCTGAGGATGCAGCTATCAGCCTGAAATCAGAAGGATACGGCACATTTGACAACCCTGTAATTACATTAAGTGCAAGGGTCTTAGGTGGCACATTTAAAGACATAAATATGGGGACCGGCAATATTGATGCTACGATCAAAAACAGGGATATATTTGTAAAGGCTGCATTATTTAATGAAAAAATGAGGCTTGCGGGTAAGGGATATCTCGATGATAAATTGCCATGGACTGCTGAAATACAAATCCAGCCTGGCAGATACGATTTCATCATCAGCTCTATACTGAAAGAGGTTCCGGAGGACCTTAATCTTAACCTCGAAGGTGCCATCAATATGGAAGGAGACAGAAAAAACATTAGAGCTTCAGCCAGTATAAACCACCTGACACTTTCACTCTTCGAGCAAACATTTACTAACGATTCTAATATAAATATTCTTTTAAAAAATAGAAACCTTTCTTTAACCTCCTTTGCAATCAGAAGCGGCACAACTTCATTCAGACTCGGGGGAGGAATTGAGATCGGGAAAGAATATGACCTGCTTCTCGAAGGAAGTTCTTCTCTGTCACCATTGAAAGGCATGTCGAAGAAAATAAGTTATCTGAGGGGAGATGCTGATTTTGTCTTTTCCATAAGCAGCAAGTGGGAAAAGCCTGAAATAAATGGCCGAATGAGTGTCTTGAACGCCTCTCTCGGTTTGAGAGACTATCCCACTTATATCAGTTCGATAAACGGCAATATTCACATTGACAAGGACAGGATAATTCTGGATAAACTTACAGGGAAAATAGGAGGAGGCGATGTTAACATATCAGGCCTTGTATACCTGAAAGCCTTCGATATAGAAGGATTTTATCTTGAGGCTCAGCTTGGCAATATAACTGCCTTGATTTCAAAGGATTTCAACATAAATTTCAGCGGTTCACTTCTATATAAGGGCACCCTGGACACTCAGAGTATTATCGGCGATATACACATCAACAGGGCACGTTTCAGAGAAACGGTGGAGTGGAAAACCTGGCTTCTTACAGCAAAACCCAAGGAGATTCCAAAACCTGAAGTTTCTGCATTCGAAATGGCTGAACTAAATATAAGGATTTCGGGAAGTAAGAACATTTCTATTGACAATAATATTGCGAGGGCTCCCGTAGCCATAAGAGGGGATATGATATTAAAAGGTTCTATATCTAACCCCATAATCCTTGGAAGACTCGAATCAACGGAAGGATATGTTTTTTTCAGAAATAATGAATTCAGAATAATCTATGCCAGTGTTGATTTTGCAGACCCCACCAGGATCAGGCCAATTATTAATCTAAATGCAGAGACATCGGTAAGGGGATACAACATCAGGTTAAATCTTGAAGGGCAGATGGAACACTTTGACCTCGTTCTGTCCTCTACCCCGCACATCGAAGAGACAGATATCCTCGCCCTGCTTACCGTAGGACAGATAGGAAAACAACTGAAGGGGCTTGAAGGAGGTATCGGTGCAGGAGAGGCAACCTCCTTCATTACGGGAAAAGCCCAGGACCTTATTGAAGAAAGGCTCAGGGGATTAACAGGATTGGACAGGTTTCAGTTTGAACCATATGTATCTAAAACCACAGGCACAGTGCAACCCAGGGTAACGGTGTCTGAGAGAGTTGGCGACAGGTTGTTTGTGACATATACTACCTCGCTGGGTTCTGCCGAAGAACAGATTTTAAAGCTCGAATATTCTCTTGATAAGAATATCTCTCTTGTGGGACTGAGGGATGAAAGAGGCAGTGTCGGAGGCGACATCAAGTTAAGGTTCGAGTTCAAATGAACAATAAATGGAAAATATGGAACAGAAGGTTTATATCTTTTTCATTCTACTGCATACTTCTTAATTTTCTTATGTGTTTTGCGGGTGATGCTGCCGGCTCAATAGTCAGCGAGATAGAAATTAAAGGGCTTTATTCAATAGGAAAGGATGAACTCCTCTATCTACTTGATATTGATCGCGGAAAAACAATAAATGAAGAAAGTGTCCGGTCAGGGATAAAAAGGGCATTTCTCAAGGGTATCTTTGAGGATTTATCTATCGAGACAACAGGTGAAGAAGAAGTAAAAGTAAGCATTCATGTTAAAGAAAGAAATGTTGTTAATAAAATATATATAAACGGTGACCATCCCTTTTCCGGAAAGACCATGAAGGAATTATTTCCTTTAAAAGAAAATCAGGCAATGATATGTGATATTCTCAACCAGGCTGAGAAAGAATTAAAGAAAGAATTATCTTTGCGCGGCTTTCCCGTTGCTCATGTTAAAACAGAGATCGAAAAATTAAAGAAACCTCACAGGATCAATATACATCTGCAGATTCATTCAGGTAAACCGGTCAGAATTAAAAAAATAAACATCTCCGGCACACAGGAAGATATTAAAGCCATAATCCAATTGTCCGAGGGGGACGTTTACGATCAGACAATTCTGATTGAGGACCTGGACAGAATAAAGAGGCACTTCAAAAAAAAAGAATATTTCAGGCCCGTTGTCGGACCGTATAGCTTTACCGACGGGGTTCTCAATATATCTGTCAACTCCGGGAAACGCCTTAAGATTTCCATAGAAGGCAATCATAAAGTCTCTTCCAGGACTCTGATGAAGGAGATGCCTTTTTTTGTATTTGAAGACTTCAGCGATGACCTTGCTGAAGAAGCAGTCCACAGGATGTTGTCCGTTTACCATATAAAAGGACATCCCTTTGCACAGGTCGCACCTGTTATAACGTCAAAGAATGATCTAATTCTTCTCAATTTTTTTATATTCGAAGGCCCAGGGGTTAAAATACAAACGATTTCTTTCACCGGTACCAGCCTTGAAGAAAAAAGACTCAAAGAGATTATGTCGCTGAAGGAGGGAAAGGCTTACAACCCGGATCTCATTGATGCAGACGGGAATACACTGAAAGCGTTTTATAATGCCCTCGGCTATCTGAATGCCGTTATCGAGGAATTCCAGACAGAATATGACGAAGAGTCCAATACTATAGACATTCTGATCCGTGTCAATGAAGGATTAAAAACAGAGATAGAAAATGTGATTATCACCGGGACAAAACACACTACAGAAGCAGACGTAAGAAAGGCAGTTAATATAAAACCCGGAGATACATATAATGAGGTTGATATTTCAGATGCACGCTTCAGGGTTATCGAATTATATAACAGCAGAGGTTTTCCGGATGCAAAAGTTACAGTCATGAGAGACTTTCATAATAATAAAGCTTCTGTAACATTTCAAATAGAGGAAGGAGATGAAATACATCTCGGCAAAACTATTATTAAAGGTAATTACCAGACAAAATACGGAGCAATAAAAAGAGAATTGAAACATGAAGAGTGTATGCACTTCAATTACAGCCTCCTTATGGAAGACCGGCGAAAGCTCTACAGACTGGGTCTGTTTACAGATATCGATATCGAATTGCTGGACAGATATGATAACAAAAAGGATGTCCTGATGAAAATACAGGAGGGTAAGGCAGGTGCTGTGGAACTGAGTTTTGGATATGCAGAATACGAGAGGTTCAGGGGCATCCTCGATGTGAGTTACAGGAACCTGTGGGGCATGAACAGACAGGCGTCGGTGCGGTTTGAATTAAGTTCGCTTGAGAGAAGGTTTATTTTACAGTACTATGAACCATGGTTTCTGAATAGACCCCTACCCTTCAGGGCATTTTATCTCCATGAGGACAAAAAGGAGATAAACATTGATACAAGGGAAACCCGCTACAGGATAAAGAGGGATACCGCTACTGCCGGTATAGAAAAAAGCTTAACTGATAAATTGATGTCTGAAGTGTACTATGAATTCTCGGTTGTGAAAACATTTGATGTAAAGCCTGATGTTATACTTACAAAAGATGACACCGGTACACTTATAATAAGCGGGCTACGGTCCGGTATTATTTACGATACAAGAGATCATCCTTTTTATCCCCGGAAAGGAATCCTATCAGGAGTATCGGCGAAAATCACTGCACCTGTTTTTTTATCAGAAACTGATTTTTTAAAAGTCATGTTCTATTTTAATACATATTATGAAATCACGAGAGGAATTGTCCTTGCTGCATCAATGCGGGGCGGTGTTGCACAGGGGTTTTTCGATACCCGGGACCTTCCGATAGTTGAGAGATTTTTCCTCGGAGGTAGAACTACCGTAAGAGGTTATGAGCAGGATTCACTCGGGCCAAAGGGGGTAGACGGAACACCTACAGGCGGGAATGCCTTTTTCATGGAAAATCTCGAGGTAAGGACTTCCCTGGGCAGGGGCATAGGGCTGGTTGCATTCCTTGACGGAGGTAATGCATGGCTTGATTTAAAAGATATCAATCCTGCTGATTTCAGATTCACTACAGGCCTCGGGTTACGATACAATACTCCGGTTGGTCCGTTAAGGATTGACTATGGACATAAACTCCAGAGAGAAAAGGATGAAAGCAAAGGCGAACTGCATTTCAGCATCGGCCATGCGTTCTGAAGAGCAAAAACTCATACTACGGTTTATTTTTTCAGTATTAGTAGTTTTGTCATTGGTCATTGGTCATTGGTCATTGGTCATTGGAGAGATCAGGGATCGGGTGGTTGCATATATTGACGACACAGCCATAACACTCAGTGAATTAGAAATGAAATATGCTGAAACATTGAAAGTAATTCCGAATACAACAAAGGAGGATGTACTGAATACCATGATCAACAGATCGATTCTCCTGAGAGAGGCTAAAAAGATCAGATTAGAATCACCCTCCGAGGATGAATTACTCAGGGAATATATCGACCTGAGGATAAGAACTTTTATACTGATAAAAGATGAGGAATTATTTGATTTTCATGAGAAACATCTTGAAGATTTTCAGGGGGAAAAATTTGAAGCTGTAAGAGCCGAAATAGAAAAATACCTTATTGAAAAAAAAATAAATGAGCGTCTGAAATTGCATATTCTGGAACTCAGAGAAGATGCCTGTATTAAAATAGACTTAAATAAAGACCCGCATAGAAACCCGGCGGATGAACTCTGATCAGTATATATTATTCGCAATTTTTCTCACCCTTCTGACCGGACTTACTACAACAATAGGCAGCATTATTGCGCATTTTACAAAAAGCCCTAAATATAAATATCTTGGATTTGCACTTGGTTGTTCAGCAGGAGGCATTATAGGAGTTACAATGGAAGAAGTGCTTTACAAGATTAAGGATGATATCGGACCTTATCTTACAAACTTTGCTTTTATAGGGGGAATGGTCTTTTCGCTGATCATGACTTTCATTTTCAAACTTGAAACAATAGAAAAGAGAATAAGCAGTCCCGATATGAAAATAATGAGAAGGGATGTCGTAACAGCTATCAGGCTGTTTGTGCATAATATTCCTGAAGGCATAATGGTTTTTCTTTCCACTCTTGTTTCTATTGAGACGGGGATCTTTGTCGCAGTAGCTGTGGCCATGCACAATATCCCCCAGGGATTTTCGTTATCAATCTCAACCTTCTACATAACGCAGGATACGAAAAGGTCATTTCTATATTCTTTTTTTTCGGGATTCATCGAACCCTTTTGTGCGATTTTGACTGCATTGATTGTATTACCTTTTCTAACAGGAGTATACCTTTATCTTCTGCTGGCCTTTGTATCGGGGGTTTTGATCTACGTCAGCCTGTGCGAGTTGATTCCAATTGCACATAAATATGGTGAAGAAAGTAGCATTTTCATGGGAATTATTGCAGGAATGAGCATAATGATTTTCAGCCTTACCATTGTTCACCTCTTAATTTTATGATGTCGTTTATAAATGAGAATAGGCAGGTTTGTCTGGTTAATAAGTTTTAAGGTTATACTTCCCAATAAAAACCTGTGTATTCCTGAGAACCCTCTTGAACCGACCACAATGAGATCAAAATTATCTTTAACCGACTCCCTTAGAATCTCCCTGACGATCTCCTTGCTGAAAATTGATCTGTGAGAAGCATCGACCCCCAGGCTCCTTAGCATCACGGTACCTTCTTCCGCTATCTTTTTTGACAGTATCTCGGACTCATCACTCATCCATGGCGACACATTTAAAACCGCGGCTTTACAGTCCATATTTTTAATTATTTCCCCTCCAAACCGTATAGCCTCTTCTGCACATCTGGAACCATCATAGCAAAATAATACTTTCGAAGGACCGACAAGCTGTTTAGCAACCAACACTGAAACTCCTGCATACTGCACTACCTTGGATGAGACACTTCCGAGAAGCAACTTTTTTATATTTGCTAAATTTCGATGACCGACGACTATCAGGTCATATTCTGCTTTTTCTGCTTCATTTATTAAATGCCCGGCGGGGTCCCCTTTTACAACTTCTTTAAACTGAACATCGGGCAAAATATTTTTTTTTATTAGTTCAGAGAGCAGCTCGGTCACCCTCTGCCTTTCATTTTCTATATTCTTTTCCATTAACTTCTTTATTGGCCAGGAAGAAGGAAGGGGTTCTTCCTGAACTACATGCATGGCTGTAACAATAGCTCCAAGACGTTGGCCTAAATTTCCGGCATACATCAGCGCAATATCCGATACAGGATCACCACCAATGCCAACCAGTATCTTATTAACCATATTAACCATAATACTTCTTAAAGCTTTTTTCCTTCTAAAAATTATAACAAAAATTAGATTATGGCATCGGCTTGCCTGTAATATATGAATCCGGGAAATTTTTATCGGCTATAATAGAATGAAAAAAATAATGTCCAAAGAAAACCGGATTTCGGTCAAGGGGAGCAAATCTTCTATGGCGAATTCGCCGGCAGGCGGAAAAAAGGTTTTAGTGAAAATTATCGGTCAGTAAATCATAGTGAAGAAAATTGCTATAACAATAGGAGAGCCGGGCGGTGTCGGTCCGGAAATAATCGCAAAGGCCCTTTCTTTTCCTGAAATAACAGACTGCTGTATTCCTGTTGTCATTGGATCTGCATCTGTTATGGAAGAAATACTGAATATTGTCAGGATCCCCGTGCAGTTAAGAATAATTAAATCACCTGCTGAATCTAAATCTTCATCTGGAATTATTGATATCATCGATTCAGGAATACCCAAAGGATTCAAAAAAAACAAACCTGCTGCAGAAGGTGGGCAAGCATGCGTAACTTATATAAATAAGGCAGTTGAGCTGGCATTACAAAAGAAAGTTGACGGCATTGTCACCGCTCCGATATCAAAAGAAGCTCTAAAAATGGCCGGTTTTCAGTGGCCCGGCCATACTGAAATGCTTGCTGATTTAACAAGAACGAAGGACTATGCAATGATGCTTATCGGCGGGACGTTAAGGGTTATTCTCGTGACGATTCACACTGCTTTAAAACACGTGCCTGAACTGATTACAAAGCAAAAAATATTAAAGACCATCCGTCTTGCAAAAAGGGCATGCGACATGTTGAATATAAAAAATCCCGTGATTGCTGTGGCGGGACTAAATCCACATGCCGGAGAAAAAGGTTTATTTGGTGATGAGGAGCAAAAAAAGATCATCCCTGCTGTAAAAGAGGCTTTAAAAGAAGGGCTACCCGTCTCGGGCCCATACCCGCCGGATACAATTTTTCATAAGGCATACAGAGGAGATGTGGATATTGTTGTCTGTATGTATCACGATCAGGGATTGATTCCCCTGAAAATGATTGCATTCGACAAAGGTGTCAATGTTACAATTGGCCTTCCCTTTATTCGAACTTCACCTGACCACGGAACAGCTTATGATATTGCGTGGAAGGGGATTGCCAATCCATCGAGCATGATTGAAGCGATAAAACTGGCAGCAATGTTGAGAATATAATCATTGTGAGCCTTAACAAAAAACACATCGCAAGCTGGACGTTATTTGATTTCGCAAACTCCAGTTACTCTGCGGTAATAGCAGCTGTTATTTTTCCTGTTTATTATGTTCAGGTAATCGTCGGGAATGGAACAGGTTCAGGGGACCTCTGGTGGGGAAGATCCATATCAACCAGTATGGCCATTGTGGCTTTAACTTCGCCATTTCTTGGAGGTATAGCAGACTACGGAGGGTTCAGAAAAAGATTCCTTTTTATTTACACAGCCCTGAGTGTGAGTGCCATTGCAAGTCTTTCTATCCTCGATAAAGGCATGGTCTTTGAAGGGTTTTTGCTGATTATTGTTGCAAATCTTGGCATGGAAGGAGGACTCGTCTTTTACAATTCCTTTCTTCCGCGAATCGCTCCAAAGGAATATCATGGCCGGCTTTCTGCCTGGGGATTTATGACCGGCTATGCAGGGTCTATAATCTCTCTCTTTCTTGTTCTCCCCTTTGTAAGGGCAGGACAGTTTAACATCACATGGCTTATGATTGCAATTTTCTTTGCTCTGTTTTCTATCCCTGCTTTTCTCTTTCTCCCAGGGGATACCAGAGGGAAACTTTCGTTAGCCCATGCAAGTATAAAAGGGCTCAAATATACCCTGAAAACCCTTCAAGAGATATGGAAAAGAAAAGAGCCACGAAAGTTCTTAATTTCATACTTTATTTACGAAGATGGTGTCAATACAGTAATAGTATTCTCGAGCATTTTTGCTGCTACAACACTCGGCTTTAAACCCCCTGAACTGATTGCACTTTATCTTATCGTACAATCAACCGCACTTTTCGGGTCTTTCTCACTGGCCAAGCCTATTGACCTCTGGGGCCCTAAAAAGGTAGTGATAATCTCGCTCATTATGTGGATATCTGTTGCAACCCTCGCCTTTTTCGTACAGACAAAAACCCAGTTCTGGATACTTGCATCAATAGCAGGACTTGGACTCGGCACAGTTCAGGCTGCTTCACGGGCATTCCTCGCCCAGTTTATTCCCGAAGGAAAAGAGGCAGAATATTTCGGGGTCTATTCTTTGATGGGAAAGTCGTCTGCAATCCTTGGCCCTCTTATATTCGGGTATATATCAGCAACTTTCGGGAGTCAGAGACCCGCAATCCTTTCAGTGGCTGCTTTTTTTCTCATTGGACTTATAATCCTCAGAAATGTAAAAGGAGGAGGGCCGAATATTTCGAAGATTTCATTATCAAAATAATTTCAGATAAATCAACCCCTTCATTTTTTTTATCCCTTCCTATTTGATAATATTGGATAATAAGTAAATGACTAAAAAACATTTAGGACAGCACTTCCTCTATGATCCCTCAATCCTGAACAGGATCATCGAGGGTGCAGAACTTCACCCCGGAGATATTGTTGTGGAGATAGGCCCGGGTCATGGCAGAATGACAAGGATGCTTGCAGAAAAAGTTAAAAAGGTTATTGCGATAGAACTTGATGATAAATTATATGAAAGTCTAAAAAAAGAACTTTCTGGTTATGAAAACGTAGAATTAATACACGAGGATGCACTGAAATATCCTTACGAGACTCTTCCGTATTTTAAGGTTGTTGCAAATATACCGTATTATATTACGACCCCCCTGATCTTCAGGCTTCTTGAAATGAAACAAACATACCATGTAGATACACAAAAAACAACGGGGAGAAAAAATCTCGAGACTATGACCTTAACTGTTCAGAAAGAGGTAGCCGAAAGAATAGTAGCGAAGCCAGGAAATAAACATTATGGGATACTTTCAATTATGGTACAGTTTTATGCAAAGCCGGGCTTGAAATTCATAATTCCTAAAAAAGCATTCAGGCCGGTGCCGAAGGTAGATTCCGCTGTCATACATTTAGAGATATATGGAAAACCATATTTCCACGTTAAAGATGAAGACTTATTTTTCAGAATTATTAAAACGGCCTTTTCTAAGAGGAGGAAGATGCTATCAAATTCTCTGAAATTAATAAGACAGGATGTGAAAGACTGGCTTGTTAAAGCAGGTATTGACCCGGACAGGAGACCGGAGACTTTGAGTATAGAAGAGTTCGCCAGGCTTGCAAATGTATATAACTAATTTTATAAATCTCTTTTTTCTTTCGCCTCTTTTATTATCCTTTCTATATTCTCTCTTTCAAGTGACTCTTCTTTCAGCAACGCCTCTGCCAAACTATCAAGAACATGCCTGTTATTTTTCAATAACTCTTCTGCCTTTGATTCAGCCTCAATGATCAACTCGCGTATCTCCTGATCCATAAGCCATGCCATCTCCTCGCTGTAACGCTTTGGCTGTGCAAGTTCCCTCCCCAAAAATGGATGTTCTTCTCCTCTCCCGAGGTTTAAAGGCCCGATCTTATCGCTCATACCCCATTGTGCAACCATCTTTTCCGCTAGCGCAGTTGCCTCTTTGAGGTCATTCTGCGCCCCGCTGCTCAGATCGTTAAATACAATCTTTTCCGAAACCCTTCCAGCAAGAGCTACACTCAGCCGGTTCATAAGATATGATTTTGGATAATAATGTCTGTCTTCCTCCGGAAGCAGCTGGGTTGCCCCCATTGCCATACCCCTTGGTATTATACTGACCTTGTGGACCGGATCGGTCCCGGGAAGTTCCCATGCAACAAGTGCATGCCCTGCTTCATGATATGCTGTTATCCTTCTTTCCATATCGCTGATTGTTTCTTCTCTCACCGAACCCATTAATATTATGTCCCTTGCCTCCTCGAAATCGCTCATATCTATTTTGTCTTTATTCTTCCTTACCGCAATGAGCGCCGCTTCGTTCGCTAAATTCTCAAGGTCCGCACCTGTCATGCCGGGGGTACCTCTTGCAATCTTTTCAGGGTCTATGTCTTCTGCTAATTGCTTATTCTTTGTGTGAACCTCAAGAATTGACTTACGCTCGTTTAAACCGGGTCTATCAATCACAATATGTCTATCAAACCGGCCTGGTCTGAGAAGCGCTGGATCAAGTACATCCGGCCTGTTTGTTGCTGCTAAAACAATTACTTCCTCGTGGGGCTCAAAACCATCCATTTCGCTTAAAATCTGATTTAGTGTCTGTTCCCTCTCGTCGTGTCCTCCTCCAAAACCGGCTCCCCGTGTACGACCGACGGCATCGAGTTCGTCGATAAAAATTATACTTGGATGTGATTCTTTTGCTTTTTTGAACAGATCTCTGACACGTGCAGCACCGACCCCCACAAACATCTCTATAAATTCAGATGCACTGATACTGTAAAAAGGAACTCCTGCCTCGCCTGCCACAGCCCGTGCGAGAAGAGTTTTTCCTGTTCCAGGCGGGCCAACCAAAAGCACCCCTTTGGGAACCTTTGCACCCAGTCTCACGAATCTGGAAGGGTCTTTCAGATATTCTATCGTCTCCCTTAGTTCCTGTTTAACGTTTTCCATCCCGGCCACATCTTTGAATGTCACGCTAATTTTCTTTGCATCATAAAGCTTTGCCTTACTCGAGCCAAAAGTAAAAAGACCTTTTGGACCACCTTGCATCTGCATAGCACGCCTCATTAGAAATATCCATATCCCGATAATAAGCACCCACGGCAAAACCCATATCAAAATCTGCGATAAAAAAGACCTCTCAGCAGATGGTTCCACATTAACAATCACATTTTTCTCCTCAAGCCTTGAAAGAAGCTCATCACCCAAAAAAGAAGGCAGATAGGTTTGAAAGCTATTTATCAATCTGGGCTCTCTCTCATCTACTGGTTGAATATTGACTTCTTTAATAAACTCTCCATTTACCTGTAAATCCTTTATTGTCACGGATTTAATGTTATCGGTATCAAGTTGTTCAATAAATTGACTGTAGCTAATAATACCGTATCTTTCAGGGACTCTTATTTTGAAAATCTGACTCCATAGATACATGAGAATAAAAATTGCTAAAACGACGATTACAATTCTCCATTGAGGCTCTTTTAAAATGTCAGATATATTTTTCTTTTCCTGAGCCATTATTAAATATTATCTGAATTATATAAAAAAGCAAACCTTATAATGATTTAAAGTTGACTCTATCGTTTATACTTGTTAAAGTGTAAGGGATTAAATTAATGCAAAGAGGAGGAGATATGGAAGACGATTATAAAAAAATAGGTGTTGCATTCTTATTAGGCGGACTTATAGGCGCTGCTATCGCGCTTTTATATGCTCCCAAGTCTGGCAGGGAAACGAGAAAGGATATTGCAAAAACCGCAAGACGCGTTAAGAGCGAGACTTCCGATTTAATTGAGGATACTGTAGAAGGAATTCAGGATTTTGCAGGTGACATAAAAGACAAGGTAACACATATCATTGAGCGCGGTGTGGAATTATCGGATAACGCTAAGAATGAGATTTTAAAGAGCCTCGAACACGGACAGAAGGCAATCGAAAAGCAGAGGAAAAGAATAACCGAATCCCTCGGGCTTTAAGCGGAGGGGGTGAGATTCGAACTCTCCATTAACCTATGTAAGCCATTGATAAATAAGGAAATTGAAAAGAGTCATTGAATCTTCATTGAATATTAAATTCATTGGCCTTAACCTTTCAAACCATGCCAACCAGAGAATAAACGCCACTGCATCCTGCCTTGCCGTAACCTTCTATCAGGTACTATCTCGATCTTTTCTTTTTAAACTCTTTTAAGACTTGCCCTCTTTGATCTTCAGCGCAAGCTTCCCCAGGTAGGCTTTATGTAAGTTATTGGCCTGTTCTCTAAGGTTTTCCTCTGCCATGCGCCTCCGTTTCTTTGTCATGCTCGGACTTGATCCGGGCATCCAGTCTTTTTTGGTTCTGGATTCCCCGGTCAAGAGGCTGTGTCGCAATAGCAAAAAGTATCATTTCGAGGAGTTCGACGACGAGAAATCTTGAAATAAAACAGATAGTTAAAGATTTCTCACGGAGCCTGCCCTGAGCCAAACGACAAGATTCCCCGCGCCGCTCGGAATGATAGAAAATAAATTTTATGCGTTATTTATAGCAGCAAATCTTTGCGTAGTCTGGCAGGGGGGATATTGTAAAAGTCGAACTTTTCTGATAGACAAATAGACTGTAAAGAACTATAATTGGTTGAAATGACAGAGAGCGATCTTGAAAAAGAAATCATATCTATAATCTCCGACGTTTCTGGTTTCGATGAGGAAGAGATTACTCTTGAATCAAATTTTTTTAAAGATCTGGAAATAGACTCTATTAAATCAATCGAGATCACAGTTGCAATCGAGAAAAAATATAAAATATCAGTAAGAGATGAAGACATTCCGAATATTACGACTGTGAAAGATGCGGTGGAATTAACAAGAAAACTATTATCACAGAAGGCTGAGACGGTATAGAAATGATTGTAATGACATGTCCGGTATGCAATAGAACATGGATAGATGAATCCCTTGCTATTTATTCCAGAAGTAAGGACCTGCCATTAGAAAAGAAGATTTCTGCCCCATGCGGGCATGGTTTTGCATTCCTTGTAAGATATTATGACCTAAATAATGAAGTATGGTATTACGAACAAATTGATTTCGTAAAGGAAGGCAGATAACTTCATTCTCTGATAGGTCTTTCAGTTAAAAGCATTATTTGTCCAATAGTGAAATAGCATCCAGATGCTCATATAATGAAGGCTGATTTATAATATTGATTTCTTTATGAAATTGTATGCCTGTAAAATACACATCCTTGAATTTTCTGCTATAAACAATACGCCCGTTGATGGCATCTGTCTTGATTGAGCCGTCACTGGATATAAAAGTAATGTTCAATGAAACATCGATGGTATCTTCTAATGGACCATCTAAATATAAACCGATTCCTGAAAGCGATACGTCGGTAATCAAAGCATGGATTAACTGGTTCTGTCCCTGACGCTCATATTTAAGGTCTGCCGAACCTGTTACGGTATATCGTCTATGTTTTCGCTTTTTGTTCAGTTGTTCCACCAAGAAATAATCTCTCAATTTCCTCTGCCGGTAGAGGCTTGCTAAAATAATACCCCTGCCCCATATCACATCTGAGAAGCCGCAGGATCTTCCACTGCTCTTGTGTCTCAATCCCTTCCGCTATGGTCTTTAAATTCAGCGTATGCGCCATGGCTATGATGGCTGTTACGATTGAAGCGGTGTCCGGGTCTGCTGCAATCTCTCTGGTAAAGGACATGTCGATTTTCAGGTTGTCGATCGGAAACCTCTTAAGATGAGCCAGGGATGAATACCCTGTCCCGAAGTCGTCAATCGATAACGAAACACCGATATCCTTCAGACTTTTTAAGAGCGAATAAGTGAGTCCTGTGTCCTGCATAAAGGCGCTTTCTGTTATTTCAAGGGTAAGGAACGATGGAGAAAGGCCTTCTTTTCTGATTATCCCCTCTATCATTCCTGATAAATCCTTTTGCCTGAATTGGATTAAGGAGAGGTTTACAGAGATTGGTACAACAGTAAGTCCCTTTCTCTGCCATTCCTTGACCTGTCTGATTGCTGTCCTGAGAATCCATTCTCCTACCTCCATGATCATTCGTGTGTCTTCGAGTATGTGGATGAAATTACCGGGTGATACCAATCCCAATTCCGGGCTTATCCACCGTATCAATGCTTCCATGCCGAGAATCTTCTTTGTATTGATATCCCAGTAGGGCTGATAGTGCAGAATGAACTCCTCATTCTGCATTGCATTGAAGAGGTTCTTTTCCATCAGAACAAACTCGGTAGCCTTCACATCCATGTCCTGAGTATAAAATTGGTAGTTTTTCCTGCCCTGCTGCTTTGCCTTTGCAAGGGCAAGATCTGCATTTTTTATATGTGAAGAAGCGTCTTTTCCGTCATAAGGATATACCGAGATACCGGCGCTGAGGGTCAGCATAATCTCCTTCCCGTCAAATTGTATGGGTCGAGAAACTTTTTTCATGATCTTTTCTATAACGAGGATAATATCTGCAGAATCGGCAATATCAATGAGAAGCACGCCGAAATCATCATTTCCAAGGCGCGCTATGGTATCCCCGTCGCGGACCGAAGAGAGAAGTCTTTTCGCCACCTCTTGTAACACGGCATCTCCGGCATCAAGACCGTAGGCATCATTTATGGATTTGAATCTGTCGATATCAACAACTATAACTGCAACGACTTTCTTGCTGTACTCGGCTCTCGCTATTCCCTGGGTCAACCTGTCAATGAAAAGGTTTCTGTTGGTCAAACCTGTCAAGGCATCGTAATAGGCAAGATGCTCTATCCTGTCTTCTGCTTTCTTTCGCTCTGTAATATCAGTTACCATTGCCAATGCACCAATATAATTGCCATTACTGTCATAAAGCGGATTTGTGGAAAGAAGAGCATACATGTAAGTTCCGTCTTTGCGGAGAAACCTGAACTCGTGTTGCTCAAAGATACCTTTGCGTCGATGCTCCATATTGACATATGCAGTCGCCTTCCATTCCTCATCCATAAATGTGAACAAATGCATCCCTGCCATTTCATCTGCGCTGTAGCCAAGCATCTCAGCCATTTTTTTATTGACGAACGTTGTATTACCTTCAGCATCTATAGTCCAAATGCCTTCTTCAGCAGTCTCGACTATGCGGCGATACTTTTCTTCACTTTCCTGAAGCAAATTCTCTGCTCTTCTGCGCTCTGTTATGTCTCTGAAAATACCAACCAGGAATGTTTTGTCTGATAACGTAATTGGAAATGAATTGATATCAGCATAAAAAACACTGCCGTCATCCCGTTTTATCGGAATGTCTTTAGCCAATTTTTTTTCTCTCCATACCTGTTTTTCAAACAGCTCGGTGACAAAGGGAAGGTCTTCTTCAGGATGGATATCTCTTACTCCCAGATATTTAATTTCTTCTTCACTGTACCCGAGCATCCGGCACATCATGCTGTTGCCAGAATAAAATTTTTTGGTTTCCACATCAGCAACAAGGATTCCGTCAAGAGCATTATCAAAGATAGCTCTGAATCTCTCTTCAGATTCCTCAAGCTGTTTTACTCTTTTTTCGAGTTCTTTTTTACTCCTGTGCAGTTCTTCCTGCATTTTTATATGCTTTATCCTTACAGTAAGCTCTTTTAAACTGAAAGGCTTTTTTATGAAATCTGATGCATCGGCTTCTATTGCTTCGTCATAAGAAAAGTTATTAAATCCAGTCATGATCAAAACTTTGATATCAGGTTTAATTCGTTTAACCTTCTTTGTAAGTTCTAAGCCATTCATGTCAGGCATAACAATGTCTGTAATCATTATGTCATATGAGTTCTCATTTATGAGTTCGAGAGCAGATGCAGCATCCATAGAAGTTTCACAGTAGTAACCTTCAGATTTAAGACCACTTTGTAATAAATCAATCAATTTTATATCATCGTCAACAACAAGAATATGCCCTTGTTTTGATTTTTCACTTATAGTTGCTAATTGTTCCATATTATTCCCATATCACTTAACAATATCTCTTGCCTTACGCATCTTTTAATTATAAGTGCTTTCAATGTGAACATCTATCCTACGAAGGTAGGGGGTAAGGAATAGATAAAACTCACTCTTTCAAGGGGAAAAAAGTTAAACAAAGCTGATTTTTTTGATTATTTGTAACACCCGGAAGCAGAGAATGTCAGCCCAATTGTTATTTGGTCTATTTCTTCAGCAAACATACATATCTTATAGATTTCCTTTACTGCTGATTAGAACTGGAAATTCGAATATCAAAGGTAGCATCACTTTTCTACCTCTTCGTTATAAGTTTGTTATCATGAATATTTTTATTGGCAAGGAGTTTTTCTGCTTCATTGCTATTTACTGGGTAAGAGAAGAAAAATCCCTGTGCATATTGGCATTGCAGGCCTTCAAGTTTTCTCATTTGCTCTGCCTTCTCAACCCCTTCAGCTACTACATTGATTTTCATATTGTGGGCCATATTTATGATTGATTGAACAATTTCGGCGTCATTCCCATTTCTGCTTATTCTATCGATGAAAGACTTATCAATTTTCAACGTATGTATTGGAAGCTGGCTTAGATAACTCAATGATGAGTAGCCAGTTCCAAAATCATCGATATTAATCTTAATGTTTAACGCCCGCAACTGTGACATCAGGGAGACTATATATTCGCTATTCTCCAAAATATTATTCTCTGTTATTTCAAATGCTAAATGATTTGGATCAACACCTGTCTCTTTAAGGATATTTTTTATCTGACTAATAAAATCCTTATGCGCGAGATGTTTTGCAGATACATTAACACTCATAATTAATGGAGAATCGGAGGGGAATTGTTCTTGCCATATAAGTATCTGCTGGCAAGCTTCGCTGATAATCCAGAGACTCAGAGAGACAATCAGTCCAGTCTCCTCAGCTAAAGGGATAAACTCCATCGGCAACAGAATGCCACGTTTAGGATGATTCCAGCGGACAAGGGCTTCAAAACCTATAATATCTCTACTTTCAAGGGAAATAATCGGCTGATAATACACCAAAAATTCTTTACGTTCGAGAGCATGACGCAAGTCTATCTCAAGTTCCAAAAGTTCCATTGCATTTATATGCATATTCTTGTCAAATATCAGATAACATGCCTTCCCGCGTAATTTTGCATTATACATAGCTGTGTCTGCATCACGAAGGATTTCTTCTGGCTGTTGGTATTCCGGATTGCTTACTGTGATTCCAATAGTTACATTTATATATAATTTATGATGCTTAAGATGAAAGGGCTCTACCAATTCTCTGTTTATACGCTCAGCAATCTGTGTTGCATCTCCCACTTCTTTGATATCTTCAATGAGCATGACAAATTCATCGCCTCCGAAACGAGCAATCGTGTCGTCTGGCCGTACAAGAGATTTCAATCTTTCTCCGACTAAAATAAGCAATTCGTCCCCAATAATATGACCGAAGCTGTCATTAATATTTTTAAATCTATCAAGGTCTAAGAACAGAACAGCAAAGAGATAGTCTTTATGTCGTTTTCTATGGGCAAACGACATTTGTAATCGATCAATAAAGAGTGCACGATTTGGAAGCCCTGTCAGAGTATCATAAAAGGCGTTTTGTATTAGCTTTTCTTCTGCCTGTTTATGGCCTGTAATATCAGTTAGCGAACCCGCCATTCGTGCATAGATTCCTTCATCATTTTTCACTGCCAACCCTCTACTAAGCACCCAGAGGTAGTCGCCATATTTGTTCAGTAAACGGTGTTCATTTTCAAAGTGAGGTATTCGTCCATTTAGATGGTCAGTGATGTCTTTCTTAAATTTCTGGATGTCATCTGGGTAAACTCGATTAAACCATTCATTAATGCTATCGCCTAATTCATCATCACGGAATCCTATCATAGACTTCCAGCGAGAGGAAAAATAAATCTTATTGGTCTTCAGATTCCAGTCCCATAGTCCATCATTGGCACCTCGTGCGGCAAGGGCATATCGCTCCTCAGCTCGTATACGTTCACTTATCTCCAACTGCATTTGTTCATTCGCGATAGCAAGTTCATTTGATTTCCTTTCTATTTCTCTGCGATATCTTATTAAAAGCAAAATCGCATAAAACAGGAGAGTGGTACTGATTAATAACAAATAGAAAAACATGCTCTCATCGTAAATTGATGGTTTGATCATTTCTGTTAATACTTCCTATATTATTTTTTTGCATCCTATAGATATTGTTTTTCTAATAAGTCTTTTTATTGTATTTTGTGTATATCTAATTTTTCATAAATACTATTACCTTTATTGGTAATTTTAAAAGCAAATTCAATACCAAATATAATATATTGATTTAAAAGAATAATTTTGGAATGAGATAAAGATTAGAGTCTACTTAATGACAAATTTTGTCAACAATATGAACATATCTTTACTTGATATATAACTATTTAAAAATCTTAATAATCCCAAAGTGCCTTAAAGCCTGTTCTATCAAAGGTTTTGCCCAAATAGGACATGGATTGGCTCTTTTATTTCCCGGTAATCTATTTGCCCCACTCTGGGTTATGAGTCCGATTTTGAGACTAAAATATTATAAACTAATGATAGCTAACATGAGGAATATCAAGGGTTTATGAGATTTTTCCTAAAAATAACATGAAAAAAAATACCTGAATTTGAGGTTTATAGACTGGCTTTTCATGCGGTTTTGCAGTGGTTAGGTTTTAAGGGCAATATTTCTGATGTTAGCCCGTTAGAAAACCGTTAAAAAGAAAATGGTTATACTTTAGTTACAACTACGGGGCTGGTGTCACCGCCCCCTTTTTTATTTGTTATCACCTACAAGGTGTTATAAATGGATAGTAAAGAAAAATAGCGATTATGAAAAGAAATGAACGCCAAAGCTCACCCGCCGCGGTTAGCGGTCGGGTGAAGCGCCTTGTTGGCCATTTGCTTTGAATCCTTCATGAAACATGATATAGCCTTGCGGAAAGTGCCCGTCAAATGAAAGAGCGAAGAATACCTCTTGCGGAACACCCTCGTGGACAAGTCCGGTAACATTCTCAAATCCAAATTTCCTGTAGTATTGCGGATGTCCCACTAGACAGCAGCCTTTGGCATTTAGTTTCCTTAACCGTGATAGACCTTCCTGTATCAAGGCTTTGCCAATCCCTTGTCGCTGCCATTCCGGCAACACCGACACAGGCCCAAGACCGTACCAGTTCCTGGTGCCGTCTGAAATGGTCACGGGAGAGAAAGCAATGTGCCCAACCACTTGGCCTTCCGATTCTGCGACGAGCGATACTGTGAGGGCTTTGGCGGCGCGTAGCGCAATAACGATGAATTGCTCGGTATGATTACTGATTTCCAGGGTCTTGAATGCAGCGACAGTCACATCGGTTATGGCGGCGATATCAGCCTCCGTCTCCATCCTGATAGTGATCTGCGGTTTCATGAGACTTTGTTCCTCGATTTCGTCCGTTATTAAATTCCGATAATAACTTACACTATTTTGAATTTTATGAAAAGAGAGCATTTCAGGAAGAACGACTAATTAATTATAATTTTGTAAGGTATTCCTTTATGGTCACAATAGGCATTGAGGAAGATAAAAAAAGAAGACCGCTTTTCATCGATACAGGAAATAATAATGCGAATCCAGAATGAGGTATCCTTGAGCTTTTTTGTTTAAGTTGGAGCTTAGGTGGATGCTTTAGGCTTCCCCTTCACTGGAGGAGTGCTCACTACATCTAACACCTGCTCCCTTATTATCTTACTTGATTCTCAGGGTTCATCTATTCTGGGTATCGCATTAATGTTATTTTGATAATAATAGATCAGGTAATCAATCCTACCTGAGTAGGAGTAAGAAACTTTTCTTCTGTTGACTTTGGGTAGAACTGTTCTGCTTTTTCGAGGATTAAAGCGATGCGGATAACAGGAAGTATGTTTCAAGTGGTTAAAAGCCAGATACCCCACCAGATACAATGGAGGTCTTTTATCGAGGAATAGATTATCTTGATAAATGGCATACGACTGAAGAGGTTGTCGATTATACTCGCAACACCCTTTGCCAGAAATGTGGATACAAGAAACCCAATGACCGTCACAAGTGCTATCGTAATTAAGAAACCCAATCCAGGGATTTTAACACCAAAAATCTCATCAACTGCTGTAACTATAACGTACAGGATATACAAAGTCACAATAATAGGAGCAAGAAACAAAAGACCTTTCAAAAAATAATTAGTAAGAGTTTTCATTGAACCCTCCTTAGAACGAAATTTTATATTTTTTTATCTTCTCATATATTAACAGAGAGTTTTCAAAGTATGAATGTAGAGAGAAACTGAAGAAGACAGAGTAAACTTCAAGCTAATGGATATGCAAATTTCTATATGTAATGTTGACCATAATGAAGAACCTGCCTGTGCAAGACTTCAGGAAGAAGCTGAGAATCTAACCTAACCCATGGCAGGTATACAACCTTTGCGAGCTTATCATCGATATTGTCTGAATTCTAATCTTCATTCACAATCCTCCACACCCGACTCACGTCCATGCCGAACATATTCCCTCTTTTTTTTAAGAAATTACGCTCATGGATTTGGTAAAATACTTTAATGTTTTACGGAACGACTGTGGAACGAATATGCTATATAGAAAAGATTGAGAAATTAATAAGTTAGCTGGCGGAGGGGGTGAGATTCGAACTCACGTCTCCCGGGCTACGGGAGAAACGATTTTCAAGACCGTCGCCTTCAACCACTCGGCCACCCCTCCAGTGAATCATTAAAAAAAGTTATTTAAGTTATTATAACAGAAACTTAATTTGACTTTTTGGTTCAAAAATTTTTAAATAGAAAATCTATGCAAAAATTATTGTTATAATAGGTAATAAATGAAAGACTCAGCTATTCATTTGGTCCTGCAGGCAGGATTAGTAGTTAAAAGTGTTTTAATTATATTACTGTTCTTTTCAATAGTATCCTGGGCAATAATATTTTTCAAGCACAGATATTTTTCAAGGGCAAACAGGGAGACAGAACAGTTTTTGCGTTTATACAGGTCAACAAAAGACCCTAAAGATCTCTACAATACAACAAGGAGTTTGACCATAAGCCCTGCTGCAAATCTCTTCAGGGCCGTTTATTCTGAAAAAACGCATAATGAAAAGATCGAGATTAAAAGGCTTTTAAAACGATACGGGGCTCTCGAATCAGCAAAACTCGAGAGATATCTCAGCTTCCTTGCTACTACCGGTTCAACAACACCCTTTATAGGTCTTTTTGGAACGGTCTGGGGAATAATGAATTCTTTTAGAGGCATAGGGGTCTCCGGTGCTGCATCTATTGCTGTTGTTGCCCCTGGCATTGCAGAGGCACTGATAGCAACTGCCGCAGGGCTTGCTGCCGCCATTCCTGCAGTAATTACATATAACTATTATCTCAGCATGTCCCGCAGGATAATCATCAATATGGAGGATTTCTCAGAAGAACTCCTCAATTTCTTTACAGAGGAGAAAAATGAAATTCATTAAAGAAAGGTCTGCACTTTCAGAAATAAATGTCATCCCGTTTGTTGACATTATGCTTGTTCTTCTCGTCATTTTTATGGTAACAGCCCCTTTACTTCAACAGGGGATAGATGTGGACCTTCCTAAAGCTAAAGGCAAAGATCTTCCGCCAGAGGAAAGGATAACCCTGATTATCAAAAAAGACAGGGTCATTTATATGAATGATAATCCTGTTTCAATTATTGAGATGAGGCGCAAGCTCAAAGCAATAAGTAAATTGAATCCGAATGTGTTTTTAAAGGCTGACAAGGATGTACCATATGGCTTTGTTGTTGAAGTTATGAGTGAAGTAAAGGAAGCAGGCATTGAAAAGCTCGGGATGATTACCGAGCCCAAAATAAGCCTGAAATGAAAGGACTAAGCTTTCAGAAAACAATTTTACTGTCTTTCATTCTGCATATGTCGATTTTCTTAATAGCTCTCATTGCTTTAAAGCAATCCAGTTATGTCCATGCCCCCTCTCCGTACACCGTAAACCTTGTTTCACCGGATGTTCTAAAAGGGACGAAAAAAGAAAAGAGTGTAAGTATTCCTGCTGATACCAAAAAGTCGGTTGTCCCGCCAGCGGTTACTAAAAAAGAAATTCCCCGGGGTCAGGAAACAATCGAGGATAAAATTTCTGTCCTCGAAGCAAAGAAAAAAATTGAAAGAATAGTAAACCTCCGTTCTATTGTTTCTCTAAAAGCAGGCAATGATGATTCAAAAATATCGTCACCTGAGACATCACATGCAAAGGGTTCATTATTTGATGACTACTATTCAAAAATATCAAGTGAGATACGGCAACAATGGGTCTACCCGGATATAGGCCAGAAAGATATTGAGGCAATTATTTCCATAAAAATACTGAAAGATGGCACTGCTATTGTGAAGGGGATTGAAAAAAGCTCTGGCAATACGCTTTTCGACAGGTCTGCCATAAGGGCACTTGCAAAAGCAAGTCCTTTATCACCGCCCCCTTATGAGATGGAGATAGGAGTGCGGTTCTATCCATGAGAAAAAAGTTTAAAGTTAATAGTTTAAAGTCAAAGGTTCTTATATTTTTATCATTCTGCTTACTTTTCACTTTAAATCCCTTACCCTTTAGTAAAGTGGAGATGGGGGGATTTAAGGCCGAAGCCAGAGTATATATAGATATAACTTCTCCTGCTTTCAAAAAGCTTCCCATAGGAATACACGATTTTTCCGGAGATTCAGGTAAAGAAATAGCAGACATAATAAGAGATAACCTTGATTTTACAGGTCTTTTTGAATATATAGACAAGGCAGCTTATTTAGAAAATCCTTCACAGCCTTTTAACCCGTTGAACTGGACACCCTTAGGAACAGAGGCAGTTGTAAAAGGGTCAAGTAAAATTGGAGAAAAGGACTTGATTGCAAGGGTTTCTCTTTATGATGTCTTTGAGGGGAAGGAAATAATGAGGAAAGAATACAGGGCAGAAAAAGAACTTTTGCGACAACTGTCTCATGCTATCGCAAATGACATCTATTATACACTTACAGGTGAGAAAGCAATATTCAGGTCAAGAATAGCATTTATTTGTGAAGATAAAGGTCAAAGAGAACTTTGTCTTATGGACTGGGATGGAGGGAGAATTACAAAAACAGGCTTGAGAGGCAATGTCATCCTCTCACCTCACTGGTCAAAAGACGGCACAAAAATTATCTTTTCAGCCGAAAGAAATAGACAATGGGAAATTTTTTTGTTAGACTTTAAAAGTATGAAAGAAATGAAAGTTTTCTCGGCACGGGGTACAAATATAGCCGGAGATTTTTTACCTGACGGTAATCAATTTACATTTTCTTCTTCAAAAGACGGGACTCATGACCTGTATATCATGGACTTAAAAAATAAAGATATTAAAAAATTGACTTCATATTTCGGGATTGAGGTATCACCGGCTGTTTCTCCGGACGGCAGATATATATCATTCGTTTCCGACAGGGGTGGAAGCCCTCAGATTTACACCATACGAACAGACGGCTCGGAATTAAGGAGAATAACATTTGAAGGCTCTTACAATACATCGCCATCCTGGTCCCCCAGAGGTGACAAAATTGTTTTTACAGGGAGGCGTGTTACGAATCAGATATGTATTGTTAATCCCGATGGTACGGGATTAACACAGCTTACAACATGGGGTAATAATGAAGGTCCCTCATTCTCACCTGACGGTAGATATATTACTTTCTCCTCGGACAGAGACGGATTAAAGGGAGTTTACATCATGAGGGCAAATGGGGAATCCCAGAAAAGGATTACCACCAGGAATATGAATGCTTATAGCCCGAGATGGTCTCCTAACTGAAGACTACTACCTCTTATCCCTTTACACAGGATTAAGTGGTAAACTTTAAACTATTAAACAAGGAGGGTTTTATGAAAAAGAGTCTTGTATTGCTGCTTTTAATATCCGTTCTTATTTTTGCCGGGTGTCCCCCCAGAAAAGTGGTGCAGTTAGACCAGCCTGCAGTTACACCCGGAGAAACCCGGCCCGAAGTTACAGCAGGAGTCGAACCGGATGAAAGGATAACAGAACAGAAACTTGCAAAGATAGAGACCAGAGAAGAAATCCCGATGTATGAAGAGGAAAGAGACATTTTTAAAGATATCAATTTTGATTTCGATAAATACGATATTCGTCCGGATGCAAAACCTGTTTTAGAGGGTATCGCTTCGTGGCTGTTAAAAAATTCTTCTACAAAGCTCTCGGTTGAAGGGCATTGCGACGAAAGAGGAACGAGTGAATATAATCTCGCCCTCGGAGACAGGAGGGCAAGGGCAGCGAGGGATTATCTTATCGCTCTCGGTGTATCATCAAACAGGATCGAGACAATAAGCTACGGTGAAGAAAAACCTTTCTGCACGGAAAAGACAGAAGCATGCTGGGCTAAAAACAGAAGAGCACATTTCGTCGTATTGAGGGAAACAGGTAAATAGTGAAGAAAATACTTAAAGATAAATTGAAATACAAAATTTCTGTTTACTTTTTACTTTTTACTGTTTCCTGTTTACTGGCCGCCTGTGCAACAACACAGGACGTTGATTTAGTATCTCACGATGTAAACAGACTCCACAGGGATTATCTCACAGTAAAGGCCGACATAGAAAAGTTGAGAGAAAATACAGCAGGATTTGACAGGGAAGATTCATTCAATGCACTAAGGCAGAGCCAGGCGGAAATACAATCTTCCCTGTCAATTTTAGCAAGGGATATTCAGAATCTTAGCGGCAGATTTGAAGAAAATAAATATTTTATAGAAAAGACCCTGAAAAACTCTGTTCAGGAGACGGATTTAGTAAAGTTACAGATAACTACGTTAGAAGGTCAGATAAAAGAAATAAAAGACAAATTAAATGGATTAGAAGCTCAGATGCAACAGAAAGAATCTTTAAAGGCTCAGTTAAAGGAAAATGAAAAAAGACTCACATCTGACAAAGATATGTCACAGCCAGAGGAGCAACCCGTAAAGGCAGCTGCCGCCGATGAGAAAAAGACAAAATATGATGAGGCTTACAACACTTTTCAGAACAAAAAATATAAAGAGGCACGTGATAAGTTTGAAGCTTTTATAAAAGAATACCCCGAAGACAGACTCACTGATAATGCCTACTTCTGGATTGCAGAAACCTATTACGGCGAAAAGGACTTCGAAGGTTCCATAATCGCTTATGAGACATTCCTGAAAAAATTTCCCAAAAGCGAAAAAGGCCCGGCCGCACTTTTAAAACAGGGGCTTGCTTTTATTGAGATAGGAGACAAAAAAACCGGGGAAATTATTTTAAAACAGGTGACAGAACGATATCCTAATTCAAAAGAATCTGATCTCGCAAAGAAAAATATAGAAAATCTTAAAAAGGATACCGGAAAAAGAAAAAGATAATATGCTCAAATCAAAATTGAAAACCTTTTAAACTGTATGAAATATAATTATGAAACATAATATAGATCATGAGACCTTATCACCGCGAGTTTCTATGTGAACGCTTGCCCTATATCGTGCCTTGGCGAGGTGTTTGTAAGAGGGAGAAACAAATTAAGCTGTGCGCT
>JACUUX010000119.1 GCA_014859105.1 Nitrospirota bacterium
AACATTATGAGAAAAATTTCCAAATGTAAAGATCTGTTAGAGACAGCACACTAGCGTTTTCTTTCCAACTCCGCAAAGCCATGCGTCTGTTGCCACATAGTGCTTCTCGATAGCCTTTCTCTCAGGCCTTATCATTTTCATTGCTACTACCTTTAATGTTGCTTCTTCAAAGATATTGATTATTTTGCCGATTAAATTCCTTTTTACCAAATCCGGCTTAAAAATGACCAATGTTCTTTCAACCATTTTTACCCTCCGATAAGGTTTTATAAAACATTCAATTAATTTCTTATCTACCTTTTACTACTTGTGAAAAAGCGCAAAGTCAACATTGAGGATTGAGGTGAAGGGGAAGAAGGAGAAAAAACAAAAGCAGGGAATGAGAATGAGGTTCCAATTGAAATGGAATTCATAATAGGCAACTTATTTTCTAATTGTTTATACTCTTCGTGTAAACTACGTCAGACTTGTGTTCACGGTTTTCTGACTACATTCAACCAGTAGCTGTCTGACTGCAGCGGAACAACTTTATCCACGGACTGGACTAAATCAGGGCATACGATAACAAGCAATGACTCCTTGGGCTTTTATTTTATTTATAGAAACATTATCTCCTTCTTTAACTGCCTTAAGTTGTCGAACATCATTGAGAGCTTTCCCCCATATATTGCACTTGTCAGCTAACCGTATCTCATCTCCTTCTGATACCGGTGTACGGCCAAATCCGATGGCAATAACTTTTTCATCAGGGAAGTAAGCCAATTCGCCCAATTCCACGATATCTTTAGCACTATTCTCCAAAGCAGCCTCAATTGGAGTTTCAAAATAAACCTCCTCTCCCCAGGTTTCAGCCTTCGACATTATTGGCAGACTGTTATATATAGCATCGGCTGTCGGCGTGTCAAACAAAGAAGCTTCTATTTTTATCTTTCCGATTTCCATTGTAATCTTTCTCATCATAACCCCCTGTATTATTGAATGTAGTGACAGCACAATTAATTTAAGCCGATACTCCGCAGCATTTTGAATCATTTTACTGGCGCTGAATGATTCAATCGCCCACAAGAATCTCGGCAATGAAAGATAAAAAGCAGTAGCATGCTCCCATCCATAATCAATCATGTACCATGTTTCAGAATACTCATAGAGTGTCTTCTTCTGATTTTCCCAATTGTCACGTCTCGCAAGAAATCTTTGCCACCAGCGAGTACCGTTTAAACCCCAGTTTTCTTCAAATATTTGTTCGAAATATTTATCTGTTTTTTTTCATTTCATTATAATCATCGAATCATTTCTTAGTAAGGATAGTCATAAAAAACTCCTCAAATGCCTCTATTTCGACATTACGTGCTATCCCTATGACCTCTTCTGCCGGATTCCTCCAGACAGGGTTACGCGTAGGTCGGTCATCCGGGAAAATTATGCCACTTGTAAACGACCCTTTGTCTTCAACATTTATTATATGTTTTTCTATTTCAAGAAATGAGGGGTTTATGACATATCCGACTGCGAGCGGATCATGAAGGTAGCAACCCTTCAGTCCTTCATTCTTTTCATAAAAGGTCATGTATTTAGCAGAGATATTCTGAACAAATTTCAAAAGGTTGTTTTTAGGGGTTCCTAATAAAGCCTTATCAAGCATTTTGCGCCGCAAAACAACTTTATGGGTCACATCCAATCCAATAAATGTTAGTGGAACTACATTCGCATCACTGGGGTCAGGCTCCACATACTTAACTTTCTTAACAAATTCTTCTATTTCTTCTTCTCTTGGGTTTTTGGGCAAAAAAAGTGCGTTCCCGTTTTCATCTACTTGTTTTTTAAGGCTCAATTTCTTGCAGAACTCAACAGCTTTTTTAGCTGCGTCAGGATCAGAAAACACGTTAAACTCAGCATCTGCTCTTATATTTCCGATATTAAAAAAAACTCCTCCCATAGCAACTACTTCCTTGAGGCATTTAACTCCCTCAGGGTCATTTTCAATTGCGTGAGCCAGATTTGTCATCGGCCCAAGGGTCACCAAAGTGATCTTTTTTGGGAACTCACGTGCAAGATCACAAATAACCCGCCAGGCAGGTCGTCCGTCAAGTCGTATGTTATCAGGATATGTTATTGAGGCTACATCACCTAATCCATCATCTCCATGTACAGATGGCACAGGTTCAAATATTTTTATGATTGGTCCATCCGCACCTCTTGAAACAATTGGAAAAGTTTCAAGCTTTAAAGCATTGAAAACTTTAAACACATTGGGAATGACTTTATCTATATGAACATTTCCTGAAACAGTAGTAACTGCTTTAACCTGTAATTCAGGAGATTTGAATGCAATAATTAGGGCGAGGGCATCGTCTACTCCACAGTCTGTATCGATTATGACAAGCTTCTGACCATCTTTCTTAAACATCTTTGTTTTCATCAAAGAGACACCTCTCTGATATTTTGACTGCAGAGATTGGATTGGACTGAATTTCTCCTCGATGAGAGCAACAAGTTTCTTCATCCCATCGCGTGGCAGCCCTTTGCTCTCAAATTCGATTTCATAATATGGTCCTATCTGAGCTTTGGCGAACTCATAAAAAACCTTATCAAAAGAGATTTCAACTTTCCGATGTGAAGCATCTTCCATTACCACGGTCTTTCTTTTATTTATTACTTTGAGGATTGGCTTGACTAGACTACATAATGGAGCAATATACGTAATTAGGCGAAAAGGTAGTGCATTGATACTCCCACCATTAAACAACAGGTCTCTCTGAGCCTTAGTGATAGTAGCTTCCTCTTCCATACGTTCATAGCGGCTCTCTTCCGCATATTCTGATACGGGAACTCTCTTCTTTAAAGTGACTCGGATATTCTCTTTCTTTTCCCTGATACGGAACGATGCTCCAATCCGGTTAAGCATGAGCTTTTCATCGTCAAAATACGTATCGATCTGTTCCTTAGTTGAAATTTCATCCAGTGGCATCTCATGGTGAAGACCTATATCAGTAGCGTCATGTGCAAGAAAATCAAAAATCTTATCTTGTATCGCCTTATCAACAAGAAATTTGTACTCTATTTCATATGATGTCGGAGAAACTGAAGGAGGTTGTGCTGGTTTAATATTAAACCTTTTCAAAAGAGCATTATATGATTGCATATATTGCTGAGGATCTTTACTCCTCTGCTTTTCATCTCTAAAAAGAGGAATATTCCAGAAGTCTTTTCCATGATATTTCTCATCCGCATAATCAACAAATTCGACTTCTCCTGAAACATACCACTTAATCCAGCAAAAGCGCTCTAAATCAAGGCCAGCTTTTGTTAAAGGATGTATCCGATGATATTGATCCCCAGTTTGTGCTTCATTACCATACAGCCGTATCTTTTCATACTGGCGCGCGAACAGAGGACTGTTGAAGTTTTCCGGTCGCGGGCGGAAAAAGTACAGATTAGGAACAAATGCTTCTGGCACATCACAACGCATATTGAAATCAACCCTGCCCTTTGTCTTACCTAGTGTATTGTCGCATAAATAACTTGACAGTTAAAATTTCCCTCTGTATAATTA
>JACUUX010000050.1 GCA_014859105.1 Nitrospirota bacterium
TAATTATACAGAGGGAAATTTTAAATGTCAAGTTATTTATGCGACAATACACTAGGTTGTCATAATCCTCATTGTGGAAATCAATGATTTTATTGCAACGAGTGCATCTGAAATGATGATGGGTATCCAGATCAGGGTCATATCGTTTGGGTTGACCATAGCCCTCAACAATATTTGCGACACCAATTTGTGAGAATGTTAAAAGAGTTCTGTTTACTGTATCAAATGAAATATTTGGGATCTTTTTTACGATTCTTTTATAGATTACATCTGCAGAAGGATGATCTTTTGCTTTGAGTAGTTCTTGATAGATGGCTGTACGCTGAGGGGTTACTTTTAACCCATATTCTTTAGATTTGCGGTAAAAAACCTCCATCTTTTCTTTCATGTCTGGTTTATAATTCATAATAAATACTATATAGTGATTAATCTAATTTATCAATTCATGCTGTACAATATTTCAAGCGTTCTTGATGCTTTCATCAGATAAATATTTAGATTCTGAGTTCACAAAAATATTAGGGCTTAGTATTTCCTTAAATATAAGCAAAAGAGATACCAAGAAATAAATTATTGATTTATTTAAATTTGAGAGGGAAAGAGGTAACCATTGTCGGGCAATTTGTCCTTGAACAAGCCGTTTTTCCCGAAACTTTTAACGATTATCAGTTGTACTCTGTAACTTTATAAGGGTTCAAAGTGGTACGAAGTTCAGTAAAGAATCAACAGAAATTAGACAGGTTCGTATTGCTGACTTCTTTATGAAATCAACGCAAGTCGGAAAGGTCACTATTCCAGACTTCTATGTGAACTGTTGCCCGCAGATAAGCATCTCGAGCGTGTCGATTTCAGGAAGGAACATCACTTCTACACCATGCCTCAGAGAAAAGGTTATTCTATGTGGGATTTCGCTGTTTTGATAGCAAGGTCTTTATCTTTTGTGATAAATCTCCACTCCATTCCCGAAGCGTGAATACCAGCTTTCTTGTCCTGACCTCGACAAAGATACCAGTGCCCAAAACGCTCGACAGTCGAAAATGGATGATTTTCTTTGCAGAGAAAGCCGCAAGGCTTTATCTCTTGAAAATAAATAGTCTCTTCCGGGTCTTCCTCGTAAGACAAGTCTTCAGGCAATATTATCTGAGATACATCAATGCCTTCCGCTTCCCTTTCATCCAACCATTTTGAAATTGTCATTTCACTCATTATCTCCCCGCAATCAAGATCCCCAATGCTGTGCCGACAAGAGCCCCTATCCAGGGGCTTGATGTAATGATTCAACCGCTGCCGCCGCATTTCCCCAGATAACCAATCAACCCTCCGATAGCGGCACCTATAAAAGCACCGAGAATATATCTCATCATGTCTATGACTTTTTGCTGGTCTTCGCAGTAAATTCTGAGAGTTTCTTCTGCACGTTATCGCTCCCGCAGTGAGGGCATTTTATCTTCGGGTTGGATTCATATTCTTTTATCGAGAGGAAAGCGATGAACTCGTGGTTGCAGTCCCTGCAGGCATATTCATAAGCTGGCATAGCGTTCTCCTTATTATTAAGAAATTGCGGTTATACTAAAATACATTATATCAATTCTGAGTACTATTCAGTACAGGAACAATTGGGCGATAGTCAAAAATATAGGAATTTGTCTGAATATCGGAAGAACTTACGAGTGAACGAATAAGGTCAATTCTATTCTTAACACCTATTTTCATATAGATGTTACTGATGACGAAATAAAAGAATTGCTCCAGAGGAACAAAGAGACATTCAGGGACCAATACGGCATTCTTTTATTTCGTCAAAGGTTTTCATAAGTTACCTCAATGAAAAATTATAACCCATCTGTCAATTTACTTTCCTGGTATTGGGTGGGGCGGCAGGGTCGAGGTCTCATTTCTTTTGATAGGGGGGTGGGTCCCGGATCGCAACACACCGGGCAGACAACTAATCTTTTCAAATCTAACCGCACTTTTCTTTAAATCCTGAACCCGTAAAACATTGATTTTATTAACCCTAAAAACCCCCTTACCACACTTTTTGTAATTATGTGCAGTAAAGATTCCGCTTCTGATTTCGCTTTTTTCGCTATTTTTTGCCCGCGTGCCTGAATAACCACGACCGAGACCAAATACAGAGCTAATCAAACCCTTATCAATACAAGCTTTCGACTCAATAAATATGAGATAAAAATTAACTATAAATAATCTATTTTTTTTACAGTTAAAAGAGCAAAATAACCGGAGATCAAAAGTGCCAGTTTTATTTCTGCAGACAAAAATTTATTAGGCTGGCTGACGGCGATCTGAACAAGCTTTAAGAAGCTTTTTATGATCTTTAACCTTTTCCACTTTCTCTTCTTTCTACGGAATAGTATCTATTGATGCAAATTGAGGCTCATGGAGCGGAAGGAGTATATCAGCCATATCTCTCACTTTTAAAACTATATCGTATGCTTCATATGTGTTGATGAGTGTACCCGGTGGGATAACCTCCATCTCCATCGCTTTTATTTTAACAGGAGGATAAAAATTCTCCATAATGACACAGAATCCTGTTATGGCAGCTTTTCCTTTGGCGGTATCGACCATAACTGTCAGTCCCCCTTCAGTATGTGCAGGTGTATGAATTACCTTTATGCCGGGAAGTATTTCCATATCTCCATTAACAGTTTTAATCTGACCGTTCTTTTCAATGTCCAGAATATAATCTTCCATGTAACGGAAATCTAATGGATGCGGGGTATGAATTCTTTCCAATTCTTTTTCGTGTATATAAAATGTAGCATTTTTACATTTCTCGTCATTTTCACAGTGGTCATTGTGTAGATGCGTATGTATAACGATATCAATATCTTCGGGAGAGAGCTCCCAGCGGCTGAGTCCTTCTTCAAATGTATAAATCTTTCCCCCAACGGCTTGTTCTCTATCTTTAGACAGAAGTGGAATCATTTCTCCTGTGTCAACCAGTATATTCTTTTCCCCGCCTTCAATATACCAGCAATAAATAGGTATTGTATAAGGTTTTCCATAATCATGCTGATAGGTCATCATACCTTTGTCGAAAGCCTTCGTCCCCATCACAACCGGATGTATCTTATATTGCAAGCTCATAAACGCCTCCTGTATATGTTTCTGGAATTAAATTGCATTTTAAAGCTCGATATATAAAGAAAATATAGTTAATAGATATGAATCTATCTTCGCACGATCATTGTCTGTGTTTTTTCTTTTGTGCGGATAGCACGAGCTGCTTGAACAGCTTCTTTCCTGTTTTCGAATGTGCCAATGAATACCCTATAAAGTATTTCCCCGTCTTCTGTCGTGCTTTTCGCCACGTACGTATCATAGCCTTTTTCTTGATACTGCTTATTGAATGACCGGGCGTTTGCCTCGACCTTGAACACACCTATCTGAATGGTATAAAAAGGTTTAGCCTCTGGCTTCGTTTCAGGGACAGGTGCAGGCATTTCAGCAGGCTCACGTTTTTCAATGTCTTGTGTTATCTCTATTTCAACAGGAGTCTGCGGATTAACTACTTCTCGTTGAACCTGTGGCAAAGGAGATTCCTCTTTTGTTGTATTGATCGCTGTGCCCTTTATAAAATTTATATAGAACAGAAATCCACTGAAAGAGATTATTCCAATCAGAATAAATAATAGTACCAGTAAACTGCCTCTCTTATGTTCTCTTGCACCTTTTCTCGTAAGAGGCTTAGCGTAGTATTCTGGTGCTATTGTATCATCTGAAAAAAGTTCCTCATTTTTTCCATTAATCTTCTTTTCGTTCACGCCCTCCGCTACATGCCGTCCCCTTTGCTCTTGTTGACTCTCCGCTAAAAGAGTGCCGGGGGGAATTGTTTCGTTCTCTATATATTGAATATCGTGTTTCTCTTCTTTTTCAGTTGGAGATTCTTCAGTTGTGTACTCAGGATATTCTTCGGAGGGATGTACCTCCCCTGTCTTCCCGATAGGTTGGGCAGTGACGTATTTTTCAGGGTGATATTCTACACTTTTTACGTCAGGAGATTTTCCTTTACTCTCCTGTTCATCGATTATCTCGCTTACGATATCAGGTCCGGGGGTCTGTTCGAGCTGCAGGTTTAGATAATGCCCTTTAAGTATGGTATTGGTTTTAGCAGCAAGTTCTTCGGTTGTAAAAGGTTTTTTGAGAAAATCAACGATGCCATAGAGGGTGGTGTCCCGTGAATCAACCATTCCTCCACGCTCTGTAATGATGACTATAGGAATATGATTCAGTGCTTCGTTTTCATGAATCGTTTTACATATTTCGAGTCCGCTTGCACCTCTTATTCCCATATTGATAAATATGATCGAGGGCTTCACTTTCTTTGCCGTGAAGAGACCGGAGTCCCTGTTCGAGGCTTTAAACACAAGAAATCCCTCTGATTCAAGCGCTGTCATAATTTTCTGTATTGTTTCTATCTCGGTGTCAATGACGAGTATTGTCTTTGCCTTCATGCTTTATAAAACCTCTCGTTAATAGATAGTATTTCGCTAATGGTTCCCGATATTTTTAAGGCATATCCTATGTGAGCTTGAATGGACAGTGTATACCTGCAAACAGCGGATTTTCAATATGTTTAACGATACAGAGACCATATTCTTTCAGTACATTCTGAAGATTTCCACGTATTCCTCGAATAAAGCTGCTGTCATCTTTAAAAATTTATAATATAAAATATAGAGAGAGATTTGCAAACTTATATTGCTGCACAGCAACTTTTTGTAATTACTCAAAATTTACCTGAAGAATCAAAAAATCTTTAAAATTTAGAAGCACAATTTATAGACAAGAGTACATTTGGAAGCATTCAGGACAGATAACTTCCTGTTATCCACAGGACTTTGAGCATTGATATCGCTGCGCTGTTCACATAGAAAGTCGCGATCAGAATATTATTGATTTCTATCGATTACGAAGAGAAAAACGGACTCTCAGGAGCTCAATAAAGGTATTTCTTTCACCGCGAATTATTCCCTTATTGTATTGTATGTTGTATTGTCTTATTTATTCCTTTAAAAGGGGTTTAGTATCTTGTCGATAACCGTCCTTGCGGCTACGAGTGGATCGATGAAGATCGATTCCATGTCCTGCTCCAAATCACGCTTATTGGAAAGATAGGTAATCCTGTCCTGCATCCTTGCCCTCAGATACTCGAGGTATTTAGTGTCATGCGTGGGTTTGTATTTTCGGTCGTAATCGCTACTGAAGAGCTCATTTCCATTCTTGGGGACCGATAGCCCATGAAAGCGTTTCCAATCGCGCCATTCGATATTGCCGCGCACAAGCTCGGTGACGATCTTAAGGGAAAGCTCCTTCGGAATATCTATAAGCTCGCCCGGGATTCCGAAGGCGTGAGTGTTCATGATGTAGCATTCGCACCCGGCCTTGAAGAGCTTTAAGAACTGCTGGCAATCGACGATGAGCGGATGCACGCGGAAGGGGTTTGCGAAAGGCTCGATCACGAGCTTTTCCAGCTCTTTGGGATCGACGTTCTCCACCCCCTTGGCCCTCATAGTAGAAAGTGACGCCCCCATCGAGACAGACAACACCGCAGAGTTCACCCGGCATATGGGCGGAAGTGACGAGTCTTTTTGGAGCCATATCACCTTGTTTGGCGCCTCGCAGTAATCGGCGTGGTTGAACATGTCGCGGCTCTTTATGCACCTGCCATTGTCGTTGCGAATGTCTCCGCCCAAAAGCTTCCGCTCGCCGTTCAATGTGCTCACGACGGCAACGTTCTGGGCCGAAAGGAAATATTTTATGTCAGGGTCGTTGAACTTCACGGCGTCGGTCTTATCGAAAAGAGCGGGCTCCAGTGCCACTGTTATGTTGTTTTCAAAGTCGATAAGGAAGGCATCGTCGTGTATGACAGTGACTCTTTCGTCGGGCTTCAGGGTGCCTGCGTGGTCGTGGCTGTTGGTGATCGAGGACTTGCCGCTGCCCGAAAGCCCGAATACGGCTACCGGCGGGTTGTTTCCTATTGTCTTGATGCCGCCATGACAGGCAACCATGTTATGACGTAAGCCAATAGTCCATGCAAGCGTGAGCGTACCTTTTTTCATTTCGCCGAAGTAGCGCATCCCCAATATGGCGATGCAGTTTTCGGCCTCGTCAATTATCACGAGCCCCGAAGGATATTCCGGGTTCGACCATTCAGGGTCGGCCAAAACGAGTATATCCGGTTCATTCAAGTCACGGGATTCCCTGTAAAGCTGGTCCCACGGCTTCATGAACGGAGTGAAATTGAGCCCCCAATCAAGCATGTTCTTTGCATTGGTGACCGCGCTTAAAAAATGCGCCTTTACCATGAAATGTTTATGCAAGCCCACAATTCCCTCAAGCCAGAGGCCATTCCTGCGGTTGAATTGATAAATGGCCTCCAAGAGGAGTGTTGTCAGCTTTTCGTGCTCGGCCTTGCCCAATTGGCGGACGAGCTTTCTTGCGCGGGCGGTTCTGCCCGTCACTCCGCCGTCGTTCGAGACCAGTATCTTAGCGTCCTTCGGAAGCCCAAACCTCTCCGGATCATACATCGGCTCGGTTGTACTTATCACCTCGGGCTGTTGCAAGGCAAGCCCATATAACTCTGCCATCGTCGTCTGCCGTACGGAATTTGCGTAGAACGCGCTTCCGATAGCGGCCCTCCAAGAAGAGGTCACCTGCTTGCAAACTGATGCCATCTCTCTTTATCTACCCTTTCCTGTATCTTCAGGTACCCCGCTTCGCGGGGTACAATATTGTTATCGGAAATTTTTTTAAGGATAATGTTTTTCCCTATAAAGGTTGTCCATGACTTCTTATTTGCGCAGCCATGTTATTGAATCGTTTCTTAACAATATCAGAATTTGCACAGTTATTCAACAACCTCTGTCGGGAGGCGATGATTGTTACTGAACCAGTTTATTATCCGGACGGTGTACAGATCAAAATCCCTCCGGGACATATGCCGCCGCCCGGGAAATGTCGCATCTGGTATCCAGATAGACCCCCTGGTCATCAGCCTCCGCCTGGTGAGTGTTGGGATTTAAAGCATCGTGTACCGCATGGTGCAGTGCTCATTTACGGGAAATAGAGAGATTTTACTGGATGAAAGCAACGCTCTTCGAGGATAGAACAAGTTTCTAAGTCAGCCTGAAATCACGATCTCCCCTGCGAGCAAAATAGCGATCCGATAAAAGAAAAAAAGAGGACGCAAATCTCGTGAAAAATGTCCTTCTTTTATGGCAAATTGCCCGATATAAGTTCTTCTCTGTTCGACCTTTCCAGTAAAATCAAGCTGTTACATCGTGGCATTAATTTTGCTTATTTTGAAATAATAAGACGCTTCAATCATAAAGAATATTCTGATGTAATACAAATTCTGAAAGGCGATTATCAATAGGATGAAAAATATGCCGGAATTGATTGATGTCGAATAATATGATTTGTTCCCGGAAGAAAACACTGTTCTTTTTGGGAGCGTATTAAAAACCATTCTAAACAAGGAGGTAAAAAATGGCAGAGGTAGCTACAAAAATAACGGAAGAAAAACTACTGCATCTTATTGAGGAGTGGTATAAGCTGGAGGACCAGACCATTGGTCTTTCAGAGGATTTGAAGAAGAAATCGGATAATCCATTTGTAAAGGTGATTGCGGAGATCATTGAACACGATTCTAAAAAGCACAAGATAATGCAGCAGTTTATTATCGATGCGCTTAGCAAGGAGGCTGTCCGGTTGGCACCCCAGGAGCTCATTCCGCTCGCAGATGTTCTCGAAAAACATATCCAGGCAGAAGCAAAGTCAGTAGGTATGGCCCATGCATGTTCTACTGTGAGCAGAAATTACTTTGTGGACTTTATGTTATCAGTGCTTACCGATGATGAAATCAAGCACCACAACATGCTCAAGACACTCGACCATATCAAGGGCGCTATATATCCTTACGGACAGACGAGGGAAGAGCGCCTGGGCGGAGCGCGCCCGTAACACTTTCAGGACCGGGTATCTCTATTCTTCCGGATTTTCAATCAGCATGGGGGTGATCCATAATGAAAGGAAGAAAGTCGGCGATGTTGACGGTACAGTTGATCTTAAGGTCGGCGAAAGGCTGATCTCAAGAATGTTATGAGCAGATACAGTCAACATTTATATGAAAAAACAAGGATAAACAATTAAGGAGGTAATCATTAATAAAAGAGAATCACCAAAAACGGCAGGGATATCAGATATTACAGGAAAAGTAATTAAATTAAGACATGCAAACCAATACGACATTGTTTTTATCAAAGAATTGCTTAAAAATCATGATTTTGATATTGATGGTCTAGATTATAAAGAATTTGTAATTGCTACAGAAAATGGAAACCCTATTGGTTGTGGAAGACTAAAAAAGATAGATGAAACATATGAAATCGGCTGCATTATAGTAGCAGAAAGACATAAAGGAAGGGGTATAAGTTCTTTCATTATCACACATTTAATTGAGTATACACCTTTAAACGTAGTATATGCTGTTACTGATAAAGTCGATTATTATAAAAAGTTGGGGTTTGTTGAAGTACAGGATAAAGTGAAGGAGCTTGAGGAGTCTCTTGTCAGGGCATGCAAAACAAGTAAGAAAAAAGCAATTATTATGGCATATGAAAAATAAATGATGAAAAAATATCAGGTCTTTCCGGATAAGTCGATGAATAGAAGCCTTCACGAAGCTGAAGATGAAAGTACCTTCTGATTATTTTAAGAAAGTATCATCCATGTCTGTTGATGAGGTGAAGCAGTTCATGAGGGAAAATGAACCTGGTGAATACAACCTTATCGACGTAAGACAACCGGAAGAGTATGAGATAAAACATATTCCAGGTGCACAGTTAATTCCTGTTGGTCAGATCGATGATCGCGCTAATGAAGTCAATCCAGAAAGGCCGACTATTATCTATTGAGCCTCAGGTGTCCGCAGCCGTGCAGCTGCTTCGGTTCTCAAAGAAAGCGGGTTTCAGAATGTATTCAATATCGAAGGCGGGTTGAATGCATGGGAAGGGCTTGTCGCTGAAGGACCACCCGAATCAGGCATGGCCTATTTCGAAGGCACCGAAAAACCCGAAGAACTCATCGCTTTGGCGTGGATCCTTGAGGACGGTTCAAGAAAGTTTTACTCTTCTTTGTTATATCTATTTGATGAAAGAGCGGCAAAAGAATTATTCTTAAACCTTGCAGATGCTGAAGAGCACCATAAAAAATCGCTCGTGGATCTCTATAGGAAGGTTTCCGGCAAAAAACCCGGTGATGCATTCCCTCAGGATTTTATATCGACTGAACATTCAGGTGATGTCATGGAAGGGGGTATGAGCGTCAGTGAAGGCATTGACTGGGTTAAAAGAAATGGTCTTAATGCAGCGTTGGAGTTGTCTGTCTCCCTTGAAGCAAATTCATATGATCTCTACATAAAAATGTCACGGAGCATGCAAGATGAACATGCACAAAACGTCTTCAAAACGCTTGTCACAGAAGAGAAGCAACACCTCGAGAAACTTGCAGAACTGTTGGAAAAGAACTTATAGCACAGTAAAATGGAGTGGTCCATAGCTTGGAACGCTATATATTGCTTGGTCAGGGTTTATACTATCTTGTCACTGGTTTGTGGGCGCTCCTCAGCATGAGAACATTTGAGAAAGTTACTGGCCCTAAAACCGATCACTGGTTGGTTAATACCATAGGTCTCTTGCTTGTTGTCATCGGGTTGGCATTGATAACAGGTGGTGTAAGAAAAACTATGACGCCAGAGTTAGCCGTCTTGGGGGTGGGAACTGCCGGTGCGCTGCTTGGCATTGATGTTTTTTATGTATCGATAAAGAAGATATCACGGATCTACCTTCTTGATGCAGTTGCCGAGTTGATTCTTATAATGGTATGGATAGCAAAGTACTATATAATTCCCGAATAGGATGGAATTAAAACGATTCCTAAGCCAGATATTTGAAAATTAGGGAAGCAATATAAGAAAGAGATAAGGCACTTTTTTTCTGGTTTTCTTGAACCTCTCCCCTGCAAGTATCCAACCGGATGCTTATAGGGATTTGAGTTTACTCTTTGCTAATTTATTATGAGGTTACTGGAGATATAAAAAGCGATATAAGGAGAGAGAAGCAACTCAAGAACTGGCATCGAGATTGGAAGATAAATTTAATAAACCAGTTTAATCCTAAATTGGAGGATTTAAGCGAAGAAATTTTATGAGATGCTGAACCCGAAAAATGCAGTTAGAGATTCTGAATCGAGTTCAGAATGACAATTTTCACGCCTCTACAGCCAATACTGTAATGCCGAACCCTGAACTTGTCATCCCGAACTTGGTTCTGGATCTCTTCATGGCAGGCTTGTTTCAGCATCTCGTTGAAATTATTTGGTTTTTCATTCCTGTCGGCATTTTGTACATGAATATGCTAAAATTATAAGAGGTTAGATAATGGAGCGAATTCTTCTCAGTCATGGCAGCGGTGGAAAACTAATGTATCAGCTTATCCGCGATTACTTCGCCCCTGAATTCGAAATGAAATCACTTAATGATTCTGCTGTACTCGAGGGTTTAAATAAAGGAAATATTGCATTAACAACGGATTCCTATGTTGTCTCACCTATATTCTTCCCAGGAGGAAATATAGGTGAGCTCTCCGTATACGGGACGGTAAATGACCTTTCAATGGTGGGCGCAATGCCTCTGTATATAACAGCCGGCCTTATTCTTGAAGAGGGATTCCCCATAGAAGAGTTAAAGAAAATTCTCTCTTCGATGTCAAAAGCTGCTGAAAATGCAGGAGTAAAAATAGTGGCAGGCGATACCAAGGTTGTCAACAAGGGTAAGGCTGACGGAATATTTATAAATACTTCAGGGGTGGGAATAATCGAAGACGGTGTCGAGGTATCACCTAAAAAAGTTAAACCCGGTGATAAAGTAATCCTGAGCGGGCCTGTAGGTAATCACGGCATTTCTATTATAGCAGAGAGAAACGGCATCAGTTTTAACCCGCCGGTCTTGAGTGATACAGCACCATTGAATGGCCTTGTGAGAGAAATACTGGATAATACCAGAGAGATACACGCCATGCGTGATCCCACAAGAGGTGGCGTCGCAACCACACTCAAAGAGATTGCAATCGATTCAGGATACAGTATAATAATTGAGGAAGATTATATACCTGTGCCATCCGGTGTAAAAGGAGCATGTGAACTACTTGGACTCGATCCGCTTTATGTAGCCAATGAGGGGATACTTATTGCGATTGTAGATTCTGATGTTGCAGAGTTGGTTTTAAAAATTATGAAAGGGCACACTCTCGGCAGGGAAGCATGTTTTATCGGCGAAGTAAAAGAATCACCTGCGGGAATGGTTTTATTGAAGACATCTATAGGCGGTACAAGAATAGTCGAGATGCTTTCCGGCGACCAGTTGCCGAGGATTTGTTGAGCTATGTCGGAAAAAGTTGTTGCAAGGTTTAATGACGGAAGGATAATTAAAGGTTATCTGAAGGATTTTTCGGTTGATAATGAGGTTCTGATACTTCAGGAGGCCGAAAAGAAGAAAAAACATTCCATTCCGGTTGAAGACCTCAAGGCTTTATTCTTTGTCAGGTCATTCGAGGGCGACAGCGAATACAGAGAGCGAAAGGCTTACGGGATTCGAAAAAGCACAGGGCGAAAAGTTTACGTTAAATTTAAAGACGGGGAATCCATGACCGGATTTTTGGAGGGAGATTTTCCATGGGATAAGGGATTTTTCCTCCGCAAGCAGGGTGAAGAGAACAAAGGGTTCTTTATGATCCCCACTGACAGCGAGAGTAATAACATAAAAATTTTTATCGTAGGGTCATCCGTTATAGATATAACATCAATTCCGTAGATAAATAAATGATACTTGGCGTAAATATTGATCATGTAGCGACACTCAGGCAGGCGAGGAGGGGGATAGAACCCGACCCTGTCATGGCTGCAACCCTGGCAATCCTGGGAGGTGCAGACGGGATAACAGTTCACCTGAGAGAAGACAGGCGTCACATACAGGACAGAGACCTGAAGATGCTGAAAGAATTCGTCCCTGTTGAGCTTAACCTCGAGATGGCTGCAACAAAAGAGATGATAGGCATTGCTTCTAAAATAAAGCCCGACATGGTTACACTTGTTCCTGAAAAAAGGCAGGAGCTTACAACAGAGGGCGGGCTTGACGTTAAATCACAAAAGACAAATATTCAGGGAGCAATAAAGAAGATTCAGAATGCACGCATACCTGTCAGCCTGTTTATAAACCCTGATACCGATGATGTTGAAATATCAGCAGAGATAAAGGCAGACATGGTCGAGATACATACAGGCATGTATGCAAATGCAAAAGGTAAAAAAAAGGGAATTGAGTTAAATCGTGTAATTAAAGCAGTGAAAAGCGCTTTGAATGCAGGCCTTCTTGTTAACGCAGGTCATGGCCTGAATTACTTCAACGTCTCAAAGATCGCCTCAATCCAGGGGCTAAGAGGTCTTTACATAGGCCACAGCATCGTATCAAGGGCCGTACTTGTCGGCATGGAAAGGGCTGTGAGGGAAATGAAGGAGTTGATAAGCAGGGGATGAGGCGAGGATTTTTAAACCACCAATATGCATTTGTACCTGAAGCTTGGCAGGCATATCTCCAGAAAACCCTTGATAAAGCAGACTTTGTTAGGATAATAATAGCACTTGCCATTTTTATTTAATAAATTTGTAAAAAAGCCTAATCCACAGCAAACTCTGTTCCAATGGCCGTCATTATCCGGCTTGACCGGATAATCCAGTTCATTTCTCTGGATTGCCCGATCGTGGTCGGGCAATGACACAATAAAAAATCTTAAATAACTTTTAAGATCTTTGAGGATTAATAGCATAGAAGAAGAGGCATAATGCCTTCTCAGTAACTTATTGTTTTTGTTGCAAGATTTTTCATCTGGGGTAACGGGATGGATAAAGTGATGGTGAATATGTTGAAGAGGGGACAGCCGCTCCAGGATATACCGCCGGATCATGATCCTTCCCGTGACAGTTGAGGGAACATTGCCCGGCTCTGTTGCCTAAATCCACGTAACCGAGTTGCCCGCTTTCTGACAGCATAACAGATGCTCTATTAAAATCTATCAGATGTGTATATTGAGTGCTTCCATGGGGGTTATGGCACGTCCTGCAGGAAGTGCCCACTGTAGCGATGTGTAAGTAATGTAACTCAAAGCCTTCTTCACTGAGGACACTGCTTCTTCTGTGACAGGTATAGCAGAGTTCATATTGAAAAGGCCCTTCTGAACCGTCTATTGTTGTATAATTTTTAGCTAATATATATCTGTAGTTGGAGCCATGAAGCCCTTTCGGCCCTGACGCGTCGTCATTATTATGGCAGTCTGTACATTTTATGAGACTTGAGGTTGTTAAAGGCGGAAGAAGGCTTGGAACATCGTTGTTTGTTCCCGGTGCTATCACAGGGTGAAAAGAAGGATTTGCCGGATTAAACATCTCTGCTTTATTGGTCTGGTCTGCCGGGAGGTTGGCACTATATGAGTGACAATTAAAGCAGAGTTCGTATTCAGAACTTATCCTTACTTTTACTCCGTCTTTGTTTGTACCCCTTATACCTGACATTTTATTTTCTTTTCTCACATAGTGGTGGTGATGGCAATCTCCACATGCTGCGTGTCTTGGCATGGATGCATCTACTTCAGGCAGTATTTCTCCATATCTATGAATCCCGGTTTTTTCAATGGGATGATGATATGGTTTCTCGAATTCCCTCTGAATATTGGCTGTCATAACATCCCCTGCAAGGTCTCCGGTCCTTTTTGCATTTTCTACATAAATACTATGTCCGTGACATCTGAAGCAGAAAAGCTCTTTCCTTTCCGAAAGCATAGGTGTGTTATATATGCCATGACCTTTATGACAGCTTGCACACCCCTTGAGAAGCCTGGTCCTGTCACCATGTGGCCTTTCATTCCCTGAATCTGAATAAATAGAAGAAGGAGAAATGAAAAGTATAGATATTATGAATATTAATAACACCCAAATCCAGCGATAAAAGATGTCATTCCGCACTTGATGCGGAATCCAGGGTTTCTTATGAAAACAGGAATCCAATTCATTATATAAGTTCTCTGCTTTCGCAGGACCTGCTCCGAACTTAATATGGGGACAGCTTCTGGATTCCCCGATCAAGTCGGGGAATGACGAATTTACTTGTTTTATCAAATTATCGCGAGATTCGGGGAATACTAATTGAATTTTCACCATTCTATATCTCCGGGAGGTATTTCTTCGTGACATACAATACATACCTCGTCATGCGTTGATTTATGCCAGAATGGAGGCCAACCGCCTGCTGCTTTATTAGCATGGGGATCATGACATGCTGTGCACTGGACTCCATACCCCCCCTGTGTTGGATGAAGTTTTACATCAGGGTCGTTTACAGGCCATTTAAGGCGGGTAAGAGGAGGGTCTGCTGAGTTTCTTTTATTAGCCAGTGATACATCAAAAATAATGGATACCGGGTGTCCTCCTGAAAGGTCTGTTCCGAGGTATCCGGATGCTCCGCTAATGAGTTTTCCTGATTCAATAACACCCGGAACCGTTACCATCAAAATTTCGTCCCCGCAGCTTATCCCGCTGCTTATTATCGAACCGATTGCTACAGTCCCGTCATGGCAACTCAGGCAGAGCCTTGAGTAACCATCAATAGGTGGTGCCTCTGCCTCAGAGGCATAAGACTGTAAAGTAGGACTCCAGTAGTTTATATAATTTACAACTGCGGTTACCTCATGATTCCACAGGGGGTGGGCAGGATAGGCATTATGAGGGGTATGGCAGAATATGCAAATTTGAGTTTCATGAACCGCTCTGACATCTCCCGGTCCTGAAACAGAGAGATTATGCTTTGTATCTTTTATACTTGCAGAGACTAAAAGTGGAATTAAAGCCAGAATACAAGATGTTAGATACAAAATACAAAATTTTAATGTCTGTTTACCGTTCATTGTTTACCTCTACTTAGCCGTAATACGGTTAAGGTTACGATGCCCGTTTCGTCTTGATTACTTCGTCATTCGGTTACGGCAACGAAGCCCGTTTCGTTTATCGGTTACGTTGTTCGTCTTCTCTGTAACCGTTACCGTTTGCCGTTACCGAAACGGGCCTCGTAACCGTTACCATCATCATTACCGTTGGACGTATCCGATACTTGCCTCTTAACCGTAACCTTTTGATTTTACCGTCCTCCCAGATACTGAAATATCTGTATTCTATTATTATACGAATCTGCTACATAAATTCTATCCTTTTCGTCAATGAACAAGCCTGCGGGAAGGATCATCTGTCCTTTTCCACGGCCTGTATTCCCGAAAGCAAGAAGAAGCCTGCCATCCTTATCAAATATCTGGACATTATCAAAATGTGCATCAGCCACATAAATATGTCCTTCTGAATCAACCGAAATCCCCTTTGGTTTGGAAAAGTCCCCTGAACCGTCACCATGTTTTCCGAAAGCTGAAATAAAACTTCCATCTTTTTCAAAAATCTGAACCCTGAAATTCATCGAATCTGTTATATAAAGAAGTCCATCTTTATCTATAAAGATGTTCGTAGGATAATTAAATTCTCCTTTTCCTGTCCCATTTTTGCCGAAGCTTAAGAGCAATGAACCATCCTTTTTTGAAAAAAGCATTATTTTATGACCATGTGTATCAACTACATAAAGTATTTCTTCATCTATTGCAATGCCTGCTGGTCTGATAAGTAATTCGTCCGAGCCTGTTTCCCTCAGATATTTGCCCTCTTTATCAAATATGAAGACCCTCTTCAATAAAGAATCAGATATATATATTTCTCCGTTCTTATCAACTGCCACACCAATAGGCGATCTAAGTGCTTCTTTGTCGGATTTTCTAATCTTAAAAAATTTTTTCTCTTTAGAATCAAAGACATGTAAAAGACGGTTACCGGGGTCTGTAACATATATTCTGCCGGAATCGGCAAATATGCCATATGGCCTTAGCAACATTTCCATTGCCTCTTCTTTACCGAGGATTGTATCCATGGCCTTTCTAAACCAGGATTTTTTTACCCCGATATCAGATGGGCCGGTAATGCTCCCTGTATATTGAATCCTTGGTGTTTGTGGTGGAGGAGGCCAGACAGGCCCTGTTTCGTGACTTAGAGGTTCTTGTTTAAAGGTTTCAGAATCAGACGTAGCACAGCCACAGAATAAAATTAGAATAATATATAAAAATGTATGACGGAATTTCATAACTCCTCCTAACCCCCTCTTAATCTTAAGAGGGGGCAGGTAGTATTAAACCCCCTTATCATAATAGTGGTCAATGGAATGTCACTTTTTCTATTTCCTCCCCTTAGATAAGGGGAGGTTAGGAGGGGTTACCCACACATTTCCGCTGAAAAACATACTCTTTTTCCATTCCTAAAACGGCCTGCTCAACTTCACAAAAAGCCGTTTATATTCCGTACTGAAAGGACCCTCCTCTGACCTGTAAGCATTATATTCCATTGAAATTTTTATCCTGTGTAATAAATAATAAAGTTCTATCTGATATTCCCTGATCTTCCATCCAAATTCTCTTCTTCCTCTTTCTACAGTAGGCAATCCTGCCCACCATCCTTTGTTTCGAAATTCCTCCCTCCACCATGCTAAAACATTAAGGTTTTTTAACAGGCGATAATTAATACGGCCTTCATAATAATATCTCTCCACATTCTCCGAGTTAGTTTTTCCGGTAGTATAACTTGCCTTTAAAATGGCCAAACCCCTCTGTCCGACAGGGTAGCCGATATCTCCTGTGAGGGTATAATGCCTGATTTTCTCTGCCCAGTGTTGTTCTCCAAGCCAGAATCCGGTTCTATGGTCCTTCATCTCTGAATCAAAAATTCTGCCTTCAGCCTCTATATTCCAGTAAGCCCTTCCCGGTCCTTTACCGTTTATGCCTGCCCTGATTCTATGTTCTATGAAGCTGATTTCCTCTGATATCATATCCGAAGCTTCTAATGCTTTATAAGAAAAATCAAATTTCCTGAATGAAATGTCATAATTTGAGTATATTCTCCCCAATCTGAATTTTCTCGTTGACAGGCCAATGCCCAGAGAATTTTCCATATATTTATATTCTCCGCGCCTCTCATCCTTGCTGAGAGAAAACTTATAGTATGATGTCAGATCGAAATCTCTTATAGACCTGCCATAGTTCAGCCCTGTGTTAACATAATATGAATCCTCCCTTACTCCGTCCCGTTTTCCGAACCTGTAGCGTAATTGTGCTGTGCCGAAGATCATCCTCGAAAACCTGTAGCGAAGGTAATTACTTATGGTATGCGAGTCCGTTTTTTCCCTCTCTGTTTCAGATGTAAAATATTCATATTCATAACTATGGTGAAGCCGGCCGATGGGACTTAGTCTTAAATTAGTTGCAAACCTCTTCAGTTTTATAATATCTATATCAGAGTATTGAAAGGAGGTTGAAAGCATATTTTCTTTCTTGATTGTTGTGTATGTATTGGTTGTCAGATTTTTCCCCTTATAACTCCTCAAGGGACTCACGTAATCCGATAAATCACCTGTTATGTTATATCTCGTATTAATAGCCTTCACAAGGCCATTTATATTTGCACTAAACCTGTCGATGGATGTTTTTTCCTTTACTATCTTTTTCTCGATAATTAGTTCCCTTTTACCAAAGAAAAAAAAGTGATCGTGATCATTATCACTAACTATAAAGCCTTTTTCCCTCTCTATGGTATAGTCCCAGTGGTTATACTCAAGTCTGACAGAAGGGTATTTCCTGCTTGCATAACGAAGCCTTGCCCCATAAAAATTTGAGGCGATATCATAGGGTGCAGCTCCCCATCCTTCTATAGTAGAGTCGGTTTTTAATGCAAAAAGGTCTAAAGACACAGGTCTGGTTGGCAGGAAAGATGCCAAGAGGTCATAATTTATATCCTTTGTACTCCATTCATTCCCTGAAATTTCATCTGCCTTTTCTTTTCTGAATGTAACACTTGTAGAAAAGGTAACAAGCTTCGGATGGTATATATAACCCTTTAAGCCGAGCTTATATCGCTGTTCAAAACTTGTCCATCCGCTTTTTGACTTGTATCCATAATAACTTGATTCTATGCTGTAATCACGGTATGTAAGCTCTATTAAGCCTGTGAAACGGAACCTTTTTGGATATGCATAAGGGGCTGCCGTCATCTGGGCATCGGTTTTTTCAGGTAAGAGAGGCATAAAAAAAAAACAGAAGTGCAAATATATAGCAAACCCACTTTTTTTTATTCAATAGAGTATTTCCCTTTATCGAGTCTTTAAAACATATTTCAATTTAAGCTATTTCTTTTCCTTTAAGTATTGAAAGACCTGTACCCTTCTGTTAAATGTATCAGTGACATAAATTCTGTCTTCACTGTCTATATGCATCCCTGCCGGGAACGAAAACTCACCAGCCCCTATCCCTCTCTTGCCTATCCACAAAAGAAGCCTTCCTTCGTCATTGAAAATCTGGAAGTTATTGAATGCAGTATCAACTACGTAAATATGACCCTCTGAGTCAACTCCTATGCCCCCCGGCCTTGAGAAGCTGCCGGAGGTATTACCCAATCTCCCGAATTTTTTGACAAACTTTCCATCCGTGTCAAATATCTGAACTCTGAAATTGAATGAGTCAACAACATAAAGCCTTCCATTTCTGTCAAGGGCCAGATAACTCGGTGTATGGAACTCGCTGTCGTCACGGCCTTGTTTCCCTATTGTGAATAAGCGTTTTCCGTCTTTGTCATATACCCTCACAATATGATTCTTGGTGTCCGATACATAGAGTCTGTCTCTGTCTTCGTCATAGACTATGCCTGATGGCATATTGAATTCTCCGGTTATGCCGAGTGATATAACAACCCTTCCTGTATTCTTGTCGAGGCCAAATACCTTATTAAGTTTTGAATCTGAAACATATATAATTCCTCTTTTATTGTCTATAGCTAAACCAATAGGTACAGCAAGATCGCCTTCACCCAGAAATCTCAGGGTAAATTTTTGCATATCAAATACGAATATTTTTCTAAGTTGCGAATCGGCTACATATATATTTCCTGACTTGTCAGCCACAACACCATTCGGCCTGAATAATACATCAATAAATGCTTCACCAATAAGGACATCGAGGGGGTTCACTTTTTTAAAGTCCTGAGAATTTGACCATTGTGTGAGCCATTTAATCCTTGGAGTTTCAGGCGGGGGAGGCCAGATGAATTCTCCGGTGGGTTTTTCAGGTAAGGGTGAGCGCGCAGCACAACCTAAAATTAAAACAAACATAGCGTATAGCGTGTAGCGTATAGCGTTAGATAAAATAGCATGTAGCGTGCAGCGTGTAGCGTTTAGGGACTTTTTATATATCATCTCCTCTCCAAATTGACACCTTATATCCGCTAAAACTTATGGCATTTAATACATATCCTTTCCTGTACAAGAATGCCTCTGAAATCAGAACTATGTGGGTCATGACAACTTACACAGGTCATCTCCTTCCCCGGAACATCCGGATCCGGAACTTCTATCTGTCTTTCCGGTCTTTTGGGGTCCGGCACATTTATCATTTTTATAGTGCTCGGGTCTTTTACTCCCATGATTGGATGTCGCTTATCTCCTGGAAGCGCCACTACATGAGGCAGCTTTGCCTTGGCTGCGTGACAGCTCAAACACAGATCATTTACAGGCCGCGGGAGAAGAGCAGGGTTACTGCTCACATGAGGTGCATGACATGTACCGCATCCTACCGCAGGGATTGCCATGTGTACATACTTTCTCGTAAAATTAGATTTTTTATGACACATGTAACATAAATCCGGCGAAGCACTTTTGAGTATATGATTAAAATTCGACTGGTGAGCATCATGGCAGCCTGTGCACATTCCTGAAGCAACAGGTGAATGGACTGTTTCACCTTTAAATTTAGATTCTTTGTGACAACCATAACAAAGAGCAGGCATGTCCTGTGTGAGTTTTATACTTTTTTTCTGTTTGGGGTGCTCACTGCCTTCTACTTTTGCATGGCATGTCTCACAACCCATATTTAATACCGCATGGACATGCTTTGCAGGCTGCTTGAAACTTACATGGCACATCAGACAGGGGTTTTCCTGTGCTAAAGAGTATCGGGAAGCAAAAGCGATTAAAACTAAAAACAAAAAAAGAGCCATCATGAGTTTACAAATTTTCACCTGAAAATACCTCTACTCTTTTCTGTCATTCCGGCTTGTCCGGAATCTTTCTGTATCGAAGAAGGATTCCCGACTCGCTTCGCTTGCGGGAATGACACATTTTGTCATGATTTATGACACTATGGCACAATGTATAATACGTAATTGTATTTATGCTATTAATCCTCAAGGATCTTAAAAAACATTTAAGATCTTTTATTCTGTCATTGCCCGACCCCCGATTACTACTTTCGAGGCCTGATCGGGCAATCCAGAGAAAGGTTCTGGATTATCCGGTCAAGCCGGATAATGACGACCATTGGAACAAAGTTCGCTATGAAATTATAACCTAAGTTGAGCGATTCTTCTTTAAAAATATCCGTTCTGACAGGCGAGACGCCTGTCCTACTGAAATTAACCTATCACATACACGGTAGGACAGCCGTCCCGGCTGTCCCGAATTTAAACAAAGAATCGCTCAATTCAAATAGTCCGTTATTCCCGCAGTCTGTTGAGCGGGAATCCAGAGCCTTTTAATAAACTAAAAGGAGAATGAAAATATAACACCCTCCCCTTTATCCCCTCCCGTCAAGGGAGGGGAAACACACCCCT
>JACUUX010000120.1 GCA_014859105.1 Nitrospirota bacterium
GCGCGGTAATGGAAAGTCAGGGATAATGGAAAGTTGGGGGACTATCACCTTATAAAAGCATAGTTTTTTAAGGGTTTTTTGCATTCTCTGATTGAATAAACTTTACATTATACTCCAATCTTTATAAACGACACTTCGGTGCCAAAAAAACAGATTGGAGGTTACTAATGGATCATCAAGGAATGGAGCTTAATGAATTAATTAACAAGGTAAAGGCTAAGTTGAGAGATGCCCGGTATTCAGATTCATGCATCCGGGGATTTGCCACAGTATGGAATCGTCTGACGGATTACATGATTCGTAACAGCAAAACAATCTTTACTGCTAAAATTGGAATGAATTTCCTGGAAACGGAATATGGGATAACCATATATAAAGAACTCATTCTTAAAAAAAAAGCATTGTGCCAGAGCAATCAATTTACTTACAGATTATCTACTGCATGGAATTATCTTTCCCAGAACCAAACAGGCAATACGTACTTACCATGCACAGTTTCAAATGTTGTTCCAAGGCTATATCGATAAAAAGATAGCGGATGGCTGTTCGGAAGATACACTGAAGTCATATGAGATATACCTCGGCAGGTTTTCCGATTATCTGAACAGTCGTGGAATTGCCGACATACGTAACATGGATGAACTTGTGGTTTTAGGATTCATAGATACGTTTACCCGATATTCACCCTCCGTAATTCATAACACGCTATGCTCGCTGCGTACTTTCTTTCATTACCTGTTCCGGAATGGATTTGTATCCAGGGACTTCGCATATATTGTTCCGCATGACGGGTATAGACAGAGGACAAAAGTTCCTTCTTCATATCCGAAAGAGGACGTGGAAACCCTTTTAAAATCGATTGACAGGGGAAACCCGAAGGGGAAACGTGACTATGCCATAATACTGCTTGCCGCAAGATTGGGATTGCGGGCACAAGACATCTGCGATTTGTCCTTTAATAACCTGAAGTGGGAAACCAACACCATTGAATTACTGCAAGAGAAAACGGGAGAGCCGATTGTTCTTCCGCTGCTGGAGGACGTAGGGCTGGCAATTATTGATTATCTTAAGTATGCCAGGCCGGAATATGAATTCACCAATGCGATTTTTCTGCGTTTAGCTCCCCCTCTGGGAAAACTGCAAGCGCCGACCCTGCATAGTATTGTTACACAGCATATGCGCACGGCAGGCATAAAAACGCAAGACGGTAAAAAACACGGACCTCATGCACTTCGTCACAGCCTTGCAAGTGCCCTCTTGGAAGAAAACACTCCCTTACCAGTTATCTCGGAAATACTGGGTCATAGAAACACGGCAGCTACGGCTGTCTATTTAAAGATTGATGTCAATCAACTCAGAACATGCTCGTTGGAACCCCCGCCGTTTGATTGGAACAAAGGCCCGGAGGTGTTCTAATGCTAAAGGTAGAAAAACCATTCGTCGGTGAATTCAGAGAACTACTGGAGGCTTTTGTGGAACATAAAAGAACTCTTGGTTATAAATATGACACCACAAGAGAAAACCTTCAAAGATTTTCAATATTCACTCTGAACTATAGCATAGAAAACAAGGCACTCAGTAAACAGTTGGTTACAGATTGGACTTCAAAAAGAAAGAACGAGTCAACAAGACACTGGGCACACCGCAGCAGTGATTTACGTCAGTTTACAGTATACCTGCAGAACCTGGGATATGATGTATTTATCCCTCCCAAATGCCATAAAGCCAGTCGTGGTGAGTATATCCCCTATATATTCACCCATGAGGAAATCGAACATTTCTTGCAGGTTGTCGATTCCATTCTGCCGCATCCGCTGTCCAACAAACACGCAAGCTATCCCTTACTGTTTCGTCTGCTTTACTGCTGTGGTCTGAGGATTTCTGAGGCGCTCCAGCTAAAAATCTCCGACGTTGATTTTGACAAGGGAGCGCTGTTTATAAGAGAGTCCAAGTTCGGCAAAGACAGGATTGTCCCGATGTCTGCGCCTCTTGCAGACATGTTTGTCAGGTATCATGCCCTGTTCAACAGAAGTAATGCCCCTGAAGATTATTATTTCAGAAACAAAAATGGAACTCATCTCACACGTGACCGAGTTTACGACGTTTACCGTGGACTGCTGTGGAAGGCGGGAATTTCTCATGGCGGCAAGGGGAAAGGACCAAGACTCCATGACCTGCGGCACGTTTTCTGTGTGCATACACTGGCAAAGCAGGTAAAAGACGGATTTGATCTATATGTCGCACTTCCCATTCTATCTGTCTATGTAGGGCACAGGTCGGTCAAAGCCACTCAGCGTTATGTTAGGCTTACTGCAGAGGCATATCCTGAACTGATTGAGAAAGTTTCCTGCAACTGTGCATATGTATTCCCGGAGGTAACAAAAGATGAAACCGACTGATTTTGCATATTATCTGACTGATTTTCTTTCCAAGCACCTTCCTGGCACTGTTGGGCTTAGTCCCAATACCATAATGTCGTACAGGGACACTTTTAGTTTATTCCTTGAATTTTGTTCCGAACATAAAAAGATAAAACTTGAAAAACTTTCTCTGGGCAACCTGAACAGGAAACTGGTTGAAGAATATCTGGAGTGGCTTGAAAAAACCCGGAAATGTATTACATCCACAAGAAACGTGCGTCTGGCTGCACTTCATTCTTTCTGCCGATACCTGCAGATGGAATTCCCGGATTATATTCACCGGGCACAGCAGATTCTTTCGATACCTATGAAGAGAACAAAGAAGATTTCCATTGAATACATAACTCTTAATGCGATGAAGTTCCTGCTGGAAAAACCGGATAAAATGACAAAAAAAGGGCGTAAGGACATAGTTCTTTTAAGCTTGCTCTATGATTCAGGTGCTAGGGTACAGGAACTGGCTGATCTAAAAGTTGGTGACATAAGAATAGCATCCCCTTCAACAGTAAAACTTACAGGGAAAGGCAGCAAAAGCAGGATCGTTCCGTTAATGAAGCCAATGGCAGAGCTTTTGAAACAGTATTTGAAGGAGAATAATTTAACAGAACCATATGCCTTCGATTATCCTTTGTTCAGCAACCGTTCGAAAGGCAAACTAACCCGTGCAGGAATCGCATATATTGTAAAGAAATATGCAGGCAAAGCGATTGAGGACGCTCCTGGGTTATTTCCAGATAAACTTTCACCGCATTGCTTTCGTCACTCCAAGGCCATACATCTCCTGCAGTCCGGAGTAAATCTTGTTTATATACGGGATTTTCTTGGTCATGTAGATATTCAGACAACCGAAATTTACGCCAGAATCGATGGCGAAATGAAAAGAAAAGCTTTGGAAAAAAATAATAACAATGTAGTATCGGATAAACTGCCGGAATGGCAAAACAATAAAGGACTGATAAATTGGCTGAGGGGTCTGGAGAAATAAGGAGAATATAATGGAAAGTAAAATAAAGGGATAATACAGGTATGGCGTGGAAAATTCATGTATATAAACGTCAACTTTCCATTATCCCTGACTTTCCATTACCGCGC
>JACUUX010000051.1 GCA_014859105.1 Nitrospirota bacterium
GTGTACATAGTGTGACAACCAATACAGCTTCTGGTTTCCTGGCTTAAAGAAATATTTGATATGACTTCTTCCTTTGCTTCAGATGCAAAGCTATCAAAAGATAGAACAAATAGAGAAATAAAAATTGATAAAATGAATTTTGAAAGTTTCATAAAAACCCTCCTTTGGTATTATTCCGGCTTGCTCGATTTACCCGTAAATGCTGCATCTGCCAATAATTTTATGTTATTAATGCTCAAAGATCTTAAAAGTTGTTTAAGTTTTTCAATTCTGTCATTCTGGCTTGTCCAGAATCTTTCTTTGTTAACAGAAGGATTCCCGACAAGCGGGAATGACAACCTAATGAATCAACCATTGGAACAGAGTTCGCTATGAATAATCCCGGTCAGAAATCCTTACCTCCTCATAAGACATGTGTTATGTATTCAAAAAATATTGCTACTATTGATTTTTCCCTATAATATCGTCTGCCCAGCTAAGTGCAGCAGATACTGTAGGAAATCCCACAGTACTCGTTAAAAGAATGATTGAGTGATAGATTTCCTCCGCTGTTGCCCCTGATTCCAGTGCCCTTCTTGTGTGAGAATGGACTGCCCCCTCAGATCTTATGGAAGCAGCAGCTGCGAGCTGGATCAGATGTGAGGTTCTTTCATCAATAGGGCCTGAGTCTCTTGCAACCTTGCCAAGATTATCAACAGAATTAAAAAATTTTTTGAATCTCTTCTTAATGTTCAAATACTGCTTTGGTAGTTCTGGCATTTCGTCCTCCTATTCAAAATTTTTATGGTATTCTCTGACCTTTATTGCAAATTCTCTACCGAAATCATAACACTGTTGTTTGTCTTCAGGTGAAGGTTTATACTTTACCTGAATTCCGGGTTCAACTGTTTCAAGCCCCATATGCTTTAGCTCTTCGTATATCTGTTTTACAGCTCCGCCACCCCAGCCATAACTTCCAAAGGCAGCAACAATGCGATTTTTTGGCCTTAGACCCCTCAAGTATGTTAATAACCCTCCAACTGTAGGGAAAAGGTTGTTGTTCAGGGTAGGGCTTCCAACAAGACATCCCCTTGACCGCCAGAATTCTTTTACTGCAATACTCAAGGGTGTTGCCCTTAATTTTATAACCTTCACATCAATTCCCTCCTCTTTTATCCCCTGCATTATAGGAAGTGTCATTTGTTCTGTACTTTGCCACATCGTATCATACAAAATTACGACTCTAAGATCTGCTTTACCATCAGCCATGTCGAGATACATATTAATAACTTTTGAAGGGTCTTTTCGCCAGATAATTCCGTGATCAGGGGCTATGATTTCTATCTCGAGACCAAGCTTTTCAATGTCAGCTATTTTGTTTTTAATAAGCTGTCCAAAAGGCATAAGAATATTTGCATAATAATCAATTACAGAATCTTCCAGTTCAACTTTGGAAGCAGATTGGATAAAATCATCATCGAAGCGTGCAGAGGAAGCAAGATGCTGTCCGAAAGCGTCCTGACTGATAAGAATTTTTTCTTCTTTTATATAGGTCATCATCGAATCAGGCCAGTGCAACATTGGTGTTTCAATAAAAAGCAGAGTTCTCTTTCCGATGTTTAAAGTATCTCCTGTTTTAACAATTTTTATGTCCCAGTTGGATGTATCAAAAAATCTGTCGAGCCCCTGCCTGCCTTTCTGCGTTATATAAACAGTGGCTTCTGGTGTTAATTCCATTATTTTGTCTATACTCGTTACATGGTCATTTTCTATATGATTAATTACAATATTTTTTATTTTTGAAGGATCTGTAAGGCTTTTGATATTTTCGATTGTAATTTCAGCAAAATCGTGTTTTACTGTATCAAGCAGGGTTACCTGATCATCAATAATCAAGTAGTTGTTGTATGTTGTACCATTTGGTGTGATATAACCATGAAAGTCTCTTATTGCCCAGTCTATTGCACCGACCCAGTAAATGTCCGGTTTTACTTCAATAGCTTTCATAGAACCTCCGTTTTATATATTTCCTGAGATAAGGTTATAAATTCGGGAATTGTTTATTAAGAGTCTATCATTTACAGAAATAATGTCAAGATGCTGTCTCTTGCTTTTCCAGAAACTTTTCACTTATTTTTTTATTTCACACCGGGGATCTGCTGCATCAAGGGATCTGTAAAAAAAATAGCTATGGGCAGGACAACCTCCCCTGCATTTTGCAAAATGTTTACAGGTAGTGACCTTACATGTATTATCGGGATGATTCATCCTGAAAAAGTCAAGTATCGGGTTGCTCCATACCTGCTCTAATCCATCCCGGAATATGTTGCCAAGATAAAATTCTCTGAAACATGCGAATAGATTGCATGGGAAAACAGACCCATCCGGCATTATGGCTATCTTTTGTACTCCTGCACTACATCTGCCGGTAATTTGAGTATTCGCAGGGGAGAAGCCCGATGCTGCAACAAAATTGACATCTAATGTTTTTTTCATATGAGACTTAAGGGCAGAAAAGAACCTCCAGAATTCAGGAAAAGAAAAGCCGGCATTTTGTTCTTTCCTGCCCATGATATCCTCGTACATCAGATAATATTTCTTAATACCAATTTCAGCAAGAAACGCAACGAGGTCCTGGATTTCATCAATATTTCCCCGCATCAAAACGCTCTTAACAACAGGAAATTTACCTGCCGATACCATGTTCTTAACTCCTGTGATAACTTTTAAGAAATTGTCTGAGCAAGTTAAAGAATTATGAGTTTCAGAGAACCCATGAACTGAAAATCCGATGTTGAGAAATTCTGAATGTACTTCCATAAGCCCATTAAGAGCGTCAGGGATGCTGCCATTTGTACTTATATTCACTGTAATGCCTGAGCCTGTTACGAATGAAACGAAATCCTTCATCCATGGCAACAGCAAAGGCTCTCCGCCAAGAACGTCAATTTCAGCAATTCCTTTCTTTGCAAGGACATCAACAAGCACATAAGTGTCTTTAAGACTAATATTTTTGTAGGAACTCGAATCTAAAATATTATTAAAACAAAAGGTACAGCTTTGATTACATTTTAAAGTTGGATAAAATTGCACATATTTTGGATAGTTCATTTTATTATTATAATCAACAATAAAAGGTTGACAATATTTACATACATGGTAATATTTAAAAATAAAGACCGGCTGCTAAACTGAAGCTCATGCTTGAAGTGAACTCTTCGAGCAAGCTCGCAGCCTTCAGTTCATAATCCCTATCGACAAATTTGGGTTATATCAAATTATTGAAATAAAATATATTTATTATATAAAATAAGCAGGAGGAAAAAATGAATGCAATAGAAATAGCCATCAAGATGGAAACTGACGCAATTAATTTTTACAGGGAGGCGTCTGAAAGAACGCACCATCCTGTCGGTAAAAAAATGTTTCAAAGCATCATGAAGGATGAAAAAAGGCATCTTGAGCTACTCTCTCAGATATTAGATGAGATTAACATCACAATACAGGAAGTCAGCCCTATGCAGAATATAAGAACTGTTTTTGAAACCATGAAAGATGCAATGATGAAAAGGGTCGAGGCAACCACAGATGAACTCGAAGCATTCAAGATAGCAATGAATATGGAAAAAGAGGGCATTGAATTCTATAAAAATGCTTTAACACAAGCACTAAGAGAAAAGGAAATAACCCTCTTTAAAAGGCTTATCGAAGAGGAGCAACAGCATTATGATATATTTTCAAATACATATTTTTTTCTGTCGGATACCGGAAGCTGGTTCATGTGGGAGGAGCATAGTATTGTTGATGGAGGCACCCAGTGGGCGTAATAAGCAAAGAGCAAAAACTTACTACACACCTTGAGAAAAAAGATGCCGATGATTGTATGGAAAATATAAAATGCGTTTATCTCGGTGTGCAGGTCAGCCAGTTCATCAAGAATTTTGAAATTATTGAAAAGGAATAAGAAAAAAGTTGGAGGAGTGCTCTGGATGTACTCTGATATGGATATGGATGGAATACATTTAAGCGGTATAGCAAATTTTTAAAGGTTTATATTATAATTCTATATCTCTTTCCCTTTCTTGCGGGTTTAGAGGTTAAATTCATCTATAAAATTCAATATAAGGAGGTAAGTTTATGCCAAAGCCGGTCGTTAACGAAGATTTATGTGAGGGTTGTGCTACATGTGAGGAGATATGTCCAGAGGTATTTAAAGTAGGGGATGACGAAAAAGCACATGTCATAGGTCCCGATAAATGTAATACCTGTGACTGTCAGGAAGCTGCCGACACATGCCCTACTCAGGCTATAACCTTCGAATAAGGAGGGTTATAAAATAAGAGGGGCTAAATTGTACAATTAGTATAATCCAGCCCCTCTTATTTTAAGTACCGTTTAACCACTTGATTTAACAGGAACTTTTGCATTTGCAGGTTATGGAGACCTTTTTTGATACCTTCCTAATTGTCAATTAGGACACCCCCTTTCATAGAGAAATCTGAGCTTCATGCTCAGTTTTTCATTTACAATGTATTTTATCATAATAATAACATTTGTAAAGATCTTTTCCGTTTGGATCTCCAAAAAGAGAAGCTCTGTACCTGCATCCTCCTCTGCATAGTTCAATATATTGACAATCACATTTTAATTCTTCCAGTCTTACAGGTCTTATCCTCTGCCAGCATTTTCTGAGTCCATCTTCTATTCTGCCAACAGGGTTATCTGAGTAAAAGGTACATTTTGCTACCCTGCCATCAGACATTATACCTATAAGGTGTAAGCCACATGCATAACCCTTTGTGCCTGAATGTAATCCCTCGCCGTATCCGTATTTAAAATACTTTCCTCCCTGTTCAGGGGGCAAATGAAAATTGACGTTTTCTTTTAACCTTCCGGTGACACAGGGGACATCAACGGTCCAGCTTTTTACACCTATGTTCATGAATAATTTCTCCATTTTATCAAAATCCTCTAAATTTTTGGGATGAACCATTGTTGAAACAGAGACATGAAAACCTGAATCAATAGCATTTCTAACAGCGCTGAAAGCTATTCTGAATGTCCCCCTGCCCCTAAGTCATGTGCGTCTTCAAGCCCATCTATACTTATCTGGAGCTCGTCTACATTAAGATTTCTCAGTATCCTCTTATTAACTAACAGGCCATTTGTAAATAAAACCTTTCTGATAAAAAATTCAGGAAGTATCTCGTTTATATCTTCAAATTTACTGTGAATGAGGGGCTCACCTCCCGTTAAAAGAACCCTTAATCCTTGCATCTCCTCAAATTCCTTCAGGACAGTCTTGATCCGGGGAACTGACAGTTCTGAAAAGCTTTTATTTTCAATATAGCAATGTTTGCATTTCAGATTGCATCTGTTTGTTATCTGTAATTCAATATAACGAAGCGATGGAACGGGTGATTTTATAACAGGAGGACGTTTTAATGAAATTTTATCTTCAGTCAGTATGTTTTCTTTTAGACAGTAGTCAATAAATTCAATATCCTCTGATAAACATTCCCTGTCCGATGCACAGTGCCTGAGAAAATCAAACGATTCGCTATCAAGTTCATAAAGATCATCTTTCCCGATATGATAAACTGAAGGAGTTTCGAGCCATTTAAGAACAGCTTTTTCAGAGAGAAAATAGTCCATTTTTTAAGATAACAAATTTTCACTAATATCACCATCTTAAGACACAGGTCGTGATATACTGTCCCATAGTATTTCCCCCTTTCAATTTAACTTAAGAGAACCGATTAATGCATTTTTCAGATTAATCCGGTAAACTGTATGGCTATGGAAGAAGTTGATTTAGAGAAAGAACTTTGTCTCAGATTCTGCTCATATTATAAACCCCCAAAAGACAATATACTTGCATGCATGGGTTATACAGTTATAAAAAAGCTGTTACAAAAAGGCAACAGGATTCCCTTCAGAAAAACGGAAAGGAAGATTAGCTTTGACACAGAAAAATTGCTTATTGAAAATATGTGCATTGTTTGTCCTTTTTATAAAGAAGACTGCGATTTTATACAGCGAAAGGAAGAGTCTTTGCCATGTGGCGGATTTATTTTATTATGTCATCTTCTTGAAGAGAATTTTATAACAATTGACAACATAAAGGATATAAGATAAACTTTCAATGTGCTGAAGAATTTATAAAAAATTGAGATAAACAATCTCTATATTTTCTATTATTTATTTAATCAAAGAACTCCTTGAAGCTCTGCTCGGGGTTTGATATTGTGTTTTGTTTGTCATTCCCGCTTGTCGGGAATCGGTTCGTAGTCTTATCTGATAAGGGGAAGGTATGATGAAATTTTCGATAAAAGAAGTTGTGGAGATGGCTATACAGACAGAAAAACTGGGCTATGAATTTTATACTGAGATGTCGAAGAAATTTCACGAAAAAAATGAACTGAAGAAACTTTTTGATCTGCTTGCGGCACATGAGTTAAAACATGGTAATAGCTTCTACGAACTGATGAATAATATAAAAGATGAGGAACCTGAGGGATGGGACGAGATTACCCTTTACCTCAGAGCGCTGGTTGATTCAGAATTTTTTTTAGGGAAGGATAAATGTTTGCCTTCACTTGAGCACGTAAAAACAGCCAGAGAAGCGATTGATTTTGCCCTCTGCTTTGAGAGAGAAACATTGCTTTACTATTACACAATGAGAGAAGCAACAACACAAAAGGAACTTGTTGATGAAATTATTAAAGAGGAAAAAAGTCATATAGTGTGGTTGAATAATTTAAGAAAAAGTTTTACTTAGCCCAGATTATCTGTAAATTATTGTCAGAATCTGCCAACAAATAAAAAATTTATGAATTAAACGAGTTTGGTAAATTGGATTATTCAATAAAGATAGGCGGGGAGGCCGGGCAGGGAATACAGACTATTGGAGATACACTCTTGGAGATACACTCTTGGAGATACACTCGCAAGGGTTTTTTCAAGGTCGGGTTATCACGTTTTTACCCATCAGGATTATGAATCACGGATAAGGGGCGGACACAATTTCTTTCAAATAAGGTTTTCTGACAAACCCATTGAAGCACCTCGAAGCAAGGCAGATATAATTGTTGCTCTTGATAAGGCAAGCATAGATCTCCATGAAAATGAGCTTTCAGAAAACGGTCTTTTAATCTATGACTCATCTGCATTAAAACAAAAACACGAGAAATCCAATTTCTTCGACATCCCTTTTATGGATTTAGCCGTTGAACACGGAGGAAGCAAAATTATGGTCAATACCGTTGCAACGGGCGCGGTATTGGGAATGTTGAGGATGAATTTAGATATACTTGCAGGGATTATAGAAGATACTTTTAAAAAGAAAGGTAAAGATATCATCGAGGCCAATATAAAAGCTGCTTCTGCAGGATATGAATTCAGCATGAAAAAATGTTTACGATGTGCCTTTTCAGTTGATTTTTCCTCGGAACCAAAGATGCTTATATCTGGGGTTGATGCCATTGGATTCGGTGCCATCGCATCCGGCTGCAAGTTTTATTCTGCGTATCCCATGACTCCTTCTACAGGGATAATGAATTATCTAGCCAGCAAGGAAAAAGATTATGGAATTATTGTTGAACAAGCAGAAGATGAGATTGCAGCCATAAACATGGTAATAGGTGCATCATTCGCCGGTGTAAGGGCTATGACAGGGACAGCAGGCGGAGGATTTGCCTTGATGGTAGAAGGACTGTCCCTGGCAGGGATGACGGAGACCCCGATAGTTATCGCACTCGGGCAAAGACCTGCACCTGCTACAGGTCTTCCAACAAGGACAGAGCAGGCAGATTTATTATTTGCAATACATTCTGCTCACGGAGAATTCCCGAGGGTTATCTTTGCACCGGGAACACCCGAGCAGGCATTTTATCTTACCAATAAAGCGTTTGACATGGCAGAGAAATATCAGATACCTGCATTTGTGATTTTTGACCAATATCTTGCTGATTCAGAATGGACTTTCCGAGATTTTGATTTGAACAGGATAAGGTTTAACGATTACCGGCTCAGGGGTGATGAGCTTAAAAAGCTAAATGTTTATAAAAGGCATGCTTTTACTGATACAGGAATTTCGCCCCTGGGTGTCCCCGGAGAATCAGGGCATCTAATTGTGACTGACAGCGATGAGCACGACGAAGACGGCCATATTATTGAAGATGCAGAAACAAGGATAAAGATGGTACAGAAGAGGCTTCTGAAAAAACTGCCTCTTTTAAGGCAGGAAATAGAGCCACCATATTTTTATGGAAGTGATCATCCGGAAATATTGATTGCAGGGTGGGGATCAACATCCGGAGTAATGAAAGAAGTCGTGGATATACTTTCAAAGGATAAAAAGGTTGCTTTACTCCATTTTACTGAAGTATGTCCATTTCCATTGGTCGATAAATTTGATTTTATCAAACTTTTAAATAATGCAAAACTCAGCATCTGTATTGAGAATAATGCTACAGGGCAGTTTGCACGGCTGATGAGGGCAGAGACAGGCTACGAATTCAAACACCGGATCAATAAATATGACGGAAGGCCATTCACTGTAGAAGGGCTTCTGGGAGAGATAAGTGCCTGCACTGGAAGATTATAAAGGCCAGGTGCCTGCTTGGTGTCCGGGCTGCGGGAATTTCGGCATCCTTAAGGCATTTAAGGAAGCTGTTTTTGAATTAGGCATAGAGCCTTATCAATTCATAATTGTATCCGGGATAGGGCAGGCAGGAAAATTCCCTCACTATCTCAGGTGTAATACATTTAACGGCCTGCACGGAAGAACCCTTCCTGTGGCAACAGGGATAAAACTGTCCAATCATGAGATGCTTGTAATTGCAGTTGCAGGAGACGGTGACTGTTACGGCGAAGGCTGTAACCACCTGATACATGCTATGAGAAGAAATATCAATGTTAAACTTTTTGTTCATGATAATCAGATTTACGGGCTTACAAAAGGTCAGCCTTCTCCTACGAGTATGGAAGGAATGATTACGAAAAATCAGCCCTTTGGGGTCTTCTCAGAACAATTGAATCCGTTAGCTCTGGCAATTGCGAATGATTGCAGTTTCGTAGCAAGAGGATTTTCAGGAGATGGAGAGCATTTGAAAACCTTAATAAAAGAGGCTGTTAACCACAGGGGTTTTACATTGGTCGATATTTTGCAACCGTGCGTCACTTTCAACAGAATCAATACGTATGAATGGTACAGAAAAAGGGTCTATCATATGGAGACAGAATATGACCCCGGAGACAGGATTGAAGCATTCAGAAAAGCACTGGAATGGGGAGACCGGATACCTATAGGAGTTATTTATAAAAACGACCGCCAGGTTTTAGAGGAAAGGATACCCGTGATTAAAGACTTCTCCCTCGTAAGACAATCCTTCAATCGGTCAAAAATCGAGACCACCCTTAAAGAATTTTATTAATTCAGATTCTTCTATTTTTAGTATATCAATTTCATTTTTTAGATTAATATAATTCTATGTCGTCAACTGTCAAAAAGATATTCAAAATTATCTTAATATTATCAGTATGTTTTGTTTTTGTCTCTGTTCTCCTCGTATATCTTTACTATAAAGACTTAAAGAAGACTTTTATTGCCACGGTATCTGATAAGGCAACAGCTTTCATCGGACAGGATGTTTATATCGGAGACTTTTCTGTAAGCCCTCGCGGGTTAATAAACTTACACAATATACGGATAGAAAATCCGGAAGATTTCGGACCCGGAGATCTTCTTCAGCTAAAAAGGCTTTATCTGAAAATCAGATGGGGGGAACTTTTCAAAAGGAGATTTCATTCCGAAAAGATAATCGTCTATTCACCTGAATTGACTCTGACAAGAGACGAGACTGGCAGGATGAATATTTCAGAAAAGCTGAAGGATTTTTTCAAGAGGAAGCCTACAATTACGTATCAGATAGATGAACTTGAAATGAGAACAGGTACACTTGATGTCAATAGAGTATTCAGGAACGAAAATATAAGTATCCATATAAAAAATCTTTCCTCGGATGCAGGAGTAAGAACCTCAATAAAAGGCAGTACATCATTTGCCGGAGGCAATAGGATAGATTTTGATGGATGGACATATCTCAAAGATGATCCAAAAAGATTGAACATTTCCATTTCATCCAGAGACATCACCCTATCTCCATTCAAAGAGCTATTAAATCAGCATGGCATAAATACTGAAAAGACAAAAAGCGGTTTTCACCTGAACACATGGGGTGATACTGAAAAAGGACTGCATATCAAATCTGAGTTAAGGATTAAAGAAGCGGGATTCTCTTTCTTGAAAAGAGACGCAAAAGAAATCTTATTGAACATCCGTGCTTTCCTCAGCATCCCGGACAATTTACTCTCTATTGAAGATTGCTCCCTGCGTTCAGATCATCTTACTGCTGCCACTTTGAAAGGGGAAATAAAGAGGGAGAAGAAGGACTTTGTCTTTACTATATGGCCGAAAATAAGTAAGCTTGACCTGTCAGCATTCAATTTTATGAAGAATGTACAGGTGAACGGGATGATAACATCTGAGAATCTGCTCATTCATGGAAGTTTTAAAAAATATTTTCCTGAAATATCAGGGACCGTTAAACTCAGGGATGGGGTCTTCAAATCGAAAGAAACGGACATCAGGGCAATCAACGCAAAGCTTACATTTTTACCGGGAAGAAAGATGAATGTCAGATCAGAAGCTACTGCAAAAATTTCCAGGTTGAAAGGATACTCACTTAATACATCTGCAGGTGCAAATCTTCAATTTACTGTCACAGGAGACTTGAAGGATATAGTGTTTACGTCTCACGTCAATCTTTCATCTGTCGCAATGAGTATTCAAAAGGAAAAGCAAGTTTATGCTCAGAGCCTTGTGCTGGATGTAAAAGGAAATATTAAAGAAATGATTTTCTCAGGGGAGGGTCTGGCTGACATAAAGGTCGCTCAGTATAACAAATATAAAATACCCCGGCTGCATACAAAATTTCTTATTAAGAATAGTGGTAAAAATATTGCTTTGAAAAACCTAAACATTGAAGGGAACGATTTCAAATTATCATCAGAGCTTGTAACTGTCAATTTGCCGGAGAGAGAAAAGAGAGATAAGGTCACAATAAAAATGGTAAATCTCAATGCTTCTCATTCCGGAAGAAAGGCAGAAATCAGGGATACGGATCTTTATTTGAATATCAGCAGGGGAAGCGATTTGATCGCAGGAGATCTCGATTTTTCAACAGGCGGGATTGCTCTGAGTGGTCTTAATACAGGCTTAATAAAAGGCAGCGGGAAATTTGATAATAAGAACTTCTCTCTTGAAATCCCGGTGGCCGAAGTCTTCCACGGAAATGTGAGGCTTACGGTACAGGGAAGAATTTCTGAAAGTCCTTTTCCGATAAAGTTTGTATCAAATCTGGAAGATATTGATTTGGGTAAACTATCAGCCGAAGCAATGAAAATTACGGAGATGCCTTATACTGTGTCAGGAGACCTCAAAAGTGTCATCTTTGAGGGAACATTGCAAAATGCGGGGTCTGTAGAAGACAGTGGAAAAATAAAGGCTGAAAAAATTGCTATCCTCGATAAGAACATCAGAACCATACTCAGAGATGTCTCATTGGAAGGCGGGATTGAGTTTAAAGGTGAAGATCTGAATTTCATTATAGATGTTTCTGATGGAAAGTTAACGGCAGACATATCGGGAACAGTGAAAAAATTTGCACAAAAGGACAGATTATTGGAGATGAAAATAACCCAGCCGGAGGTTAATATTTCTGACATAAGGGATTCTCTCTGGGATGTATTCCCTGACAGCCTGCTTTATTCGGGACTTAATGGCTCTATATCTTCTGATGTCTGTATTTTACATGCTAATAAGGAATTTTCTGCTCAGGGGGAAATTACATTGAAGGATTTTATTCTCGAAGGGGAATATAATGAGTACTATATAGGGCCGGTTAACGGGACAGTGCCTGTAATTTATGGTAAACAATATGAGCCGTTACCTTTAAAAATGCCTGCTTTCGAGCGTTCAGAGTTTGATAAACTGAACAAAGACTACTCAGAAAAAAATTCAGTGGAAGGATACACCATGGTGACAATAGGCTCTCTCAGATACGGTTTCAGGTTGTTGGATAATGTATATGTCTGGTTAAACCAGAGAGGGAATATTTTGAACATAAGTCATTTTAGTGGTAACATATTTGGAGGCCGTTTAAACGGGTCTGCTGTTATTGATGTGTCGGAAGGACTGCGATTCAGGGGAGGTTTTATTATAAAAGGACTCAGCCTTGCTGAACTCTCTGAGCGAATAGAGCCGATCAAGGGATATCTATCCGGGAAGGTCGACGGGATCGGAACTTTAAAGGGTTCCGGTGCAGGCATATCTGAGATTATCGGTAAGGCAGATTTCTGGACATACAGCATGGGAGATGAAAAAACAAGAATCAGCAGGGAGTTTTTACAGAAGATGGGTGGACCTTCTCTTAAAGCGTATATCGGTGACAGACGTTTTGATAAGGGTATAATGGAATTGTATATGCAGAACGGCTATATTGTATTCAAGGAATTCGAGATATCTAACAGAAACTTTCTTGGTATTCAGGATCTTATGATAAAAGTTGCACCTTTTAGTAACAGGATTGCGATTGAGGATTTGATGTGGACGATAACAGAAGCTGCTCAGAGGGCGAAGGAAAATCAATAGATGCATGATAACGAGGGTTGTTTAAAACGCGATGAAAATTTATTCATATACCGAAAGGAGGATTAAGGTATGAAAAGAAAAATGAAAATTCTCACAGCAGTATTTTTTTCCATGATGGTTTCATGTGCTGTTATTACGGTGAATATCTATTTCCCTGAAAAAGAAGTCCAGGAGGCGTATAAGCAACTGGAAAAAGAACTTATGCAGACAGACGGGCAGGATGAGGATAGGAAACCCGGCGAGCGTCCCGAAAGTTCGATTAAATTCTATTTAGTTAGCCCGGCATATGCACAGGAGGCGAACCTTGCAGAAAAGATATCAGAAATAGTCAAGAAGATGCCCGATGTAGTGAATGCTTACAAGGAGATGGGCGCAAGAATTACTGAGATTGACAGGCTGAGGGACAGCGGAGCAGTGGGAGAAGGAAATAAGGGGCTGCTTGTTGTGAGGGAAGGAAAATTGAGCCCTGCTGACCAAAAATTACTTGAAATGGAAAATGAAAACAGAAAGACTGTTATACAGGGTATGGCAAGGGCAATTATAAGGCTAAACAGGCTTCCTGAAAACGAAGAGAATCTAAAAATGGTTATGCCTCAGGCTGTTGAACAATTTGCGGCTCTAAGACGGGATTCGGCTAAAAAGGGCTGGTGGATTCAGGATGCTAACGGAAACTGGACCAGGAAATAAGAAACAAGACATTAATGGAAAAATGCCTCTGCAATAAGGAAATTTGCCTTATGAAATCACTTGCTGGATGTGAAATTTTCTAAAAATCAAAGGGTTAGACTCTGGCATCTCTCTTGCTGTATCATCTTTCATGAGAGTAAATAAGGAGTTGCGTGAAAGGAGGTGAATCAGCAAATGAAAAAGACTACAAGTAAAAAAATTCTCGAAAAAGAGGCTGCCTTCTGGGACAGTATTAAAACGGCCTTAAAAGAGAATCGTGGCAAGGTTTGCCACAAATGAAAGAGCTGAAAGAGCTAAAAGTTGCCGGTCAGGCAATGAAACACCCTTAGCCCGGTTAATACGGAAAATTCAGTTAACATCAGGCATATGCACAGAAAAACCTTTCAGAATCGCAATCCGGCAATATGTGTAATCTCTTTGTTTTGCATGAAAAGATGAAAGGTGAATTTGTATGCTTATGTCTTACAAAGGTGGCGATATGAAAGCTTTTTCTGCACATATGCCATCTCTTTTTATCTGTAAATACATTTCCCGGGTTAACCGGGCTAATAAAGCCATTCATGTTCTGTAGGCTGCATTTATCTTTACGTATTCTTCGGTTAAATCACAGGTTAAAACTTTAGCAGAAGACCTCCCACTGTTAAGATTGATAACTACTTTAACCTCTTTTCTTTTCAGGGCATCGCTTGCCTCTTTGTCTTTTCCGGTACCAAGACCCTTAACTGCAACCTTTACATTGCCTGTATGAATATCTATTTTTTCCTCTCTTACCTTAACCCCTGAATATCCTATGGCTGACATAATGCGTCCCCAGTTAGCATCGTTTCCGTAGGCTGCTGTTTTCACGAGATTGGAATTCGCTACCGAGAAAGCAACTTTTTCTGCATCCTTTTCATTTACCGCACCTTTTACCTCTATCTCGATAACCTTTGTAGCTCCTTCACCGTCTTTAACAATCAGCCTTGACAATTCATATGTAACTTCATGAATTGCATTTCTGAAAACTTTAAATGAAGATGATTTTTCAGTAACCTCCCGGTTGCCAATCAGACCGTTTGCAATTACAAGGGCTGTGTCATTGGTCGATCTGTCACCATCAACAGTAATTCTGTTAAAAGACTTTTTCACTGCATCAAGCATTACTCTATTAAGCGTCTTTTGATTCACGGCAATATCGGTCATTATGAAACAGAGCATTGTTGCCATGTGGGGCCAGATCATGCCTGCTCCTTTACTTATTCCCGCGATAGTCCCAATTTTATTGTCGACCTTCAATTTTTTATTTACTATTTTTGAAAAAGTATCTGTAGTCATGATAGCTGCTGCAACATCTTCTATAGACGATTTCCCCAGTTGATCGATAAGTTCAGGAATTCTCAGTCTTATTCGATCCATGGGTAAGGGGGTACCGATAACGCCTGTTGAGCAGATATACACAAGGGAAGGTTTTATCTTGAGACCTTTGGCCGAAAGTCTTATTATCTCAGCTGCATCCTGCAGACCCTTTTTGCCTGTACAGGCATTGGCATTGCCACTGTTGATTATTATAGCCTGTCCCCTTCCTGACCTGATTTTTTTTATATTAATTTTGACAGGTGCAGCCTTAATGTTATTAGTCGTGAATGTACCGGAGATACTCGCTTCTACCCCGGAATATATCAGGGCAAGGTCTTTTTTACCGGGTTTTTTTATTGCAGCTTCTGCTGTGGAAAATAAGAAACCTTTAGGAGTCATATTAAAATTACGGAAATATCGCCAATGTATCGAGGGCCGTCTTTTCATCAAAGCCCATCATGATGTTCATATTATGCACAGCCTGTCCTGAAGCACCTTTTACGAGATTATCTATTGCAGTTACAACTACTAAGGTATTAGTCCTTTTGTTTACTACGGTGGCTATCTCGCAAAGATTGGTACCACGAACACTCTTGACATCAGGCAATTTTCCTTCGTCGTGGACTATCACGAAGGGTTCTTTAGTATAAATATCTTTATACAAATCAATGATTTCTGTCGTGCCCATTTGCCTTGTAAGAGGTGCATAAATAGTCGTGAGAATTCCTCTGTCGAATGGTGCAAGGTGAGGCGTGAAATTAACCTTTATATCTATGCCTGCTGAAAGAGAAAGTTCCTGCTCGATTTCAGGAGTATGCCGGTGTGTCGTTATCGCGTAAGCCTTAAATCCTTCGTTTATCTCGCAATATGCGAACCTGATATCCGGGTTCCGCCCCGCTCCACTGACGCCTGATTTTGAGTCTATGATTATTGAACTATAATCAATGAACTTATTTTTTATTGCAGGATACAAGCCGAGGATGGCACCGGTAGGATAGCAGCCGGGGTTTGCTGTAAGGCTTGCCCTGGCAATCTTTTTCCTGTAAAGTTCAGGAAGGCCATAGACAGCTTTCTTAAGAGTGGATTGATAATTATGTGGAACTTTATACCATTCTTCATAAATTTTTACATCTCTTAACCTGTAGTCAGCTGACAGGTCAATAACTTTTTTGCCATGTTTGAAAAAGAAGTCCACAGCCTCCTGGGACTTACCGTGCGGTAAGGACATAAAGAATAATTCTGCTTTATTTAATATTTTTCCGGGTTTAAGTGGTTCATAAATGAGATTGGAATATTTTTTCAGGTTTGGAAAAAGTTCGGCTGGAGATTTTCCTGCGGATTTTTCTGAAGTTGCGCCTATAACTTTAACCCCGGTATGGTTTGAAAGGATGCGAAGTAGTTCACCGCCTGTATATCCACTACCACCACAAATGAAAACTTTAAGCATTCCTCAATAGTCACTTGTCCTTAGTCAAAAAAATCACCATTGACAGATGACTATTGACTAATGACTGTTTTTTTATCTCTTGGAGAACTGGAATCTCTTACGTGCGCCCTTCTGACCGTATTTCTTCCTCTCTTTTTCCCTGGGATCCCTTGTGAGAAAACCTTCCTTCTTCAGCCTTAAACGAAGGTCACTGTTCATGTCAACTATTGCCCTTGCTATGCCATGCCTCACAGCACCTGCCTGACCTGAAAGACCACCTCCTGTAACTTTTGCAGAGATATTATACTTTCCTGTCAGCCCGGCAATTTCAATGGGCTGACGTATAATCATCCTTAAGGTTTCTCTCGGGAAATAAATATCAACAGGCTGTTTGTTGACTATTATCTGACCATTTCCGGGCATGAGAGTTACTCTCGCTACTGATGTTTTCCTTCTCCCGGTTGCGTTATAGTGAATTTCGGTCATTTAAAACTCCTTTAATATTTCTGGTTTCTGGGCGATGTGTGGGTGTTCGGGCCCTCTGTAAACCTTAAGTTTCTTCAACATTGCCCTGCCCAGGTTTCCCTTAGGAAGCATACCCCATACGCTTTCTGTTATAAGTTTTTCGGGGCTTTTCCTGAGACGTTCTCTTGCGGTTTCAGACTTTATGCCTCCCGGGTAACCCGAATGACGATAAAAGACTTTATCATCAAGTTTCTTGCCCGTAAGTTTTATCTTATCTGCGTTTATGATAATTACAAAGTCACCTGTATCGGTATTAGGAGTAAATACAGGTTTATTTTTCCCTCTCAAATAGTTAGCGATCTTTACTGCGAGCCTTCCAAGTACAGCATCTTTTGCATCAATTAAATACCATTTACGTTCAATCTCGCTCTTTTTAGCGAATAAAGTTTTCATCCTGTCACCTTCTGTGAGAGAAATATTAAGACTAATAAAATAATAAAATTAGTAGAGAAAAGTCAACCTAAACCCTGCCTTGTCTGCAGAAAAACCTGTTAAAGTCAACCCCGATTGATTCTGCCGCTGCATGCCAGCGTTCGTTTACAGGGATATCGAAAATAACTCTGTTGTCTACAGGAGCAACCAGCCAGCTGTCTATCATCATCTCATATTCAAGTTGTCCGGGAGACCATCCAGCGAAACCAAGTGTAAAAAGAAACTGCGCAGGGCCCTTACCTGCTGCTATGTCAACCAGTATTTCTTTGGCAGTTGTTAAGAAGAGATTCTTATTGATATCTATCGATGGGTAGTTTGTATTCGATGGAGAGTAAAGGACATAACCCTGCTCAGGCTTCACAGGCCCGCCATAAAATACAGGGATATCAACCAAAGACTCTTTTATATCGAGTCCGCCATGCAGTGGAATAAAACTACTCAGCAATATCCGGTTTATAACGAGTCCGAAGGCACCTTCATGTGTGTGGTCACATATCAGGACAACTGTGCGTTCAAAATTATGGTCTTTCAAACTTGGAACTGCTATCAGCAACATTCCTGTTAGATTTCTGATATCAATTTTTTTCATGCTAAAAATACCTCATTTACTCTTTATCTTTTTTGCATTTCTTAATCGACAGCCTTGCAAGTTTATCACATCTTTCATTCTCAGCATGTGAATTATGTCCCTTTATCCACTCCCACTTGATTTCATGTTGTCTTGAGAGTGCGAGTAACTTTTTCCACAGGTCTTTATTTGCAACTTTTTGATTCTGACTGGTTTTCCATTTTTTTTTAAGCCATTTATATATCCAGGAATTCATACCCTGAACTACATAGTTAGAATCGGTGACCACCCTGACCCTGCAAGGCTTCTTCAGTGCGCCGAGTGCTTTAATAACAGCTGTAAGTTCCATGCGGTTGTTAGTCGTGAGCGGATCACACCCGGAAAGTTCTTTCTCACGGCCGCCGGATCTCAAAACGACCCCGTATCCGCCTGCACCCGGATTTCCACTGCAAGCTCCGTCTGCAAATATCTCAACATAAGGTTTCTTATTCATCTTTCATCGAACTTCATAAGATTTATCCTTTATTTACATTCTCATTTTAACATATTAAGCTTTTAAATATGACGTTTTAAACATACTACGTCCGGAATTGGGACTTAAGGCATTGCATATGCTACAATAAAACCTGATGAATTACCCTGCTATTACCGTAATAATACCTACATTAAACGCAGGCGTATATATTGAGAAACTTCTCTCTGTACTGCTTGCACAGGACGTCAATGTCACAGAAATAATAGTGATCGATTCTTCTTCCGATGACAGAACTGTTGAAATTGCAAAGGGATTTGACGTGAAGACCATTGTAATTCCAAGACATAAATTCGACCATGGAAAGACAAGAAATCTGGCTGCAAAGGAAGCGAAAAGCGGTATCTTAGTTTTCATGACACAGGATGCCTTACCTTCGGATAATACACTTGTTAGAAAATTGACCGAACCACTTAAGAATCCCGAAATAGCAGCGACATTTGGAAGACATATTCCCAGGGGTGATGCATCACCTACAGAGTTTTTTGCAAGGCATTTCAATTACCCTGAAACAGGTTTTGTTAAAGGTATGGAGGACATTGAAAAATTCGGTATAAAGACATTTTTTTCCAGCAACGTCTGTTCAGCATATAAAAAGGACTCTTTTTTTCAGGCAGGGATGTTTCCTGAAGATATCAGGGCGAATGAAGACATGTTGATGACAGCGAAATTAATCTTGAAAGGATATAAAATTGCATATGTACCTGAAGCAAAGGTTATCCATTCCCATAACTGTTCCCTTTTAATGCAGTTCGAACGTTATTATAATATCGGTTCATCTTTTAAGAACTACGGATGGATATTACATTATACACGCCCTGAGAAAGAGGGGATGAGACTTATTAAAGAACAGTTATGTTTCGTGATCAAACAAAGGAAATATCTCTGGATACCCTATGTTTTTATGGAGTCTTTGACAAAATATCTGGGTTTTAAAATCGGGTTGATTAAAGGGTGATAGAGGTAGTCAAGTTGATAAAAGGGTTGCTCCGGTTTTCGGGGCTGGTCATTATTGACCTCTCTGCTTTTTATGTCTCTTTATTCCTGGCATGGATAATGAGAGCAAAGATTTTTTCTTCTTTTTTGCCAGACCTGCCTGTTTTTACATACACTCATTACGTGTCGTTCTGGTGGATGCCTGCTATCTTCATATTCTTTATTTTTTATGAAGGCCTGTATGACAATAATCTGCCGTTCTGGGATGATGTGAGGGATTTGGTAAAGGCCATAACACTTGCAAGCATAACTTTAATGGCAATTGTGACATTGGGGAAAATGGGCGGCAGTGTATCAAGACTCGTTCTTTCGAGTATGTGGATATTATCGATATTACTGTTCCCTGTCTTCAGGCTCTGGGGTAAGAAATTGCTCTATCAAATCGGGATATGGAGAGAAAAGGTATTGATAATCGGAGCTGGTAACGCAGGCAGGCTGGTTACTGAAGGGCTTCAGAGGGAGAAGTATATGGGATATGATGTTGTCGGGTTTCTTGATGACGACGAACAAAAAATTGGTAAAACCATCAGCGGGAAAAAGGTCTTTGGCAGGATTTCTGAATTCCCGAAATATATAAAAGAAACCGGGATTAAAACAGCAATTATATCAATACCCTCGCTTCCTCCTCAAGAATTATCTTTATTGACAGCGAATGTTCAGAAAAGTACAGCTAATACAATGCTCATTCCTGACCTGAAAGGCATTGCACTGCTGAATACAGAACTCCTCCATCTTTTCCGTGAGGAGTTATTCCTTATGAATATAAAAAATAACATGAAATCTCTGGCCAACAGGTTTATGAAAAAATTTTTTGATTTCACGGTTAGTGTAATCTCATTACCCGCCCTTTTGCCTGTAATCGGAATTATCTGTGCAATAATCAGACTGGAATCACATGGTCCTGCCATATATGCGCATGAAAGGATCGGAAAAAGCGGAAAGTTATTCAAGTGCTATAAATTCAGGACAATGCATAAAGATGCCGAAGAGAAACTAAAAGAAATGCTCGGAACTAATGAGGCTGTCCGTAACGAATGGCTTAATAACTGGAAATTAAAAGATGATCCGAGAATAACGAGGGTAGGCCGGTTTTTAAGAAAGACCTCACTGGATGAGCTACCGCAGGTATTTAATGTACTGAAGGGTGAAATGAGCTTTGTCGGGCCGAGACCTTATCTTCCGAGAGAAAAGGACAGTATAGGGGAAAACCTGCAAATAATCAGCAATGCAAAGCCGGGAATTACCGGTTTGTGGCAGGTTTCCGGCAGGAGCGACACTGGCTACAGGCACCGGGTAAAACTTGATGCATGGTATGTCATGAACTGGTCTTTATGGCTTGATATAGCTATATTATTCAAGACAGTACGGGTGGTATTGAAGGCAGAAGGAGCATATTGAGAGTAACCA
>JACUUX010000121.1 GCA_014859105.1 Nitrospirota bacterium
TTATAAGAAGATACGATATGTCGAATAGATTAATGCTTGTTGCAGCCATGAACCCTCAGGGGTGCGGTCACGTTTGCACAGTACCCTCAATTCAGACTGGCACTTTTGAGGCATCCAGAACTAGCGAAAGGATATCCTCTTCACGTTAAAACTATTGGCGAGCATATCCGTAAGAGAAGGCTCGATCTTGGACTACTGCAAATAGAGGTTGCTAAGATGATCGGAGTCACTGAATCAACCGTCTGGAACTGGGAGCATTGGACTGAGCCTGAGTTAAGGTATATGCCGAAGGTAATAGAGTTTCTTGGCTATGTGCCTTTTGAGTATCCAGAGGTACCTTTAGAAAAGCTGCGATATTTCAAAAAAGTGAAAGGGCTTACTTATGAGCGGTTAGGTGAGATGATGTGAAGAGATCCTGAGCAACTGACGGATTGGCTGAGTGGAAGGGTAAAACCTTGTAAGAAAAACCTGAATTTTATCCAAGATTTTTTAAAGGTATAGGGTTTATTGTCAGTTTTAGCCGAAATAAGTGCGAGATTATTTAACCTTCCATGCATAAAAAATTAAAAATATTAACGATCTATATAATTCAATCAAAGTGCTTCCAAATAACTCAGGTGCCAACTTAGTATGATGAACAACATAGTTTCTTATCAGATAGGATCTAATTATAAACTTCATCCATGAGAGATTCTTTGTCCCTCTTTTTAGATTGATCTGTTGCAACTCATTCAGAAAATGTTGCAAGTCAGCATGACTATAAACATTCATATTTGTTTTGCCACACTTTGTTTGTAATTGATTACAACATGAGTCAAAATCGCCCGAAGCTAAGGCTACAATAGCATCTCTAAAGTCTGTCTTGTTTGCAAACACTTTTACCCATGACTCAGCGGCAACTGCAAGCGACCTGATATAAGCCCACATTCCTTCGTCACCGAAGTAGGATGGTGAAAAATATTCTTTATTGATGCCGATGATAGATACAAGTAAGGTTTCATTCCCTGAATTAAATGCGTGAGCAATAATCTTATTAATAGCTTCTTTGTCAAGCTTAAAATGATTTGGAACTTCCTTGTTATAATCATCCAATATTGAGTCAAGTAAAGGTTTTGCCTCTCTTTTTAAATAGCTTTCATACTCTGGGTATATCCTTTCAAGGGGTGGGATATAAAAATAGGTTCTTCCATTAAGATACATCCCAACATCATTGATTATATCTCTGTAATCTTTCTCAAATCCAAGCATTAAAAGATCAATTACACTTCTGATATCGCTTTTTAAGCAATCTGAAAACCTAAGTTTTTCTCTTTCTCGACAGTCAAAATAAAGTCCACTTAAAGACCTCAAGAAATCAATCCACAACTCATACGAGTGGCGAGAATAAATGTCTTTAGCAATTCTTTTACGATTGTCATAGAATGTTTTTGCAGCACCCCCCTCCAGAATGTTTCTGCCTATGTTTTGAAGGGACTTCCGAAAAAGAAGATTTTCTTTGAATCGATATTCCCAGAGAGTCTTGAAATGATCCTGCCATTGAGCAAGCGATAGTTTCTGAGGTTGTTCGCTGAGAATATCTTCCTCAACCTCTCCAAGAGGTATAAGCACATTGATTTTACGAGTGTGCCTGCGATTAGCTTCTTCGAGTAGATAAATTTGCCAAGGAGAATAAAAATGCCTTGCGGTTGATTTTCTATCTTTTATGGAAGTTTCTTCAATAGTTGATTCTAAGACAACATTGTATTCTTCCCAATTTCTGTAAGTATCTTTTGAGGGCTTTTCAATAAAAGATTCATCCCTTTTATAAGCTTGATCAAGAGGATGGCCTTCAGTAAATGCTTTATCAAATTCTGGGAAAATTGGATGGTGCCATCTGTTCAACTCTTCATATTCGAACTTTAACGGGCTTTCATATTCATCTGGTACTTCAATTACATTTTTAAATCGACCATGGCCATGATTTTGTTCAAATATTCCCTGTAAGTATTCTTTTGGTCTATGAATTTTGTAGACTGGATAAAGTAATTCGTTTCTTTCATATGTTTCTATCAAACGATTGCTTACATCTACATTTAATTCTCTGCATGCACTCTTGAATTTCTCAAACTCAATGTAGATATCTTTTGAATTTACCGGACACTCAGTATTCTCCAGCCACATAACCCTTATCTCCTCTGTTAATAAAAAATTTTGAGACCTCGTTCATGCCATTTCAAAAAGTAAGGGACCTTGCCAAGCCTTGCTTCAGTTTTCTCTTTTGCAAGGCGAAGGACAAGCTTGGAGGAGCGAAGGCATCTGCTTGCCTCTGGCATGAGCTTGCGTGGAGCGAAGCGAGCCGGAGTGACCGTGAAGCATAGCGGATCTGGGGAGCGGAGTAGCAAGCAAGCGGAACATTGCAAGCGTAGTGACAGATCGGGGTGGGTCAGTGAGGTGGCGGATAGAAGTAAAATGCCACTAACCATCCATTCCAATCTTTTGAAAAACGGTATCAGATCAAGCTTAACAGACTTCTTGACGTCTTTGAAAGATGATAAAGGATTGCAAATGGCAAATATTATCAAACTACTCTTCTGTTTCTGACTGATGAATCCGAATTCTTCCGATTTCAACAATCCATAACCTCTTCTTTACTGACATTTGAGCGAGTGATTGTAAAAATTGACGGATTAGCTGTTCAAGTAATGGAAGACTGGGATTTCTGGGGACTCGAATTACAACAATGCCACCTGCTTTATCTGGTGGGAAACGTGTTATATCTGAAAAGTCTAGGTCCAGCGTGACAAGACAACGTTGTTCGGTACAACATAATTCATAAAGATAATAGTCTGAACATCCTTTAAAACCTTCATTGCGGACAGTTTCAACTTCGTGCCCAGCATTCCGAAAAAGATTTTGTGCTCTTGTACCAAAATTCTCATCGAGTTTAAATTTCATTAGGATGTTTCTGCAGGGACTTCGACATAGCGCTCGCGAGACATCTCAGCACCATACGCAATAGCAGCTCGAATATCCTCTTCTGTAAGATCAGGATACTCTTCAATAATCTCCTTGGTTGTCATACCACTTGCCAGAAAATCAAGAATAAGTGATACCCAGATTCGGGTACCGCGAATGCAAGGTTTACCGAAGCAAACATTTGGATCAACTGAAATACGATTAAGAAGGGGATGCGTCATCATAGACCTCCTATAGGAGTCTCTTTAAATAAAGTATACCATAGCTTATTTCTTTTTAAAGAAAATTTTAAAACATTCCCCTATCCAGTGTCCTGTATTGAATTGCCTCTGAGACTATCAATCAATGGTCCTGATACCATGTGCCTGTACCGATGTATTTGCCCTGGTGTGCATGTGCATTGATGCCTGTCATCCCCAAAATAACCGCACGGACAGGGGTTCATGGCTGCAACAAGCATTAATGACGCTGGAGGCAGAGATCCTGAAAGATGCGATTAGGATA
>JACUUX010000052.1 GCA_014859105.1 Nitrospirota bacterium
AAAAATTATAAATAATACTAATTTATGCTAATAACACAAAATTCTTTAACGGTCAAGCCTGACAAGGTTTTAAACTTACCAGAAAAAGTAGCAAATAATTTTAAAACAAAAGTTTTAAAAAAATCATTCTTTATAATACCTGCCAAAAAAAAAGTTAAGCCAGTTTTCATTTTCAGCTTGACCAAAAAATATTTCGGAGACTTTCTTGCTTTTATTCGTATTAATTAGTGTAATGGATACAAAATCAAAAAATAAGGAGGTAAGTGTCATGGAGAAGAGATTAGCGGCTTTGGTATTAATAGTAGCAATGTCTTTGTGTTCGATGGGGTATGCCTATGATGTTGAGAGAAGAGGTGATAGAACACCACGGCATACACTTCTAACACAGCTACCGGCAGATAAAGAAACGCTTTTCCATCAGACTATGAGAGAAGTCAGGGAAAAAACAGCGAACATTCGTGAACAAATAAAACAACTGAAAGCAGAAATAAATGATATACTTATTGCACCTGAATTTGACGAAGCCCTGTTTTTTGAAAAGACAAAAAGAGTACAGGAACTGCATCAAATTATGAGGGAAGCAAAGGATGAGGCAATCGTAAAACTGGCGCAAAAATTCACTCAGGAAGAACGTAAGATATTGGCAAAGCTGATTTCACAAAAACATCGTCATCATGGCCGTCCACCAGCCCGTTGAAACGCGTAATCCAATGTTTATATTTGTGAGGGTGATAATACCTGTTCACCCTCACAGCATTATTTTTAAGGAAGTTTATTACAGGCACAAGATAAGAATAACTATGGAAGATAATTTCTCTCAACTTGATGATGGGTCACTGATCAGACTGATACAAGAGGGAAGGCATGAGGCATTTTCAGAGATTGTAAATCGTCACTCGAAGAGATTTTACAATATTGCATATCGGGTTATTTTTAACAAGGATGATGCAGAGGATATTGTGCAGGAGGCATTTTTAAAACTGTGGGAAAAACGGTTATTCTGGAATCAAAGCAAAGAGGCAAAATTCACTACGTGGTTCTATAAGATAGTCGTAAATCTGTGTCTGGACCACAACAGGAAAAAAAAGCCGGAACCTTTATCTGAACATATGCAGCTCGTAGATAAACAGCAAGGACAAGAGGCATTATTACATGAAAAACAAAGGCAAGCAATACTGGACTGCTTTATGCGGGCACTTCCAGAAAGACAGCAACTGGCACTTAACCTGTGTTTTTATGAAGGACTGAGCAATCAGGAGGCAGCTGAAATTATTGGAGTAAATCTGAAGGCACTGCAGTCTCTTATCATGCGTGCTAAAATGACGTTAAAAGAAAAAGTTAGACAATATTTAGATTGAGGCTTAAGATGATGGATATGAAAAAATTCGAAGAAAACCTTCTTTTATATGGTACTAATGTAAATCACTGGCCGGAGGAGATAAGGCAGGCAGGATTGGAGGCACTGGAGAGTTCGTCTGAAATTAAGGCATTATTGGCAGAGCATGAACATTTTGAGAGAGTTCTTAGAGCAAGAAGCTATGAAGAGCCAAGCAATAATCTAGCACAGAGAATTATCTCCGCTTCTTTACAGCAGGAACAAAAAGCCTCACGTAGTCCGGGCTCTTTCCTGTCAGTATTACTTAATGAACTTCACTTTCCTAAACCGGCACTTACAGCGCTCTCTATGGCAATGATATTACTATTAATTATTGGATTTGTCATAGGTTTTTTAAATCCTTCAGACTCTGTATTGAATGCCCAGGAGGAAACAGGCTTGCATGCATTCCTCTATTATGAGGGAGAGGTAATATGAGTAAAACGATAAAAATTCTGTTTTTAAGTTCACTTGTTTTTAATATATTGCTTATCGGCTTTATCATCGGTAATGTATCACATAGCCTCTTCAGAGAAGATTCTCCGAGAATAAAACCGCGGGAGCTTGCTGTAAAACTTCCTCCGGAAAAAGAAAAATTTTTTTTGGACACTATGGAAAAAGTGCATCTGGAGAACCGCAAGATTCGCAAACAGCTGAGAGAAGCAAGGGAAAGGATTTTTTCCATCCTGACTGCTCCTCAATTTGATGAAGCTTCCTATCAGTCTGAAGTCGAAAAGCTACATGAACTACGTGGGCTTATGATGCAAAAATTATCAAATGCAACGAAAGAACTCGCTAAGCAATTTAGCCAGGAGGAAAGAAAGGCACTCGCTGAACATTTAAATCGCTCTCCGCGCCCCCCTCGAGATTCAAGACCTCCAGATAATGAAGGGCCGCCGCTACAGCGTAAAATTCCTCCGGATGATCGTATGCCCTAATCGAATACTTAATACTGATCAAACTTGGAACCTTTTGATAATACTGCTTTCTATGTAACCTTTCCCCCGAAAATGCAGTTACAAATTATCCTGATTCTTCAATTATTGCTGCGGCCAGAAGCGGCAGCATTATTTCATGATGACCTGTAAGTGCACAGGAGAAGCCTTTCTTTTCAGTCGGTCTTTTGAGAACATTTTCTCTCGGCCTGTAATGCTGCATAAAGTCCATATTTACTGTTGTTATGTTGTCAACCTTATACCCCAGGTTTCTTGCAATTGTGAGTGCTTTTAAAAAGACCTCCGGCATAATAACAGCAGATCCGAGATTGATGTATACTCCTCCTTCGAGATCAGATATAACCGAAGTAAAAAGTTTAAAATCCATAAAACTCCCTTCACCGATAGCTGAGCCATCAGCTTCAGGGTGCATATGAATAATATCTGTACCTATTGCAACATGCACGGTTGCGGGCATATCCAGTTTACAGGCATTCCCGAAAATACTTTTATCCTTGAATTTAAATTTACTTTTATAGATCATTTCACCTGTAGACTTTCCGATTCCGCACCCCTTTTTTAATCCTTCTTTAATAGCCCTGTTAAGATACCTTCCTGTTTCATCAGCCATACCAAATGTTCCGCCATGCAATCCCTTACCTACATCCTCGGATGTCCGGCCTATATAAGAAATTTCAAAGTCATGAATAATACAAGCCCCGTTTGTTGCTATAGCAGTTACAATTCCTCTCTGCATGAGATCTATTATCACATGGGACAGCCCCACCTTTATGGGATGTGCTCCCATTCCAAGCACTACAGGTCTGTCATTCTTTTTTGCATCGACGACTGCTTTTATAACGGCATTCAAATCTTTAACAGCAAGCACATCCGGGAGTTTACTGATGAAGGTCTTAAGTGCATCTCCCTTTGCATGAGGCTTTGAAAGAATATCAAGTGAAATCTTGCTTGTTCTTTCATCTATGGAATATCTCTTAATTCTTTTCAATGATACAGCTTTATACTTTTTCATGACATAAATCTTAACATAAAAATAACTTTTTCATGAAACCCGCAATATTGATTTTATCGCCCTCCATATGGTATTTTAAAAAATTCCTTTCTAAGGAGGTATTGAATTTGCCACCTAAAGCGAGACCGAAGAAAAATTTATCTGCCATTAAGAGGGCAAGGCAGGCTGAAAAACGGCGATTGCGTAATAAGGCAGTACGTACTTCTCTAAAGACCGTTATAAAAAAGGTCAAGACAGCTGTCTCATCAGGTAATAGGGAAAGTGCAGCTAAGGCACTTTTTGAGGCTATTACGAACCTGAACAAAGCTGCATCAAAAGGCATTATTCATAAAAATACTGCGTCAAGACAGATATCCCGGCTTACTAAAAAGGTAAACGCTATCCCTCAAGCCGAAGCAGCTTAATCAGAAGATATTCTAAAGGAAAGTTTCTTCCTGAACTTTTTATATCTATATCAACCCTGTTCAGAAGCTCGAATGCTTTCAGGAAATAATTATCTGATTTCGGTCTATGCCCTGAATAAAGATTATGTCCGTACTGCCAGTTTAGTACCCCGATAAGACTGTAATCCTCTGCTGAACTCTTTAATGTTTTGTATATTCTGAATACAGTATCAGCATCTTTTCTCATAAGGGCTTTCGTCAGATCAAAAATATTGTAATATTTCCCTCCTGTGATAATATCGGATATATCATCTACATCTATTCTTTCTTTTCCTAATAATGAGATTTTTTCAATCTCTGCTGAAAGGAGACCGAGATCGTTACCTGTTAAGCCCAACAAATAATCTGAGGCTCCGTCAGAAATTTCTATGCCTTTTGCCCTTGATTTCTGTCTTATCCATGCCTTGATTTCAGATTCCCTTATATCAAGAGAGATAGATTTCAGATTCTTAAGTCCCTCCTTTATCTCTTTTTTTATTCCGCCCTCATGCAATATTACAAAAACTGCATTTGGTGCAGGATTTGAGACATAATTCTTCAATCTTTCAAGATCCCTTTTAGGAAGCTTCTGAAGGTTTACTGCCAGTACAGTAAATCTTCTGCTGCCGAAAAAAGAGATTGTGTTTGCCACATTTAATACATGCTCAAACGAGGGGTTTTCTTCGCCTGTAAATGTTAAATCGAAGATATGCAGGTTAAATTCTCTTTCATCATCTGGCACGAGTTTGGTTATTTCATATATAGCCTCTTTATTAAGAAATGGATCCGATGCATATAATAAATAAACAGGATCCGGCAAAACCCTATCAATCTCGTTGAGAAAACTCTGGAAACTCATAATTTATATCCTGGGAAATTGTTCTTTACTCATTTAAATTTTCTTCTCTAAAAGAATAAATAAGATTGGCGACTATTTCCATAGCCATATCACGCACAGCCCTTTCTGATGTAAGTTCCTTAAATGCAATCAATTCTTCAAGTGGGCCGGGAGCTGAAAAAGAGGCTATAAATGGAGACCCGATATTTTTTAATTCTTTTATATTTCCTGAAGGATCAGTAAATTTGAAATCTCCTTGAATGATTACTTCGTATTCGGTTGCAACACCCTTCTTTTCAGATAATATGCGCAATTCAAATTTGTTTATCGTCCCGCTGAGTTTATAAAATGCACCTGGATGAACTTTAACCCCCTGTTTCAGAAACTCCTCTGTTAGAGCCTCATAAAGCCTGTCCTGTATTTTTGATTCATAAGTTCGATTTTCAATCGCACCTATCTGGATTTCCCTGAAATGCAATGATGCCTTGCTGTGGAGTGAATAACCACAACCGAATAAAGCGAAAAGTGAAAAGTGAAAAGTGAAAAGTGAAAGCACTAAAAACTGTATCTTTTTCATCTCGACATACCTTTCTTTGTACCGTCATTCCGGCTTGTATGGAATCCTTCTGAAAGAAGGATTCCATACAAGCTGTTGTGACATCGAGAAGGGATTGGGCCACTATTTTTCATTAAGAAGTTTTTTTATTCTCCAATAACTATATTAACTAACTTGCCCTTTACAACTATAACCTTTTTAATCTTTCTATTGCCCATGATCTCTTTAATTTTTTGGTCCTCAAGTGCTATCTTTCTAATTTCATCGTCAGGAATGCCCTGCGATATCATAGTTTTGGATCTCAATTTGCCATTAAGCTGTATAACGAGCTCTATCTGATCTTCTCTTGCAGCATCCTCATCCCATTCAGGCCATTTTTGTTCGGATATACCCGGCTTATTCCCGATAGCTTCCCATAGTTCTTCTGTAATATGGGGAGAAAAAGGAAAAAGTAATAGCAGCATCTGTTCTATTGCAAATTTAAATACTGAACAGTCCTCATCAGATTCAGGCTGAAATGAGGTTATTTCATTCGTAAGCTCCATCATTGCAGCTATTGCGGTATTGAAGTGGTACTCACGTTCAATGTCCGTACTAACTTTTTTCATGGTCTGATGTGTTTTTCTGTACAACCTCAGAGCAGAAGCCTGAAGGTCAGATATATTATCAATTTTGAATTTTGAACTTTGCAATTTAAACTGGTTTTTATAAATGATTCCCCATACCCGGTTTAAAAACCTGTGTGCACCCTCAACACCCTTATCGGACCAATCAAGGTCTTTTTCCGGTGGAGCGGCAAAAAGAGAAAATAATCTTGCGGTATCGGCACCGTATTTTTCTATCAGATAATTAGGGTCGACAATGTTGCCCTTTGATTTAGACATTTTCGCACCATCTTTTATAACCATCCCCTGAGTCAGAAGATTCTGGAAAGGTTCAGAAATATTGATGAGTCCAAGGTCGCGAATAACCCTTGTAAAAAACCTTGAATAAAGCAGATGAAGTACAGCATGCTCGACACCGCCTATGTATTGATCGACGGGCATCCAGTAATTAACCTCGGAGTCCGGGGATCTGAATTCGGTGGGCAAATCAATATCACCTTTCTTAAAACAATAACGGATAAAATACCATGATGAGTCAACAAATGTGTCCATCGTATCAGTCTCACGTTTTGCATTACCCCCACATATCGGGCAAATTGTATTTAAAAATGTTTCGGACTCAAGAAGTGGCGACCCTCCTTTACCAGTAAATCTCACATTCTCAGGAAGTATTAGAGGAAGGTCTTTTTCCGGCACAGGGACGATGCCGCAGTTACCACAATAAATTACAGGAATGGGTGTCCCCCAGTACCTCTGCCGGGAAATACCCCAGTCCCTCAATTTATAATTAACCACTGCTGTTCCGAGCCCTTTTTCTTCTATGAACTTAGTAATCTCTTTCCTGGCAATATCACTTTTCAGACCAGTAAATTGTCCTGAATCAACAAGGATACCTTCTTCTTCATAGGCCTCGGTAAGCTCTGAGAGGAGATTTCCACCCCCTCCCTTACTCTCCCACCTCCAGGGGGAGGGATGGGTAGGGGAGACCGCTTCACGTTCCTTCTGTTCCGGCACTATAACCACTTTTACAGGCAAATCATATTTTCTAGCAAAATCAAAATCCCTCTGGTCATGTGCCGGAACAGACATGATTGCTCCAGTCCCGTATTCCATAACAACGAAATTCGCTATATATATAGGTATTTTATCGCCGTTTAAAGGGTTGAGAGCATAATAGCCTGAATTTAATCCTGTCTTTTCGTCTTCCTTGCCACATTTGACTTTTATTTCTTCAAGCTTAGCTTTGTCTTTAACCAGTTTTTCACTCAGAGGATGTTCGGGTGCAATACACATAAAAGTTACACCGAACAATGTATCCGGCCTTGTCGTAAAAATTCTCAGATGTTCATCCATTCCTTCGACGGGAAAATCTACTTCCACTCCTTCTCCCCTGCCTATCCAGTTTCTCTGCATGAGGACAACACGCTCGGGCCATCCTTTCAGCTCATCACAGCCCTGAAGCAATTCCTCTGCATATTCTGTAATTCTGAAAAACCACTGTTCGAGCTTCTTTTGATTGACTTTATTATCACAGCGCCAGCATCTGTCATCGATCACCTGTTCATTGGCAAGGACAGTAGCACACGAAGGGCACCAGTTGACGTAAGAGAACTTTTTATAAACAAGTCCTCTCTCCAGCATTTTCAAAAAAACCCATTGGTTCCATCTATAATATTCAGGCTTACATGTAGTTACCTCACGTTCCCAATCATAGCTGAGTCCCATACGGTTAAGCTGGTCTTTCATTTTCTCGATATTCCTGTATGTCCATTCAGAAGGATGTACTCCGTGTTTTATGGCAGCATTTTCTGCAGGTAGACCAAAAGCATCCCACCCCATGGGATGAAGTACATTATATCCGCGCATCCTCTTATATCTGGCTATAACATCACCTATGGCATAGTTTCTTACATGACCCATGTGAATTTCACCCGACGGATAAGGAAACATTTCAAGACAGTAGAATTTCTTCTGCGATTTAACCATTTCTGTTTTATGTAGCCTTCTCTCATCCCAGTATCTTTGCCATTTCAATTCGACTTTTTGTGGATCATATTTTTCTTTCACGATATTAACCTCCTGGAATCTTTAGAAAAAATAGGGTCCGGCATATCAGCAAAAATACCCGAAAAGTATTATAGCAGAAAAAGATTTAGCCCAGTTAATTCATAAATTTTCTGTGGCAGACGTAGGATATAGTATTAGAGCGGATTTCAATTCTTTTGAAGAAAGAATTGCCTCGCAGGCTGCCGATGTATCAGTAGCCGAGAATGAGCGAAAATACTATATCCTCCGTGGTTTATTAATATTTTGTGAATTAACTGGGTTAGACAAATTTCATATTTGGCGAAAATCAAGTTTAAAGCTACGAAGACGAAAGTTTTAACTGATGGGTATCCCACCTCTTGCAATCCGGGCATCTCCCTGACCATTCAGTTGATGTGGACCCACATTTTTTGCAGATATAAGACAGGCTGAATGCACATTTGCTTAAATCCAGGGCATTTTTGAACTCATGCACAGCCTTATCTATCTGGTTCCGTTTCATGTATATGTTGCCCATCAGCTGGTAAAGTTCCGGATATGTAAATCCTCCTGTATCAATAGATGAAAGTGTTTCAAATGCATCATCAATCATTTCAAGCCTGTAAAAAAGTTTTCCGAGGAAGAATTTGAGGGTAGTATCATGTGGTTTTCTGGATATATTATTTTTATAAATTCTTATGAGCCTTAAAGGTTCACCCACATTAATAAGCAGGTCTTCAAGCCTTAAAAGTACTATCATGGAAGATGTCTGTTCATAGCTCTTCTCAAGGAGATTGATAGCCTCTTCTGACTCTCCTTCTATCAGAAGCACCTCGGCAAGTCCTAAGGTTGCCGGTATAAAATCCTTTTCCAATCTCAATACAGTTCTGAAAGCTTTTTTTGCCTTTTCCAGTTCTCCGTTTTCAAGACTGTGCCTGCCATACTCATATTTATATCCCACCAGCATCTGCCTTTCGCGATTTCTGTCCTTCTCTGAATGTTCATTTTTAAATATTTTCTTCTGTACAAAAACAAGGTCATCCCATCTTTCCAGCCTTTCGAGAATATCCCTTTTTTTATACAGGGCCGATAGATTCTCATCATCTATATCAAGTATCTCTTCGATGTACCTTAAGGCATCTGTCAATCTGTTAGTCTTATCCATCAGCCTTTCCATAGCAAAAAGTACCTCAACATTCTGAGGGCTGAGGTCTCTCGCCCTCTGATAGTATTCACCAGCCCCATGGAAATCTTCTTCGGAAACAGCAATATCTCCCAGTTGTAAAAGAGCATTTATATGTTCCGGCTCTTCTTTAAGCACCTCTTTCAGTAAATTTTTTGCCTCATCCTTATTATGATGGAAAAATAAATAGTTTAATGCCTTTGAATATAGTTCCTGAATCTTTGCATCCTTCTTCTGTTTCTTCTGATACTGCCAGTTATCCACAAATTTCTTAGTGTCTCGCACCAAAAAAATTGTTAACATCGCTAAAGCACCGACTGCACCAGATAGCAGTATGAGAGCAATTGTTGGTGTCTCGTATGCCTTTCCAAAGGGGATTTTTACAATAGTTGCCTCTTGATTAAAAATAGCAAATACAGCGAGTGCTGCTAAGAATAATACAAAAATAAAGACGGCAAGTTTACTCATTTAAACATCAATCTCCCAGGTGGACTCTTTTAGCATCGATCCATAATTTTTCAAGTTCATAGTAGGCTCTTGTTTCTTCTTCGAAAATATGTATAATAACGTCTCCATAGTCCATAAGTACCCAGTGGCTGTATCTTAATCCTTCGATGCCGAGAGGCTTAATATCTTGCAGACTAAATTTTTCTTCTATATGTTCTGTGATTGCTTTTACCTGTTTTGTGCTTTCTCCGGAACAGATTATAAAATAATCTGCTATCGTGGTAATGCCCTGCAAATCTAGGATAAGTAGGTCTCTTGCTTTCTTATCCAGTGCCGCCCTTGCTGCTTCAATGGCTTTGTCCTTACTTTTTAAAGAAGTCCCCTCCCTTCAATTTTTCTAAACTTTTACTGATGTCAAATGTCACCCTGAGCGAAGCGAAGGGTATCCGCTAAATATGAGATTCTTCACTACGCTCAGAATGACAAGAAGCTAACTTTTATAGAGTTTATTAGCAATTATATAAGATTTAACCTTTGCTGGCAATAGATAATTTACGCTTTTCCCCTGTGAAATTAACTCTCTTATCTCTGTTGATGATATTCCTAATTCCGTAACCCTTAGAAGCACTACATCCTGTTTGCTCGTCAATTTCGTCGTATATAATTCTATTTTTCGGTCATCAAGCTCTTTGAGAGCTCTTTTATTTATCTTAATATATTGTGACTTCTTTAAATCAACAAATCTGAAATGTGGCCTTGAGATGATGACAAAATTAGTCAATTTGATAACCCTTTCGGGATGCCACCAGTTAGGAACGTCAAGGAAGGTGTCTATGCCGAGAATAAAGAAAAAATCTGTTCCGGGAGAGGATTTTTTTAGTTCTTCCATTGTCTTTACCGAATAAGACTTCCCTTTTAGTCTGAATTCGATATCTGATAATTCAAAAAACTTATTATTGCTGGTAGCAAGTCTGGACATTTCATATCTATGCTCGGGTTCTGCAATCTCTTTTGTTTTTAAAGGAGGATTTTTAGAGGGTATAAAAATAATTTTGTCAAAACCGAGTTTTTCCCTTACTTCTTCAGCAGCCCTGAGATGTCCATAATGTACAGGGTTAAATGTCCCGCCTAATATGCCTGCTTTCATCTAAAAATAGCCTTATACTTGGCTGTCATTCTGGCTTGCCCAGAATCCTTCTTAATCCCTCTTCAATAAAGGAATCATGCTTGTTACGAAGAAGGATTCCAGACAAGCTGGAATGACATTTGAACGCATAGATTGTTAAACAAGAGATAATTTTCATTCCTATTTAGCAAAGGGACAAGTGAATTTATCTGCATCGCGCATCATGATTTTACTCTCTCAGTTGCCCGTTGCCAAGCACTATAAACTTAGTACATGTAAGCTCCTCAAGCCCCATCGGGCCCCTTGCATGAATCTTGTCAGTAGAGATACCAATCTCTGCACCGAGGCCGAACTGAAAACCGTCATTCAGTCTGGTAGATGCATTCACAAATACCGCCGATGAGTCAACTTCTTTCAAAAACTTCATTGCCATATCGTAATTATTTGTAACAATCGCATCTGAGTGGGCAGAACCGTATTTTTCAATATGTTTCATTGCATCTTCAACATCTTCCACTATTTTTATATTCAATATAAGGTCGAGATATTCTTTATAAAAATCCTCTTCCTCAACCTTTTCAAGCGTTCGGTCTATTTTCATTGTTGAAGGACAGCCTTTAAGTTTTACCCCTCCCTCTTTAAACCTCTTTATCATACCGGGCAGAAAAGACTTCGCAATCTTCTTATCAACGAGCATTGTCTCCATTGCGTTGCACGTACCGGGTCTTTGAACCTTTGCATTAAAACAGATTTCTTCCCCCATCTGTAAATCAGCATGTCTGTCAACAAATACATGACATACACCCTTATAATGTTTCAGGACAGGTATCCTTGAGTTTTCTGTAACAGCTCTGATAAGGGACTCCCCCCCTCTTGGGATTATCAGATCTACAATCCCTTCAAGCTTGAGCATCTCCATTACCGCCTCTCTGTCTGGTATGTCGATAAAGGTTATGGCTCCCTCATGGAGTCCTTCTTTTTCTGCAATGTCCCTCAGGACATTTACAATTACCCTGTTCGAGTTGATAGCCTCGGAGCCTCCTCTCAGGATAACAGCATTCCCTGCCTTAAGGCACAGGCCTGCCGCATCTGCCGTAACATTCGGCCTTGATTCATAGATAATTCCGATAACGCCGACAGGCACTCTCATCTTGCCGACTGTCATGGTGTTCGGCCTTTTCCACATCTTTATTATTTCTCCAACGGGATCAGGCAGGGCTGAAACTTCAACAAGCCCCTGTGCCATCTCATCAATACGTTTTTCATTCAAGGTTAGCCTGTCTATTAATGCCTTTGAGAGACCTTTTTCTTCTGCAAACTTAATGTCTTTCTTATTTTCAGAAATAAGTTCTTTCGCCCTTTCCTGCAATGCCTCCGCCATCTTAATGAGGGCATCGTTTTTCTGTTTTGATGATGCCTTCGCAAGCGTCCTTGCCCCCTCCTTTGCCTCTTTTGCCTTATTGAGAACATATGCTTTTATATCCATAATAGCCTCCCTCATTCATCTCGTTTAAAAATTATACACGAAATCTGGTTATTTTTTATAACATCCTTTTCTGTCATTGACTTACTCATGCCCCGCTTTTAAAATGTCTTTATGTCAAACATCAAAATCCTCCCAGTTCATCTGAGAAATAAGATTGCTGCCGGTGAGGTTATTGAAAGACCCGCATCTGTTTTAAAGGAGCTTATAGAAAATTCGATTGATGCCGGCAGTACCGGAATAACAATCGATGTTTTATACGGCGGGAAACGCCTTATCAGGGTTTCAGATAACGGAACCGGGATGGACAGAGAAGATGCCCTGTTATGTTTCGAAAGATACGCAACCAGCAAACTTCTCAAAGAAGATGATCTTTTCAATATAAAGACAATGGGTTTCAGAGGAGAGGCCCTCTCTTCCATAGCATCTGTTTCAAAGGTTAAACTCATTACCGCTCTGAGAGACAACTCGCAGGGTGTTTCTGCAGAAGTATACGGCGGGGATATAAAGGAAATAAAAGATTCTCCTTCTTTAGGCACCACAGTGGAGGTCAGGGATTTATTTTACAACACCCCTGCACGGAAAAAATTTCTCAAATCAAACAACACGGAGCTTTTTCATATTATAGACGTTGTCACTAAAGAAGCACTACCCCACTGGTGGATAAGCTTCAGGTTAACATCCGACAACAAAGAAACAATTGATATTCCCCTATCATCAGGACTGAAAGAACGCATATTGCAGATTTATGGAGAAGAGTTTCTTGCCGGCCTCATGGAAGTTAATAATCCCCCCGAATCCCCCCACACCCCCCTTTGGAAAAGGGGGGCTGAGGGGGATTTTAAAGGGGGGATGGGGGGATTTGTGGAAAATCGGGATAAGGGACAATGGATTAATGTAAAGATGAATGCATTCGTCTCAAAAGGCGATAATTTCAGAAACATGAAGTCACATCAGTTTATTTTTATAAATAACCGGACTATAAAAGACCAGTCTATATCTCATGCGATATATAAAGCTTATGAAGGAATACTTCCACGTGAAAAGCACCCTGTTTTCTTCGTCTTCCTTTATATTAATCCTCAAAGAGTAGACTTCAATGTACATCCCACAAAACGAGAAGTAAGGTTCGAGAATAAAGATTTTGTTTATCGTTTTGTTAATTCAAGCATTAGAGAAGCTGTCAAAGGCGAAAGAGTTCAATATACAAAACAATTTGTTGAAACTTTTTCACCCGGTTCGTCAACCTCCCCTGTCCAATCATATGAGGTTACAAAAGTCCCGGAGTTGACCTCTTCTGAATCTGTAATATCAGAAAATCTTGAATTTGCATACACACCTCATCTGCCTTTTATATATCTTGGAGATACCTTTATTGCTGTATCAGGGAAAGGTGGCCTAACCTTGATTGATCATCACGCTGCACATGAGAGAATACTTTATGAAAAATTTTTAAAAGGAATGAACCTCAATTCTTACCAATTATTGTTCCCAAAACAGGCAAAACTATCACACAAAGAATACATGATTATACTTGAAAATAACCGTATTCTAATGGATTTTGGCATGGAGATAGACGATTTCGGTCATGATACCATTATAGTCCGCTCACTGCCTGATGTTTTAAAGGAGGCGGATTTAAGAGGTATTCTCTCAGATGTTGCCTCGTGTATCATGGATGGTATTCCCCCTGATAAATCACTCAAAGAGGAGATTGCTGCACGGATTGCGTGTCACAGTTCAGTCAGGGGCAAAGAAATCCTCAAACAGGAAGAAGTTTCAAATCTCATCGAAGATCTTGAAAAAACAGAATACCCGGATCAGTGTCCACACGGAAGACCAACACGAATATTCCTTTCTCTCGATGATCTCAAGAAGATGTTTAAGAGGAAATAATCTTATCTAAATATTTTTGAGCATAAATCGGAAACCTTTTTGAAAACTCTTTTACTGTGGTCATTGAAAGCTTTTTTGTATCGATCTCATCTAAATCTAATGAGGCTATTCCCCTCGATGCAAGATATACAAGGTCAAGAAATGCCTTTTCAGGTTTTGCAACATAGATTCCATCCTGCATCTCAAAGCCCCAGAAAAGTTCTTTTTTAATCTGTCTAAACTCTATATCCCTTCCTTCAACAGTAAGCCTTTTGGTTTTTCTAGTTGTGGCAAAGGTTAAGGAATAAGGTACAAGATTGAGAATGCCATAGCGTAATAGTGCAGATTCGAATGAAAGGTAGTTTGGTATATAAAGGGATGCAGCAATTTTCTCTATGGATGGTTTTGCTGTAAAGAGACGATAAATGCCTTTACCTATCCTTTCTAATATCCCTCTATCAACCAATCGCTTAATTGTCACATATAGACTATCTTTGGACAGACCGGTTACTTTTTCGAGATCTGCAATAGAGTAAAATGGCTTGTTAAAACGTTCCAGGGACTTTATGAGTTCTATTGCCTTCATACTGTTAGCTTATCTGTTATAGGCCAGAAATCCTTTGGAAGATATTTTCTTAACTCACGCATAAGTTCTCTCTTAGTGACCGAGATAGTCTCAGGTTTATAAGGCTTTTTAAGTTTCTGACAACATCACAGTCTCCCAGAACTCCCTGACGACCTGTGTCGCATCAATCTTTAAATTTTTGGCTTGGTTCTCTGCTATTTCTCGTTCCATATTTATTAACAAATTTGTTAAGTTTTAAGGAATTATATATTTTCATGATAGTTCTGTCAACGTTCCCCTTTTTATATAGATTTTCGATGAGGCAATTCTTATACGATTGCAATTTATTATCAATGATATTAATATTTTATAAGCAAAAAGGGGGTTAAATTGGCAAGGAAGGCAAAAAAGAAGGGAGAAGATGTAGAAGCCTACAGGCATGAGGTTGATAAAAGGAAGAATGACGTACCCGTAAGTCATTTTCACAATGGCTATTGGCAACAATAACGAAATCGAGAAGAAACTTTGGGCTGCGGCAGACCAGCTCAGGGCAAATTCACAACTTTCTTCACAGGAATACTCAGTTCCTGTCCTCGGTTTAATCTTTCTCCGCTATGCTGACCATAAGTTCACAGAGGCAGAAAAAAAGATAACAAAAAAGCAGCCTGCCGGAAGCAGGAGAAAAATAGGCAAGGCGGATTATCAGGCAAAAGGAGTGATGTATCTGTTTGACAAGGCGCGTTATGTGTAAAAATAATCCATGAAAAAGGGTGACCGCTACGATGTATCATATCTGGAAGAAGCACAGTTTGAGCCTGGTTCAGGGGGCAGAGTACTTAAGAACAAGCTTAGGATAAAAAGCAAGCGGGAAATGGACAGACTTGAGAAGCAAGAGCTTCTCCGTACGCATGAGGAGTCAATAGCCATATATGACAAGAGTCATCGCTTCACTGCTGCTGATATATGTGAGATTCACAAGATTTGGCTCGGCAGAATATACAAATGGGCAGGGAAATACCGCCAGGTCAATATAAGCAAGAAGGATTTTCATTTTGCTGCTGCAGCTCAAATTCCAAAATTAATGGAATCTCTCGAAAATGGACCTCTTAGCAAGTTTACACCATGCAACTTTGATTCGTTTGATAAGATTGTCAGAGCTCTTGCGGTCGTGCATACGGAATTAGTTTTGATTCATCCTTTCCGGGAGGGAAACGGCAGAGTCGCCCGTCTTCTGACTGACCTGATGGCTGCCCAGGCAGGGCTACCGCCGCTGGATTTTGCCGGAATTGTCGGGAGTAAGAAGAAGGAATACATTTCTGCAATTCATGCCGGGATGGATCGTAATTATAATCCAACGGAGAAACTATTCAGATATATTATTCGTAAGACGCTGCGGACTCACGGACAACAGACATGAGTTTTTTCTTAGCTGATCTGGACAGCCTCTGGTATTTTGTAAGAACTCCCTCGACCGCTGTGGAAGATGAGACCGATTGCTCGATAAGAGCCTTGCGCAGTTTGGGGTCTTTGAGAAACGGATTGGTTTCTTTCAATGACTTCTTGCGCATGATTAATTTTACCATAAATGAGGGTTGAATAGAGGAAAGATTGGGGCTGATTTCTATGAGAGGAGCGGCACATAAAGACCTTGCCCGGAAACTTGAAGAGATGGAAAAGAAATATGACGCGCAGTTCAAGGTGGTCTTTGACGCCATCCGGCAGCTTATGACGCCGCCTGAGACGAAGAAAAGGAGAATCGGATTCGAGGTAAGGGAAAGAATGGCGAGATACAGACCGGCAGGCCGTAGGGGTGCGCTTTAGATTTTGTGGCTCATGGTGAGATACATTCTATATTTATGAACAGTATTATTGCAATTTTGTTTCATATTTTATTAGTCTTTTAGGGAGATTAAGGGAGATACAGTGTCAAAAAGGGCACGAAAAAAAGAAGAAGACATTGAAGCCTACGGGCATGAAACCGAGAAAAGGAAGAATGTTGTTCCAGTAGGACTTGTCTCTTATGACACCTCAACCCTAAAACCTAAGAAATATGCATATGATCCCCATCTTAACCCCCAGCTTGTATGGACTGGAAAAGTAGAAAACACATCATTTGAAGTTCCTATCGTATCACTCCATATACATGAAAGAATAGCTCCCGAAACCAAACTCAATGATTAAATCATATCTAAAAAAATTAGCCGAAACATCAACTCGAGGGGATGCAAGGGAAGAAAGCTATTATCCAGTCCTGAAATCTCTCCTTGATGAGTATTGCAGTTTAAGCGGAAAGAAAAAAGTTCATATAACAATTCTTCCTAAGAAGACGGAAGCAGGCAACCCGGACTTTAGAGTATGGGATGGTAAACAACATATCACCGGATACATTGAGGCTAAAGACCCTACCATTGAAACCCTTGACAGGATAGAGGAAACAGGGCAGTTAAAGAGATACTTGCATACCTTTCCGAACGTGATTCTTACCAATTTCTTTGAATTCAGGCTTTACCGTAACGGTGTCAGGACGGATAAGGTACTTATCGGAAGGCCATACGTAGTACATAAGCTGAAAACTACTCCGCCTGTCGAGAAGGAGCCTGAATTCCTGCAACTACTGGAAAAGTTTTTTTCCTTTTCCTTGCCGAAAGTATACAACGCAAAAAGCCTTGCCATTGAACTTGCCAAACGGACACGCTTCCTGAAGGATGAGGTAATAGAACAGGAACTGAGGGAAGAAGAAAAAACAGGCAAGGGATTTATCAGGGGATTTTACAAGGCTTTTAAGGATTATCTTATCAGCAGCCTTACAGAAGATGAATTCTCAGACCTTTATGCACAGACAATCACCTATGGATTGTTTGCAGCCCGTTCGCGTTCGGAGAATGGATTTAACAGAAAACTTGCTTATTACAATATTCCGCAGACAATCGGCTTCCTGAGAGATGTTTTTCAGTTTGTTTCTTTAGGTTCACTTCCTCAACAGATGGAATGGATTATTGATGATATTTCTGAAATCCTTTCCGTAACAGATGTTAATAAGATACTTCATCAATTCTTCCATGAGGGCAAGGGGAAAGACCCTATTGTTCATTTCTACGAAACCTTCCTTTCCGAGTATGATCCGAAGACAAGAGAGATGAGAGGTGTCTACTACACCCCTGAACCTGTGGTGTCCTACATAGTCCGTTCATTGCACAACATCCTTAAAGAACAGTTCAAGAGACCTGAAGGCTTTGCAGATAAAACGGTAACGGTGTTAGACCCTGCCGCAGGGACACTTACCTTTTTGGCAGAGACGGCCAAGCTTGCCGTTGATGAGTTTGTATCAAAATACGGAGAAGGGGGTAAAGAGAATTTTATAAAGGAGCATATCTTGAAAAACTTCTACGCCTTTGAACTGATGATGGCTCCTTATGCAGTAGGTCATTTAAAGATGTCTTTCCTGTTGGAAGAATTAGGCTACAGGTTGCATAACGATGACAGGGTAAAACTATATCTTACCAATACCCTTGAAATGGAAGAACTTGCACAGACAGAACTTCCGGGAATGGCTTCTCTATCTGAAGAAAGCCATTTAGCAGGAAAGGTTAAGAAAGAACAGCCTATATTGGTGATTTTGGGGAATCCGCCATATTCGGTAAGCTCTGTTAATAAGTCAGATTTTATTGAAAAGGAAATGAATGTCTACAAAGAAGATGTCCGGGATGAAAAGAATATTCAACCTTTATCAGATGACTATATAAAGTTTATTCGGTTCGCACATTGGAAGATTGACAGTGACGGCAAAGGTATTATTGGTATGATCACAAATAATTCCTATCTATCGGGGTTAATCCATCGAGGAATGAGAAAAAAGTTACTTGAAAGCTTTAACGAAATTTATATTCTTAACCTTCACGGTAACAGTAGAATCGGAGAAAAGTGTCCTGATGGAAGCAAGGATGAAAATGTCTTTGATATTCAGCAGGGTGTTTCAATTTCACTGTTTATAAAGAACAAAAAGCAAAAAGGCATGGGAAAGGTATTTTATCAGGATGTTTACGGTTTAAGAGAAAAGAAGTATAAATATCTGAAGAAACACTATGTTGTTTCAACAAAATGGAAAAAACTGCAGCCATCCGAGCCTTATTACTTCTTTATCGAAAAAGATTTTTCAGAGCAGGCAAAATATGACACGTTCTGGTCGATTCGGGACATATTTATCCAATCTTCCAGTGGCGTAAAGACCCATCGTGACCATTTTGTAATGGGCTTTACAAAAGAGGAAGTTAAACAAAGGCTGAGAACGTTTGTAAGCGATCTTCCAGATGAAATAGTCAGACAGGCATTGGATTTAAAGGATACGAGAGACTGGAAATTGAAAACTGCAAGAGAGAGCCTAAAAAAAATAGACTGGAAAGAATATATTAGACCCTATGCTTATCGCCCTTTTGATATTAGGTATATTTGTTATTTACCAAATCTAATTGATAGGGGATGTGATAGGTGGGATTTGATGAAGAACTTTTTCCATGAAAATATTGGATTAGCAACAACAAGAAAAATACCTGATATTTTTGGTATTACAACCTTTATTTGTAACAACGTTGCAGACATACATCTTATCGGAGACCAGAACTATTTCTTTCCTCTCTATCTCTATCATAAGAAAGATAACCCTAAGAAACAGTCTATAACCAGCATCATGATGCTCTTTGAACCTCAAGCAGATTATGGGATTAGAAAACCTAATCTTTCTCATGTATTAGTTGAAAAATTAACAAAGGAATATAAGAAAGCGCCATCTCCTGAAGAAATCTTCTATTACATCTATGCCGTTCTCCATTCAGAGACTTACAGGACAAAGTATGCAGCGTTCCTAAAAATAGACTTTCCAAGAGTGCCGTTTACAAAAGACTATAATCTGTTGAAAAAAATGGCTGAATATGGCAAAAGGATAGTTGACCTGCATCTGCTTAAATCCGCTGAGCTCGATTTGCCGATTGCAAGGTTTCATGGGATAGGTGATAACAGGGTTGATAAACCGAGATATGATGAGAAGGCAGAGATAGTTTATATCAACAAGACACGATACTTTGAAGGGATTCCCACCGATGTATGGACTTATCAAATCGGTGGTTATCAGGTATGCAACAAATGGCTGAAGGACAGAAAAGGACGGATACTGTCCCTTGACGAGATACAGACTTATTGCAGAATTGTCACTGCATTATGGAAGACTATTGAGATACAGAAAGACATCGACAGCTTTTATAAAGAAATAGAAAATACAGCGTGAGGATAATTTCCTTTTATTTCTTATTGGCCGGTAAACACGGCAACAATCGAGACAGAGAACTCATTGTGGATAGTTACGATAGTACTTTGAATCCTTATATAAAACTTTCAATTATTTTAGCCGTGCAGGAGTTAGGAATCCCTTCCCGTAATGATTTTTACTCGCGCATTAAGAGAAATGAAAATGACAGTAAAGTCATCAAATTTATAGATTACGTAAAAGCATTGAATCGTCCATTATATTATTTGGATATTGAAAAACCTAAGTTAGAAGGATTAGAGGAAGGAGAGCCTTCTCCTTATTAATAAAAACAGGTAAGATATGAGAACTATAGAGAAACTCAAAGAAAAGGTAATTCTTTAAGAAAGGGGTTGACAGGTGAAAGATTCGATAAATGTTAAAAATATATCTAAAGATGAGATTCTGAAAACCCTCAGCAGCTTAAAGGCAGAGGCAAGGCAACGCTTTAAGGCCGAGATAAAAGGCATCTTCGGCTCATATGTCAAGGAAGAACAGAAGAAAAGCAGCGATCTGGATGTCCTTGTTGAATTTGACAAAGGAGCAAATCTTCTTGACCTCGTTGGCTTGGGTCTGTTTCTTGAAGAAAAACTTCATATGAAGGTTGATATTGTCCCCGAAAGCGATCTAAGGGAAGAGATTAAAGACATTATTCTCAAGGAAAAAGTTGCAGTATGAGAGACATTTCGTTATATCTTCAGGATATTATCGTGG
>JACUUX010000122.1 GCA_014859105.1 Nitrospirota bacterium
AATATCTTATTATGGTATACTGACTATTTAAACCAGTATGTCAATCTTAGCATTGCGATATAGGCACTTCCGCTTTCATCTGCAAGATAGACTTCATCTTCATCGTAATTGATATAATTCATGCCGGCAGTCAATGCAGCCTTTGACGTCAATCGGTAGGTTCCTTCGAGGGCTATGTCCCATTTCTTTATGTTAAGGGCAGAATATTTGTGTACTTTAGTGAAGTCGTAATCATACATTGCCATTCCACTTGTGGCCGGGTCGAACCCGAGTTGCCCGTTAATATCCTCGAAGGTAATCGTGTCCATTTCTGCGCGGGAATATGTATAAGCTCCAGTTAGGGAAAGTGCCAATTTGGATATAGGCTGATAATTTGCAGTGAGCATTGCGGTATGGTTTGTGATCTCATACCCGCCGTCGTCTCTGATCGACCCGAACTGGGCCGACTCAATCCCGCCTGCTCAACCAGTAAAGACAGGTTCACATATGAGGCTATTAGTCTTGAGATAATTGTAAAGATAAGATAAAGTAAAGTTCAATTGACGGGAGGGAGAATACAATAGGCTGATAGAGGGCATGTGGGCCTCCCGATCCCAATCGAAGTCATTCGATTCGTTGATATATCTGTAATATCCACTCAGTGAGACATAAGGTGAGACAGCCCACGTTGCTGATGCACTGACCTGGTCCTTTTTATCAGGGAGATTACTCAATGTCAATTGTCTCATATTATAGAATTGGAAATATTGAAGTCCGGTGAAGGCCGTTGCACCTGGCACGTTTGTCCCGGATGGGTTGCATGCTGCCCCCGGATTTGCAAAGGGATCATCAATCTCCTGATGTTCATAATTTATATTACCGTATAATTTCGCCTTTCTGAAGCTGAGACCCACCCTTGCTGTATACTCATCAGTTTTAGTTTCTCCGGCCTCCACCTCATAGTAGTCCCTGTCCGTTGACCTCCACACAAAGACGCCTCTTAGGGTCAGATGTTTTATCAGTCTGTATTTAGCAGAAATTTCTGTCTCATAGACTTTTCGATTCATTGCCGATTTTCGGTAAAACTCAGGGTTAAAGTCCGGATGAACTTCACTATAAGTTAGACCAGCCTCAGGCCCTGCTAAGGGTGGCTGCTCGGTAACCTGAACAAAAACATCATCATTATCAATATCCATCCATCTGAATTTTCCAGACAACGCCAATCCGGGAACAAGGGTATTAGTAATTCTTCCTATAAAACTATTCAAATCATATGTATTTCCTACATGGGTATTTTTTGTTGTAGAGTTAACATAGCTTGTGAAAACGTCTGTGGCTACTGTAGGAAGCTGTCCATGGGCTTTAATAGTATGGGTGTCCTTCTCTGAAGACGGGACCACGTTGTATGGAAGGTTATCATTCTCATATTGAACCCGACTGGTAAAGACAGGGAGACCGGTTGCGGGGTGAACTGCCGGATTATATGAATTTCTGGGATCAGCACCTGTTTCACCAAACCTGCGCTTGAGGTAGTCATAACTTACTGTAAGCCAGCCACTCTTTTCATTCCCAAATTTTGCCTTGAATCCAGGGTTCAGGTCCTCTGTATATTCATCAATCTCGCGGCCCTGACTTACCACATGACATGAAGAACATTTGCTTATGGTAATAGCCTGACGGTGACCCTGTCTTTGTTCTTTACGATAATCGAAAAATACCTCACTGCCTGGCAGGAAGGGCAAGCGAAAAGTTGTCTTGCTTTTCAGAGTTGAATACCTGATCATGTATTCACTACCCGCGTCAAGATCTGTGAATTCGTTTACTGGCGGTACCGGATCCCCAGCCGGATTGCGAAAAACAGCATTCAGGTTTTTCAATGGGTCATGCTCAAGAAAATGCGGCATCCGGAAATAGGAAAATTCTTCCCTCAGGATTCTGTTCAGATCGATATCGGTGGATAAATATAAATCATCCTCATGATAATAAAATCCTTGAAGTTCAAGGAATTTACGATTTGTAAATCCTTTTATGTCAATGCCCACATCCGGCAATATCCCTCTGTCTAAAACCTCATATTCCCCTACTTTCCCCCTGTACTTATCCCAGTCTGTCCAGTGTGCACCAAGGTCGACCTTAACCTCGAAATTGTTTTTTGTCTCTTCTGCATCTTGAGCCAGAACAGGATGAAAACATAATACAAGAGAGAAAATGACAGCTACAGCGAATAAGATTTTATATTTCAACGCCTTCCTCCTTGCACATTGCACATTAACGTGTCAGAGCCCCTCCACTTCCTGGTACAGATTGAGACGGCAAATCTGAACCGTGAATTTGGGTGTGACACTGAGTACACCTGGTAGTTGTTGCTATCTTCCAGCTATCATATGTAGAAGTCACTGCCGTATAATTCCGGCTCCCCGTAGGTGGGACAGTACCATCGTATCCCTGTTTCCCTGTATGGAAATGGAACTGATGACATTGAAGGCATAGGAAAGGCTCATTTTGTTTGAGAAGATTATCTGCTATGCTTCCGTGTGGATCATGACAGATACAGCAGTCCTCGATTACAGGCTCATGTTCAAACACATAGGGTCCCTGGTAACGGGCATGGCATTTAAGACACAAATCGTTCAACCGCTCGTCGGTCTTAAGTCCATCTACCGCCGAGCCATGAGGATCATGGCAATCACTGCAGGTCATCCGCTTTCTACCGGTTTTCTCTCCTTCCCAGATTGGATGGTGATTGGGCATCATGATTTTTGCCCTGATATGCTGGTGGCAATCAAAACAGAGAGAAGGTTCAGATTTGGCAAGCAACTTCCCTGTCTGTGGAGTGTGAATAGAATGACAATCTGTGCATGAAACATCGTGGGCTGGATGCTCGCTACTTTGCCAGTTCATCCTGGTATGGCACTGAACGCAAAGGTATGACTGCTGGCCGGGTGTCAGGTTTTTTCCATTGTACGAGAAAATTAAAGCGGGGTCACCAGACTCTGCATGTTTACTTCCGGCCCCGTGGCAAGCTTCGCAACCTTTCTCTATTCCCCCGGTCTCAAATGGAGCGATTCGGTCGTGGATACTATTCTGGAAGATTTTTTTCATTGTATCGTGGCAACCATAACAGGTTTCGTTGGACACCCGCACGGCGCCTTCAATATCCGGCTTGGAAAAGTTAGGTCGAAAACTGCAGGAGATAAATAATACTATAAATAAAAGTATTGATAAGAGAATTATTTCTGAAAAAGCAATTCGAATTTTCTTTTTCATTTAGACGTCATTCTATGAGCACTTATAGAAGAATGCAATTCAATAATTTTGAAAGGGGTATAAGAGATTTTTAATTATTGACTGAAAGAAATGAGGGCAGCGGTTTGCAATAGTTCAGAATTGTATACTGGAAAAAGGATATGATTTCAAGAATTTATA
>JACUUX010000053.1 GCA_014859105.1 Nitrospirota bacterium
GTAAATAACCTTTGTGATTGACAGGTTCCTTTAAAGGTTGTAGATTATAACTGTTATTTTTCGTAACATCTTTTAAGTAATAAAGAACCCTGCAGCAAGCTGCAAGGGAATTCAACAATCCAAACTCAGGAGGTTACATCTATGGTAAGCAAATCTGATTTTAAATCAAAATGGAATATAGCTAACGATCCTGATACCCCTGCTGAAATCCTTGACGCACTTGCCAATGATCAGGACTGGATGATCAGGAGTGCTGTGGCTAAGAACCGTAATACTTCTAAGGATGCACTGAGAAAATTGGCCAAAGACTCTGAGCCCACAGTCAGGCAGGGCGCCGCACTCAATCCCCATACACCGGAAGATGTCCTTGGCGCACTGGCTGATGACGAAGATACCCTGGTAAGAATTATTCTGTCCAAAAATCCTAAAGCAAAGATAGAAACCGTAAATAAGTTAGTTGAAGACTGCTTTACAGTAAGCAAAAGTGCCATAGAGTCAGGAAGGGTTTAGTTTACAAAGTGATTCACGAATCGTAGCCTGTATACTCTTGTCCATGAAGGCGAGTTAAGATCTAAATACTTTGGCCGGGAGAGCGCCCTAAGAGAGAATTGAAGATGGATAAGAGTTTACACCAAACGCGGCGATTTGGGGAATTTACTTAAGGAAAAGGTCGATCCCGAATATACTCCTGATAAACTCATATTTTATCAGGGAATCGTCCCCTTCTTCATCGTAGACGCAAACAGGATAATTCTCATTTAATGCGAAGTCCACCTGTTTATGCGCATATTCGGCATGTGATGAAAAATAATAAATAGCAAATTAAATCCAGTACATCCAGGAGAAGTTCTCCTTGAGGAATTTCTTAAGCCCATGGGTTTGAGTCAAAACAAACTTGCTCTGAATATCGGGGTGCCTGCACGGAGAATAAACGAAATAGTCCTTGAAAAGAGAAGGGTCACTGCTGATGAACTCGGTGAGCGTCTTGAGAAAGAAGTCAGGATATATTCGGAAGTTGCATGACAGATGGTTCCTGATTATTGTCAGGCCATAAGAATGCAGGAAAACCGAATAGCAACAACATATTAATAACACCTGCTAATCTATACTACTAAGCTGCACCGAGATGTGATGATTATTGGCAGAAATGTTGCGTTGATCACAGATGTTAATCGGAAACCGGCCCACAAATCTTTTCGTCTGCCTCTTCCCTCAGGGGTTGGAATACTATCCCGAGCTGAGTGGCAAATGCAATTCTAAAAAACTCTACTGCCCGTCGTCTGAGTTTCCAAAAATCATCAGGTTCAATCCCGTATTTCTTTCTGATTTCTTCAAGTTCTTTTTCGTGGCTTGTTTTTCCCAAATCCTTGGTGGCGTTTGGGCGAGCTGTAGCCAGGACAAAGGCAAAGAGGTCCTTAACCCCTTCAAAATAGTCTTCTTTCCGGTCTGCATAGTACGCAAGGCTATCACCCCAAAATTCGGGATTTTCAATCTGTTTTTCCGCACCTTCGCGGAAACTGTCTGACAGGACCAGAGAATCGAGCATCCCGTATATTTTCTGGAGAATCGGTTCCGTAAGAGCCTTATTTGCGGCCATAGCAAACACCAACTCAGATAGGACCTCCTGGAACTCGATGTGGAGTTGACGACATTCGTACTCCAGAACCCTCCCAAGCTTTTCCATACGACTTTCGTCCGCTTTTTCTTCCTCAGGACTGATCACAGGAAGCTTGGCATTTTCTTTGACGGAACGATAGATCAAAAAGCCAGACATCATCGACACGATATACAAAAGCCCGCGAGACTCATCAATCGTCATGCCTCGTTTCTCGAGGAATTCTTTAATCTCCCTCCACATAGGGTGTCTTCTAATTTCCTCTTTAAATTCCATAATAAATTTTCTCCTTTTTCGCCTTTAATTTCCTAAACATTCCGGCTAAACCTTTACTCCAAGTTCGACGGCCTTATCGCAATGCTCCATAGATAGGTCGTAACCACGAAAGACTTAACATAGTGCTTGGCTCAATAACACCTCACACACTTTTAAGGCAACGGGGAAGCATCTTTTCCTCGTCGCGTACAATCATGCATACACTCAACTTGGGGGGTTCTTCGTAAAATTCCAAGTTGAGGTTTTGTTTGGTTATTCATATCGTGGTACTTAAATCGTTGACTATATTTTACAGCAAAAGAACCTACAGATTATTGATTTATATATGTCTTCAAATGATGTTCTGTCAATAAGGGCGATTTTCATTCTCTTCTGTGCAGAAAAATCTGCGAGTGCTTTCTCTTAGTGCCCGGAGCCAACTCATTGCTTTACTTCAGAACTCCTTAAAAACCTTTGCGAGGCTTTCACCGCCAACATGAATAAAAAACTCATTGAAATAGCCGATTTGATATAATCAGATTTCAGTACAACTTTCGTTGACACACCTTAATTCTACCTGATATACTCAATCAGTGTTATGAACCTTGAGGAGTTCAGACCTGAATGAGTCTTGTTGGACGGCTTGAAGATCTTGCCCTTTCCGACATTTTCCAGATATTGAGCATAGGAAAAAAAACCGGCACACTCGTCCTCTGGGGCAGCCATGGGAATGCATTTGCTGTCTTTAAGAACGGCCTTGTAGTGAGGGCGGAGACAGATGACATCGACGGCACCATCGGTGAAGACCTTTTACGTGCTGGCTTAATAAAAGACACTATTTTTAATTTAGGATTAGAAGTAAAAAAAAAGCTGCCGGCAAAATCCATCCCTGAAATTTTACTCGATCTCGGTTCTGTCAATAAAGAAACTCTCGATAAGATGACAAGGAAAAGAATCGAGAAGGTTGTCTATCAGCTCCTTGTATGGCAGGACGGCTCTTTCCAGTTCGAACCTGACGATACAAATCCTGAGGAAAAGGTAAAACTAACAGACCTCGGCTGGGAACTTTTAAAGGGAATGAGCCCTGAATACCTTCTTATGGAAGGTGCGAGAGTTCACGATGAGGCTTCCCAGACCGCCTCGGTCACTACAGAAGAACTGACCGGAATTCAGGAAGACGAAACATCGTGGGAAGAAGATTGGGGAATGCAGCCCCAGGAAGAAAGAAAAGATATATCTTCTCTAAGGGCGCTGACGCAGGAACTCAGGTTTCCAAACTCGACTTCAGAGATAACTCTGCTCATACTAAGATTCGCAAGCGAGATTTTCCAGAGAGGCATTTTATTTATGGTTGGAGATAACGAGATAGTGGGTCTCGGCCAGTTCGGGCTTGATATCGAAAAACCTGACGAAAGGATTAGAGAAATAATGCTGCCTTATGAGAAAAGTAGTTTCCTGAAGAAGATCATATCGGAAAAAAGACCGTATAATGGAATTATTGAAAAAGATAAGATGACAGACTCCATGATGAATGAAATCGGAGGTGGATGGCCAGATGAAGTTACTATTTTTCCGTTAATCGCAGAAGGTAAGGTTGTAGCACTTCTTTACTGTGATAATATGTCAACAGGAGAAAAGATAGGAGAAACAGAGGGTCTCGAGATATTCATTGACCAGGCTGGTCTTGCCCTTGAAAAATCTTTGCTTCAGAGAAGACTCCAGGAAATGCAAAAAAAGGCCGAACCTTAATGTTTTTTCTATTTTAATTTGCTACAATTTAATCAAATGCGTAAGGACGTAACCACTAAATCCATTCTCTTAGTTGAAGATTCAGCAACAACAAGGGCTTTAATCAGGGCTATAATAGATGAGATGGATGACTTTAATACAGTCGAGGCAGGTTCCGGCTTCGAAGCACTAAAACTCTTACCAACGCAGGAATTCAACCTTGTCATAACCGATGTAAATATGCCTGATATAAATGGGTTGGAGCTTATAAATTTTATTAAAAATAATCCCAGATATAAACACATCCCCTTAATTATAGTCAGCACAGAGAGAAGCGAAGAAGACAGAAAAAGAGGCATAGCACTGGGTGCCATGGCTTACATCACCAAGCCCTTTAAAGCACATGAACTGCAAGAGGCTATAAAACAGGCAATAACGGATGAAGGCATCTAAAAAGGAATTTATTGCAGAGACAGAAGACATTCTGTTCGGATGTCAGCAACTATTGCTCGAAATACAGGATACATATCAGGCATCTCTGAACCCGGATACAATTAATGCACTTTTCCGTTCGATTCATACTCTCAAGGGACTTTCAGGGCTTTTCGGAAATCATGAGATAACAGATTTAAGCCATGCCCTTGAGTCATTATTAGATGATATAAGACTTGGGAAAATAAATATAACCGAGGACGTGGTAAACTTTCTTTTTAAGAATCTCGATATACTGAATTCCGCAGTAGATGGTGTCAAGGAAGATAAAGAATATGATTTAAAAGAGCATATAAATAATATAAAGACCTTCAGGGAATCATGGAAAGAGGGGAACATAGGCCCGGACATAAAGGGCATTATAGATGATTCCATCTTGAAGGTTCTTTCAGAATATGAAGAACACCGCCTTAAGGCTAACATAAAGAATGGAAAAGGTATATATCTGCTAAAGGCTATTTTTGAACTCTCCACTTTTGACACATCACTTGAAGACCTTACTAAAAAAATTAAATCTGAAGGCGAACTCATATCTACCCTTCCTGTATCCGCACATGTGCCCGAGGGGTCTATTGGTTTCAATCTCATGTTTGCAAGCAATAAACAATTAAAAGAGTTACAGAAAGAAATAGCAGATAATATTGAAGTACTTGTCAGGTCAAAACAGGCAGTTACAGAACCCGATAAAAAACCGGGCCAGTCCATAAAGAGTCAGGCAGCGACCGTAAGAGTAGATATTGATAAGCTCGACAGGATACTGAATACAATAGGAGAACTTACTCTTGCAAAAGACGCGGTGAGAAGGATTGGCATCGAGGTCGCAGAGGTACACACACATTCTCCTTTTGTCCGCGATATACATAAGATTTCCCAGTCACTAGAAAGAAAACTTTCAGAACTGCAGAAGGAAGTCCTTTCAATCAGGATGGTCCCGATCGGCCAGATTTTTTCGAGGCTCGCCCAGGTTATAAGGCGTTACTCGAGAGAGATGGGCAAGGAAATTGTTATAACGCTTTATGGTGAGGATACCGAACTCGACAAGTCCCTGGCTGAAGAGATTGTTGATCCACTCATGCATCTTGTGAGAAATTCGATCGACCACGGGATAGAACCTGTTAAGGAACGTTTAGCCAAAGGGAAAAAAGAACAAGGATGCATCATTTTGAAGGCATTTCAGAGAGGTAATTATATTGTAATAGAAGTCACAGACGATGGCAGGGGGATAGACATCGACAGTGTAATGAAAAAGGCAATAGAAAAAGGTATGATTGACCCATCTGCTGGTGTGGAAGGGGAATTGATTAATTTCATCTTTGCTCCCGGTTTTAGCACGAAAGATGTAGCAAGTGAGATCTCCGGCAGGGGTGTTGGTCTGGATGTTGTCAAGGAAAAACTCTCCTCCCTCGGAGGTTTTACAGACATACATACAAAAAAGGATGAAGGCACAACATTTACACTTACATTGCCGATTACCCTTGCGATAATAAAGGCCCTCCTTGTAAAAGTAGGGAATGAAAAGTTTGGGTTGCCTTTAACAGCGATTTCAGAAACAGTTGCTGTTGAACATAAAGATATTCAGACCATTGAATGGAAAGATGTTTATTACATAAGGGGTGAAATGCTGCCCATTATAAGTTTAGCAAAAATATTCGGCATTGAAAGTGCCCGGAACGATGTGTCTTTTGCGGTTGTGGTCGGATTCGGGAAAAGGAAATTGGGTCTACTTGTTGACGAAATTCTTGAACAACAGGAAATTGTCATAAAATCTCTCGGTGAATATTTCAAGGGATTAAGCGGTTTCGCTGGTGCAGCCGAGATTGGAAGGCATGAAGTAATTCTTGTACTGGATATTGAATCAATTATAGAAAAATCATTAATAAGGCAGGAAAATTATTCATAATGTACGAGAAGTTTTATAAATTAAAATCCAGACCTTTCAGCAAAACACCGGACCCTAAATTCCTTTTTCTAAGCAAGAAGCATGAGGAGGCCATGGCAAGGCTCCAATATGCAATTGAGGAAAAGGATTTAATCCTGCTCACCGGAGAGGTTGGCAGTGGAAAGACAACACTGACGCGGGCTGTTATGGATTCCCTCGGGGGGAAATACAGGGTGATAATAATAATAAACCCGCGCCTTAGACCGGTCCAATTCCTCAGGACGATTGCAAAGCGTTTTGGCATAGATGTTCCTTACAATTTCAAGGATAGCCTTCTCGATACAATTTATGAAAAGGTTTACAGAGACTATGAGGCAGGGATAACCCCTGTAATTATTATTGACGAGGCCCAACTTATACCAGGCAAGGAAACCTTTGAAGAAATAAGACTCCTTACAAACTTTCAGCTTGACACGACAAATCTTCTGAGCCTCATACTCGTAGGCCAGACAGATTTAAGAAATAGGTTGAATCATAAAACACATCTGCCATTAAGGCAGAGGATAGGCCTTTTCTATCACCTCGGCCCTTTAGAAGAAAACGAAATAAAAGGATATGTAGAACACAGACTCAGGATATCAGGCCTTGAAGACCCTTTGTTTACAGATGGAGCTTTAAAAAAATTATATCAATACTCGGGCGGCATACCGAGGTTAATAAACAGCCTTGCTGCATCAGCACTTCTTGATGGGTTTGGCAGAGAAATGCGAATTATAGATGAGTCCCTGATTAATGAAGCTGCAAGGGAGTTAGGTCTGGATGGATATCGCGAAAATTAGGAAAAAGATCAAACAGTCAGAGACGGATAATCAGCAATCACGGATTAATAGCCGGGCTAAAGAAGAAAAACAGACATATGTCACTGCAGCGGATAAAAAACCTTCTGAACCCGAACCTTCCGCATTGACAGAACAATCTCCTCCTCCTGAAATCGAAGCAAAGCAGGAACAGGAGTCGGAACATGAAGAGGAAACAACCGGGAAACCCGGATATACAGAAACATTAAGAACAGAAGAAAAAATTGGAAACTATAAAACAGACGAACTTATCGAGATACTTTCTTTCAATCTTCTGAAAGAAGAATTCGCAATCAGAATTTCCGAGCTTGAGGAAATATTGAAGCCACAAAGGATTACAAAGGTTCCAAAAATACCCGATTATGTGATTGGCATAACATCTCTCAGGGGAAAGGTCATTCCTGTTATTGACCTCAAACTGAAACTTTCTCTCACAGACAAACCTTCACAGCTTGATCATAAGGGCAAGATTCTTATTCTAAAAGGGCCTGAGGGACAGATAGGTGCAACAGTAGACAGGGTTATAGGCGTAATTCGCGTTGAAAAGTCTGAAATTCTGCCACCCCCGTCTCATCTCACAGAGGTAGAACTGGAATTCATTGAGGGTGTAACGGTGAGAGATAAAAGATTTATATCAATAATAAAAATGGAAGAGGCGATATGTATAAATTTGAAATAGAAGGGCTTTTTTAGAAATTCGGGTGAATAAAAAATTTTTATAGGATTAATATTATGGGCATTCTGGACTTAATAAAATCAAGACTCGAATTAAAGTATATGCTGTTTGTTATTTTGCTTCTGATAGCCGGAATCCTCTGGTCAGGTATTCTTTCAATAAAAGTAAGAGATACTCTTTATTCCACGGCCGAAGAAAATCTCGATGCAACAGCAACTATCGTAACCATAGACATTACCAGGGCTATGCATGAGTCGGTTGAGATTAAGGCATCAAGATCGAAAGAGATTGTCGAAGGGCTCAAGGCCGTAAAAGGTATCAAGGACATCGTGATACTGAACGCGCAGGGGAAAGAGGCATTTAATAAGGACTCTGTTGTAAATGAGGAATCGGTCATAAAAACGATGTCCGCTCAAACATCACCCCTGTCCTTTAAAGACAGGAAAACCCTCGTCTTTTATAAGCCTCTCGAGAACAGTTCATATTGCAAAGGGTGTCATGTTCAGGAAGGGGCGCTACTGGGTGCCGTTAAGATTGTTGCGCCTCTCGATAAGATTTACGGAAAGAGTACGAATTTTATCTTGTGGACTACGATCATCTCGATAATAGGTATTTCAGCAGGCACGTTTTTCTTCTGGTTCGTATTAAGGAGGCTTGTAATAATGCCGATACGATATATCGAAAAATCTGCCAAATTGCTGGCTGACGGAGACCTTTCCTTTACCTTAGGTGTCAAAACAAATGATGAAATAGGAAGGCTGAGCAATGCTCTCAATTCATCAGTGCGCTCTCTCGGAAATGTCCTTCTCAGGGTTAAGAGTGGCTCAAAACGTGCTTCGGAGGTTGCGGGGAAAACGGAGGTTGAATTCAAAAAGATTTCAGAAGGAACAAAGCTTGAGTCTGAAGCCATATCAAATATAGCAAGTTCAATAGAGCAGATGAATTCAGCCGCAACAGAGATCTCGGGGAGTACAGAACGCCTTGCGTCCTCAACAGAAGAGACAGCAGCATCAATGGGAGAAATGGTCACGAGTATAAGTCAGGTTGCAAATAATGCACAGGAACTATCAACCACGGTTGATTCCACATCAGCCTCTATAGAAGAACTATCTGCGACGATAAAAGAAGTAGCCCATAAGGCTGAAGAGCTTGCTCTGGCATCAGAGGAGACGCTTGCTGCAACAGAGGAAATTTCATCTTCAATTAAAGAAGTTGAGCAGAGCGCAAAAGATTCTGCAATGATCTCAGAGAAGGTGAAAAACGATGCATCAACATTCGGAATAACCTCGGTAGAAAAGACAATAGAAGGAATGCAGAATATCAGATCGTCGGTCGAAAAAACGGCCGATTTTATAAAGAAACTGGGCGGGAGGTCGGATGAAATAGGTAAGATTTTAAATGTTATTGACGATATAACGGATCAGACCACGCTTCTTGCCCTGAATGCAGCAATACTTGCTGCACAGGCGGGCGAGCACGGGAAGGGTTTTTCGGTTGTTGCTGATGAGATAAAAGACCTCGCAGAGAGGACAGCCTTCTCAACAAAAGAGATAGCAGCACTTATCCATGCTGTACAGAAAGAGGTAAAAGATGCCATCCTTGCTATGGATGAAGGGCTCAGGTCAGTAGAGGAGGGTTTCAAGGTTGCAAGGGATGCAGAAGAAGCTCTGAGCAAGATAGTTGAGAGCTCTAAACAATCAGCAAAAATGTCCCTTTCTATTGAGCGTTCGACAGCGGAACAGGCAAAGTCAACAAGGCTTGTTTCAGATGCAATGGAGAAAGTGAAAAATATGGTAGCTCAGGTTACAAAGGCCACATTGGAACAGAGCAAGGGAGCCCTTCTCATCACAAAGGCTATGGAGAAGATGAGAGACTTTTCCAATCATGTCAAAGCTGCAACTGGTGAACAATTAATAAATACAAAACAGATATCCGGGGCTATAGAGCTTGTGTCGGATAAGAGTCAGCATATAGCCAAGGCTGTTAATGAGATGAAGTTAGGTTCGAACCAGATATTAAGGTCTGTCGAGAAGATAGAAGAAATTCCGAAGACTAACATGAACATTTTGTTCTATACCCATCGTTCACTGAAGGGTCTATTCAGGAACACTGAGCTTGTAGCTAAGGAGATGGAAGGGTTTAAGTTATTTGAAGAGAAGGTAACTGCTGATGTCATACGATTTGGTATCGAGCCTGTCGGGAGCATCGAGCTTATTGGAGTATCACCTGTCGAGACATTAAAAAAATTCAGTCCTCTATCTGAATACCTCAGTAATAAACTTGGGAAGAGGGTTGAACTTAGAGCGGTTTCTGATCACGAAGGTGCCATAAGGGATATAGGTCAGGACAAAACACAACTCTGTTTTATGATGCCAATCACTTACATAGAGGCAAATAAGAAGTACGGGATTCAAGTACTTGTAAAGGGATTGACAGATGGGAAATCATCTTATCATTCTGTCATTATAGCGAAGAGTGATAGTAAGATAAACTCTGTCGAAGACATTAAAGGACGTACATTTGCCTTTGGAGATCCACGCTCGGTATCCAGTTATATAGCACCAAGGATTATACTCCTTGATGCCGGTATAGATTTGAAGGATTTACTTTATTATGAATATCTCGGTGCTCACGAAGAGGTACTTGACGCGGTGCTTAAAGGTAAATTTGATGCTGGTGGCGTGACAGAAAGCATAGCATACAGGTTTAAAGACAGAGGTATCAAGTTCGTTAAATTCTCTGAAGAATTGCCGGGATTCTGCATATGCATCAGCAAAAGTATAGCCAAAAGGGATAGGGATTCTATAGGAACCGCTCTCATAGCACTGACTGACGCAACACCCGAAGGTTCTTCGATCCTCGGTGCTATTTATGAGCGTTTTACTGGATTTGAAGAGGCATCCGATTCTGATTATGCCCAGGTAAAGGCAATGATGTTCAGACTGGGGATGATTTAGAAAATTTATGTTTGAGAAACCTATTAAAGAAAAAATTGACAAAACGGTAAAATTCGCAGTATTTAAGATTGGCAGGGAAGATTTTGGAGTAGAAGTTAAAAGGGTAATCGAGATCCTCAACATGCAAAAAGTACATTCAATTCCTGAACTTCCCGACTTTCTTTCAGGAGTAATCACCGTTAGGGGTGAGGTAATACCCCTTCTTGACCTTAGAAGACGTTTTGGCATTCAGTCCTCAGAAAAAGGCCGCATAATAATAGTAGATTATGATGGTGAAAAGATCGGCCTTCTTGTAAATGAAATAAAGGAGATAATATCTTTTTCCGGCAATGAAATAACAAGCCCACCCATGATATTCAGAGGGTTTAAAAGAAAATATCTTAGAGGGCTCGGGAAAAAAGATGAAAGGATAATAATCCTCCTCAATATAGATGATCTTCTCTCTTCAGAAGAAAAAATAATCTTAAAAGAATCAGAGGGTATGTTCGGCTAAAATGCAGGAACTGGAAAAGCTACTCAAAGATAATGATGTTGAGATAAGAAGAGAAGCTCTCGAGGGTCTCAGAGGAAAATCAGACAGCACGTATATAAATCTTCTCCTAATAGCCATGGAAGACCCGAGCTGGAGGATAAGAAATACTGCAACCGATATCCTGCTTGAAGAGTATCCACTTGAGTCATACATTGAGGGATTGATTCAACTCCTCTACCGGGATGATAATGCAGGTGCCAGGAACTCAGCTATAGAGGCACTGATTAAGCTTAATAAAAATGTAACACCCTTTTTAATAAAGGCATTCAACACATCAAACCGTGATGTAAGGAAATTCATTATAGATGTACTGGGAGAGTTCAAGGATAAAAGATCCCTGCCTCTTATGCTCAATGCACTGAAAGATAACGATGAAAATGTACGGGCCACTGCCATTGAACACATTGGCAAAGTTGGGGAGGCGTCAGTTGTTGATGCTTTAATAGAAATTATCGAAAGTGATGATTTATGGACAGCCTATCCGGCTGCCGATGCATTAGGCAGGATCGCAAACAAAAAAGCGATACCTGCATTAAGAAAGGCATTGGATAAAAAGACGTTAAGGGTTCCTGCAATAAAGTCTCTCGGTCTGATCGCTGAACCTGAAACACTGCAATATATTATTCCTCTCATAAAAGACCCTTCCAGGACGGTACAGGAAGAGGCACTCCTTGCGATAGAGAGATTCTATCATAAAGGCGCCAGTGAGGGTTTTGTAACAGATGAAATAAAAAGGCTTATCGGCGATGAAGCATTAGATATAATAATTCCTCACATCTGGTCTAAGAAGCATGAAGTAAGGATATCCGCAATATTGATTCTTGGTCTGATGAAAAACGAAAGGGCTTATAATCCACTCCTCGAGATCTCACAGGAAGAAAATTTTGCAGAAGATGTAAAAAGGGCATTAGTATTTATCGGGAATGACAGGCCAGAGTCTCTCTTAAAACTTTTTGATACAGACAGCATTTATCAGAAACGCTTTATCTGTGAAATTGCAGGGGAAATAGCATCTCCAGTTTACTATCCTGTCTTTGAAGGTCTTCTGAAAGATGAAGACGGACACATCCGTGCTATTTCTGCAACTGCCCTTTCAAGAATCGGTGACCCAAGGGCAATACAGCCAATAAAAACCCTCCTCAGTGATCCATATGAGGATGTCCAGGAAGCCGCAGTTGAAGCACTTTCAAGACTCGGACCAAAGCTAACAGTCAATGAGTTTATTGTTATGTTGAATGACCAGAACCTGAAATTAAGGAAAAATGCAGCCTTAATACTTGGCAGCATTGGAGCCAGAGAAGCAATCCCTGCACTTGGTTTTGCATTAAAGGATGGAGAAGTTGCTGTAAGAAAGGCATGCGTTGAGGCTTTCTCGATGTTGAAAACAGAAGATTCCGTGAAATTTCTGATTCATGCTCTTACAGATGAGGAACCGCAGATAAGGGTCTCTTCTGCCATCAGTCTCGGACAAATCGGAGGTGAAGGGGTTTTTGAGGCCATTTCTCTTCTCCTTTGCGATACTGACGATTCTGTAAGAGTTGCTGTATCAAAGGCCTTTGGCATGCTCAAAGACGCAAGGGCTGTCAAACAGCTTATCGGTCTCCTTTCTGATAAAAACGGTTTTGTTATAAACGCAACTATTGAATCTCTCAGTATGATAGGCGGGGAAGAAGCACGCTCTGCTGTACTGCGAATGCTCTCACATGAGGATAAAGAGATAAGAAGGACAACGATAAAAGCGCTTTCATCTTTTGATGATATCGAGGATGCACTTCTACCTTTTTTAAGGGACACTGACTGGGCAACGAGAATGGCTGCGGTTGAAGTACTGGGAAAGAAAGCAAAAAGTTATTTAAAAGAGGAACTCAAAAAGCTTTTTGATATAGAAGAAGATCCTGTTGTGAGAAAGGCGATTGAGGATAGCTTCAAAAAAGTAAAGAGTCAATAGTCATCAGTCAATGGTCATTGAATTAAAATATTGACTATTGACCAATGACTAATGACTCGGTGAGGGATAAATGTTTGAAAAAGAGGAGATAGTACCTTTAGGAATAGATGTATTCAGGCTTTTAAGAGATTTAATACGAGACCACTGTGGAATATATTTTGACGATGATTCAAGGTATCTCCTTGAAAAGAGACTTTCGAGAAGAGTAAAAAATCATCATTTCAGCAGCTTCAGGGACTATTTCAGATATTTACTTTATGATAAAAACCGCGAAGAAGAACTTGCATCTATAATAGATGTCCTTACTGTTAATGAAACATATTTTTTCAGGGAGCAAAACCAGCTTAAAACCTTCAGCGAAGAAATATTGCCTGAACTAAGAGAAACAAATAAGGATAAAAAGAGATTGAGAATATGGTCTGCGGGTTGTTCCACAGGTGAAGAGCCCTATACTATTGCAATGCTTGTTATAGAGAAAGGATATTTTTTGGGCTGGAATATAGAAATATTAGGAAGCGATATAAACCATAGAGTACTTCAGGTCGCAAGAAGTGGTGTTTATAAAAAGAATTCATTCAGGACAACAGACCATTTTTATCTGAATAAATATTTCAAGGAAGAAGATCGTCTTTTCAGGATATCAGACAGCGTAAAGCAGCATGTAAATTTCAGCCATCTCAATCTTCTTGATCCTTTCAAGACAAAATTAGTAGGTACAATGGATGTTATATTCTGCAGAAATTTGTTAATTTACTTTGATCACCAATCAAGAAAAAAAGCGGTAGATATGTTTTATGAAAGACTTGAGGACAGAGGTTATTTACTGCTGGGTCATGCTGAATCGCTTATAAATCTTTCCACGGCTTTTACCCTCAAACATTTTAAATATGACATGGTCTATCAGAAACCTCTAAAAAAAGGGGTGCATATAAATGTCTAAAATTAAAGTTCTCATTGTCGATGACTCAGCCTGCAGCAGACAAACTATTAAAAAAACACTGGAAAAAGAACCGGGCATCGATGTGGTCGGAATCTCATCTGATGGTCTCGATGCAATGACCAAGACGCTCAAACTCAAACCTGACCTCATAACCCTGGACATTGAAATGCCGGAGATGGACGGCTTCACTTTCCTCAGGTGGTTGATGAAAAAGAACCCTGTGCCAGTAATAATAGTCAGTGCATATTCAGATTCGAAAACCGTCTTTAAAGCACTTGAACTTGGTGCAGCTGATTTTATAGCAAAACCATTAAAATTAACACAGGCAGAATTACAGAACATGGGAAAAGATCTGGTGCTGAAGTTAAAAGAAATAAGGAACCTTCGCATGGACAGACTCAGTAAAACTCTTGAACTGTCTGAGGAAAAGAATATACAAAAACCAGTTCATGATAAATCATCACATCATGTTGAGGCTGTTGCCATAGGGTCGTCAACAGGTGGTCCTGCAGCAATCAAAGTAATTCTATCGCGACTGCCATCCGATTTCCCTGCTGCTATTGCAATAAGTCAGCATATGCCTAAAGGATTCACTTATTCCTTTGCTGAAAGGCTGAACGGCACCTCAAAAATACAGGTTAAAGAAGCTGAAGAGGGTGATGAATTAGAGAAAGGCAAGGTTCTAGTTTCTCCCGGTGGATACCATATGCTTTTTCAGAAAAAGGGGCGCAGAATTGTTGCTACACTTAAGGAACCAAATAACATAGATAAATATATTCCTTCGGTTGATATTATGATGACTTCATTGGCAGATGTTTACGGGCCAAAGGCAATGGGTGTTATTCTCACCGGAATGGGAAGTGATGGGAAGGCAGGAATGCTGGAAATTAGAAAAAGAGGAGGGTATACTATAGTAGAATCTGAGGAAACTGCCGTCGTGTTCGGTATGCCATCGGAAGTCATAAAGGCGGGAGTTGCAGGTAGGGTTCTTCCTATCTCGGATATACCTGCTGAGATTATAAAGTTAGTCGGTGCTGAAAAACAGGTGGAGGATTAATGGAAAAAGATTTCGGCATAGCAAAAAAAGCAGATGAGTTTCTCCAGATCTTTAAAAAAGGTGAAGAATTTACAAAAGATCTGATCATGGAAAACGAAAGGCTAAGGTTCAGGGTAGCACAGCTCGAGGAGGCGGCAGAGAAGTCGGGGAAAGAGGAAAGAATAAGAATATACGAAGAAAGAATAAAAATGCTTGAGGAAGAATTCAACTCTCTTTTGGAGAGATACAGAAAGGTAGAAGAAGAGAATAAAGATTTTGCATCAAAATATGTGGAGGTAGAGTCAGAAAACAATAATCTGGCAAATTTGTACGTTGCAAGTTATCAGCTGCATTCGACATTAGATTTCAATGAGGTCCTGAGGATAGTCCTTGAGATAATAATTAATCTGATAGGTGCTGAAAAGTTTGCAATTTTCCTCATGGATGAGAAAACAAACGAACTCTTACCTGCAGCCTCAGAAGGATTTTCACTCGAAGAACTGCCAAAAACAAAACTCGGGGAAGACATTATAGGAAAAGTCGCGAAGGAAGGTGAGAGCTATTTTGCAGAAAATATGGGATATACAAATGATATTAATACCTCAAGCCCTGCTGTATGTATTCCTCTCAAGATCAAGGAGCATGTAATAGGCGTTATTTCAATATACTCACTCTTTGTCCAGAAAAAGTCATTTACTAATATTGACTATGAGCTATTCAATTTACTTGCAGGACATGCTGCAACAGCAATATTTTCCTCGAAATTATATACACAATCCGAGAGGAAACTCACAACCATTCAGAGCTTTCTTGACCTCTTAAAGGAGAAACCAAGAAAATAGCTTATTGGAGAGGAGGACTTATGCCCAATATCCTTGTTGTTGAGGATTCGCCGACCATGAGACAGTTAATAAGTTTTGCAATAAAGAGGATTCCTGAATCCAGGATTATTGAGGCAACAGATGGTATTGATGCATTAAAGAAATTATCCTCCGAAAAAATAGATATAATACTCGCTGACATAAATATGCCCATGATGGATGGACTCAAACTGGTCAGCCTTGTGAGGAATAATCCTTCATACCAGAATATACCTATAATTGTGATCACGACAGAAGGTGCCGAAGAGGATAAGAAGAGGGCGATCTCAATAGGTGCTAATGCCTATCTCACAAAACCGATTCAGACTCAGGAATTAATGAAACTCGTGAATAGCTTCCTCTAATGATCGGCTTTTACACTTAGGGCAGAAAAACCTGCTGCTAAATCATGGTTATTCATGAGAAAAATCAGGTATTAATTCAAGCAAAAGCGGAGTCTGATGGTATTTGAGCCACAAAGCGCGCTACCTGTGGAGGGGATAAGAATTCCCACTTTCCTCTTATCCCGCGGTAAAGAGCTGCAATCTCTATGTGGAGCATTGCTATGCCACAGTCCAGCCGTTTAGGGATATTATATGTATCCTTTAAATCATCTACTGAAATGGTAATGCTACCGGGTTCTATATTAAATCTCCAGGGCTGGCGGTTGACTGCTGAAGGGGCTATCCTTGCTGCTTCAAGAGCTGTCTTTATCCATTCAGGCCATTTAGATTCTTCCAATCCCTTTACTAACTCAAAAAGGGATTTTCTCTTATGGGTTCTGCCAAAGCCTGTCATGATTTTCTCTTCAAAAGAAACTTTTTCTACGGCATAACCGACAGGTGTTACTGCAAGCACCTTCTCGTTCTTTCTTAATTGAACCGAGGAGCTTGCCACCGCTGGGTTGAATGATGCACCTACCCAGCAAGTGCCGAGATTCAGGGCTGTGGCCTCGAGAATAATCCCCTCACCTGTATAACCGGCTTTTTCATGTATATAAGGATCATTCATATCTCCAATAAAGGCAATAAAGACAGTCGCACCTCTTATTTTTCCATAATGGCCAACAATGCCTTTAAATACCTTATCGACTGATCGACTTACCACAACAGCCCGTATACCATGGAAGGGTTTGAATTCTTTACAAACTTTATCTATTTTTGCGAGCAGATCGGAAGCAATTGGGCTTGAGTTAAATGACCGCCGTGACCGACGTTTTTGTGCGGCTTCATACCATCTTATGCAGGGTATCTCTGTCATTTTTTTTCTTTAATAAAAAACTGATTGAGTTAAGAGTGCTGTTTGAGCTTTTTCCATCCGTACAAGGGAATTTATCAAGTTAATGCTTGAAGACTCTCTGACCTGTGAAAACCATTGTAACTTTCGGGTTTGCTTCGTTACATGCAATAATGGATTCAAAATCCCTTTCAGAGCCACCCGGTTGAACTATTGCTGTAACCCCTTCTTTAATACCTATGTCAACCGCATCTCTGAAAGGGAAAAACGCATCAGATACCATAGCAGAACCAATAAGTCCGCCTTTATTCTTTCTTGTCTCTTCATCTATCCCGAGAAGCAACTCTTTTTTTCTATTGCCATTTTTTACGTCAAACTCGAAAGCCTTATAAGGTATACCATATTTTTTAAAACATAGAGCATCAGCGTATTTTGTATAAGCCTTGAAAACAGCAATCTCAGCAACACCAACTCTGTCCTGCTCACCAGTTCCGATACCCACCGTAACCCCATCCTTAACATATATTACCGAGTTTGAGGTAACACCCTGTTCTACATTCCATCCGAAAAGCATGTCATCATATTCTTCTTCAGTAGGCATTCGCTCTATCACATATTCTTTACCCTGATAGTGCGCTTTTGCAGGCAAAAAGTCCCCCTTTGATTGGATTTTATTTGCCGGAGACTGCTGAATTATAATTCCTCCGTCAATCAGTGATTTAAAGTCAATGTATCTGAGTGTTTTGTAACGCTCCAATTCATTTATTTTGTTAATTTTTATAATCCTCAGATTTTTCCTTTTTGCAAGGATATCAACTGTTCCTTCTTCAAACCCGGGAGCAGCTACGACTTCAAGGTAATTTCTTGCAACCATCTCGGCTGTCTCTTTATCCATGGACATATTAACAACAAGACAACCCCCGAATGCAGCTACACGGTCTGCCATGTTAGCTCTCTCATAAGCGTCTAAAAGGGTCTTTCCACATGCAACCCCGCATGGATTATTATGTTTCAAGATCACGGCTGAAGGTCTGTCCATCAGGAATTTGATAATGTTTAAACCGTTATCAAGGTCGGTGAGGTTTATCTTTCCTGGATGTTTACCCGCCTGTATCATATCCTCTTCGGTAATGCTGCTTACAAGGCCATTGCCGGGTTTTATAAACTGGCAGTCTCCTGAGATCAGGTTTCCATTAACCAATTCATAAAGTGCGGCTTCCTGATCGGGGTTCTCTCCATAACGAAGACCTTTTTCTATCAGTTCACCTGTTTTGCTGTCGGGTATCTTCCATGTCCTTTTTTTATAAATTAAAGTCTGATCGCCAAATTTTATTATCATTTCATCGGGGAAATGGTCGGCCATAATCGTGCGGTACATCTTTTTTATGTCAGACATAGAACCTCCTTTTTGAACGTTACTTATACGAAGGATTATTTTACAAATATTTACCATCAGTCAATAATCAATTACAAAAATGTCCAAAACAGGAGATTGCCACGCTTCGCTGGCACTGACATTCACCGAACAACGCCGCTTTTTGTTATTGCGAGGAGCGTTAGCGACATGGCAATCTATTTATTGGTTTGGCTGAGGCATATTGATTATTGGTTATTTTTTGGTTATTGGATTTTGGTCATTGGTTATTATTTTTCAGATATTCTTTCTTCACCTTCAATGTCTCTTCAAGCATTAAAATATATTTTAGGTACTTGAAACCGAATTTCATAAGTGCAATCTCGTCTGTCTTTATCTTTTCGATCTCATCTCTATCTATATCAAAAACATCGAGGAACCTGCCTCCAAATATATAACTTTTGAACCTGTCTAAGTCATAACTTGCCATATAAAACATTGCTCGTTTTTGATCATTAAGTCTTTCCTGTCCCGGGATACCATCTCTTAACAGGATAGTTTTCCATTCCCTGTTCATATCATCATAGAGTTCTGCACCTTGGTTGACCTTCCATTCATTAATACTCCATTCCCTGTCACTTTGATAGCCCAAACAATGGGCCTCTCTGACAAAGAAATAAAATTCCTCATCTACAGTCTTCTTACCTTCTAATTTTTTATGAATTGCCTGGCCTACGGGATAATAACGGCAGTTTAAAGGACGGTCTGTGTATATCGTGCAACCATCTGCGGTAACAAAAGGACATTTTCCTTCTTTATCATTACTCATCTTGAGCAATGCAAAAGGATGAGAGGTTTTTTCATCAATATGCATATATGTATACTTTTCAAGAAATTCCTCAGATGTGATACCCAGTCTGTTTTTCATCCTCAGAATATCATAAGGTGTCAGGAGTATATCTATTTTACTACAGCATTGTGTGAAACACTTGACTCCTTTATGGCATCTGAATTTAAATCTGGAATTCAGAGTAAGCTGCGTTGGCTCTATATCTTTCATGCTTGGTAATGGCATTTTAGTTCAATCCTTTCTGTCTAATATTTAGAAGTTCTCTGATTACAAAATCATCAGCATACTTATCGACTTTTAAATGAAGGTCTTTTAATGCACGCCTTCTCTTTGCAGATCGCCTTCCTCCAGAGAGGGAGTGATTCACCAGGGCAGTAACGTACGACGTATTTCCCGCTTTCATAGTATGTCCTATTTCATCGAGAAAAAGAAAGGTATAAAGCTCATTAGCCCGCTTTATTCATAAAAGTTGTTGACGTGATTGCACAATAGGGAGGGATATTGTGCGGGATTTATTACGAAGGGCTCATCTTCAAAGCAACGCTTATCGAATAAAAAAAGGCCGGCAGATATTTCTGCCGGCCTTTTGGATTCTATGAACCTAGTGTGCTGTCTCTAACAGATCTTTACATTTGGAAATTTTTCTCATAATGTTT
>JACUUX010000123.1 GCA_014859105.1 Nitrospirota bacterium
TAGTACTGATGATAGGTCGCGAGCTTTTTTACGGTTTGAATAGTTATAACGCCAGTCTCTTTGTCTTCCTTTTTCGATTTTTCAAATACAATGAAATGGCGGATAATGTCCAAGAGGGTTGTTTTATTCAGCATACCATGAATGAGGGTTTCTAACTGACCGATTAAAGGCGATGTTTCAACCTTACCGTCTGAGCTTTTCCATGCCATGAAACGGCTGAAACCAGAGGATAGGGAGCCTGATTTTGCTTCCAGGCCGTCGGAGATTATCATGAAACCATTATAAGCAAACAAAGACGGGATTGCCTGTTTGTAGGTCTGGAATTGCCTGAATGCAGATCTTACGGTTGCGGTCTCATCAGCAGGATTTTTTAATTCTATGACAACGAGGGGCAGCCCGTTCACAAAAATGATGATATCGGGGCGCTTGTTCACGTTATTTTCTATGACAGTGAACTGGTTGGCTGCAAGAAACTCGTTGTTCCCTGGATTTGTGAAATCAATCAGCCAGACAAGGTCGCCCCTGTCTGCTCCGTCTCTGTGGTAACTTACTTTTATGCCTTCTGTGAGCATCCTGTGGAAGGCTTCGTTGTTGGCAATGAGTTCAGGGGAGTTCAGGCGCTGTATCTGCTTGATTGCGTCTTCTCTTGCATCTGGCGGAATAGCGGGATTGATTCGGGCGACGGCTTTTCGAAGGCGTTCCAGCAGCAGAACATCTTCAAATCTATTCCGTTCTGGAGTTTCACTGTCGGGAGCAATGTCTGGAGCGTAGATGTATTTGTAGCCATGTTTTTCGAGGAGTTCGATGGTAAAGGTTTCGATTTTGTCTTCAGTTATCAGCTTCATTTTCCCCCGTAATTAGCGGTAAGCAGAAAAGGAGTGAAATCCCCAAGATCAAAAACAAGATAACCCATATCCTTTAATTTTTCTTTATCCTTCATTTCCTTTGCGATAATGCCATATTTTTCCTTTCGCCTGGCATTATACCAATTCACCAGCGCTGCTTTGCGCTTTAATCCCGCTAATATTATCTGCGCCTCCTTAATATCCAGTGAACTCCACTTACATTCAAAAAAGGATATTTCTCTTTTTTCTTTGTTCAAAGTAATAATGTCTATCTCTTCGGTTTTATGCCACCATCTGCCAATATCCATGAATTCAAAATGCATCAAACCTTTTTTGTTCATTTCTATCAAGAATTCTACTGCCTGTTTTTCAAATGCCTTTCCGAAATAAGAATTAATATCATGCATTATCATTTCAAAAGCTCTTTCCGGATTGATTTCCAGTAATCGTGAATTCCGGTAGATGAATCTGAACCAGAAATTAAAGAAATTATCCATAAGGAAATATCTGGTATCTCTGGTGCGACTCATTATCACAGGTTTTTCTCTGATAACTATCTCGTAATTATGTACGAGCTCGTGAAGGTATTTTGATACAGCGCCCGGCTGCAAACCTGTATAATCTGAGATCTCTTTTGGAGTTGCATTTCCAGATGAAATCGCCTCAAGTATCGAGAAATAGCTCCTGTGCTCTGATCCAAACTCAAGTGTTAGAATATTTTTTCCTTCTTCTGTCAGTATTTTTGTGTCAATAAACAATTTTTTAAAAGTCTCTACCGGGTCTTCAGTTCCCATCTGTCCTGCCAGAAGAAGATATTTGGGAACACCACCGAAAATAAAATAGAACTTTGAAGCATCCTCGATTTCCAGCTCAAAAAAAGCCTTCAGGAACGTGAAACTATCAAAAAAGTTGAATGGTTTTATATTGAAAAGCATCGTGGCTCTTCCAAATAGCGGTTCTTTAGTATCTTTGAATATTTTCTTTATCATCCCGACATACGAACCTATTATCAGGAACATATGCTGTGATTCAGTATGATTTATGTCCCAGTATTTCTGGAATTTCGAAAATATGCCGGGATTGACTTTACCGAGATTCTGGAATTCATCAAAAACCAGGATCAATTTCTCTTTCTGCTCAAAGATAAGATTGAAAAAATCATCCCAGTTGTCAATCCGCGGTTTTATTCTGAGTATTTCCCCGAGCGATTCTTCCATGTCTTTAAAGATCATGGCTTCGGGTTTTATTTCTATGAAAAAATATACGGCTTTCTTTCCTTTTATGAATTCGCGGGTCAATTCGGTTTTTCCGACCCTGCGGCGCCCGTAGATCACCACAAGAGAGGATGAACCTGAGCTGTAAATATCCTCCAGTGTGCGAAGTTCAACTTTTCGGTTGATGAAGCCTACCATAGAGTAACATACTGTTTAGTTTGTATATAAGAATTATGGTTGATGTTTGCAACTCTTTGATCTTATCAGCCATAATTTCCGCAGCGGTCTGCCCGGTAATGTCAAAATTTGTTTCCGGATTTCTTCGAGTAAGTCCTCAAAATATCGTGTGCTGAAACGGGAACCATACTTGAATCTGTCGCTGTCAATAGCAAAACCTTTGTGAATATATTGCTGTAGAATAGTGATTGCCCATTGCCTGAATTGCGTGTCCCGCTCCGAATTTACCCGGTAGCCAACTGCGATGATGGCTTCAAGGGAATAGCATTTTATTTTTCGAGTTACTTCCCTATTTCCTTTACTTCGGCGATGAGGGTCATTATTACAAAACTTTAAGCTGTTCCTCTTTAAGAAAAGTCCGCAATAACTTATCGGAAGTCTAAAAAACACATTCCTCATCCCTCAACGTTAGTGCTGCTGCTAATTGCAATGAATCCAGGGTTCTCAAACCCTGGCTGCCATATTTCATCAACAAATTTGAAGCTGATTCGACAATATCAGATTGCAGCAATATCCAATGGAAATTATCACCGTCATTTTGGAAACATTTGATAACTTCGATGGCAGTCTTTTCCTTTATCTCCTTTTCCCTTATTTTCTTCCATAAGGCAGAACGGAATTCCAAAATTGCAAGCTCTGAAAGGATAATTTCTCTGATATCGTTGGAAAGAGCATTCATTACAATATCAGACCCTTCCTCCGTGTGGTATAGCTTAATGAGGGAAGAAGTATCCAGAAAAGCTTTCATACAGCGCTCCTGCGCTCTTCGATAATCGCTTCGCTTAACGATCCCTTATAGTTTTCCAATAACTTCCTGGCTTTTTTAAACGAGAATTTGCTTATATCAAGTTTTTCTTCAACTGGTTCCCTTACCTCTTCCAGGAATGTTATAATCACATTAACCGGCTTTTCTGTTTTTATCTTTTCCTGAAGAATCACCATTCCATCCTTATATATGCCTTTTACCGAAAGCATTTTGCACCTCCTGTTTATCAGTCATATTTTTTGTGTATATCATAAATATCATAAC
>JACUUX010000124.1 GCA_014859105.1 Nitrospirota bacterium
GTTGAAGAGGATGCCGTTGCACGCAAACATGTTGTAGCCTTCCCTGTAATTGACAGCGACCCAGTAGGCATATACCTTTGCAGCAGAATACGGGCTGCGGGGATAAAACGGCGTCTGTTCATTCTGGGGCGGTGGGGCTGACCCGAACATCTCTGAAGATGAAGCCTGATAGAAGCGGGTCTTGATCCTGCTCCGTCTCACTGCATCAAGCAGTCTTGTTGTCCCGAGGCCGACGACATCCCCCGTATATTCAGGCATATCGAAACTCACCCTCACGTGGCTCTGGGCGCCGAGATTATAAATCTCGTCCGGCCTGATATTGTAAATGAGGTTGGCAAGCTGTCCGGCGTCTGACAGATCACCGTAATGCAGGAACAACCGCGTACCGGGAAGATGCGGGTCCCTGTAGATATGGTCTATCCTGCCTGTGTTGAATGAGCTGGACCGCCTGATCAGCCCGTGGACCTCATAGTCCTTTGACAGGAGAAGTTCCGCCAGATATGACCCGTCCTGGCCTGTGATTCCGGTAATTAAAGCACGTTTCATGTTAAATGCCTTTCTTTAGTTTATCTGGTTTTTCTGGTTAATCAAATTTAATCCTCTGGATTGGAAGTGAGTCGTCTCCTGACTATAACATCCCATAGGTGTCAGACCTTGACAATTGACAAATCAACATCGAGTCGCTGGATGCTGGATGCTGGATACTGGATACACATTTGACTAAAGTGAATCCTTCGGATTGGAAGTGAGCTTCGCTGGAATTGAATGCTTCGCATTGGAAGTGAGCCTTCGGCTGGAACCCGGCTTTGTCTTTCTTGCACCTTTATTATTATCACGGGATATTTGAATCTTTCAAAGACCGTGAAACGTGAACTGTGAAACGTGAAAAGAAGCTGGCAAGCCTAAGCCGCATATACCTCTTCATGGGCAAGACGTTTTGCTGCATATAAAAGTGCTGCCCTTATATCGTCTTCTGTAATAAAGGGATAATCTCTTTTCAAGTCTTCTACAGTTTCACCATAGGCAAGTTTCTCGATAATTATTTCCACCGTTAATCGTGTTCCTTTAATAACAGGTTTGCCGAGCATTATTTTAGGATTTATAACAATCCTTTTAAGGAGACCTTTTTCTGTCACTTGATGTCCTCCAGTGGTATAAATCTAAACTTTTTTTCTGTAATTATAACAAAATTGTTCAGAAGTTTATCTCTATAATTCTGCAATAGCTTTCTCATCAATTTAACTTTATCCTCTCCCTTTTGTTCCTTAACTCTGATTAGAATTATTCCTGTAGATAGTTTTTTTTGCAAAAAGATTAACTCTCCAAAATCTTTATCGTTCGTTATAAGAATTTTTTTCTCCTTGTTTGATAGATGTAATAATTCTTCATCAAGCATTTCACAATTATAATCGGGAATCCATTTTACATCATATCCTTCTTCTAATAAATAATCTACTATTGCCTTTTCTACATTTACGTCTGCTACGAATTTGATGTTATTCATTTTTATTAAAAGGGGGTCATGGAGTCTATAATAATTTTCATAAAGGAAGCCCTTTTTTATATTCCTTCCATGCCTCCTTTTTGACTATCTCTACCTCTTTTTCATAATTTATCTTTAAGCTTTTCAATGCCTTTGAAATGCTTTTAAGAAGTCCCTTCATCCTTATCCATTTAAGCGTTTGTTCGATTTCTTCTTTTATCTTTGTCTTACCCAGTTGCAATAAATCTTCATCTTTTATGTCTAAAACTATCCTACCCATTACGTTCCTCCTTCCATGAATAATGATAATTTTAACATTTCAATTACTAAATTCCATAATATATCTAAAAAATAAAACATTGGGGACGTTGTTTCTTACGTTGCATAACTTCGAGGTGCGAGGATCGAGGTTGAAATACCGCACAGTGCATAGCGCAAAGCGTAACAACTTACACACCCCTTAATCCCCTCTTGATAGAGGGGAATATTAAGACACAAATCGCTAACACTACTCAAAACTTTTTCTTATAAGAATTATGGTTTTCGTGGTTCTCCTGTCTCAGTATCTCTATCTCCTGTGTCAGCTTTTCATATTCATCGAGCTTCCGTTGCAGGAAGTTTTGCGTCTGAGTTATTTTTTCGCTTACGCCCTTCTTGGTCAGAATGTACATATACCCAATCTTATTTTTTGAATTCTTAAACCTCTTTGTTTTTATATAGCCCTTTTCGAGCAGCTCATTGACAAGATAGTTCACCCTTGCCAGACTCACTCCAATCTTTTTTGACAGGTCTCGCTGAGAAAGTTTACTGTCTTTGGCTAACTCACGAAGGGTATTGAATTGAAACTCGTCCATGTGTGGAAAAAAAGGGAAAGCTACCGCAAGGCCCTGACATCTGTCAGAGTGGAAAAAACCATCCTTCAGTGCGTTCCAGCACCGAACAAATTATATTTATTTTTTCCTTTGGCGTCAATACTTAAATTTCGATTTTTATAGAGTGGCTTAAAATATGGCGCAGAGTGTTTATTATATTTTCTTCAAAAAAGAACTATCAATCTCGAGCGTGTAAATTGCATTCAGGAATATCAAAACCCTTTCAGGCCCCTTCATCTCTCTTTCAAAGACGCCGTAGAAGTCTTTAAAGGGCCCGTCTTTTACAATGACCTTTTCACCTTTTTTAAATCTCTGGGGCCTGATTACTATTGTGTCGTTTTCCTCCATCCTCTCGTTTATTGCGCGAATAATATCTTCATGAACAACGATTGGATTGTCCTTTCCCACAATATATCTCACGCCTCTCGTATAACTGATCAGATGGAAATATTTATTTATGTCAATATTTGCGAATATGTAGCCGGGGAAAAGAGGTTCGATAGTTTCAAGGAGTCTGTTACGCAGATATTTCTTTGATTTAATTTTCGGGTTTAAGATTCCGATTCCTATGTTTTTGAGTTTGAAGGCAACAACGTCCTCCTTTTTGCGTTTTGTATATATTGCATACCACTTCGATTTAGAATTGTCCATTGTAACAGTTTAGTTTTTACAAAAAAGTTCTAGTAAAAATGGCATGCTACCGCCATTTATATCCTTCAAAGGGTATGTCATTTTTCACCATATACATAACTGAAACCATGCACTGAGAATTATTAATCCGTATGCTTACTTCTCAGCGCATCCTCTTATTTAACCAAGTTTATGCTTTAAGTAAAAAATTTCCATCAAGCTAAAACCTAAAATCCACTCCAGAAGGTTACAAAGCCCTTGAGGGTGCTTATAAAACCACTGAAAAAGTTTTTTACGCCGCTTTTCGGTACAATTATTATGTCATTCTCTG
>JACUUX010000125.1 GCA_014859105.1 Nitrospirota bacterium
ACATTATGAGAAAAATTTCCAAATGTAAAGATCTGTTAGAGACAGCACACTAGTTTCCGATGGGGAGGTTGTAAGACCAGTTCTGCTGCATCAATAATCAGAGAGTATTTGTCATTGGAAATCGAAATATCGATGGCAACAGAAAGTTTCTGTATTTTAACATCTTTGAACGTGCTGTTTACCCTGGGTGATGCTGCGCTGCGACCAGTAATTAAGAGGTGCTCTCGTGCTCGCTGACGATATTCAGCCTGATTTTTATCTTGAAATTTCTCAAAATCGGTCCTAATACCCGTTCTCCCTGAGAGTTTTAGATATGCCTTATACTCACACTGAAAATAATCTATGAATAGCCTATCAGATATCGGGACTGACATCGTGTTCCTCCAAGTTGTATTATCCTACAATCTCAGCCTGGGACTGATTAACTTAGAAACCTTTTTTCTTCATGGCGTTAAAGCCACGGATTTTCTGGACCATCTTATGAAAAAAACTATATTAGTATACGCAATTGTCGACTTCCTACGAAATGAAGATTTGTTGTTGAAACAAACGTTCCACACCTTCGATAGGCGTGCGACCTGCGGTTAAGCTTCAATCTTCTGTTGTGTAAGAGAAAAACAGTCGGGGGATTTTGTGTATAGCGCAATTGAAGATTGAATTTTGAAGAATGATGCCGCTACGCGGCCTATGGATTTTCAAACCAGCATATGTATTTATTGCCTGCCTTACTGAACAGTATTTTCATATAAACGATTAGGCTTGAAGGCGATTTTTCCAGCTCTGAGGGAGATATTAATCGTCTGGGTGGATCTGTTTGCATTGCAGCTGCGCAGAAATACGGGATTTTAGGCAATAGGAGAGCGGTGCGATAAATTATGAGTTTTTCGCGAGTATGTAGAGTAACGTTGTTTGTGCGGTAAAGGAGCTTCATAATGTTGGAGGACCGTTGCATCTTAAAGGATACAAACGCTCGATCTGGACCATCCTGCCTATTTTGCAGACAGTACACTTCGTGACATCAACCCCTGCGCTCCTAAGTAAGAGTTCCTGCCACGTTTCCGGAGCGTCCTTATTTTTTGTTTCAATCTTATTTTCCCCGAGAAATTCACGGCATAAAGCGATATGGACATTACGGTTCCTATTTGCCATCAGGCCATAATAACGGATCTTTGCGAACCCATCAGGCAAAACGTGCAGTAGGAACCTTCTGATGAACTGGCAGGCATCAATGGTCATTGTCTTGACTCTGTCATTGTCGGCGTAGTCACGCCAAAGAAAAGAGACCTTGCCGTCTTCGATTTTTAGAATACGGTTATTGCTGATAGCTATTCTGTTCTTTAGGTATGCCCTGAACTTCTCTTTGAAAAGTTCCGACATAACACTGACGGCAATGAAGAACTTCTTTCTCGATGAGACCCACCGGCTTCAGTCGGGGGATAAGCCACCACTTGGAACCACACAATGAATGTGAGGGTGGTCCATAAGATTCTGACCCCATGTGTGCAGTATTGCCATGAAGCCGATGCGTGCGCCAAGATGCTTTGGATCATTTCCGAGCCTGATAAGTGTTTCCGAGACCGAGCGGAAGAGGATAAGGTCACTATTGCAGACTTGATGAAGTATTCAACAATATTTCAGAACTCTTGAAATTCTCAAAAGTTTAATCTCTTCTGCATAAACAGGAGTACAGATAAGCAGCACTGTAAAAAAGTTTAAAAAGAATGAGCAATAATGTTTCATTTTTTTATCAATTACACTTTTTTTTAATTTTTGATAGGTTATTGTTTTTTTGTTTAAAGCAAATAAAATACCATAAGGTAACATATTGATTTTATTAATTATTAAATAGCAGATAATTGTTCTTCAAAAGGAATTATGCCTTAATGTCATGGCAAAATTCCAAAATGGATTAACTTTTGATTATTAAATATTATTAGAAATACAGTACTTATCCTATGGCACTATTCTTGCCTTAATCAAAATAATGCAGGCGAGATAATGCCCCGATATATATCGGGGCATTATTCCAGATTGTATTTTTCGGGTTAATTATTATTTCCTAAGAAACAGCGGAGCAGGGAAAGGAGCTATTATGGACATTTTTAATTCATTCAAAAATCTTTTCCTTCAATGGAGAGATTATGGTGGCGGCATGGGTCCCGGAATGATGGGCTGGGGTTACGGTATGGCCTGGCTATGGACAATTATCATCATCGCTTTCTGGGTTACCGTCATTGTCGGGATAATTTTTCTAATACGATGGCTGGCCTTATCGACGAAACAAAGAGGGGAAGTAAAATCAGAGGATTCTGCCCTGGAAATCCTCAAAAAAAGATATGCACGGGGTGAAATAAATAAGGAGGAATACGAGGAAAGAAGGAGAAACCTGGAAAGATAAATCTTATTTATTCCGATTAGGGAGGAAACTGTGTCGTCATTAGAGGAAAGCCTCAAAGAAATGTTTGCTGCTGTTTCGCAGGCGAACAGGAAATATTCTGCTTTTGCAAAAAGAGCAGAAGATGAAGGGCAAAAAGACGTTGCAAAACTTCTCAGAGCTGCTTCAGAGGCTGAAGGTATTCATGCAAATAACTTCCTGCGAGCGATGGGGATGATAAAGAGCACAAAGGAAAACCTGAATTCGGCAATCGATGGAGAGGTTAAAAGGTTCTTAAAGATTTATCAGTCCATGATGAATACCGAAATGACCGAAGATGACAGGTGGGCCAGAATGTCCCTTTGTTATGCACACGAGGCTGAGAAAAAGTTCGCTCATTTTTTTGAGAAGGCTCTTCTGAACCTCGGACAGAATAAAGAAGCAGACTACTTTGTCTGTAAAATCTGCGGCTTTACCGTTGAAAATGAATTGCCCGAAAAATGCCCTGTCTGCGGTTCGCGGAAAAAGGTGTTTGAAAAAATTGAGTAAAAGTTCTACGGCTCTCTTTTACGTGCTTGGATTCATGGAAAAAGACTATCCCAGATTAATAGTTGTCAGTATAATTATGTCTCTGTTCTTGTGGAATCCGGCATGTTTGTTCGCCATGCCGACGGAGAATACATACGTCGGCGCACAGGTATGCAGGCCTTGTCATCAAAAAGAGTATGAACAGTGGGAAGAGTCGGGACATGCAAGGATTCTTCATAAACCAACAGAAGCCGAAAGAATCAATATATCTTATCCATCAGGCTACAGCAGACATAATATTTCATATATAATAGGCGGGTATAAGTGGAAGGC
>JACUUX010000126.1 GCA_014859105.1 Nitrospirota bacterium
TATCTCCCCTCCCTTGATGGGAGGGGATTAAGACATTATATCTCCCCTCCCTTGACGGGAGGGGACTAAGGGGAGGGTGAAAGTTTTACTTTCGCGGTGATAAAGCTGAACGCCGCTCCGACACCGAGTTGTACAACCTTAATCCTGCCTTTGTGTTCATACATCCAAAGTTCCTGTTTCGGTGCCCCGATGGAAACAAATAAGATATCAGCGCCTGAATCATTGATATGTGCCACATAAGTTTCATCTTCTTCTTTTGTTAGTGGCCTGAAAGGCGGCGATATTGAACCAGCAGCTTTGAATTAAAGAATAAGGCAAATATGAATAAATTTATACGTCATTGAGGCATCTTATAAGGCAATCTATACTCTTTTATTATTGATGATAGCTTTTCAAATTCAGGATCTTTATGCACAAGAATTCCATCATGATACTGACATAAGGAAGCAATATATGTATCAGCCAGTGATATTGCATATTTTGCCTTTAATTTACCGGCTCTTATGTTGATATCCTCGTCTGATTCTTGAATTCTTATTGCAAGAGATTGAATTAGTTTTATTCTCTCATTTGCCTCAGATTCATCCTTTTCTCTTTGTGTAATGTAAAAAACCTCTGTTAAACTTACAAAAGACACGAAAATTATAATTTCATCTTTCTCAGCTTTTATCAAAAGTTCTTCAACAAATTCCGAACCATCTTCATCTTCAATGTATGTCAGAATCGCTGAGGTATCTAAAATGTATTTGTTATTTTCGCTCAAGTTTAATATCCTCAGCTCTGGCTTTTAACAATTTTTCGGTAAGTTTTTGACCTCTTCCCGATCCCCGTAAAAGTTTTCTCGCCATTTCCGGAGCTATTTTATCTGCCTCATTTGGGAATATTACTAAAACCTCTGTTTTCTTTTTAGTCTTCAAGGGCTCGATAAATTTTATCTCATTTCCATCAAATAACGCTCTCACTACCTGCATTTGTTTCCACCTCCTTATACTTTATAGAAACAGTATCTTACCTATTCTGATATACATTGTCCAAATTACTTTCATAAGCAGAATAACAATTTTATTCTAACTCTTTAGTGTCTTTCTATAAAGTCTATTTTGTGTCACCCTTTAAACATGTCCTGAACTTGTTTCAGGGTCTTCTATGAACCATAAACGATGAGCGATAAACTATATATAATTGATACACACCTTCACCCCTCTTGTTAGAGGGGAACTAAAAATAGCTGCTACACTATTTGCGATGAGCGATAAGCTATGAGCCATGGGCTATATTAACCTTTTTTGACTTAAAGATTCTAAATATACCTGTCGATGACAAAAACTGCATCATAGCTTTAAATATCTTTCCTTTCAGACTATACGGCTAATATAAATTCCAAATAAATATACTTACACCTCCGGGGTGTAGGTTTTTCGGGTCTGTGCCTTAAAATAATCATCTTGTTCCAGACCGACTGCAATGTGTGAATCAATATCACTTATCAATATATTACAATTAAAACTCATCGCCTCAAGCGCAAAAGATGCAAAAAATTTGCACGTCGGAAGTGCAAGGATTTTATGGTTAGGTGTTATTTTCTGATCATTTGAATCAGGGTTCTGAAGAGAAATTCACGGACTAATGCCATGCGGGAGATTGTTTTCTTTGGCTGCTGGGGGAGTCTATAAAGCCATTCAAGACCTGCCTTCTGCACTGTCTTCTGCATCCATACCGGAGCTTTTAAATTCAGAGAAAATGTATTTTTTAGGTTTGACCCCAATCTTTTTCTTCCACTCGGGTTATTATTCTTTCAGAAGACGACTTGCAGCAAACTTCAGGAATTGTCTTACAGCTAATTCAGGATTATCATCGATATCGCTTGATACGACAGTATCTTCCGAACCATTGTGAAAGTGCTTGGGAAAAGTAGGAAGATCTTTCCATTTTTCATGCGGAGCGTTGTCATGACGGTAGATTTTATTGGAGGTTAAGCGCCTGTCCCAATGATATGAATATTTACCTCGTATTGAATAATAGATGTCAATGAAACTGTTATCATACAAATAGAGCCGTAATTTCCAGGGCTCTCCACTCTGCGAATATAATACTTGACCAGACTCTATAATTACCTTAAATTCAGAAACTGCAATATCAAGAATCTTCTTGTATAGTTCTGATGTCTTCATCGATTTCAGCAATGACCGAATCCAGATTTTCAAGAAAGATTAGATCTTCCCATGCCGGGTGTTCCGGGATATCGCCATGCTTAATCTTTCTCTCGAATTCCTCAATTGAAAATACATTATATCTGTCAAGCACTTCCAGCCTGTCCATCATGACTTTACGCCTCTTTTCACGAAGTAACGCAAGCAGTCCGGATGCTGTCAATTCATCGACAGAGACCCCGGTATTATCAGCAATCTTTTTCATGACCTCTTCAGTTACAGGCATACTCTACCTCCTTGGGTTAAAGCTCTCTGTGACCATCTCTTTATTTTCTCCCCCAATATTTTAGCAGATTTCAATGTTAAGTTTTTAAAGGTGTAGAAACATTTTCTGCCCTAAAAGGCTGCACTCCTCAAAATATTAGCGACTTGCACGTATAAGTTGTATTCTTTCAGCTCTTCTTTTTATAACAGCCTCAACAATTTCTTCCGCACCCTTCACGGGGTTTGAATACTTGCATACCTGCTCGTCGTATGTGCAAGTTTTTTTTATAGGTTACACGTCAAAGGTAAAGGGGAATGGACTAATAACACATCCTGTTAAGTTGCTATAAGCTCTCTCACATGGGTAATGTCCCTACTACTAACGGCGCGGACATGTAATGCAGGCAATGCTACAATAGCAACCGTTCTACCATCAAGCGTCATAAACTCCACTTCAAACGCCTCACCCTCCCGATATATATGAACTACTGTGCCTACATCACCTGCCTTAAGTCCTTCTTCAGGGACATCCTTCAGTAAAACAACTCGGTCATGTTCCTTTATCACAATTTCCTCCTATCCTCCTATATAGGATAAGCAGTTATTAATCTTGTAATCTTGGTTCAGAAACTCCTTCTTCTATAATCCAGACTGTCCTCAAATTTGGTCTCATGCCACCCGGTGTCTCAATAGGTCCCTCCACACAATAACTAGTGTGCTGTCTCTAACAGATCTTTACATTTGGAAATTTTTCTCATAATGT
>JACUUX010000127.1 GCA_014859105.1 Nitrospirota bacterium
ACAAAATGGATCTCTTTGATTCTATATTTGTTTACAAGCTCCTCGATCTCCCGGACCACGTTCTCAGGGCTCCTTGACCTCCACCTCTGTCCCCATACTGTTTTTATAGAGCAAAAAATACAATCGTTCGGACAGCCCCGGCTTGTAAGCATTGTGGTGAAGCGGCGGTTCTTCTGGCTGCCAGGAGCCTTCCCCATTCGAATATACATATCCATATGTACCAGGTGACGTGCAGGTAAGGGGATTGAGTCAAGGTCCCGGATATGCGGTCTTGGCGGGTTTAAAACTGCTGAGGATTTATTTTTAAAAGCCAGTCCCAGTATCTTCGAGAAATCCGGGTCTGAATACGAATTAACAAGTTCTAAAAAAGTCTCTTCCCCTTCACCGATAACCACACAGTCTGCATCAGAGTTCTTCAAACAATCATAAGGAAGGGATGAGGGATGGGAGCCGCCGAGCACCTGTAAGGTATCCGGCAAAGCATACCTCAATATTGCTGATAATTCAGCAACCTCATCCCACATCAAGCTATATGCGCAGCTTATCCCTATAATATCAGGATTCGAATCTGATATTCTTGAGGCTAATTCCTCAACAGTCATACCGATGCGTTTTAGCCCTTCCTCATCACGGGTTCCTCCTTCGACCATACCGTCGATAATATTAACAATATGACCCTCCTCTTCCAGGAGTGCTGCTATGTAACACAGGCCAAGGGGAGGGGCAACCCCGTAGAACTCCTTCCTCCTAACCTTCATAGAAGGCTGAACAAGCGTTACTCTCATTTTTAAATTCCTTGGTGGTTTTTATGGTCTCCCATATAAAGGGATTCTTTCCACATACATAATCGTAAATGCCCAGAGCTCTGCCTGAGAGTTCTAAAAGAATAGCGCCAAAAGTATATATTATTACCCTGTGGTCCGGTCTGAGGCTTTTTAGCGTCAGGGCCAGGACATCAGATGAATTCATAGTAGAGAGCTTATATCCGGTTTTTCTCTTAATATGCAGATGTCCTGCAAATATTCTCCTTCGCTGCTTCAGGAAATCGGATATCGTCTCAGGTCCCTTGTTATAAAATACCGCATCAGGAGCATACCTGGTCGCAAAGCCCTTTTTTTTAATAATTGCCTCCATCCAGGCTTCATCGACTGCGGTATCATATGGAATCTGAACAATATTCCTCAGGGCAGTAAGCTCACCAATCTTTGGGTTTTCCAAAGAGATAAGATGATGCAGATCCCAGAGTAAATGAACTGTAAAGCCTGTAAAGCTGCTCCTGTCGTTTACAGGTACTGGATGCCCGCCGGTCATACCCACACATGGATCATGGAACGGAAGGACAAGCTTCTCAATGGAATCCTCCCTGAGTATGGTATCACCATTAACCAGCACAAGGATATCATGGGATGCATGCTTAAAGAAAATGTTAATTGCAGAAGCCTTGCCTTCCCGCTTCTCCTGGATTATCAGCTTGATTCCGCTGTGTTTTTTAATAAAATCAGAGATTATTGCATCAGTCCCGTCGGTAGAGCCTGAGGATACAATTATTATCTCCCTGATATCAACTGTATCTGTTTTCTGGGCAAGGAGTGAATTCAAAAGCAGGACTATGTTTTTTCCCTCATTATAGACGCATACACCAACGCTTACCTGAAGGCGTTCGTTCTTTGGATTGGTTGTCATGAGTAACTCAGTTTGTCAGTGATAAAAACCGGAAAATCCATACCATTTAATGGCATGGATTCACCCAACCTGAATTTTAAGTCATGTATTGAATCACCAGCTCTGGTCTCAGGTTTGTATCAGAGTGCTCCCTGGTGTAGAATGTCGCCGTGTATTCAGTTTTATCAGAATCCTCAGACTGGTCTGATATTTGCCATCCATAGTTAGGGTTACCATCAATCCATTCCTTTACATCGGGTGTTACATCCCAGCTCATCCAGCCCTGCGATGACTGAGTATCGGCAGATGAAGTTACATTTGCATACACCTCTGGTCTGTTGTTCCAGGTCACATTTAATTCATCCCAGTTTTGTTCCACTCTGTTTGCCGTGTAATTTCGTGCGCCATCCGGGATAATGCTGGCATTTAGCTGTAAAGTTGCTGAAATGATATCCGAACCATAAGGTATGGATGAAGTGTCAAACATTATAAGGGAACGCCCGTTCTTATTTGTACCCTGGTAATAGCTTCTGACCTGCATCGTACTCTCAGTGCCAAACTTTACACTTGGATTCTGCTGGCTTATATGAGCATCCGCTGATGCCTGCAGTGTTAAAATATTGATAGTTCTATTATAGATTCCTGTGAAAATGATAGTATCGCCATTATCGAGGGTCTGGGTATCATCCACAGGTGTATCATATGCCGGGATTAAGTCATATGTTATGTTGTACGTACCTGTCGGTGCATCAGGTTCGCTCCAGTTTGTCCCGTTTCCTGTGTATGTAGCTGGACCTGTGAGCGTAAAGCTTGCAGCATCGTTATTGGTATTGACAACAATCGTTCCGTTCGGGGCATAAGGGTTTGAGTCTGCGCTTGCTATATTAGTATCTAAAGCAGCAAACGGTGAGCCTGCAATAATAAGGAACAGTACTGTTGCAGCAGTTAATAACCTGGCAGGCATCTTCTCTTTATCAGCGGGAGTACCTGTTATTGTTAAAATAGACGTCCATCCTAATGTTTTAGCTAAAGCCAATATTCTCATCATTTTTAAACCACTCTTCCTATCCTGATATATCTTACACGATTTTTAGTGTTGTAGATACGTTATAAGATACAATTCTACTATATATATCCACTGGTTTAAATATTAATTATTATAATCATCATCATCGGAAAAATTTATGCAAGTTTGTTCTGGATTTGAATTGTATTTAGTGGAAATTAAACCGTACCCCGATATTTTATGTAGGATCAAGCTTTGATCGAATGTTTATTTTATAAATTTCTTGACTATATATACAGCAGCCAGCAATCCGATTACCGACATTATAATTTTGAAACCACGTACAGATTCAGGTGATTCGGGGGGCAATGAATTAGCTATTGTTGATTCATCGTTTAAAACATATAGCAGCCAGGCATCCGAGCCACCGGCTCCATATGTGAACGTGGTTCCTGAGATT
>JACUUX010000054.1 GCA_014859105.1 Nitrospirota bacterium
AAAAATTATCTAAGATTATTCAGAGAATTGATTCACATTTCAAGACCTGACACTAACCTCCGACACTAACCTCCTACACTATTATAGGAATGCAAGAAACAAGACTTGACCCCTTGCCCCTTCCCAAGCATAGTGAGTTCATTTTAACATTTTAATAATTTCCCGAGGTACTTATTTAATGGATTTGATCTCTTCAGGAATGGAATTGGAATTTTTTTCCGTATACCGAGCTTCTTTAGTTCATTAAGGAGATGTTCATTCTTGCTATCAAATTCAAGTCCCTTTTTAAAAGAATCATATGCTTCTCGTTTCTTGTTACTTAATAGAAATACCCTTCCTAAATTTAAATAAAGGGTCGATAAAAAAAAAACCTCAACTAATGGCATTTGCTCTTTTGATATTTTAAAAGCTTCTGTACAGATCTTTTTGCCTTCTGAGTAGGTTTTATATACAACCGCTTCAAGATAACCTTTGTATGAAATAATGATAGGATTATTTGGATAATGCTCTAAAGCATCATCTAATAACTGTACGGCCTCTGTATATTTATTTCTTCTGATGAGGGATTCTATCTTTTCAAGGTAATCTTTATATAATCTTTTTTGAGTGGTCTTTTCTTTTTTAAAGGCATCTATTGCCAAATGTTGCTCTTTATTTATCAATTCCCTTATTTTCATATCAAGATCTGGCTTTTCTATAACATCCTTATAATCAATTTTGTGCGAATGGATTATTTTTCCTTTGTGAAATACACGGGTTATAATGGCATTTTGATTTCCGAGATCTTCAGATTCTATAAGATATGTTTCCCCTTCTATATTTATCTTAGTGCTGAACTCTTCCCGAAGAGTAGAAGTAATCTTGAGTTGATTGTCTGATTTTTCTACTGCTTTCATATATATAATTATAACTAATTCTTGCGTTGATTTCTATTTGAAATAAGGATTATCCAGCAGGACTTCAATATCACACTTTCAGAAAGAAGGCCATACTTTCCATAAGCAAAGCTATCGATAATCTTTGTGCTTCCGAAAATTGTTTAATGAGGCGTTCGCCTCTCTTTTGATCAGGGAATCATTATCATTCTCCGCCAGATACTGTAAATGGCTTATTGCCTGATCATCACCAATTTCTTCGAGTGCTTTAATGGCACTTAATTTGATTGCTGCACTCTTATCGCCCAGAAGGTTTATTATATGGGGAACCGCTCTTGAATCCCCTATTTTACCTAATGAGCGAATTGATGCTTCTCTGGTAAGTAGTTCCCTATCTTTCATACCCTTAATGAGTGCATCAACCACTCTTGCATCCCCTTTAAAATTGCCAAGAGCAAGTGCAGTATATGACTTCAGAGCTGGACATTCCCAATTAAGAAATGGATCATTGAAGATCGACAGTAAGATTTCTATCGCTTTTGGATCTTTAATTTCTCCTAACGTAAGGATCGCCTTCTTTTTAACCGGCCAATTCTCTCCACGTTTTACAGCAACCTCCATCAACAGGTTCACCGCATCTTCATTTCTTTTTGAACTGAGGTTTTCAACCGCTTTTAGACGAATTTTCCAGTCGCTACTATTAAGATCTTTTTTTATCCTCTCGATGTCATCTGCAGCTGCAAGACAAATTTGAGCAAATATAATAAGGAATGTAAGTAGTTGCAAAATGAGTTTGGCATACAGGTTTTTGTTTTTTAATAATTTCACATTTGCCTCCTTCTGAATGGGTTCGTTATTTTATCAAAAATCATCTCCAACGGCTGTTTTTGTCGGCCTTTGAAGGGTCTGTATGGATTAAAAATTAAATTTCCTCGAATTTCTATTAAATTAGAATCCTGCCAGGGCTGCTCTGGCAAAGCCGAGAAGGTATGATGGAAATACGCCGATGAAAAGAACGGCAATGGTTGTAATACCGAGGACAAAACCTGTACCGGCAGATGTTGTGAGTACAACTTCATCCTTAGGCTCTCTCATATACATAAACATGACAATCCTTAAATAGAAGAATGCAGAAATTGCACTGAAGATAACAGCAATAACGACAAGCCATGTATAACCTGCGTTGATGGCTGCAAGGAATATATACAGCTTACCGATAAACCCTGCTGTGGGTGGAATGCCTGTGAGTGAAAACATGAATATCAGCATAAGTGCTGCTGCCCATGGGTGATGCTTCGCAAGTCCAGTATAATCATTAATATCCTCACCCCTGAATCCCTCGCTTCTCAGCATGATAATTACTGCAAATGCACCGATGTTCATAAATGCATAGATCATCATATAATTCATCATGCTCGCAAGTCCTTCGTTATTTGCAGCAATGATACCGAGCAGGGCATAACCTGCATGGGCAATTGATGAGTAGGCGAGCATTCTCTTGATATTGGTCTGGGATAGGGCAACGATATTACCAACACCCATAGTAAGTATCGACATTATAATCAATATTGTGGCCCAGTCAATCTTAATTGATGCAAAAGCAACCATGAAAACCCTTCCTAAAACAGCAAAGCCTGCTGCCTTCGGTCCGACTGACATGAATGCAGTTATGGCAGTTGGCGCTCCTTCATACACATCCGGTGCCCACATGTGGAAAGGTGCAGCTGCAATCTTAAAACCAAAAGCAACGGTAAGAAGCATGATAGAAAGTAAAATTGCCGAATTTCCCTCAAGTCCCCTCTCGCTTATAATCGCTGCAATTGTCTTAATATCTGTTGTTCCGGTCAGACCGTAAACCATTGATATTCCATAGAGCAGGAATGCAGAGGAAAAAGCACCGAGAAGCATATACTTCAGCGCTGCCTCATTTGACCTTGTTTCATGTTTGATAAAGCCTGCAAGAATATATGTGCTCAATGCCATAAGTTCGAGACCGAGATAAAGAACTATAAGGTCAGCGGCAGATGCCATAAGCATCATCCCGATCGTTGAGAAAAGTATCAGGCTGTAATATTCTCCGTAATTTATTTTTTCTATAATGATATATTTCATTGATATCAAAACACACAGAATGACATTTATGAAAAAAACAATCTTGAAGAACGTGCTATAACCGTCAGATATAAACATTCCTCCGAAGGTAGTTCCGGATGAACTGATGAGTGCAAACGTAACAATAATGATACTTGCTATGCTCATTAATGCAACGATTTCTTTCCTCTTTATGAACAGGTCCGCAATCAGAATAATAAGTGCAAGGGTGGTCAGAATAAGCTCTGGGACTATAGGACCGAGTTCAGGAACTTGAAAATTCATCTGATAACTCCCTCCATAATAGTTTTTGCTATATTTGCTTCCTGTAAACTTCCAGCCATATTAACCCTCTCCAGGAGATGCTCGACTGAGGCATGCATAAAGCTCAGGAAAGAGTTCGGGTAAACACCTATCCAGAATACAAGTACAATGAGTGGGACAAGTGTCAGGGTTTCCCTGATATCCATATCAGGCAAACCCACAACCTTTGGATTTACTGCCATAAAAAAGACCCTTTGATAAAGCCAGAGCATATAAGCAGCGCCGAGAATTACTCCTGTAGCTGCAAGAACGCCTATTAATTTATTGGCAGTGAACCCACCAAGAAGTACGAGGAACTCACCGATAAACCCATTCGTACCCGGAAAACCTACCGATGCTAAAGTAAATACCATAAAGAAAGCTGCATATATGGGCATATGTGTCGATAGACCACCATAGTCTGCAATCTGTCTTGAATGAGTCCTGTCATATACAATACCAACCGACAAAAACAGTGCACCTGTAACAACGCCATGGTTAACCATCTGTAAAATACCGCCTTCTACCCCCTGGCTATTAAGTGCAAAGATACCGAGCGTTACAAAACCCATATGGCTTACAGAGCTATAAGCAATAAGCCTCTTAAGGTCGGTCTGGCCAAGACATATAACGGCACCATATATGATTGCTATAACAGATAGGATTAACATTACCGGGGTCATTGCCTTGGAAGCTTCGGGAAACAGTGGCAAAGAGAACCTCAGAAAACCGTAAGCTCCCATTTTGATGAGAATAGCAGCAAGTATTACACTGCCTGCTGTGGGTGCTTCAGTGTGTGCGTCAGGAAGCCATGTATGAACCGGCCACATCGGGACTTTCACTGCAAAGGCTGCAAAGAACGCCCAGAAAAGCCATAACTGCATTGAGTAAGGATATGACTTTGTCATCAATTCAAGGATGTCAAATGTCCTGCCTGAATAAAGGTAGAGAACGATTATTCCGACAAGCATCAATACACTTCCAACCAGTGTGTAAAGGAAGAACTTAATAGCAGCATAAATTCTGTTCGGCCCGCCCCATACGCCTATGATAAGGAACATCGGGATGAGCATAGCCTCCCAGAAGATATAAAAAAGGAAAAAGTCGAGGGAACAAAAGACTCCTATCATTGCTGCAGTTGTAAGAAGAATGGATATATAGAACTCTTTTACCTTCGTCTTAATGGAATACCATGAAATCATTACACAGAGGATTGCCGTCAGTGCAGAAAGAAGGACTAACAGGATACTTATGCCGTCAACGCCAAGATAATAATTGATATTCCATTCCGGAATCCAGCTATGCTTCTCAACGAACTGCATCTTATAGGTCGTTTTGTCAAATTCTGTAAATAAAGGGAGTGCCAGGATTAAAGTTGAGATACTGGTTATCAAGGCAACCCATTTTATCCACAGCTCCCATGACCTTCTGCTGATAAGAATTAACAGCGCGCCTAAAACAGGCAGGAATATAACGGTTGTGAGGATCGGATAACTTAATTGATTCATGATTACCTGTTCCATTTTTCTCCTCTACAAATCGCCTCTAAATTCACAGTCTACCGCCAGAGCAATACATACAGGATTATAAAGAATGCTCCTGCAGCCATGAAAATGCCATAATGATGCACAATACCCGTATGTACCCGTCTCAGTTTATTGCTGAAAACACCTATTGCCTTAGGTACACCGTTAACTATACCTTCGATAATCTTTGCATCGGTAAATCCAACAAGAAATTTTCTCGCTATCCAGAATGTGGGTTTTATTATAATTAAATTATATAATTCATCAACAAAGTACTTATTAAAGAGCACCACATAGAAAAATTTAAATTTCCTTGCAAGCATTACAGGGATATCTGTCTTTCTGATATAAAAGACGAAAGCTATTACAAGACCGATAAGAGCTATAGTGGTTGAAAGTCCCATTACTCCAAACTCCTGTGCGTGCGTACCGTGGAACTCAGGATGTCCCACTACAGGCTCCAGGAAATGGGCAAAATGTGCACCGCCGCCCAGAACAGAAGGTATGCCAGCCCATCCTGCTGCGATTGCGCCAGCTGCCAGTATCATTAAGGGAATGGTCATTACATTTGGTGATTCATGAAGATGATGCTCTTCGTGATGGGTTCCACGGAATTTCCCGTGAAAAGTAAGAAATATCATCCTGAACGAGTAAAATGGTGTAAAGAATGCCACGGCAGTCAACATAATCCACACAAACTTTCCTACCTCACTGTGGGATGCAAAGGCAGACCATATTATCTCATCCTTGCTGAAAAATCCCGCAAGACCAGGGATTCCACCGGCACTTAAAGCTCCGATAAACATCACGGCATATGTAATCGGCATATATTTCTTCAGCCCACCCATCCTCTGGATATCATTATGGACAACAGCATGAATAACACTTCCCGCAGCCAAGAAAAGTAAAGCCTTAAAAAATGCGTGAGTATATAAATGGAACACCCCGGCTGCATAAGCACCAACACCGCATGCAATGAACATCATCCCGAGGTGGCTTAAAGTCGAGTAAGCGATAATCCTCTTTATATCATTTTGTACGCAGGCAATCGTCGCAGCAAGCAGGGATGTAATTGCCCCGACAATCGCCACCACAATCATGGCATCCGGTGAAAGACTGAATATTGCATTACACCGTGCAACCATAAAAACGCCTGCTGTAACCATAGTTGCTGCGTGGATGAGGGCACTGACAGGTGTAGGGCCTTCCATGGCATCCGGCAACCACACGTGCAGCGGAATCTGCGCTGACTTGCCGACCGCGCCACAGAAAAGAAGCAGTGCTATTAATGTGATTAAATCGACCTCGAATCCCAGAAAATTAACCGTATGACCGACAAAGTTTTTTACCTCAGAAAATACAGGAGCGTAGTGAATCGTCCCGAAGGTTAGAAATATCATGAATATACCGAGGGCAAATCCAAAGTCACCAAATCTATTTACAATGAATGCCTTCTTACCAGCATCAGCCGCAGCCCTCTTCTCATACCAGAATCCGATCAGGAAATATGAGCAAAGGCCTACGCCCTCCCATCCTACATAGAGCAGAAGAAAATTATTAGCCATAACGAGCATAAGCATGAAGAATACAAAAAGACTCATATAAGCAAAGAACCTGTAATAACCCTTATCCCCGTGCATGTAGCCTATTGAATAAATATGTATAAGGGAGCCAACACAGGTTACCACTATCAGCATAACAGCGGTTAACTGGTCAACAAGGAACCCTATAGAAACCTGGAATTTACCTGATATTATCCATGTGTATAAATCTTCATTAATAACCCTTCCGTTAATAACATCAAATAGGGTTATGACAGAGATAATGAAAGAACCGATGATAGCAAGGCACGAAGGCCAATGTGCCTTATTTCGCAATACCTCTTTGCCAAGCAGTATATTAATAATAAAGGCTGCAAGGGGAAGAAATGGTATTAGAACGTATAGTTTCATTTTATCAATCCCTGCTTATTTTCACTTCTGTATTTTTCACTTATATCAGCCCTTCAATTCCTGCACTTCATCTACATGGGCAGTAGCCTTATTCCTGAATAAGGCTATAACTATTGCTAATCCGATAGCTGCCTCGGCTGCAGCAACAGCAATAATAAATAAAGCAAGTATCTGTCCCCTAAGATCCTGCATATAATGGCTTATAGCTATGAGATTAATATTGACAGCATTCAACATCAGTTCTATGGACATGAACATGAGAATAATATTTCTTCTCGTAAGGAAACCAAATACTCCTATTGTAAAGACTGCCAGGCTCAGTAGCATATACCAACTTAACGGAACCATTTCTAACTTTTAAGCCTCCTCTTTGCAAGGACTAATGCACCAACTATAGCAACAGTAAGTATCAATGCTGCTATTTCAAAAGGGAATAAGAATTCTGTATAAAGCAACTTCCCCAAAGCCTTTGTATGGGTTTCCTGTTGTATTAACTCGATCGTATATTTCCCTGGCGGTGCTACTACAAATGACCTTAGTGACAATGCAACTACTACGAAAAGAGCTGCTGCGAAGGTAAAACCTGCAGACCATGCACCGATAAATTTGCTTATTTTAATCTCCTCTTTGATATGTACAAGTAGTACAACAAAAAGGAATAAGACCATTATACCACCTGCATAAACAATAAGCTGTACTGCTGCCATGAATTCAGCATTCAAGAAAAGATAAACACTCGCAATATGGAAAAAGAGCAGGAGCATCCAGAGCACGCTGTGAACAGGATTTCTCCTTGTAATAACAACTATTGAAAGTACGATTATAGCAAAAGCAAAATAGGCAAAAAATAACTCTAAAATCATGAGCGTTTTCCTCTAAACATTGGCTGTTGAGAAGGGGTCTCGAAATCCCCGGACATAGGTCTCCAGAATCTCTTAAAATATTCCTCCCCCTTGTTGCCGGGCATGTATTTATCCCAGTTTGATAAAAGTTTTTCCTTTGTCATATAGAGGTTTTCCTTTGAATAATCAGAGTATTCATAATTTTCGGTCAGTACAACAGCACCATAGGGACATGCCTCTACACAGAAGCCGCAGTAAATACATCTCAAAACCTCTATCTCATAACGTGAGACTTTTCCTTTTTCCCTGAATACGTGAATGCACTGAGACGGGCATATTGTTGCGCAAAGCCCGCATCCGACACATTTAGCCTCTCCAGTTTGAGGATGTTTCGCAAGTGCATGCTGGCCCCTGAATCCGGGGGCTATTGGTCTTCTTTCATCGGGATATTGAATTGTAACTGAACGGGAAAAAAATCTGCTCAATGTGAGAGCCATGCCCTTGAGGATTTCTATGAACGTGACCGTCTTGATAAATTTTTTAAAAGTCATTCTTATATCCTCTCAAAAATCACAGTAAAATCTTTACAAGTCCTGTCACTAATATATTTGCCAGTGCCACAGGTATCAATATTTTCCAGCCTATTGACATAAGCTGGTCGTATCTGTACCTCGGTACCGTTGCCCTTATCCAGTAATAAAAGAATATAAATGCATAGACTTTTATAAGAAACCATACAATACCCGGCACATGCTGTAAAAACGGCAAGACTTTCAAAACATACCATGGCAATGTCCAGCCCCCGAGGAAACATACTGTGCAGAGAGAAGCCATTATAAACATTGCTATGTACTCGCCGAGGAAGAAAAGTGCAAATCTGAACCCTGTGTATTCAACAAAATATCCTGCAACAAGCTCGCTCTCTGCCTCCGGGAGGTCAAAGGGTGTTCTGTTTGTTTCAGCCACTGCTGCAATTACAAATATGACAAAACCGACTATCTGAGGTATTGCATACATCCCGAATATGGAATTTTCCTGTGCCCTGACTATCTCTGTAAGGTTCAGGGAGCCTGCCATAATCATGACACCGACAAGGCTGAATCCCATGGCTATTTCATAGCTTATAACCTGTGCCGATGACCTGAGTCCACCAATAAATGCATATTTGGAGTTTGAAGCCCATCCTGATATAAAAATTCCGTAAACACCAATACCTGCTATTGCAAAGATAAATAAAAGACCGATATTGATATCTGCGATTATAAAATTATGAGAAAACGGTATGAAAGCCAGATTTACCATAGCAGATGCCATGAAGATAACAGGAGCCAGATAGAACACCACTTTGTCTGCTTTTTCCGGTATTAAATCTTCTTTAAAAAACAGTTTAATACCGTCTGCAAATGGCTGGAGAAGTCCGTGCGGCCCTACCCTCATTGGGCCGAGTCTTACCTGCATGTGTCCTATAACCTTCCGTTCGAAATATGTGGCATATGCAACGTGCAATAATCCAATTACGAGAACAACCGCAATTTTTATTACTATTATAAGTACATCGATCCCGAACTTTATAAAAGTATCAGGTGTCATTTTCTGTTACCTATCGCACTCTCCGAGTACTATATCAATCGTTCCTATATTTGCAATAACGTCTGCAACCAGATGCCCGACGCACAACCTCGGTAATACTCCCGCATGGATGAAAGAAGGAGCCCTTACCCTCATCCTGTAAGGTTTTCCTGATCCGTCGCTCACAAAATAAAAGCCGAGCTCGCCTTTTGGGACTTCTGTCGCAACATAGAGATCCCCCTCGGGCGCCCTTGGTCCTCTTTTGATAAATGTAAAATGTTCAACAAGATGCTCTTTAGCTTTTGTGATTTCTTCGGGTAAAGGAGCTTGGGCTAATTCTTTAAGTTTGTCCTCGCTGAGGCCTTTACCGCCTGGTACTATCTTTAATGCCTTGAATTTGCATACCGCTAAACAGTTAGCACATTGTAAGCAGATCGCCTGATCTATCTTATGTGGCTTTTTCTTCTCTCCTGTAATTGCTTTCACAGGGCATGCCCTCAAGCACATACCGCAGCCCTTACAGACTTTTTCATCAATATAAAAAGCATGTTCTTTAGTAGGATGGGTAATGGGAAACATTGCATCCTTTGGATGAAGGGTAAATTTTGGGGCATCTGCCATTATTGGTCCAGGTGGTAGTTTTTCTATACATTGCCTGACGATATTGTTCGACTGCCTCATTTCAATCATCCGGCAGCGGTATCTGTCATATGTATCACCTTCAGTCCCTACAGGCACATCAAATTCAACCCGGTCGTACGCATCGTATGGGGTAAACTTTCTAACGTCATATGGCACTCCGGAACCTCTCAAGGTTGGCCCTGTGAGCCCCCAATTAACAGCCTCTTCTGCTGAAATAACACCGATACCTATTGTTCTTTTAAGCCACATCCTGTTCTGGTCAATAAGGGTCTCATATTCAAGAATCCTTGAAGGGAATTCTTCTGTAAATTTCCAGAGGCTTTCGAGGAATTCCTGTGTGATATCATTCCTCACACCGCCAATCCTCGGATATGTGACCGTAAGTCTTGCCCCGCAAATCTTCTCAAAAAGTTCGAGTATCCACTCCCTTTCCCTGAAGCAATAAAGGAATACAGTCATTGCACCGATATCAAGGGCATGGGTTGCGAGCCAGAGGAGGTGGTTTGAAATCCTTGACATCTCACCAACCATGGTTCTTATAAACTTTGCCCTTTCAGGCGCTTCTATCCCGAACAGCTTTTCTACAGCAACAACATACCCGATATTATTTGACATTGCAGAAACATAATCCATCCTGTCTGTAAGTGGAAGGGCCTGAAAATAACTTAAACTTTCGCCGAGCTTTTCGATCCCTCTATGTAGATATCCCACGTAGGGAGTAACGTTAACAACCGTTTCGCCGTCTAAATCAAGGACAAGCCTCAAAACACCGTGTGTAGCAGGATGCTGAGGCCCCATATTTACGTTGAGTTCTCTGGTTTCGAATATTTTCTCTACCTGATCCATTCCTTCATTCCTTTCAGGACAGGCTTATCCTTCCCATTCAAATTCTTTCAGTTCTTTTGCTTTATTTAATACTTCAATATAGCCAGGCCAGTCATTTTCGGGTTCAGGCCCTTTCAAGGGATAATCTTTTCTCAACGGATGACCTTCCCAATCTTCAGGGAGAAGGATCCGTCTCAGGTCAGGATGACCTTTAAAAACAATGCCGAACATATCAAAGCATTCCCTTTCATGCCAGTTAGCACCTGCCCAGAGGGGAACTGCTGATCTGATGCGCGGATTTTCTTCAGGAACCTGTGCTTTCAGACGTATTTTATTACGGTATCTTATCGAATAAAGGTTGTAAATAACCTCAAATCTTGGCTCTTTTTTCTTAAGGTAATCAACAGCTGTAAGGTCCTGAAGGTGATCAAACAATAAGAACGGATCATCGTGAAGGTATCTGCAGATGTCAATAATCCTGCCACTCTTCACGGTTACAGAAATACGATCCTTTGATTCTGTCACCTCGATAACTTCTTCAGGAAATTTTTCCTTTATCCTTTCGACTATCTCAGGTGGTTCCAAGCCTTTTTCGTATGATAATACCTTTCTTAATACTATCGCCACGGACTCCACCTCGCCTGTTCTTTTCTTATCTTTTCCTGGAGTAACATCATTCCCTCGAGCAAGGTCTCCGGACGCGGAGGACAACCCGGAACATATACATCAACAGGCAGAAAAGAACCGCACCCCTGTACAGTGTTGTAAGTTCTGAATATGCCGCCGGTGCATGCACAGCTTCCCATGGCAACCACATACCTCGGCTCTGGAATCTGGTCGTACACTCTTCTCACCACAGGTGCCATCTTTTTCGTGACAGTACCTGCCACTATCAGGCAATCAGACTGCCTTGGCGAACCCCTGAATATAATTCCGAACCTGTCGAAGTCATAATGTGCTGCGCCCACGGCCATCATCTCGATGGCACAACAAGCAAGTCCGAATGTTGTTGGCCATATCGAAGATAATCTACTCCAGTTAACAATTTTGTCAAAGGTGGTAATAATGACGTTTGGAGGTAATATCTTTGTATCTTCTTCTACCTGGATAAGTCCGATTGTTGATGTATCTATCAACATCTCCCACTCCTTAAAACGGAATATTTAATCCCACTGAAATGACTCTTTTTTCCAATCAAAGATATAGCCGATTAAGATTATAATGATAAAGATTACCATTCCTATAAAGCCATAAGTTCCGATATCATCAAAAACTATAGCCCACGGATAAATGAATATCGCCTCAACATCAAATACAAGAAAAATCATAGCTACAAGATAAAATCTGACAGAAAACCTGTAACGGGGCTCTCCAACAGGTGTAATACCTGATTCGTAGGGCATGAGTTTTTCGCTGTAGGGCTTCTTAGGTCTGAAGATCATACCGAGTAATAAGGCACCAAGGCCAAATGCCGTCGCAATAATAATGAAGATAAGAATCGGCAAATATTCTGATGGCATATAAGTTCCAGGCATAAGCGGTTATGTTATACTTAAAAGCACTATCTCTTGTCAAGTAAAATTTTAATTTTTAAAATCATATGCTAATAAGTTAATTTTATATAAAAAATAAGAGGGGGGCATTATGTTTGAGATTGTTAAAAAGGAAGAACTATCAGATGCTGTGACATTGTTTGAGATCGAAGCAGAAGATATAGCGAAAAAGGCGAAGGCAGGAAATTTCTTCATCCTCAAAATCAACGAACAGGGTGAAAGAATACCTCTCACAATAGCTGACTTTGACAGAGACAGAGGAACGATAACTACTGTTTTTCAAAAAATTGGGAAAACAACTCATCACCTGGGAACATTAAATGAAGGTGGTTTTATATCTGATGTTATCGGACCGCTTGGAAAACCTGCACATATCGAAGATTTCGGAACAGTTGTCTGCGTTGGAGGCGGTGTCGGAATTGCTCCTGTCTACCCAATTGCAAAGGCTTTTAAAGAAGCCGGAAATACGGTCATTTCTATTATAGGTGCAAGGACAAAAAATTTAATCTTCTGGGAAGACAAAATGCGCGCTGTGTCAGATGATTTGATTGTCACAACAGATGACGGTTCTCATGGAAGGAAATCAGTGGTAACCGTTCCTTTAGATGAACTTTTAAGAACAGATAAAAGTATTAACCTGGTAATAGCGATAGGGCCTGCAATTATGATGAAATTCGTCTGTATTACATCTGAAAAATACAACGTTAAGACCTTAGTCAGCCTGAATTCGATCATGGTTGATGGAACGGGAATGTGCGGATCTTGCAGGATAGAAGTCGGAGGCGAGATAAAATTTGCCTGTGTTGACGGTCCCGAGTTCGATGGGCACAAGGTCGATTTTGATCTGCTAATGGCAAGGCAGAGGATGTACCTCGATGAAGAAAAATTTGCACTGCAGAGGTATCTGGAAAGTTATAAAGAAAAAAAGGGGGGCAAATAAGAAATGGAAGACAAAAAAAAGAAGAATAGAATAAAAATGAGAGAGCAAACCCCACAGGCCCGAATCCAGAATTTTATGGAAGTTCCGTACGGATACACGCCTAATGAAGCGGTAGAGGAGGCATCAAGATGTTTGTCATGCCTCAGGCCTGCCTGTAGAAATGGATGTCCTGTGGAGGTCGATATTCCTTCATTTATAAAATTAATTAAAGAGGGGAAATTTATAGAGGCAGCATGGAAGGTTAAAGAGAAAAATGCATTACCGGCGGTCTGTGGAAGGGTATGCCCTCAGGAGATACAATGTGAGTCATTGTGTATCCTTGGGAAAAAAGGTGAACCCGTTGCAATAGGAAACCTCGAAAGATTTGTCGCTGATTACGAAGCAAGCGAAGGAGAAATTCAGACTCCTGAAAAACCAAAAGTTACAGGGAGAAAAGTAGCAATAATAGGCTCAGGCCCCGGTGGGTTAACGTGTGCTGCCGACCTGATAAAATCAGGCCATCAGGTCACTTTGTTTGAAGCACTTCACAAGCCAGGAGGTGTTTTAGTCTATGGTATTCCGGAATTCAGACTTCCGAAGACAATAGTGGAAAGAGAGGTCGAATATATAAAAAAACTTGGCGTTGAAGTCGTTGTCAATGCAGTCATCGGGAAACTTTATACTATTGATGAGCTTTTAAACGGACATGGATATGATGCCTGCTTCATCGCAACCGGAGCAGGGCTACCCATGTTTTTAGGTATACCGGGAGAAAATCTTAATGGCGTTTATTCTGCAAACGAATTCTTAACAAGGGCCAATCTTATGAAGGCATATCTTTTTCCTGAATATGATACACCTGTAAAGCGTGGCAAAAAAGTTGCAGTATTCGGCGGTGGTAATGTTACCATCGATACAGCAAGAGTGGCATTAAGACTTGGTGCTGAAAAGGTATATCTCATATACAGGCGATCCGAGGAAGAGATGCCGGCGAGAAAAGCAGAAATTCATCATGCACATGAGGAGGGTATAGAATTCATGCTTCTGACAAATCCGACAGGATTTATTGACGATGGTAAAGGAAATATATGTGCTGTCGAATGCTCAAAAATGGAACTGGGGGAGCCTGACGAATCCGGCAGAAGAAGGCCGGTACCGATTAAAGGGAGTAAATTTCAAGTTGAGATAGATGTCGGAATCCCTGCTATCGGAACAAGGTCAAACCCTTTGTTGCTCCACACAGTGCCTGATTTGAAATTGAATAAAAAAGGTTATATTTCAGCCGAGGCAGACACTGGCATGACCTCGAAGCAAGGAGTCTTTGCAGGCGGGGATATCGTCACAGGTTCTGCAACTGTTATTCTTGCAATGGGTGCCGGTAAGAAAGCAGCAAAGTCAATCAATGAATATCTGAAATGGAAATACTGGGATTTTAAAAGGTAGATACACCTAAATGCTATGTCCTCCATAATCCACTCACATTAAAAGACAGCAGGATATAGTGTACCGTCTCTAACAGTTCTTTATACTTTTTGTATTGTCATTCCGCACTTGATGCGGAATCCAGTCTTTGATTTCTCTGGATTCCCGCTAAAGTTTATCCCGTACTTGATACGGGACAGGGATGACAGAACGAGTAAATCTATTTATGAGACAATACACTAATAAACCAATCATCTTGTTTCTGCCAATTTATTTTCCATATATTCCTTTAGAAATAACAACAACCTCCGAATCTCTTCTGTCTTTGGCAAGTATGAAATAATTTTATCAATATACTTCCTCTCTGACAATAATTTAAAGGATGGCTTAAAATTCAAATCGAATATCCATGAGAGTTGCAGAATTTTAAAGTCATTCAACGTTTTAATATTTGAAAGAGATACTATCTGTCTTTTATAAATGCACGATATTACATCTTTTGAATATTCAGTGATATCAGGTAATCCAAGGCCCACTGCAGAGGCCCTGCTCTCGTAGGGACTCTCATAGTACTCCAGAAACACGCGCCATATATCAAGCTTATCTGCATCTCTTATTAATCTTATGAAGAAAACGATTTCCTCTTTTTCAATCTTCGGCACCGAGAAGGCATTGTGGAATTTTACTGCTTTTATGACCATCTCTTTTTCGTTATCAGGAAGTCGTAAGAGAACTTTCTCATTCTCTAATGTCCTAGCTCCGAGGGGCCCGTGATTGACCGATATGCTGTCCCTGAATGTTTTATATTTTGCGTACTGCGGAAACCTCCCGATATCGTGGAAAAGCGCTATCGTCTCTGCTATCATCTGTTTATTTTCATCAAGCGATAATTCTTTCGTTATATAAATAATATTCTCGCAAACCCTGAAAGTATGTTTTTCTTTAAGGGATATGTTCATTTGATCTCCTGGATTGTGTGAGTAGAAGGATCTGCAGTAATCAGACAACCATTTCTTGAAAAATTGTAAATCTTCCTTTTTCATTTTGAAATATTTCTATTTTAAACAAGATCGTTAATACTTCGTAAAATTTGTAATTAAGCACTTCATTTCGCACTGGCCGGAGCGACCCCCGGCGAAGGCACTCGATCGAAGATTTTTTTATACTCTTCCGATAGAATAATACCGATGACATATACAGAACAAGATATTTATTTTATGCGTTTAGCACTCGAGGAGGCGAAGCTCGCTTTTAATGACGGGGAAGTACCCGTCGGTGCTGTTCTTGTAAAAGACAATGATATTATTGCAAGTGCACATAATACCAGAGAATCTTCAAAAGACCCGGCAGGTCATGCTGAAATCCTTGTTTTAAGGGGGGGTGCAAATTTCATTGATAATTGGAGACTGGCATATGCAACACTTTATGTGACAAAAGAACCATGTATCATGTGTGCCGGTGCAATGGTTAACGCAAGGCTTGGCAGGCTTGTTTACGGATGTAAAGATGAAAAAGGCGGAGCGGTTGACAGTCTTTTCAATCTTCTTTCAGACAAAAGGCTCAATCATCAGGTTGAAGTTGTATCAGGAGTTCTTGAGGAGGAGTGTGTTGAGATACTTCAACGTTTTTTTAAATCGAGGAGGTAGAAAAGAAGAATTTTGAATTTGATTAGGATTTAGAAATCAGGATTTAGAATTTTAAGCTATCGGAGAGGTGCCGGAGTGGTTGATCGGGGCGGTCTCGAAAACCGTTGTGGGGGTAACTCCACCCAGGGTTCGAATCCCTGCCTCTCCGCCAGTAAATATCTGCAGACAATTAAGTTCTTACCTTTTTAAGCTCCGGGCTAAGTTTGTGATTCCACTAAGAAATATCTATTAATAACGTTGTCTTTTCGAAGATTCTTTAAAGTATGCTTTCTTATAATGCCTTAAGTTTTCAGATAATGATTTTATTAAATCTATCAATTCTTCCCTATTCAACTCAGAAAGCTTAGAAATTTCTCTCTCCAAATCATGCTTGCAGTATACTTCATCTCATATCCGATCAGATAATAATATCTCTTCTATTTCAGAAATATTGAAAAGCCTTATATGTTCCTCTGAAAGCAAGTAAGAATTTTCAAATTTGTTGCCGAGCACATTGATTCCCTTGAGCTGCCAAGGAGAACCTTTATTATCTTCATGTACGACTTCAAAGAACCATTCCCCGGTCTCCCTCGTCACTAATCCAACTTTGAGTTCATCTCCAACTCTAAAGGAAACTATATCCCCCTCATAAGTGCCCTTTCTGTTTTCGCTTGCTATTTCCATATGCCTGAGCAGCACCATATCTGAAAGCGAAACTTTTTCTTCGGGGGTGCCCTTGAGGGTTGCATAGCCTTTTTCAAAAGCAACGGAGAGAACAGACCTCATTTTGTTTGTTCTTTTGTCCCATGCTCTATATCTTCCCTCAGGAGTTTTTGCCATAACACATTATTTTAAATCATTAAAGAAAGAGCCTGCAGTTAGAGACAGCGATAGAAGGGTGGCCACCAATGCATTAACTTGATTGAACTCAGAGCGGCCTTGCTTTCGACATTTGTTATTATACAGGCAATTTGCGAGGTGAGCACAGATGGAGGAAACTATTAAGCTGTATAGAGAGGAATTGTATGAACAGGTCTGGTCGATCCCTATGACCAAGTTGGCTAAGCAATATCAAATATCAGATGTGGGACTTGCAAAGATATGCAAAAAGCTGAAAATCCCTGTGCCCGGCAGGGGATACTGGGCAAAGAAAGGGAAAAAGAAAAGACCGCCTCTGCTTTTGATAAAAGGAGTACCTGAATTTGCAGTTCACAGGATCTTTCCTGAAAATCCTAATCTTGAAAAGGAACAAAATAAGGAAGAAAATGATGAAATTCAGGTTCTTGTTGCTTTTGAAGAAAACCCGGAGAATTATATAAAAGTACCTGAAAAACTCTATTCCCCTCATCCACTTGTGGCGTTTACAAAACAATGCTTAAGAACAGGACATTCTGACACATATGGTCATGTGAGAATAGTTCACAATAAGTGTCTTGATACGAGAATCACTAAGGGCAATATAGATAGGGCCATGCGTATCTATATTGCCCTTATAAAAGCACTCGAACCGGGAGGTTTTAGTGTTTCAATAAATGAATCGAATGGCACTACAATCGTTTCTGTTTTGGGGGAGATTCTTAAGATAAGACTTGAAGAGCCAACCACTAAAGTTGAGCGCGAGTTGACTCAAGAAGAAAAGAAGAAGCTCTTGCAGAATGGCTGGTTATACGACAGATATAGATATGTTCCTTCTGGAAAACTGGTTTTTAAGATCGATGAATATATTGATGGAATTCGAAAGAGCTGGTCTGATGGGAAAAAGCATCAGCTGGAGGACTTGCTAAATTCATTTATTATTGGATTGATTAGGGCAGCTGAGAAAGAGAAGATCAAAAGGTTAGAAAGAGAACAAAGAGAAAGGGAATGGAGAGAACAGGAGGAGGAAAGAAGGAGAAAAGCAGAAAAAATCCAAAAAGAAAAGGAAAGACTTGAAAGATTACTGAGGGAGGCTGAAGCCTGGCAGAAGGCCCAACAGATCCGCACATATATCGAGGCGGTTAAACAGGCAGCTATTCAAAAATATGGTTTTATCAATACAGGCAGCGAGCTTGATAATTGGCTAAAGTGGACTACTCAGCAAGTAGATAGATTGGACCCGCTGGCTGAGAGTCCTCTTTCGATTCTTGATGAGTAAAAGGAATAGCGATTTGTATTAACTTGAATATTCGCTTTAATCTTTCTCACGAAAGATTTTTTGTGTGTAATCTTACTATTTGGAATATTTCTTCATCTACTAAACGCTCTCCGCCGTCAGCGATAAATGCGACTACAGCCACTAACAACCATTTTAGTGGTGAGAAATCCGAAAACAACTGCTCACAGTTATGCGCAAAAGTATCACTTCCTGATATCTGTTCAATTCCCATTCAAGCAAATAGAGCAAGATAGGACATGGGCATTTCTTTCGATTTGAATGACACGGTTGTCAAAATCGGCACAGCGCTCAATACGAGGAGAAATACGCGTTTCTTGGAGAAATGTTGTGATACGGCCAAAGTCTGACCGCACAACGTTTGTGTCACCTACGAATAAGCATCATTCCGCTGCGTGAGTTGCGGAATGATGCTTATTCGTAAGGTTCGAAAATTCTCCAAAGTAGCAGAGCCAAAAAAAATGATTATATTTAAAA
>JACUUX010000128.1 GCA_014859105.1 Nitrospirota bacterium
CAACTGGCAGCATGACATGAAAGGTTTGGTGTCCACTATTGACATCCGACCTCAACCTGACCGTCGATATTTTCGATTGAAATATCCGGTGTACCATCCATTTACGCCATGCATTACTTTTGTGAGATTACCCTTCGGTGTTTCGACAATAAAATGATAGTGGTTGTCCATAAGAACGTAGCTATGGATGAGAATATTAAAGCGGCTGTGGTAATCTTCCAGTATTTCCAGAAACTTTATTTTATCGGCATCTTCAAGGAATATCTTTTTTCTCTCATTTCCCCTGCTTGTTATGTGATATAGGGCACAGGGGTATTCTATTCTGAGCAGTCTTCCCACGACAATAGGATAATAAAATCGTGACTTTGTGTCAAGAGTCAAGACCTGACACCATTAACCTACTTCAGACTCGTTGTGCGTGAAATAAATATGATCAACCACAAAGCTGCCAAATATACTATAATATTGGCATGAAACATCTCAGAGACCCGAATAAATTAACTCCAGAAGAAATAGAGGCTATCGAGAAACAAAGTCTCAGATCGCTTTATACCGCTGCCTTCGATTTCGGCTTTGACGCTTTCGATATTTTCGCGCAAAGCTCTGACGACCCAAAAGACATCGCTGAAGACATTACAAGAGAGATGTTAGACAGGCTTGGAGGCTATCAAGTTCAGCAAAGAATTCTAGGGAATGTTGATTATCGAAAAGCAAGATATATTATCCTATCGGATTTCTCAGTCCGTCAAGCTCTTTTTGTTGACAGTAAAGCTGAAAAAAGCACAAGCAGTGCAACCATGCAAATGTCACAACTTGCTCTTTCGGTTAAACAGGTTCGGGGCGGCGCTGAGATAGAGCAGAGCGGCGATTTGCCGCCTGTATCTGCTCATGGCGGTCAACAATTTATTACTACAACTCTTTTGGCTCACTACCATTATGAGGAGGAGAACAACAAATATAATCTCAAGCAGCTTACACTTGCAGCAGTACCAAATGGTATTCTCCAAGACCGTTACAATCCTAACGCCCACGATACAATATGGATAGTAGGGCGCAATGCTCCAACGCGCGGAGAGGACTTCCGGGTACGGCTTAGTTTCCACCGTCTCAAACTAAAGGCAGGATGGCGCATACAAACAATAAATTATGACTCAATGACTCGCAAAATAGGTTCTAAATGGGATGATTGATGCTGCTTTAAGATATGAGCCAGATAACATTTATTTGGGAGATGCCCGGAATCTGGCACAACACATCGACCCTAATACGATTGCGCTAAGCGTATGGTCGCCGCCTTACCATGTTGGCAAAGATTATGAGCGCGATATGTCTTTCTTTGATTGGAAAAACCTATTGCGCCGAACGATTGAGGCGCATGCAATTATCTTAAAGCCAGGAGCATTTCTTGCAATCAACATAGCAGATATCCTTTGTTTTAAAGATCCGGATATGCCCCGAATTATGGCTGAAAATGTTTCGCGTAGAAAACGAGGCGATATAACCCGTGAAATGGTGCTGGAGATGTGGGCAAAGTATCCAGAATATAATCGCAGGCAAATCGCCGCACTCCTTGGTTGTAGTGAACAAACAGTTGATCGTCGGCTGAAAGGAAACAACATTCGCGGCGGAAAATACGAAACTCAAACCCGCGTCCATCTCGTCGGTGGAATGCTCGAACAATACGCATTGGACTGTGGGCTTTATTTATACGATCGAAGGGCGTGGGTTAAAGACGCAGCTTGGGAAAACTCCCGCTGGCATACAATGAGTTATAGAGCAGTTGATGAATTTGAGTACATATACATTTTTTGGAAACCGGGGACAACAAAAGTGGATAAAGAGCGTTTAACCCAAGATGAATGGACAGCATGGGGTTCTCGAGGTGTATGGTATATTCCGTCTGTCCGTGTGAACGATGACCATGAGGCAAAGTTCCCGATTGAACTACCGCGCCGAATAATACAGTTGCTTACTGAACCAGATGATATTGTGCTTGACTGTTTCGTGGGAAGCGGTACTTCGGCAACTGCTGCACTCCGAGAAAAACGGAGATTCATCGGCGTTGACAATTCACCTGCATCAGTGGATTTGGCAAACAAAGCTCTTAGGTTAGCAATTGAAGAGCGCAAGCAGGAAAAACTGAATTTCTTTCATTCAATAAAAATACAAAATGCAAGCTGACAAAAGGCGCACAACAAAAACATCCAGCCGACCGCGAATTAGCGTGTCGGTTTTTTTCATCTTTCTCATCTCGCGGCGGCTGATGCAGGCCGTTGTACGTAATACTGATTGAAAACCCATTAATTATAATTGGAAACTATTTTATAAGCGGGTTAATTGACTAATATGATCGAGAAGATAACAAAAAGGGATCGAGAATTTGATAGGAGAATTAAAAGACTACCGACTGACTGGCTCGATTATAACGCTTTACTTATCCTTAAAAACAGAGGCCATGGTTTTGCCGAATTTTGGAAATTTGTAATTTATCGCCAACAAAGAGATATAGCGAGGAGTTTATTTCTTGCTCACTCTAATCAACATTCATTCGTCAGTCATACGATAAAAAGAAATGCTGGCCAAATTGTATTCAGCTCTCAAATTATTGTAAAAGCCTACTATCTAAGATATTGTGTGCTTTTAATACAAGCGTGTGGCGATAAATTTGCTCAATTGGTCAGGCACGCATTGAATATAAAAAAATGGAGAATAAAAAAGAAAAAAGGCATTGAGGAAATGAGAGCTTCAGAGAATAATACAACCTTCCCAGCGCTTATAAAACATTTGGAATTTAATGAAGGAAAACCCAAGCCGCTGTTTACTGCAATTAATTCTTATTTGGAAAATGAGAGCGTCAAGATAATCAGACAGCTTGCAAATGAAATAAAGCACAAATGGGTCACATCTTATCAAGGCGAAGGATTGTCTCCGATAAGGAATCCAATAGTTCAAGAAAAAGATAATTCGGGAAGATTAATAAAAGAGTTTATCTCAATTGGAATGACACGGGGTATAAACATTGATCTCCATATAAGGCATGCTCTTATTGTCACGTCCCAGGTAATCGATACCACTTCATTCCCAGGTATCGGAGACCACTAT
>JACUUX010000010.1 GCA_014859105.1 Nitrospirota bacterium
CAGGATGCAGTTATGCGTAATATTGAAATCATTGGAGAGGCAGTAAAAAATCTTTCATCTGATTTTAGAAAGAAGTATGCTCATCCGGATTGGAAAAAGATCGTAGGGATGAGGGACAAAATTATCCATTTCTATTTTGGTGTAAAGTGGGATATTGTCTGGGCAGTAATAAAAGATAAAATACCAACCCTCAGTGAGCAAATTAACAGCATTCTGAATGAATTAAAAAAATCAGATGAAGCTTGAAAAATCCCTCGTTCTCAATAAGTATCTTCTCAGCCTTTTCGGATTCGAAAAAGTTAACGATCTATTTGAAAGGCTAAAAGGTGTCAGGGAAGGATATGATACGGACGGGAAAAGCTACTATGCATGTGAGCTTATATTACTTGAAGGCCTGAAAATACCCATCGGTGATATTCTTAGATATGATAATGCAATAAAGGAATATACTGAAGGACTCGTCAGGAACCGCAGGGAAAATATAAATCTCAAGTATTTTCAATACCTCTCAGTCCTTTTTTCAGAAATCTTTTTAGACAATTATTTTCACCGTCTGAAAGAATTCCTGTCTAATTTAAATGTATTCGTAGATTTTCTGAATGAAGAGATTCACAGGAAAGAAAATGAATTTCTTTATTTTGAAGAAACAGACCTGAAGAAGCTGGCATACTGGATGGCTACAGGGAGCGGGAAAACACTGATAATGCATATCAATTACTGGCAATTTTTGAAATACAATAAAGGAAGACTGGATAACATTATCCTTATCACACCGAATGAGGGACTTTCAAAGCAGCATTATCACGAAATGCAGAGAAGCGGCATCCCCTGCAGATTGTATCATGAAAATACTGGGAGCCTGACACTCTATCAGAACGAAGTCCTTGTAATTGACATCCACAAGCTGACCGAGGAGAAAAAAGGCTCTGGAGTAAGGGTTGAAGTTGAGTCCTTTGAAGGGAGAAACCTTGTTTTTATTGATGAAGGCCATAAAGGTGCGGGCACTGAAGAAAAGACATGGAAACGCTTAAGAGAAGGCCTCGCAAAAACGGGATTTATCTTTGAATACAGTGCAACCTTCGGGCAGTCAATCGGGCCAAAAGATAAAGATTTATTACGGGAATACTCAAAGGCGATAATTTTTGACTATTCATATAAATACTTTTACTCCGATGGGTATGGCAAGGATTTCTATGTCTATAATCTGAGAGAAAAGAGCTTTCAGGAAAAATTTAAAAACCTGATTTTGACCGGTAATCTCCTCTCTTTCTACGAACAGATTCTCCTTTACGAGAAGCATAGGGAAGAACTAAGTGAGTATCTTATTGAAAAACCTCTGTGGGCATTCATCGGAAGCAAGGTTTCAGGCGCAGGAATAAATTCTGACGTCTTAAAAGTGGTTGAATTTCTGAAGGAAATATCTGAAAACAAATCATTGCTAAAAAGAAATATAGATATAATCCTCAGCGGGAAATCAGGTCTGATTGACCTACAAGGTAATGATGTTTTCAAAGACCGATTTGAGCATATAAGGCGAGAAGGATGTAAGGCAGATGATATTTATGAAAAGCTGTTGAATTGCAGAAGTGGCGCTTTTTCTTTTTTTGAAATTAAATCCGCAGAGGGAGAAATCGGTCTCAAGATAGGGGAAGGCGAATACTTTGGGGTTATCAATATCGGAGATGTTTCCGGATTTAAAAAGCTTCTTACAGAAAGAGGTATAGAGGTAAAATCAGACAGTATCACCCCATCACTTTTTGAGAAAGTCAATGAGCATTACTCAAATATCAATATCATTATAGGTGCGAAGAAATTCATTGAAGGATGGGATTCGTGGCGGGTCTGCTCCATGGGGCTCATAAACATGGGAAAGGGTGAGGGCCCACAGATTATTCAGCTCTTTGGAAGAGGTGTGAGACTAAAAGGAAGAGGCTTTTCGCTCAAAAGAAGTGATGAAAACAGATATCGCATCAAGGCTCTGGAAACCCTGAATATCTTCGGACTGAATGCTGATTATATAAATACATTCCTTGAAACCATTAGACGTGAAGAAGTGGAATACGAAGAAATACAGCTTCCAATACAATTTATCAATGAGAAGAAATGGAAGAAAAAACTTTATACCCTCAAATCCCCTGAAGATTTTGACTTTTCAAGTTATTTCTTTCAAATAACTGTTAACGAGGATATTCTTGATAAGGTAAGAATTGATCTCAGACCAAGGGTAAGTCTTGCCCATGGACTGGAAGTGACAAAGGGCGAGAGCGAAGAAAATATTCTTTCTTTAGAAGATAAATACATTGACTTGCTTAACTGGGACGGAATTTATTACGAATTACTCAATTACAAGATTGCTATGGGATATACTAATCTGAGTATTGATAAAGATACCCTGACAGAAATAATCAGAAGTAACGGCTATCAACTCTATGCCTTTTCAGAGCAGGTAATTCCTAAAGGTTTTAGTGATCTGGATAAGCTTCATGAAATTGTGCTGATGGTGCTAAAGACCTATATAGATAAATTCTATAATGACATGCTTAGAAAAGAAGAATCCAAGAGATTGCAGCCAGTCTATTTAGTCAAAGAAGACGAGAATCTCGCTTACGGTGAATATACTGTTAAAATTGAAATACCTGCAGATAAAAAAGAGCAGAAAGAAAGACAGAAGTTTATCAAAAAGATTAAAGGATTCGTTAAAAATATTGAGAAGCTTTATCAGGATGACCTGAAGGAATTCCCGAGAATACATTTTGACAGACATTTATATACTCCCTTACTCCTGTATAAAAAAGACAAGGATTTTATAAAAACTATACCTACCCAACTAAATGAGGGAGAATTTGAATTTATCGGGTGTCTCAGGAATTATCTAAAAGCGCATAAAGAAAGATTTAAGAATGAAGAAATTTTCTTATTACGAAATCTATCCCGAAAAGGCATAAGGTTTTTCCAGAGAAGTGGCTTCTATCCTGACTTCATTATGTGGAGAAAGATAAAGGATAAACAGACTATAGCTTTTGTTGATCCCAAAGGGATACGACACGTTGAAGATGAAAAGATACAACTTCATGAAAACATTAAAGAACTTGAGAAGACAATAGGCAGAGGAGATTTAAAACTGGAATCTTTTATCCTTTCCGTATCCGAATTTAAAAAAATCAAAAAAACCTGTGCTTATTCAAAAAAGGATAAAAAGGACTTAGAACGAGAGCACGTGTTGTTTATGGAAGATAAGGAAAAAGTAATTAATAAACTTTTTGAAATGTTGTAAAAATAATCGGAAAGGTAATTGATGAAAATTACACAAAGATGCTTATCAATAAAATCGATTTGAGCCTGAAAACCGTTATATGTCTTGACAAGGTTCAGAAAAGAATAAAAATTACAAAAGATGACTACAAATTATTAAAATCACAAAAACTGATTGAAGGCAGATATCCGAAACTTTTTGTTACTGCAAAAATCACTGCTTTAACTGGAGATAAGTCAACCTATATTAAACATCGTGCTTTTAATAAAAAATATTATAAGGCGATGATTATAGAATTTATAAGAGAATTCAGGTCAGCCAGCAGACAAGATATTAATAATTTACTGCTCGATAAACTCCCAGACATATTAAATGAAAAGCAGAAGATAAATAAAATAAATAATCTGCTCTATGAAATGTCGAAAAAGGATGGGTCAATTAAGAATACTGGCTCTGATAAAAAACCTTGCTGGATCATTGTCTAATTTTTAGTTGTAAATAAGAAGTAATTTAGAAGTAAATTGGACATAACTTATTGATAAATAAGTATATTTAGAAGGATCAATTCATTAGAAACGAATTTATAAAGATGTAAAAATAGATTTTACAGTAAATAGTCTTTTATAAAACAGTAACCTCATAGTTTTCCTGATGAAGATTGCGGCTTTCCCTTATGGTAACCTTTATACTGTATTTGTTTTCTATATCCTCAATACCTGCACGCTCTTCATCAGATAAAAATTCCGCAACATAAGGGTGAGCTGTCACAATAATCCTTTCTCCGCCATGCCTTGCAAGTCTCTTAATTTTTCTGAAAATTTCATAACATAGGGTCCGGGGCGACCTGACAAACCCCTTGCCCTCACAATATGGACATGAGTCACATAGCGTTCTCCCGAGACTCTCCCTGACACGCTTCCTTGTCATCTGAATCAGTCCGAGTTCCGTGATATGAGATATTGTGTTTTTGGCACGGTCTTTTCTCATTGCTTCAAAAAATGCATTGAATACCCGTTCCCTGTTTTCGGGCTTTTCCATATCTATGAAATCAACAATTATGATGCCCCCGAGATTTCTGAGCCGGATCTGATATGCTATTTCCTTTACTGCTTCGAGATTTGTTTTAAGTATCGTGTCTTCGAGCTCCTCTTTGCCGACAAATTTACCGGTATTAACATCTATTACGGTCATGGCTTCAGTCTGATCTATCACGATATAACCACCGGATTTTAACCAGACCTTTCTTCCGAGTGCCCTTGATATATCGAGCTCTATTCCATATGAATCGAATATAGGTTCTATGCCGTCGTATAACTCTATTTCCCCGAGAAGCTTCTCGAAGTAGGTTCTGACAAAATCCTTGATCCTTTCATACTCTTCCTCGGAATCCACAATAAGCTTTTTTACATCCTGTATCATAAGGTCGCGTACGCTTCTGAAGACAAGGTCGAGGTCGCTGTAAAGTAAAGTAGGCGCTGATACACGATCCTTTTTTTTCTGAATGTTGTCCCATAATAAAAGGAGAAAATCGAGGTCTTTTTTCATATCATCTTCCACCGATCCCTCACTTGCTGTCCTTATAATAAGTCCGTAGCCCTTTGTTTTAACTTTATCAACAATTGTCCTGAGCCTTATACGCTCAGATTCATCGGATATCCTCCTTGAAATACCTATATGTTCTACATTCGGCATGAGTACAAGGTGTCTTCCAGGCAATGTTACATATGATGTAACCCTTGCACCTTTACTGCCTATCGGGTCTTTTGAAACCTGAACAAGGATTTCCTGACCTTCCTGAGTGAGTTCATCTATGGTAAGATCCGGCTTCCCCTTCTTTGAAACAAGTTCGATAGAATTGACTTTTTCTTCTTCCTCAAGAAAAGGTGCAAATTCCTCCATACCAGCATGGATGTCAGTGACATAAAGGAAGGCAGCTTTTTCGAGCCCGATGTCAACAAAGGCGGATTGCATGCCAGGAAGAACCTTTACCACCCTGCCTTTGTAGATATTTCCAACAAGGCTTGCATCACGCTTCCTTTCAACATAGAATTCTACTAACTGTCCGCCCTCAAGAAGGGCAACCCTGATTTCGTCATAAGTTACATTTATCAATATCTCGCTGTCCATATTTATAATTTCATATTTTATAATCTACAATCTGCACTTTGTATTTATTAATGGGACTTGCCCAGCCACCCTTCCATCCGTAAAGTGCTATCCTTGTTACATCAAGGCCTTCTAAAGGAGCATCCAATAAGAGGGGAAGGATTTCTCCCAGCCTGACTTTTATGTTGCCCTGATCCACAAGTATAACCTTTACCGTATTTTCCTCAACGATCACTGCTTCCTCAACAAAGCTTCTCAAATTTACAAAATGTTTCTCTCTATGAAATTTTATCTCCTTTTCTGATAAAAAAAATTTTATATTAGACGGCTCTCCGCCTCTGACTTCATATTCATATCTTGTTATAAAGCTGTTTAATGATTCAGCGTTTGCCGGTATAACTGCCATATAATTCACATATATGCCTTCAGGCAATACATTGTTCAATTGTCTTCTGTTCTCCAGCAAATCAAAAGGCGGGATAATTTCCATATCAAAATATTCATTGAGCCCTGCAACCCCAACACTTAGTGGGGGCCCAAACGATACCTTCGGACCCGGATGAAAGCCTTTTGAATATTTTAGGGGGAACCCTGCCCTCCTCATTGCTCTGTGAATAACGTTAACGAGTTCAAGATGGGAAAGATATCTCAATCTCTCTGTCTTGGAAAATTCGACCCTTATACTGACAGGCTTAAATTGGGTTTGGGAATAAAGCGGAGAAACGGCGACCCGGAGATTAGGAGATAAATTTATATCTTCGAATTTTCTTATCTTTTCCCCTTCTCCGTATCTCCCCTTCTCCGTATTCTTGTGGCATTCAATCCCACAATTGTGGCATTCTTTTCTGCAATCGATTGTTATACTCTCTGATAGAGCATTATTATATTCTTTCCACAGGAATTCTTTTGTGACGCCGATATCTACTCGCTCCCAGGGAAGAACATCTGAAAATTGAAAAGTCTTTTCCGCAAAGTCTGTTACATCCATACCAGTATGTTCCATCGCTTTTTTCCATTTCTCAAAATCAAATGTTTCTGTCCAGCCATCGAGTCTGCAACCGAGAGACCATGCTTTCTCAATGAGGGGTGCGAGTCTTTCATCACCCCGTGAAAAGGCAGCTTCTAAAAGGCTCATTTCGACATCGTGGCCTTTTATATTAAAGCCCTTTTTTGACAGGAAGTTCTTTATATAAATCTTTTTTCTTCTTAGCTCATCAGCAGGTTCTTGCCCGTACCATTGAAAAGGTGTATGAGATTTTGGGACAAAAGGAGAAATCCCTACGCTTAAATTGACGAATCTTTTGGTAAACCTTTTTGCAGTTTTAAGTGCCTTCATTGCCATTTCAGGAATTGCCTCTATATCTTCTCCTGTTTCTGTTGGCAGGCCTATCATGAAATATAATTTTAGGTTGTGCCAGCCTTCCTCGAATAATATTCTGAGTGCCTGCTCATAATCCTCTTCAGAAAAGTCTTTATTTATCACCCTTCTCAATCTTCCGGTCCCGGCCTCTGGTGCGATTGTAAATCCTGTTTTTCTGACAGCTCGTATCTCTTTTAGAATGTCCCGGTTTACGGATGCTACCCTGAGAGACGGAAGGGAGAGGGCAATCTTATCTCTTTCAAATCTCTTATTAAATTCCCTTACAACCTGTAAAAGGCAACTGTAGTCTCCTGTACTGAGAGAGGTAAAAGCTACCTCTTCATAGCCTGTAGCTTTCAGAGATTTTTCAGCCAAATCCAAAACTCTTTCAGGACTCTTTTCACGGGCTGGCCTGTATATCATTCCAGCCTGACAGAACCTGCACCCCATTGAACAGCCTCTGGCAACCTCGATGTTTACCCTGTCGTGTACAATCGAGGTATATGGGACAATGGGTTTATCAGGATAAGAGGCATTATCAAGGGATTTAATGATGCGTCTCTTAACCACTCCATTCCCCCCTTTGCTGAAGGGGGGATAAGGGGGGGTAATTATCGAACTTTGAACCGATGGCACATACATCCCTTCAATTTCGGAGAGAGCCAAAAGAACAGATTCCCTTTTGCCGTCTCCCTCTGTTTTCCATGAATAAAATGTTTCGATTATCTCCTTCACAGCCTCTTCTCCGTCACCGATTAAGAATGCATCAATAAAAGCTGACATAGGCAATGGATTAACTGTGCAGGGACCCCCGGCAATTATTATGGGATAAAGGTGATTGAGGGAAGACAAGTTGCGGTCTTCTGATTTAACAGGTATTCCACCAAGATGAAGCATGTTGAGGACAGTTGTATATGAAAGCTCGTACTGCAGACTGAACCCGACAATATCGAAAGCACTTAAAGGTCTGTTTGATTCTAAAGATGAAAGAGGAATCCCGTATGCCTTCATCCATGCCTCGAGATCTATCCAGGGAGAGAACACCCTTTCTGCAGCGGCATAGGGGAAGTCATTTATTATTTTATAAAGAATTTTAAGACCGAGATGGGACATCCCGATTTCATAAATGTCGGGAAATACGAGGGCAATCTTTACGGGTGCGGCTTTATGAATGGTATTGATTTCATTATTTATATATCTGCTTGGTTTTTTAAAAGATGAGAGATTCACAGATTAAGAATACCATCCTGTAACTCTCTTTGGCAAGGCGGGAGATTTTTGTTATAATATACAGAGTTATGCCAAGGAATTTTATTATCATTTTTCTTTTGTTTCTTCTGATAATCTCCTGCGCAGGGAAACCCGCGGTTAAACCCCCGGAAGAATTCGACCCTGAAAAGACATTTGAAATGGCGAACGAACAATTAGAGAAAAAGGATTACGAAAAGGCAAGGGCGGCCTTTCTTGAGATTAAAAACAGAGACTTTTCAAGGAAATTTGCCCCACTTGCCCAGTTAAGGATTGCAGACTCTTATGTTAGAGAAGACGAATATGAACTTGCAATCGCTGAGTATAAAAAGTTTATCGAAGCCTATCCAGAGCACCGGTATGCACCGTATGCACAGTATCAAATCGCCATGGTTTACTTTAACCAGATAGAGGGACCGGAAAGAGGATATGGCGGTGCGGCTAAGGCACTCGAAGAATTCGAGAAACTTAAAAAAATGTACCCGAGAAATCCCTATAAAGATGAAATAAAACTCAGAATCGAAAAATGCAGGAATATAATTGCTGAATATGAATACCTCGTCGGAGGTTTTTATTATAAGAAAGGTTCATACAATGCCGCAATCAGCAGGTTCGAGGGCTTACTCGAAAATTATCCCGAATACAGGAAAGAGGCCGAAGTACTTTTTTATACCGGCCTTTCCTATAAACACCTCGGTCAAAAAGATAAAGCCTCAGATTACTTTAACCGCCTTATTGAAAAATATCCGAATAACAAGCTGACAGAAAGAGCAAAGAAAGAACTTGCCAACCTCAAACGTGAAGCATAAGGGGAAAAATCCGGACTTATCTGAATTAATTACATTTTTTTATCCGGCATTCCTGAACCTTAATAAAAGAAAAGTGGTTGTTTGTGGAGGAGGTAAGGTTGCAGAAAGGAAAATTATCGATTTAATAAAAACAGGAGCAGATATAACCGTTATAAGTCCTGAGCTTACAAAAAGAATTGAGAAGGAAAAACAAAAAGATAAAATAAAGCATATTCACCGGCATTACAGAGAAGGTGATCTGCAAAGATCTTTCCTTGTTATAGCCGCTACAGATTCTCCTCATGTAAATGAGAAAATATCTGAGGACGCTGACTGTCTCGTCAATGTTGTAGACACGCCTCATTTATGTAATTTCATTGTTCCATCGACAGTAAACAGGTGGCCTTTAACTATTGCTGTATCAACCAGCGGTGTCAGTCCCGCACTTTCAAGGGCAATCAGAAAAGAGATCGAAAAGATATGCGGACCCGAATTTTCCAAGTACTTGAAATTATTGAAAAAATATAGAATTCTGGCCATGAATTTGATAAAAGACAAAAGAAAGAGGAGGAGTTTTTTACAGGATGTTGCTTCAGAAAAGGTTATAGGAATTCTAAGAAGAAAGGGTTTGAAAGAGGCAGAGAAAGTGGTAAAGGATTTATTCGAAAAAGCAAAGAATATTTAATTTTTTCTATAAATTATATAAGTATGGTAAAATTTCTCATATGGATATACATCAGTTAAAAGTATTCACCTCTGTTTTCAAAAACAAAAGCTTTTCAAGGGCATCTGAAGATCTGCACCTTACACAGCCTACAATAAGCAATCATATCAAGGCACTGGAAAATGAGTTTGATTGTAAATTGTTTGATAGACTTGGAAGGAGTATCATTCCAACCAGAGAGGCAGAGGTTTTATACGGCCATTCAATGGAAATCATAGAGAAAGCCAATAATCTTAAAGAAGCTATCGGCCAAATGAAGAAGGAACTGACCGGTAAGCTCGTAATCGGGGCCAGTACAATCCCCGGGGTTTATTTAATGCCCCTGATGATGAAGGAGTTTCAGAAAAGATACCCCTCTATTTCATTTCAGATTGTTATATCTGATTCAAAGGGTATTGTTGACAGCATTTCCAGACACGAATTACTTCTGGGAATCGTGGGTGCGAAGCTGGGAGATGAAAACATTAAATACATCTCTTTTGTGGAAGATGGTTTGATCGTTGTTTCCGCTCCTTCTTTAATAGAAAAGGATATATTGACAGTGAAAGAGTTGGCTGGATTACCAATGGTCATAAGGGAGGAGGGATCCGGAACAAGGAGGGAGACAGAAAAAATTTTAGAGAGCAAGGGCATGTCCTTTAATAATTTCAAGATTTCCGGCGTTTTTGGTTCTACAGATGCAGTGAAACAGGCTGTAAAGGCAGGGCTGGGGATTTCCATATTGTCAAAGTTTTCTGTAGCTGACGAATTAAAAAATAATATCCTCGGCGAGATAAAGCTCCTGGATACACAGATGAAGAGAAGGTTTTATATTGTAACCCATAGGAAAAGGACCCTTCCTTTTGTATATGAAAAATTTTTAGAGCATCTTATGTTTGAATCAAAAAACATCTAATGAGGCTAAGAGAATCCATCTATGTAGTCAGACCATATATTTTTATGAGTTTTAAGTCATCTTCAGGGCTTCGTCCAGTTGTTGTAAGATAATTGCCCGTAATCATACCATCGGCGCCGGCAAGAAATATCATGGAATTGAACTCACCGAGTATCTGTAACCTGCCTCCGCAAATCCTGATTTCTTTATCGGGAAGGATATAGCGATAGATACTGACGATTTTGAGCGCTTCAAAGGGATGAAGCAAATCCGCATTGCCCAGAGGTGTTCCCTTAATCGGAACAAGAAAATTTACAGGTACGGAGTCCACACCGAGTTCCCTCAGTGCAAATGCCATGTCAATTCTGTCTTCCCATGTCTCCCCCATACCGAATATCCCGCCTGAACACACAGAAAGCCCTGCTGATTTTGCTGCTTTTATAGTCTCGATTTTATCTCTATAACCATGGGTTGTGCATACCCACGGGAAAAACCTCTCAGAAGTTTCAAGGTTGTGATGATAGCGGTCGAGCCCTGCCTTTTTGAGCATCGAGAGGTCGTCTTCTCTTAACAAACCGAGGCTTGCACAGGGGAGAAGGCCGATGTTTCTTATCTCAGAAAGCATATCTGCAATCTTTAATAAATCTTTCTCAGAAACTTTTCTCCCGCTTGTCACGATCGAAAACCTTTCAATACCTGATTGCCTAACTCCAATTGCTTTCTGCAGAATTTTTTCTTTGCTCAAGAGTGGATATGCCTGAATTTCTGCCCTGCTTCTGGATGACTGTGCACAGAAGGAGCAATCCTCGGGGCAGGCACCTGATTTTGCATTTACAATAGCGCATAACCTTGCCTTATTTCCTCTGAAGTAGTCTCTTATTTTATTTGCGGATACGAAAAGGTTGAAAATGTCACAACCGGAGATTTTAGATATATAAAAGGCATCTTCTTCTGATAATAAACCAACATTTAATATCTTTTCTTCAATGTGCTTAATCTCCTCCGTCACCGCCATCACCGCCTCCGGGGTATCGCAACTTTTCAGCTGCCGGACTGAGCCTTATCGTTACTTTCACCTTCCCTTCTTCTTTGAGCCAGTAATGGATTTCCATAAGATCAATGAACCCGTAAACGAATGGATAATATAAAGGTCTGAATTCAAACCCGATTGTATCTCCCTTGCTATCAACGATCCTGCTCAAGTTAAATTTATGGAATGCATGATGAAAGCTTATGAACTTTTTAGCCTCTTCTATTGCTTCCCGGTCTGGAATACCTTTCTTTATCCTGTAATCAAAGTCAGGAGCGAAAGGTTCAAGATCATACCGGTCTCCTTCGTAATCAAGTATTGCAACAGTTTCAATGTCATCCGAGTATCTTCCACCATAAAGTATCAGTTTAAATGTACCGCTTATCTCGGAAATATCTGCTTGCTCTGTCTTTAAAGGACTCGCCAGAGCCGAGGTTGTATCTGGTGTTTTCTGTCTGGAGAAAGCACAACCTGCAAAGTAAGAGATGAAAATCAAGGAAATAAATATAATATAAAAGATTTTTTTCATGATAGACCCCTTTCTTTCAGCTAAGCTATTAATTCTCAAAGATATTAAAAGTTGTTTAAGATTTTTTATTGTGTCATTGCCCGACTCCGATCGGGCAATCCAGAATCTTTCGTATAAGTCGTACTTCTGGATTCCCTGGTCAAGCCAGGGAATGACATACAACCATTGGAACAGAGTTCAGCTACTAAATATTTCAGAGCCTGTCTCAGCGGTATTATAAGATAATAAATCGCTCAATTCAGGTCTTAAATATAATAACATGTTTTGTGCATCTGTTGAATTCTGTGTTTTTATTGATATGTTATAATTTTTTATGACTGTTAAACTTTTAATGTTTGACCTTGATGGTACACTTGTAGACACGAGCATGGATATCACAAATGCCTTGAACTACGCCCTTAACTTTTACGGCTTTAAGGAATTAACAATCGGAGATACAACAAAGATGGTAGGAGAAGGTATCACAAGGCTTGTAGAAAAATTGCTCGGCGAATCAAAGAGCCGATTGATGGATGCTGTAATAAAAAGGTTTCTGGATTATTATTCAGAGCATCTTACGGATTATTCAACAATATACCCTGGAGTCAGTGAGACACTCGAGAGGCTTAATGGTTACAGAAAGGCAGTAATATCTAACAAAAGAGAGTCCCTTTCCACAAGGCTTTTGGAAGAACTAAACCTGAGTAAATATTTTGAGCTTGTTATCGGAAGTGACACTGCGCCCAAAAGGAAGCCCTCCCCGGTTCCTGTTATTTATGTAGTTTCTAAACTTGGAATAAGTCCACAGGAATCTATGATGATCGGGGATAGTAATTATGATATAGAAGCAGGCAAGAAGGCGGGTGTAATAACAGTTGCTGTTACTTACGGTTATAAGGAAAAGGAATACCTGAAAGATGCCGATTATATGATAGATGAATTTAATAACTTGTTAGGTATTCTTGACATACATTAAAATAACCTCATATAATTTCAATTCAAACAAAATAAAAGTTGTAACAAATACTTATAATGTGCGCCTGTAGCTCAGTTGGATAGAGCAACTGCCTTCTAAGCAGTGGGTCAGGGGTTCGAATCCCTTCAGGCGCGCCAGGCAATTTTAAAGCTGAATTTGTAGTTGTAAGATTTTTTGCTTTATACTAAAAATAATTGCTATTAAAAAAATGGTGAGTGTAGCTCAACGGTTAGAGCGCTGGACTGTGGCTCCAGGTGTTGGGGGTTCGAGTCCCCTCACTCACCCCAGCTAAATTCTGCGATGCAGAATTTAGAGTTTGAAGTTGCAGGTTATTAGTTATAGGTTGTCAATTCTTTTTTTACTAATAACTAATAACTATTCACTAATAACTGTTGATAAAGTGCGCCTGTAGCTCAGTGGATAGAGCATCGGCCTCCGGAGCCGAGGGTCGGAGGTTCGAATCCTCTCAGGCGCGCTTGATGGTGTGGGCCGTTAGCTCAGCTGGTAGAGCAGCTGACTCTTAATCAGCGGGTCGCAGGTTCGAATCCTGCACGGCTCACCATTTTAAATCATTTTTCCTGCAGCAAATATTCATCCTTGTTTCTTCTCTGTCAAATTATTATATTCTTCAGAGTATTTATCAAATATATTATTAATCTTGTTCATCATCTTTATTATTACCCCATATTGGGTCACTTCCAAATCTTTTTGCCCAAAACTCATCAGCAGAAATATACTTTTCAATCTCTTCCTTAGAAAAAGAAAATCGATAATGTTCACAATAATCCATTATTATTCTGTATGCATTGATTATTTCAATTGTTTTTTCTTTTCGGATATCTTCGTTTTCTTTGCATGAATCGGGGTGCCACTCTTTGAGCAATTCTCGATACCTATTTTTAATTTCTTTTACTGTTGCGAACTCATATAATCCAAGAGTTTTTCGTGCTTCTGTTATCTTTTCATACTTCCCCATAGGTATATCCATAATATATAATTTTATCTTCCTTATACAATTTTTAAACCTCCTGCAAATAAATCACTAATTGACGAGTGATTTTTTTCTATTCCAATAATCATTACTCATTTTTCTTTCGGGTTAAAATGTGATCACTTTATCAGCTTCTTTAACTGATTCATACAGGTCATTCATATAGCCAAGAGGACAAACTTTTGTTCCCACAAGACCGTGGGCTTTCATACAAACCCCTCAGACATACATATTCCCTTTAAACTTGTCTATCTGTTCCTTTGCATTAAATTGCTCGTTACTGATTTGTTCAAAAAGGACTCCTTTCCCAAGCATAAAAACATTAACTTCATCCCCCTTTTCGACAGCCACATTCGCTAATCTCATGGCATTATAGACGGTTTCAGCATCATTTGTAGCAATAATGAAAAGAATATTCATACATAGCCTCCCTTTTCAATTCATAAATTTTTGTACTGAAATTGATTCTACTATAAAAACTATTTTTAACGGATCAATAGGAGTTCCAACTTATCGTTTTACTATTAATTCCTGCTATTTCTTTTGCTGACTCACATGACTTACTACATTTTAGTACATCTTCTATATTTGGTGCAGCAGGCGAGAGTATGCTACATTATAAAACTGAATTATGAACTATTGAAAGGAATCCCTGTGGAAATTTTAACAGCCCCTCGAATGGAGCGGTGTATCGGTTGTCATTCATGCTCATTGGCATGCGCGAGACTTGTCCACAAACGGCTTTCGTGGGACGAGGCAGGCATTCGCATACATACTTCAGGAGGACTATCGACTGGATTCGAGGCAAAGACATGCCTTGCCTGTAATCCGGCACCTTGTGCTGCGGTCTGTCCAACAGGTGCCTTCAGTCAGAGAAAAGGCGGAGGGGTGGTTGTGAGAAAACGTTTGTGTATCCGCTGCGGGGAGTGCGCAAAAGCTTGTCCTGTCGATGCAGTGTACCTTGATCCGTCGCAGGAGCCCTTTGTGTGTATTCACTGTGGCAGATGTGTTTCCTTCTGCCCGCACGACTGCCTTGAAATGGTCGCAAGCCCCGGGGGCCAAGTAAATGAGGGTGTTGAAAAGGAAGTGAAAAATGATACGGGATAACTTCAAGGTTCTGGTTATTGATCTTAGCACACGCAAAGGCGATGTAGTCAAGATGGAAGGAAGAAACACAGAAGCTGGAGGCAGCGGTCTGGCTGCGAAACTTTTTCAAAAGTATGGACATACTGATAAACCATGGGATGACCCACTGCAACCGCTGATTTTTACGATAGGCCCTCTCACAGGGTATTTCCCTCTCATGAGCAAAACTGTATATGCCTTCAAGTCACCCTACCACAACCAGTACACTGAAAGTCATGCAGGGGGACGTTCTGCTCTTTCTCTGAGGTTTGCTGATTATGATGGGATTGTTATCACCGGGAAGGCATCGAGCCCTTCATGTATTTATGTCGGTTCCCGCCACCTTGAAGTCAAAGATGTACACTACCTATGGGGTACAGATATTCAGACATCAGGCAAGGTGCTAAGGAAAATGTTTAAGGGTGCTGGCCACAGAAGCATCCTCCGCATAGGGCCTGCAGGAGAAAACCGCTCTGCCATGGCATGTGTAAATGTGGATACATACCGCCACTTCGGAAGACTCGGCGGTGGCGGAGCAATGGGCGCAAAGAATCTTAAGGCAGTTGTAATTCAGGGAGATGTTTCTTTCGCTTCTCCACCTGATAAAAGGTATCCAAAACTGTTTCAGGAGGTGTACAAACTTCTTACTTCGACAGAAATGATGAGCAAGTACCATAACCTTGGTACAGCCGGGAACGTTGCTGTTCTCAATGACCTGAAAGCCCTCCCGTGGAGAAATCTGAAACAGACATCTGACGCAGAGGTCACGGGTATAACAGGTGAAAAGTTTGCTGAGGACGCGTTGCTGCGTAATGTCGCATGCTCCGGATGCCCCGTTGGGTGTATTCATATCGGATTTGTACGTGAGAAGTTCATGGAGGAGAATCATTATCTCTACCGTCAGGTGTCATATGACCACGAACCGATTTTTGCGACTGGCTCCATGCTCGGGGTAACAAGCAATTTTGATGTTCTTGGCATCATAGACGCCGTGGAAAAAATGGGACTTGATGTGATGTCTGCGGGTGGTGCATTAGCATGGGCGACAGAGGCATTCGAAAAAGGAATGATTACAGAATCGGATACACTTATTCCCCTTGCATTCGGAGACTCTGAAGCCTATAAGGTCGCTGTCAGACATCTGGGAATGGGCACAAACGAATTTTACCGGGCGCTGGGCCTCGGTACTCTGCAGGCTGCAAAGAGGTACGGCGGAGAGGACTTTGCCTGTGTACTCGGACAGGAGATGGCTGGATATGCAACAGGTGAAGTGTTCTTTACCTCTCAATCCCTGGGCTTCAGGCATTCTCACCTTGATGCAGCCGGATATTCTTATGACCAGAGGAAAAATGAAAGGGATACAGGGAAGGTGGTCGAGTTCCTCATTCGGGACGAACAGGAGAGGGTTTTTCTTACCTCTATGGTCGCATGTCTTTTCGCCAGAGGTGTGTATACAAAAGAATTACTCGCTGAATGCCTGCGTTCAGTTGGATACGTAGAGTTAGCAGGAAATATCGAATCGGTATCGAATAATATTCAGAAATTACGCTGGCAGGTGCGTTTGAAAACCGGCTTTGACCCCTCTAAGGTACGAATCCCGAAACGGTTTTATGAAGTGAAAAACTGGCATGGCCCCATAGATAAAGATTTCTTCGATGAACTCAGGCGGAGATATCAGGAAGCCATCCTTCGCCTTGCTCAAGAAGACATAATTCCATAATCCGGCCTAAATCACATTATCTTTAGATAACTTCTTTATGATTACATCAATAAATGATTGTATGATGCTCTTATTGATGCCTCCGTCAAATGTCTCTATTAATGTGTCAGAGAGAGCTGACCAGATAAGCTTATCAGTTTTCACATCGTAAAGATTGGTTTCCATGCTCAATATCTCGTCTTCTACTCTATATCCAGGTGTCGTGATGCACTGATAACAGTCATAATAGTATCCATACCAGCCGTGGTAATATGCAGGAGGGTAAAAATGGGGGTAAAGGCGTGGAGGATGAGAAGGTGGAACAAAAGTACCTATTTTCTCGGGTGGATAATAGGTTTCGATAGTCCTTTTATCTACTAACCGCGTAATGAGGATGCCATCGAACTGCATTTCCTTTACTTTCTTCTGGGCGTACTCTTTATCCTGCATTTTTTCAGATGGAATAACTGCATAGCTCGGCACTGCCTCTATTTTCATTGTTTTCAATTTTTTTACGAATTCGTCCTCAAAAAATCTTTTGATAGCAGGCTTATCAGAAACTCCAAAGACAAGGATTTTTTTGATCTGTCCTGCCTTATAATTTTCGTCCTTCCATACCGAAGTCAGAGTGGTAGTGGCACAGGAAACCATTGAAAAAAGGAAGAAGACTATTAATAAAAGAAGAAATATTTTTTTAAGTATCATTTCTAAAAGAATAAAATAAATTAGATTTAAAAAACAAATAAATTTCTAACTTCATAAATATGTAAACAGAACACTACGGAAATGCTCTTCGGAGATAGTGTACTGTCTCGTAAATAGGTTTACATATTTTGTCATTCCCCGTCAAGCCGGGGAATCCAGAGATGGAAGAATAGATTCCGCATCAAGTGCGGAATGACGATATAAAAAGTGCAAAGAAATGTTAGGGACAGTACATTCGCGATTAAAACTTTATCCCGAAATCCGGTATCAGCCTTGCGAGTACTCTGATCTTGTCGGTGAGGAGCATTACGCCGAAGATAATAAGAAGTAACCCGCTTATAATCATTATAACCCGCATGTATTTTGCAATCTTAGGTGAATAGCTTAAGAAGGTATTAATAGCAAGTGCAGATATAAAAAATGGAATCGCCAACCCGAGAGAATACACTGAAAGCAGTTTGAGCCCATAAATAGCCGAACCTTTTGAGCCTGCATAAAGCAGGATTGTACCGAGGATCGGGCCTATGCAAGGAGTCCATCCTGCGGCAAATGTCATACCTATTATAAAAGTACCGATATATCCTGCAGGCTTGCCGCTCAGGTGTATCTTCTTATCCTTTAAAAGAAAATCCAGTTTAAGAAATCCTGCTATAAATAGTCCAAAAATTATAACGAGTACCCCGCCGATTATTCTGATCAGGTCGAGGTATTCGAACAGAAACAATCCTATTGCAGACGAAGATACGCCCAGAGCAATGAATACAAAGGAAAAGCCACCTATGAATGCAAAAGAATTCGTTAATGTGAGGTGTCTGATCTTTCTTCTGTCTATAGCTGTTGTAAGGTCTTTAAAGGAGAGGCCGGTAATAAAAGATACATAGGAAGGAACAAGCGGGAGAACACAGGGGGACAGGAATGACAATACTCCGGCGAGAAAGGCTAAAGTATATGATACATCTTTCATCTTTTATCTTAACGGGCACATTCTGATGTATCTCCTTTAAGCTTCTCAATCGCATGGGGTAACACATCTAAAATAACCGAAAGATTTTCCTTAACAGCCTTTGGGCTTCCTGGAAGGTTAATAATCAGAGATTTTCCTCTCATGCCGGCTACAGCCCGTGACAGCATAGCCCTGCTTGTTTTTTTTTGACCTTCTGACCTCATTGCCTCTGCAATCCCAGGCACCTGTTTTTCTATTATTTCGATGGTTGCATCAGGGGTGACATCTCTCGGTGAAAGTCCTGTACCTCCGGTGGTAAGTATTATATCCACCTTTTTACTGTATTCGATAAGTTTTTCTTTTATTTGAGCTTTTTCATCCGGCAAGATCTCGTAGTATTTAACCTCGGCGTCTATACTTTTCAGCATGTCTGCAATTAAAGGACCGCTAAAATCTTCGCGTTCTCCTTTGGAACCCTTGTCACTCAATGTTAAAACAGCAACTGTAATCATAAGTTACACAGTTTATCAGGTTTGTTTAGACTCTGCTTATAAATTGTTATTCAAATAGTCCGTCATTCCCCGACTCGATCGGGGAATCCAGTATTTTCAATAGGTTCTGGATTAGGAGCCTGTCCCGTACTTGCCTGTCCTCACGAAAGTGGGGAATACGGGAGTCAAGCCGGACAATGACAAATCAGTTTTTGGGCTATGTTCCCATTTCCCAGCTTTCCAAGTATTTTTTCTGTTCTGCTGTTAATGTGTCTATTCTTATCCCCATAGCCTTTAACTTTAATGAAGCGATTCTCCTGTCAATATCCTCAGGTACGCTGTAAACCTTTTTTTCAAGCTTTTTATAATTCTTTGATATGTATTCAACGCAGAGTGCCTGATTAGCAAAACTCATATCCATCACGGCAGACGGATGTCCTTCTGCCGCTGCCAGATTGATAAGCCTCCCTTCCCCGAGGAGATAAATTCTTCTGTTATTTTTCAGGGTATATTCCTCGACAAAGTCTCTTATTTGCCTTCTCTTTTTTGACATTTTCCTGAGGCTATCGATATCTATTTCAACATTGAAGTGGCCTGAATTGCACAAAATAGCGCCGTCTTTCATTGAAAGAAAACATTCTTTAGAAATCACATTGACATCACCTGTTGCTGTGACAAAGATGTTACCTATCATCGATGCCCCCTCAATGGGCATTACCTCAAATCCATCCATCGTGGCCTCAAGTGCCCTCAGCGGGTTGCTCTCCGTTATGATAACTCTGGCACCCATACCCTTTGCCCTCATTGCAATACCTTTTCCGCACCAGCCGTAACCGGAGACAACAAAAACTGAGCCAGCAATCAACCTGTTTGTCGCCCTCATTATCCCATCGATAGTACTCTGCCCTGTTCCATATCTGTTGTCGAACAGGTATTTTGTATACGCATCGTTTACGGCAATTATTGGATATTTGAGCACCTTTTTATCTGCCATTGCCCTCAGTCTTATTACACCGGTAGTGGTCTCTTCAGTGCCACCTAATATATTTTTAATTAAGTCTCTCTTTGATTTATGAAGGGTCGATACAAGATCAGCGCCGTCGTCCATGGTTACATGAGGTTTTATGGATAGAGCATTATTTATGTGTTTGTAATAAGTTCTGTTGTCTTCACCCTTTATGGCAAAAACAGGGATTTTAGAAAATCTTACGAGAGATGCAGCAACATCGTCCTGTGTGCTCAATGGGTTAGAAGCACACAGCGCAACTTCTGCACCTCCTGCTTTCAGGGTTTCCATAAGGTTAGCAGTCTCTGTAGTAACGTGTAGACACCCGGAAACACTGAAACCTTTCAAAGGTTTTTCTTTTCTGAAACGTTCAGCGATAATTTTCATTACCGGCATTTCCCGGGCAGCCCACTCTATGCGTAAAACCCCCTTTTTTGCTAAATTAATGTCTTTAATATCACTTTTTACCATCTACAGTCCCGCCTCTCTCTTTAATGACTCTGCCACATCAGTTTTCTCCCAGGTAAAATCAGGGTCGTTCCTTCCGAAATGACCATAAGCAGCAGTCTTTTTAAATATAGGTCTTCTTAGCTTCAGGGTCTCTATCAGGCCTTTTGGTGTGAGGTCAAAGTTTTTCCTTATGATTTTTACAATTTCATCTGACGATATCTTACCTGTCCCGAATGTTTCTGCAAGTACAGAAACTGGTTCAGGTACCCCTATAGCATATGCCATCTGAACCTGAACTCTATCAGCTATTCCGGCTGCAACGATATTTTTTGCAATATATCTTGCCATATAAGAACCTGATCTATCTACTTTCGAAGGGTCTTTGCCCGAGAAGCATCCGCCACCGTGGCTTCCAACTCCACCATAACTGTCAACAATGATTTTTCTCCCTGTAAGCCCTGTATCACCCATAGGACCACCAACAACAAAGCGGCCTGTAGGATTTACATAATAATTCACATGTTCTTCATCAAGCACTTCAGGTGGTATTATTGGTTTTATCACTTTCTCGACAACGTCCTCTTTTATATCTTTCAATGTGACGTCGGGGCTATGCTGGGTTGAGACAACAACGCTATCAACCCTGACGGGTTTGCTGTTTTTGTATTCAACAGTGACCTGTGTCTTACCATCGGGTCTTAAGTAACCGATAATATCCTTTTTTCTTGCCTCCGCCAGTCTCATGGCGAGCTTATGTGCAAGCATAATTGGAAGTGGCATAAGTTCCTCTGTTTCATTGCAGGCAAAACCGAACATAAGACCTTGGTCACCAGCTCCTCCTATATCAACACCCATGGCTATATCAGAAGACTGTTCATGAATAGAAGTAATAACAGCACAGGTCTCGTAATCAAAACCATACTTTGCCCTCGTATAGCCGATTTCTTTTATTGTTTCTCTGACGATATCCGGTATTTCAACATAACAGCTTGTTGTTATTTCTCCAGCAACAAATGCCAGCCCTGTAGTTACAAGTGTTTCACAGGCAACCCTTGCAATCGGGTCCTTATCAATTATAGCATCCAAGATTGCATCAGATATCTGATCGGATATCTTATCAGGATGCCCTTCTGTAACAGACTCCGATGTGAAAAAATAATTATTCACCGGCATATTCACCCCCTGAGAGGAAAAAATTCGAATTAAAAACAATTTCTCATCTTAACATAATTTATATGATAAATAAAAAAATTCGGTATCTATAGTGAAACATTAAAGGCAATGAGCATGGGGATATGTAACAGGGCTATTCAGATAAAAACAAGAGGAAAGCCTTCCGGGTCAGATCCGAAGTGGTTGTTTGCGTCGGCTACCCGGAATTAACAAAGGACAATAAATTGAGAGTGCCAGTATTTAAAGGTATAAGAGATGATAAGAGTCAAGAGGAGTGTACGCTGGAAAAATGATTCAGATTTACCTTTCAAATCAAATTGGTATAAATTGATTTAGTAGTTATTGTGACTTTATAATAAGCCGGCATTGAAGAAAATTTAATTCAAAATAGGTGAGAAATACAGTAAATGGAAATCTTGATAGACCCTCATACTTTAGAACGATCAGAAGAACGAGGCACAAATGAAGATGAAATCAAAGATGTAATTGAAGCAGGTTTCTCTATTCCAGCCAAATACAATCGCATTGGCAAAGCCAAGGTTTACGATTTTAAGCGGAACAGGCATAATAAGTATTATGAGCAAAAGCGGGTGGAGGTCTTTTATCTTATCGAAGGAGATAAGATTATTACCGTGACCGTGTATGTCTTTTATGGAAAATGGGAGGTGTAACGTGAACATTATTTATAACGACAAGACAGACTTGCTTTACATTAGGCTTGACGATAAAAAGCAGGATGTAATAAACAGGAGAGTTTCTGAGGACATCGTTCTTGATATTGGAGAAAACGGCAGAATTATCGGGATAGAAATTCTTGATGCTTCAAAACATGTTTCTCTTGACAGACTTTTACCTGTCAAATATGAAGTGTCAAAAGCATAGAATATATTGCCCGTAACTTCGGCTAACAACAGGCCAAAAGCAAAAGACATTCGGAAATGCTTCGCAAGAAATGCCCTTCGGGCACTTCCGTCAAACGCACCCCACTCCACTTAACAAGCGCACAGGCATTCATGAGACTTTTCCCTTTGCCGTCTGTCATGAGCCTTGCAAAAGCAGTCGCACCAGCCATCAAACACCGCCCGTGCACAAAACGTTAAGCAAAAGGCTCATGAAAAACTGTTTGAAGACAATAATGACTAAATTTTAGAAGAGCTTTTCAAGGGTTTCTTAGTTTTATGATATTCCTGTATCGGTCTTATATGGAACCTTTTTTTCTTCAACATCTCTATTGCATCGACCGCAGCTATAGCACCTGAAATTGTTGTTGTAAAAGGTACTTTATATTGAAGTGCGCTCTGACGTATCGAGAATGAGTCTTTCTGTGCCTGAGCACCACTTACGGTATTTATTACAAAACTGATCTCCTTATTTTTTATTAAATCAACAATATGAGGCCTTCCTTCTGTAACCTTGTTGATTACATCAACTTCAAGTCCGTGGTCTTTTAGATACTTTGCGGTCCCTCTGGTAGCGATAACTGAAAGACCGAGCTTGAGCAGCTTTTTCACGATTGCAACAGAAGGTGGCTTGTCATCATCTTTCAGGCTTATGAATATCTTCCCGGTTAAAGGTATTCTATTGCCGGCAGATGTCTGTGATTTTGCAAAGGCAAGGCCGAAGTTCTGGTCTATGCCCATTACTTCACCTGTTGATTTCATTTCGGGTCCGAGTATTGTATCAACACCATAAAACCTGTCAAAAGGGAATACAGCTTCTTTTACAGCGATATGTCTTATTTTCATCTCTATTGTAAGCCCTAATTCTTTTAAAGTCTTTCCGGCCATAACCTTTGCAGCTATCTTTGCAAGCGGTAATCCTGTAGCTTTACTTACAAACGGCACTGTCCTGGAGGCGCGGGGATTTACTTCGAGTATATATATATCATTATTTCTAACTGCAAATTGAACGTTCATGAGTCCTATTACGTTCAACTCTTTTGCTATTGCCTTTGTCTGTCTCTTGATTTCCCTGATAATCTCTTTGCTTTGTGAATGCGGTGGAAGTGAGCACGCAGAATCCCCGGAATGAATACCGGCTTCTTCGATATGCTCCATTACCCCACCTATAATTACATTTTTCCCATCAGAAATCGCATCTACATCAAGTTCTACAGCATCTTCGAGATATTTGTCGATGAGAACGGGATGTTCAAACGATGCTTTGACCGCGCGCTTCATGTATTCCTGCAAAGAATTTTCATCATAGACTATCTCCATTGCCCTGCCTCCGAGAACGTATGAGGGTCTCACCATCACAGGATAACCTATCTTCCTTGCAACAAGAATAGCGTCTTCAATCGACATTGCAGTGTCACTCGCTGACTGTTTCAGACTCAGTTTTTGAATGAGCTCCCTGAACAGCTTCCTGTCTTCAGCACGGTCTATGGAATCAGGGGATGTACCTAAAATTCTCACTCCTTGCTTTTCAAGCTGGACAGCGAGCTTAAGAGGTGTCTGCCCGCCAAATTGTACTATGACACCTTCTGGTTTTTCGGTTTCAGTTATATTCAGAACATCCTCGATTGTAAGAGGCTCAAAGTAAAGTCTGTCGGCTGTATCATAGTCTGTACTGACAGTCTCCGGATTACAGTTCACCATGATCGTCTCATAGCCGAGTTCTTTTAAAGCGAATGCTGCATGGACACAACAGTAATCAAACTCAATGCCCTGACCGATCCTGTTCGGTCCAGAACCGAGGATGACAATCTTCTTTTTGTTGCCGGGATTTGATTCACATTCGACAAATCCCCCCTTACCCCCCTTTACTAAAGGGGGGTAAGGGGGATTATTGGATTCTGAAGGGAGATTTAAAGTTTTGTTCTCATCTTCTATCTTATAAAACGGTACTTCATACGTTGAATATAAATACGGTGTATATGCAGCAAATTCCGCTGCACATGTATCGACTATTTTATACACAGCATGCATATCATGCTTTTTTCTTAAATCCCTTATATCGGCTTCGTGGACGCTGAGGAGTTCAGCAATTCTTCTGTCGGAGAAGCCATATCGCTTTGCCTCTTTCAGAAGAAGCAGGAAGTTATGAAGATCAGAAATTATGAAGTTGAGAGCCTCATTTGATACAACTCCTATCTCTCTCTCAATGTCTGACTTTCTTAACTTCTTAACTTCTGATCGTATTCTCTCTTCCATTTCAACTATCTGCCTTATATTATTCAGGAACCAGGGAGCTATCAATGTAAGGTCATATATTTCCTGAATACTAATTCCTTCTCTTATAGCCTGTGCAATATACCATATCCTTTCAGCGCTTGGAGTTTTAAGTCTTGACTTAATTACATTCATATCAGCCTTAATTTCCTCAAGGCCATAGCTGTCTATTTCAAGACTTCTTATTGCCTTCTGTAAAGATTCTTTGAACGTCCTTCCTATAGACATTACTTCGCCAACAGATTTCATTTGTGTTGTGAGCGTCGGGTCTGCTTCAGGGAATTTTTCAAAGGCAAACCGTGGAAACTTTGTAGCTACATAGTCTATGGTTGGCTCGAATGACGCCGGAGTTTCCCTGGTTATATCATTTGGTATTTCATCGAGTGTAAGGCCGATAGCGAGTTTTGCGGCAATTTTAGCTATAGGAAATCCTGTTGCCTTTGAGGCGAGCGCTGAACTCCTTGACACCCGTGGATTCATCTCTATAACAACCATTCTCCCATTCTTTGGATTTAGCGCAAATTGAATGTTTGATCCACCTGTATCAACACCGATTTCACGTATTATGGCAATAGAAGAATCGCGCATCCTCTGATATTCTTTATCGGTAAGTGTTTGTGCGGGTGCAACAGTAATCGAATCCCCGGTATGAATACCCATTGGATCAAAATTTTCTATTGAACAGATAATTACAACGTTGTTTTTGTCATCCCTCATGACTTCGAGTTCGTATTCCCTCCATCCGAGCACAGACTCCTCAACAAGCACCTGACTGACAGGGCTAAGTTTCAAACCCCTTTCAAGGAATTCTCTGTATTCCTCAAGATTATAAGCTATTCCTCCGCCTGTGCCTCCAAGGGTAAATGAAGGCCTGAGGATTGCCGGGAATCCTATATTTTCAATCGCAATCAATCCTTCTTTGACTGATCCCACATATGCAGACCCCGGGACTTCCAGCCCTATTTTTTCCATGGTTTTTTTAAATAGCTCCCTGTCTTCCGCCTTCTTTATTGCATCAAGCTTAGCACCTATAAGTTCAACACCGTATTTTTTGAGAATTCCTTTTTCTGACAACTCTACTGCCAGATTCAAGGCAGTCTGTCCACCCATTGTCGGGAGGATCGCCTGGGGCTTTTCTTTTTTTATGATCATCTCAATGATGTCTGTGGTCAAGGGTTCTATATACGTTGCATCGGCCATTTCCGGGTCTGTCATGATAGTTGCGGGATTTGAATTGACAAGAACTACCTTGTAACCCTCTTCTCTCAAAGCCTTACATGCCTGGGTACCCGAATAGTCAAACTCGCAGGCCTGCCCTATGATTATAGGTCCGGAGCCAATAAGGAGGATCTTTTTGATGTCTGTTCTTTTCGGCATAAAACCTTATTCCTAACCCTTTAAATTCATAAATCCTTCTTTCACAGAAAGACTCACCACCGATCCTCAACGAGGCGAGGACAAGAGCAGGTATGACAATGAACCATTGGCTTACAAAGGAACATGAAAATATAACACCCTCCCCTTCATCCCCTCCCGTCGAGGGAGGGGTATACATATTGATCCCCTCTCCCCCGGCGGGAGAGGGCAAGGCGCCGCCCTGAGTTTGTCGAAGGGCTGGATTCTTGCTTTCCAGGCTGTTGCAGAATAGCTAAAATAAACAGAAATGTCATGCTGAACTTGTTTCAGCATCTAATAAAATCAATAAGTTATGAGACCTTGAAACGAGTTCAAGGTGACAAACTACGGTTTCTGCAACAGCCTGTTTCGCAGGAATGACAGTAAAAATTGGTTCTTATCATTTAAAATAGACCATCTTACTACCGGCAAGGTGAAGTGGTATATCTGCTTCTTCCGTGTCATCTCTTCCTCCTTCCCGGAGGACTAACTTACCAGTTATTCCTAATTTCGTCAAACCCTACACAACTGGTAAGTTTCGTAACTAACTTGATGACATTCTCTTCTTCGAGCAATATCATAATATCAATATCGTAAGTCATTCTTGGGACACCATGAAAATTGGCTGCCAGCCCTCCTACCCCGAGGTATCAATTTTCAGTTTATTAAGTTCCCTGAATATGCTTCGAAAATCTAAATCCATATTATTGGGGCCCCTGAATCATTTCCCTGAATCTCTTAAAGAGGTGTGCGGTATCATTTGGCCCCGGACCTGCCTCGGGATGATGTTGTACTGAAAATACAGGCAATTCAACATGCTGCATGCCTTCTTCTGTCCCATCATATAGATTCCTGTGGGTGAGCTTTGCCTGTCCTTTAACGCTCTCTATATCAACGCAATAGTTATGGTTCTGGGAAGTTATTTCAACTTTGCCTGTGGATAAATCTTTTACCGGATGATTGCCACCGTGGTGTCCGAATTTCAATTTGTATGTCCGGCCACCCATTGCAAGGCCGAGTATCTGATGGCCGAGACAGATTCCGAAAATAGGTTTTTTGCCCATTAGTCTCTTTGTATTTTTTATGGCGTATTTAACTGTTTGTGGGTCTCCCGGCCCGTTACTAAGTACAATTCCATCTGGATTCATCTCAAGCACTTCCTCTGCCGGAGTTTGGGCAGGGACAACTGTAACATCAAACCCGGCCTCTACAAGATTCCGTAGTATGTTGAATTTAACACCGAAATCATAAACTATAACTCGTTTTAATTCAGTATTAGTAATCCCCCCTTACCCCCCTTTAGTAAAGGGGGGTAAGGGGGGATTTGCCAAACTTCTGACTTCTGAATTCTGACTCCTAACTTCTGGGTTAGGATGTTGCCACTTCCATATACCTTCACCCCATTCATACTTCTCCTTTGTTGTCACCTCTTTTACAAGATCAAAGGCAGAAATACCAGGATGTGCCCTTACTTTTTTCAGAAGACTTTCTGGGTCTAAATAAACACTGGAGATTATACCCATCTGTGCTCCATTGGTTCTGAGATATCCTGTCAGAGCCCTTGTATCAATTCTTTCTATGCAAACTATTCCATTGTCCCTTAAGTAGCGACCGAGAGATGAAGTTGACCTCCAGTTGCCCGGAAAATCAATATATTCTTTTACAACAAACCCTTCTGCCTTTGGACCATTTAAAGATTCAATATCTTCTTCATTTGTTCCATAATTGCCTATCTGGGGGTATGTCATGGTAACAATTTGTCCTTTGTATGAAGGGTCGGTAAGGATCTCCTGGTACCCTGTCATTGAAGTATTAAAAACTACCTCACCTATTGTTTCCCCTTCAGCACCAAAGCTTTTACCTTCAAAAACAATCCCGTCAGAAAGGACTAATAATGCCTTACCATTCATATATTTTCCCTTTGCATATCGTCAAAACAGGGCATCCCTTTAAAAGCCATCCCTCAAAAGGGGTATTTTTACCTTTTGAAACAAATTTTTCAGACTCAACTTTAAATTCTCTGTTGACGTCTATTATTGTTACATCTGCATCAGTATCCTGCCTGAGTGTACCTTTTGGGATATTTAAAATAATGGCTGGATTCAATGTCATATTCTTGACTAGTTGAGACATAGAAAGAATTCCTTCCTCAACAAGTCTCAGGCTTAAACTTAATGCTGTTTCAAACCCTGATATGCCGAACGGTGCCATATCAAACTCTCTCAGTTTTTCATCCATGTGATGTGGAGCATGGTCTGTTACAATAATATCGATTGTTCCGTCTTTCAACCCTTCTTTTATAGCTTCAATATCACGCTTTGTCCTTAAAGGAGGATTTACCTTTGCATTTGTATCATAACCTTTAACAGCTTCCTCGGTGAGGCTGAAATAGTGGGGACAGGTCTCGGCGGTTACATTTATACCCTTTGTCTTTGCCTCTCTTATTAATTTTACCGAGCCTTCTGTAGATACATGTGCAATATGAAGCTTGCCCCCTGTCAATTCGGCTAACAAAATGTCCCTGAAAATCATGATCTGCTCTGCTTCATCAGGTATACCTTTGAGTCCGAGTGTTGCAGATATGATTCCTTCATTAATTACTCCATCTTCAGATAGGGTCAGATCTTCACAGTGAGAGATTATAGGGACATCAAATGCCTTAGAATATTCCAGTGCCCTCCTCATAATCAGACTGTTCATAACAGGTCGCCCGTCATCAGAAAATGCAATACAGCCCTCGTTTCTCATTGTGCCGATCTCTGCAAGTTCTTCACCCCTCTGGCCTTTTGTTATTGCCCCGACAGGGTAGACAGTGCAGTAGCCCTCTTGAGACGCTTTACGGATAATAAACTCTGTAACGCTCGCCTGGTCATTAACGGGAAACGTGTTGGGCATGCAGCAAACAGTTGTAAATCCGCTTTTAATCGCAGCCATTGTCCCGCTTTTTATCGTCTCTTTGTGCTCAAAGCCAGGTTCTCTGAGATGCACGTGCATGTCAATAAGGCCGGGAACGACAAGGAGGCCTGTGGCATCAATAGTTCGGAGTCCGGAGTCTTTACCCCCTCCCTTACCCTCCCCCCTCGATGGGTAGGGTATTTTTAGAGATTCCCCCTCCCTTTGTGGGAGGGGGTGAGGGGGAGGGGGGACTATGTTCTGTATTCTGATTTCCTTTATCTTTCCATCCTCTATTAAAATATCCCCGATTCCGTCAATCCTCAGAGATGGGTCGATAATATGTCCATTTTTAATCAATACGTTCATCGTTTAACTCCTGCAAGCAGGTACATCACTGCCATCCTTACTGCAATTCCATTCGTCACCTGATCGAGAATTACAGATCTCGGACCATCCGCTATCTCCGAAACGATCTCTATTCCGCGGTTCATGGGACCGGGATGCATTACTATTGCATCATCTTTTGCGAGAGAAAGCCTTTCCAGTGACAGCCCCCAGTTTCTGGCATATTCTTCAGTTGAAGGGAAAAAACCCTTACCCTGCCTCTCCATCTGTATCCTTAGCATAATTAAGACATCAACATTTTTTAATCCTTCTTCCATGTTATGAAAAATTTCAACGCCGAGGGTTACCATTTCCTTCGGTATTAAAGTTGGTGGTCCTATCAGCCTTACGTTTGCCCCGAGTTTTATTAGACTGTAAATATTTGATTTTGCCACCCTGCTATGGGTTATATCTCCAACAATTGCTATCTTTAACCCTTCAATATTACCCTTCTTCTCTTTTATGGTAAATGCATCGAGGAGAGCCTGAGTCGGGTGCTCGTTTATTCCATCACCTGCATTTATTACGGATGCCTTGAGTTTCTTCGCAAGAAGATGGGGCACGCCGGATGAGGAGTGCCTGATTATCACAAAATCAGCACCGAGTGCCTGGACTGTAAGGGCGGTATCAATAAGACTTTCACCCTTGACAACACTGCTTGTTGGAACAGAGAAATTTATGACATCCGTGCTTAATCTTTTCGCTGCAAGTTCAAAAGATGTCCTCGTCCGTGTAGAAGGCTCAAAAAAAAGGTTAACAGCTGTCTTACCGCGCAGAGCGGGAACCTTTTTTATATCCCTTCCAATGACATCCTTAAATCCTGCAGCAGTATCAAGGATGAGGTTTATCTCTTCTACAGACAGTTCTTTTATCCCGAGGAGATCTTTTTTATTCAACACGTTATTTACTCATTCCCCCACCTTTTCGATTACTACTTTGTCTTCCATTCCTTCTTCTTTGAGTTGTACCTCTATATTTTCACTCAATGCTGTTGGGATATTCTTGCCCACGCAATCAGCCTTTATCGGCAACTCTCTATGCCCCCGGTCAATGAGGACAGCAAGTTGTATAGCTGCGGGTCTCCCGAGATCCATTAATGCATCCATAGCAGCCCTGATCGACCTGCCTGTAAAAAGCACATCGTCAACGAGCACTATTTTAAAATCTGTCACCTCGAATGGCACTTCTGTCCTTCTCACAATTGGCTGATCTTTTCTTATATTCAGGTCATCCCTGTAAAATGCTATGTCTAGTGAACCAACAGGGATATCCTTTTTTTCTATCAGCCTTATTTTGGAAGCAAGCCTTTTTGCAAGGTGGACACCACCACTCTGGATTCCAACAAGGCAAAGTTTTTCTATGCCCTTGTTTCTCTCTACTATTTCATGGGCTATCCGTGTCAATGCCCTGTCGATATCCTCTTTATTCATTAATTCCTTTAACATTTTTTACACATAAAAAAACCTTCCCTCTCCTTTTGAGCGGAAGGTTTCATATAATTTTTTGCAGCCCACGCTGCCTCCTTTACCTTTTCAGCCTCACAGGGCTATTCTTAAAGGTAATTTTATTAAAACACAAAAAATAAAATGCTGTCAAATTACCTGATAAATTACTCTTGTCAGTATCCCGAGTATAAGTTATATTATTTAAGATGCGCGTCGAAAAACTTGAACTTATAGGTTTCAAATCCTTCGCAGAGAGAACCTCTTTCAACTTTCATCGAGGCATCACCTGTATAGTCGGACCTAACGGTTGCGGAAAAAGCAACATTGTTGATGCATTCCGCTGGGTTCTTGGCGAACAGAGTGCAAAGAGCCTCAGGGGCGAAAAGATGGAAGAAGTTATCTTTAATGGCTCAGCTTCTAAAAAACCAAAAGGTATGGCTGAAGTTACCATGGTAATATCAGGATTGAATGGAAATAATTCCCCCTCCACCCCTTTACTAAAGGGGAGTGAGGGGGAATTATTAATCGAAAACGGTGACGGAGTGACAGATGTTGCATATGTAACCAGGAGGCTTTACAGGTCTGGAGACAGCGAATATATACTGAACAAGAATCAATGCAGGCTGAAGGATATAAAGGACATTTTCCTTGATACAGGACTTGGAGTAAAAAGCTATTCCATACTTGAGCAGGACAGGATTGCAGAAATTCTCAATGCAAAACCTCAGGACAGAAGATTTTTGATAGAAGAGATAGCGGGGGTCATGAAATATAATGTCAGGAAGAAAGAGGCCATTGCAAAACTCGAATCATCAAGGATGAACCTGCAGAGGATAAACGATATTATTGTAGAAGTGAAAAAACAGATTAATTTCCTTGACAGACTTGCAAAAAAGGCAGAGAAATTTAAAAGACTCTCATCTGAAATCGGATCAATAGAGCTAAAAATCTCAAAGAGAGATTATGAATCCCTGAAACTTTCACTTGGAAAAATACTTGAAGAATCTAACATACTCAGAGAAGAAGAAGCTTTAAAGAGGGCAGAGCTTTCAAAAATTGAAAGCCAGACCGAGACAAAAAGACTCGGACTCATAGAAAAAGAAAAGACACTTGATCTCATACAGACAGAATTCCAGAATATCGAGAAGGAAATCGCTGAAATCGAGAAGTTCATAGCTGTTGGAGCCACCGAGAGAGACAATTACACCGAATATCTTGAAAAACTTTACCAGCAGGGTGAAGAATTCCACAAAAAGCATTCTGATGCATTAATCAGGCAACAGGAACTGTATAAGACCAAAACCGAACTATCATCTGAAATAGATAATCAGAAGGAGCTTCTAAGTGAAAAAAGTGATTTTGTCAGATATACAGAAGAACAATTATTAGAAAAAGAAGATCTGCTTGAAGTAAAAAGGAAAGAGATTTTCAGAATATCAGAAGAACTGAGCAACCTCAAAAACGAACAGAGTAAACTTCAGTCAAACCTTGAAAGCCTGAATCATAAAGAAGCATCTTCTCTGAAAGATGTAGAAACACTGAAAAAAACCCTTTCCGGGTTAGATTCCTCACTAAGAGATTTGGAGTCAAGCCTTCTTAAGAAAAACAACGAGCTTGTACTCCTGAGAGAAAAAAGGGAGGTTTTTACAAAAGGAAATATAGCAAATAATGAAAAGATCGAAACACTCCGTGAAAAACTGTCGTCTCTCAAGGAAGAACTTGCATCAAATATTTCCCGTATAGAGTCTCTCAGAGAGATTGTATTTGACGAATCAACAAAAGACCTGCTTTCTGAAGGTACAAGTTTTAATCTTCTTGCATCAATTTCTGATGTAATTGAGGTTGACAGTGAATATGAGAAGGCTATCGAGAGTGCACTTTCTGAAAAGGTGAATTCTTTTATCCTTTCGTCTTTGGACGACATCGAAATCGCTGTTTCAGCCGTTAAAGAGAAGGGGCTTGGCAGAACAGCTTTTATTCCTGTTAACCTCATCCCTGCTAAGGAACAGGAAGAACTATCCGGCGAAAAGGCAGATGTACCAGAAGGCTCTATGGGCAGGGCGTTGGGTTTCATCAGAACAGGGGAAGAATTTGCAGGAGTTGCAAAAAGTCTATTTGACAATATATTTATTGTTAAAGACCTGAAGACGGCACTCGATTTAATTTCTTCAGGCCAAAAGTTATTTTATGCAACACTTGAAGGTGAGGTTATTGAACCGTCCGGTTTAGTAATCGCCGGAGAAGTAAAAGGAATTTTCAGGAAAAAAAGAGAAATAAAGGAAATAGAAGCTATTATTGAGAAACACAGGAGCATGATAGATCGTTCACAATCTGAATTAAGCTCGTTACAACAACAGAGAGAGAGAATAGAGAATGATCTCAGAAATACCGAGTCAACTATTGTAGAAAGAGAAAAAGAAATCTCTCTCTTGAAGCATACAGTAGAAAGTACAAGGGAAGAAAAAGAAAGAAGGAATAGAAAACTCGCATATTTATCTTTAGAGATTGAACAAACACTGAGAGAAAAAGAGACAGTAAAAAAGCTTCTTGCTGAAAAAGATTACGAGATTCGGTCTGTTAATTCAAGGAGGGAAACAGTAGAAGAACAGAGTTCGTCTCTTCAGGAGGAAATCTCCAGGAGGCGTTCTGATATCGAGGAACACCATTCTGAATTGACTGAAATCAAACTCTCGATAACATCTCTTAAAGAGAGGGCTGACTCAATTAATAAAGAACTTGAAAATGTTCTCAAAGAGATAGACGAACTTAACCAGAAAAAGGAGTTTCTGGCAGAAGAGATGGCTACTGTAAAGTCGCGAATCCTTCAGCGCGAGACCGGGATAACGACAAATGAAGAAAAGATTAAATCACTCGTTTCAGTAGCCGATCGATTAAAGGCCGAGATATCTGAAAGAAAAGGAGCCATAGAGACAGAAAACCAGGAGTTATTAGCAACCGAACATGGATTGAAGTTACTCAGGAACCAAATAGAGTCAATTTCTCATCGCATAGCAGAACTCGACATACAAAGAGCCGAACACAAACTGAAGATGGACACGCTTTCTGAAAAAATTCGTCAAAATTATGGTTTTGACATCGCGACAATTAAGGCCGAACCACTTACAGAAGAGGAAGAAAGCCGCCTGGTTGATCTCAGAGAAAAAATAGATGAACTCGGACCTGTAAACCTTGGCACACTGGAAGAATATGAAGAACTGCGTAATCGTTACGAGTTTCTTAAAACACAGCACGAAGACCTTATCAGGTCTACAGAAGAGCTTGAGGAGGCCATAAAAAAGATAAATGCAACTACAAGGCGGAAATTAAGAGAGGCATTTGAATCGTTGAGGACAAAGTTTACTGAGGTGTTTACCATATTGTTTGGAGGAGGCAGGGCTGAATTGATAATGACAGATGAAAATAATATCCTCGAAACTGGTATTGACATAATAGCCCAGCCACCCGGAAAAAAACTTCAGAACATAAACCTTCTTTCAGGTGGAGAAAAAGCCCTGACTGCTTTATCCATATTGTTTGCAAGCTTTTTGATTAAACCAAGTCCATTCTATATTTTAGATGAGGCTGACTCCGGCCTTGATGAGGCGAATACAGAAAAGTTTGCAAAGATGTTACTTGAACTTTCAAAGGATACACAGTTTATTGTCGTTACCCATAATAGAAATACTATGAGCATGGCTGATTATATATATGGAGTAACAATTGAAGAAGCGGGTGTTTCAAAGGTTATTTCCATGCAATTAGTAGAGGCATAATGAATGAACAAACTCTTAGACACATTTTCCGATATAAAGGTCTCAACAAACCCTGAAGACCTCATATGCTACAGCTTTGACGCCTCAGGTATCGAGGCTTCACCTTCAGCAATTGTCTGGCCAAATAATACAGAAGATGTAGTAAAGATAATGAAATATACCCATGACAACAGCATACCTGTTGTTCCCAGGGGTGCCGGTACCGGCACCACAGCAGGTGCCGTACCATTAAAAGGCGCAATAATACTGAGTTTTGAGAAGATGAAAAAAATCCTCGATATAGACCCGGAAAACCTGAATGTCCTCTGCGAACCCGGTGTGATTAACGGTAAACTACAGCGTGAACTCGAATGGAAAGGGCTATTTTATCCGCCCGACCCTGCAAGCATGAACTTCTGTACTATAGGCGGCAATGTCGCAGAAAACGCAGGCGGACCAAGGGCAATTAAATACGGTGTTACAAGAGATTATGTGATGGAAATAGAAGCAGTGCTGCCCAATGGAGAGCTTATAAAAACAGGGGTAAAAACAGCAAAAGGAGTGGTAGGATATGATCTGGCAAGGCTTTTTGTCGGATCGGAGGGGACGCTGGCTGTGTTTACAAAGATACGGTTAAAGATACTTCCCCTTCCTGAAGAAGTAATTACCTTACTAGCCATTTTTCAAAATCTTGAATCAGCAGGTGATGCTGTATCCAGGATTATATCCTCGAAAATAATTCCAAGGACGCTCGAGTTTATGGACCGTGAGGCTATCCTGGCTGTTGAGAATTTTAAGCCCGTAGGGCTGCCTGAAGACGCTGAGGCCATTCTTCTTATAGAAATGGATGGCCATCCCGCTGCAATTAAAAAGGAGGCAGAAAAGACACTCGAAATATGTGAACACCTAGGGGCAGATATAAAGATGGCAGAGGATGAGTATGCAAGAAATAACCTCTGGGCATCAAGGCGTGCAGTCTCACCTGCCCTTTACCATATTAAACCTGCAAAGATTAGCGAAGATATTGTTGTTCCAAGAAACAGGATTACCGAAATGCTTAAGCGGCTGAGGAAGCTATCGGAGGAGAGCCGCATAAAGATAGTAAACTTCGGACATGCAGGCGATGGCAATATACATGTGAATATAATGGTCGATAAAAATATCAAAGATGAATACGAAAAAGGATTAATGCTCGTCAAAGAGGTATTCAGTCATACCCTTTCTCTTGGCGGCACTATTTCAGGAGAACATGGAATCGGCCTTACAAAAGCACCTTATATAGAGATGGAGCTCTCAAAAACAGAAAGCAATATCATGCGGGCAATTAAAAAAGTATTTGATCCAAAAAATATTCTAAATCCCGGGAAGATATTTCCTGATAATTGTACAGGGCAGCAAAAACCTTAAAGGATATTTTTAAATCCGGGTTAACTGGAGACAAAATTTGATCTTTAATGACCTGAGAGGATTCGTAGACTTTCTGGAAGATAAGAAGGAACTTGTTCGCATCAAAACAGAGGTTGATCCTTTACTTGAAATAACCGAGATAACTGACAGGATATCTAAAAAAGGAGGACCTGCTTTATTTTTTGAAAAAGTAAAGGGTTCACATATTCCGTTAGTTATCAATCTTTTCGGCTCTTACAGGAGGATGAGCTGGGCACTTGGTGTAGAAGATTTCGGACATATCACAGAGAGGTTTTCTTCGCTTCTAAAAGCTACGCCTGATTTAAAGTTGCGGCAGAAGCTGGAAATTTTAAAAGAACTATATAGACTCAGCACCTCCAGGCCAAAAGAAGTAAAAAAAGCTCCCTGCCATGAGATTGTGAAGAATAATAATTTTTCCCTTTTTGATTTTCCTGTTCTTAAATGCTGGCCCGGCGATGGAGGACGATTTATCACACTTCCTCTTGTGATTACAAAAGACCCCGAAACCGGTTCCCAGAACGTGGGTATGTACCGGATGCAGGTCTATGATGATAAAACCACAGGCATGCACTGGCATACGCATCACGACGGTGCGGTTAATTACCGTAAAACAGCTAAACTCGGCAGAAGAATGGAGGTTGCTGTTGCCCTTGGCGGTGACCCAATAACTATCTATTCGGCAACTGCTCCTCTTCCATACGGTATTGAAGAACTTTTCTTTGCAGGGTTTTTGAGAAATAAACCTGTTGAAGTCGTGAAGGCAAAAACCGTTGATATATTTGTACCTGCAAGGGCTGAAATCATACTCGAAGGTTACGTTGAAACAGGGGAAGAACGTATAGAGGGCCCTTTCGGTGATCATACGGGATATTATTCGGTTGCTGACAAATATCCTGTTTTCCACGTCGTCTGCATAACCCATAAGAAAGAACCGGTTTACCCGACAACAATAGTAGGAAAACCACCGATGGAAGATTGCTACATGGGAAAAGCTACTGAACGGATGTTCCTTCCATTCATCAAGATGCAGCTTCCCGAGATTGTGGATATAAACCTTCCCCTTGAAGGAGTTTTTCATAACTGTGCCCTGATATCGATAAAGAAATCTTATCCGATGCATGCGAGAAAAGTTATGAATGCAGTCTGGGGACTGGGTCAGATGATGTTCTCAAAATTCATTTTTATTTTCGATGAGGACGTAAATGTTCAGAACACATCAGAGGCTGCATGGAAGTCATTCAATAATGTTGACCCTGCAAGGGATATTATGGTGGTCGAAGGTCCGCTCGATGTCCTTGATCATTCCTCAAACAAGCCGTTATATGGAGCAAAGATGGGGGTTGATGCAACCAGGAAATGGCCCGAAGAAGGATATAAAAGGGAATGGCCTGAAGAGATAAAGATGTCAGAAGAGATAAAAAAACTGGTCGAGCAAAGATGGACAGAATATGGTCTCGAATAAGATAAAAATTTATCTGGAGATGATAAAATTCCAGCACAGTATTTTCGCCCTGCCGTTTGCATACTTAGGTGCTTTCCTCTCTGAGATGAGGATCCCTGATTTAAAAACACTCTTCTGGATAACCCTCGCAATGGTGGGAGCGAGAAGTTTTGCCATGGCGTTAAACCGTTTGATTGATATGGAAATTGACCGCAGGAATCCGAGAACTGCTGAACGGGCTTTACCAAAAGGTCTTATTTCTCTGAAGTGCGTTATGGCTTTTTCTGCATTAAGTCTTGGTTTTTTCCTCCTTTCAGTTTATAACCTTGCTACAATATGTCGCTATTTATGGCCTTTTGTTATCATACCTTTCGTTATTTATCCTTACACAAAGAGGTTTACCTGGCTTTCACACTTTGTTCTCGGTTTGTGTCTCGGACTTGCCCCTGTAGGGGCATGGATTGCTGTGACGAATACCTTGAGTGTCGAACCTTTCCTCATTGGAGGAGCAGTCCTTCTCTGGGTATCTGGGTTTGACATCTTCTATGCTATTCAGGATATAGACTTTGACAGAAGGAATGGGCTGTTTTCTCTCCCTGCAAGATTCGGGATAAAAAAATCGCTTGCAATTATTAAGATACTCCATACAGCTTCAATAACAATATTGGCTTTGCTTGGAATACGTCTTGGTTTAGGGCTATTCTATTATGCCGGTGTTGGAGTAGCGGCTGTACTTTTATTTTATGAGAACAGTATTATCAAGCATGATGATTTATCACGTCTTAATCTTGCTTTCTTCACTATGAATGGATTTGTAAGCATCATATTGTTCTGTTTTGTTGCTTTTGAAGTGACTTTGGGAGGATAAGTCTTGGCTGATTTTGTGGTTGGTATAACAGGTGCAAGTGGAATTATCTATGGTATAAAGCTGATACAGGAGCTTTTGAGGGATAATCACTTTGTCAATGTTGTAATAACTTCTGCAGGAAAGAAAGTAATGAAAGAGGAAATCGGGAAAACAGACATTAAACATTTAGTTCAAACCAAAAAGAGTGGGAAACCAGGTAGAATAAGGATATGGGAAAACGATGATTTTGAAGCACCATTCATGAGTGGCTCCAACACACCTCAAGCTGTAATTATAATCCCCTGCAGCGTTGGAAAACTTGCAGCAATAGCAAATGGCATATCAAACAACCTGCTCGAGCGAATGGCTGATGTTGCACTCAAGGAAAACAGGCAATTGATTCTTGTAGTTCGTGAGACCCCTCTCAGTCTTATTCATCTTGAAAATATGGTAAAAGCGGCAAGGGCAGGTGCACAGATTCTGCCGGCAATGCCTGCGTTTTATCACAATCCCCGGACGATAGATGATATGGTGACTTTTATCGTAGGCAAGGTATTGAATCTCTTAAACATCGAACATAAGTTATTTAAACCCTGGAGGAAAAATTAACATCTTTTTGTTAAAAAGGTGTAGGGATATAGTGTTTTCGCTCATTCTCGACCTCGATAAATCGAGGTCTCCGGGGCAAATTCTTTCGAAGAAAGAATTTAAATCCGCTTAAACACTATATCCCTACACCTTCAAATGATATTTTTATCTGGAGATATTGAGATATGAGTAAAGGTACTTTAAAAGAAATTGCAGAAAAGATAGAAGAAGGCACGAGACTTTCAAAGGCTGACGCTGTAACACTGATAAATTCAGATGACCTTATTTATATCGGTCAACTTGCAAATAAGGTCAAAGAGAAAAAAACGGGGAATTATGCCTACTTTAATGTGAACCGCCATATCAATCTTACAAATATATGCGTATCAAGATGCAAATTCTGTGCTTTCAGTCGGGACAAAAATGATAATGATGCATACACAATGACAGTTGATGAAGTTCTCGTTGCAGCCCGGTCTGCAAGGCATTTCGGGATAACAGAGTTACATATAGTTAGCGGCCTTCATCCCGATCTCCCATTTGATTACTACCTTGGAGTGATTTCAAGGCTCAGAGAGGCTATGCCTGATGTTCATATCAAGGCATTTACTGCAGTTGAAATCGCCTATTTAGCTAAGATCTCGAATTTCTCAATAAAGGATGTGCTCATACAATTAAAAAATGCCGGGTTAGGTTCTCTTCCCGGAGGTGGTGCTGAGATATTGAATCATAGAATAAGAGAAGCAGTATGCCCTAAAAAGGCATCTTCTGAGGAATGGCTTGAAGTGATGCGGACAGCTCACAACCTTGGCCTTAAATCCAATGCAACCATGCTTTACGGACACATGGAGACCCTTGAAGAAAGGATTGACCACCTTCTACGTTTAAGAGGGCTTCAGGATGAAACAGGCGGTTTTCAAACTTTTATTCCCCTGCCTTTTCATCCTCAGAACACACAACTCCCTTATTTCAAAAAGCCTGCCGCATTTGAGAACCTCAAGATGCTTGCTGTCTCACGTCTGGTACTCGACAACTTCCCTCACATAAAAGCTTTCTGGATAATGCAGGGCTTAAAAGTTGCTCAACTCTCTCTTCTGTTCGGCGTTGATGACCTTGACGGCACCGTTGTTGAGGAAAAAATAACACATTCAGCAGGTGCGGATACAGATCAGTCAATTTATAGAGAAGAGCTTCTGGAATTAATTTATGCGACGGGAAGAGTTCCTGTTGAAAGAGATACAGTATATAACGTTATAAGGATATACGATCAGGAAAAGAAGGGTGTTTTGATTGAGACCTAAAGTCGGACATATAGAATTCTTAAACTGTCTCCCTCTTTATTACGGGCTTGTAAAAAGCTATGCTCTGCTCGATATTGAGCTTATAAAGGGGAACCCTACAGAACTGAACAATCTTTTAATAAATGGATTACTTGATATTTCTCCCATCTCTTCAATAGAGTATGCACGTCACCAGGATTCTCTTGTGCTTTTTCCTGATTTCACTGTAAGTTCAGACGGAGAAGTAAAGAGCATTCTCCTGTTGAGCTGCTTCCCCATTGAAGAATTGACAGGGAAAAAGATTGCCCTTACCAGTACTTCTGCTACCTCACAGGTTCTGTTAAAACTCATTCTCAGCAGAGGATATAACGTTCAACCAGAATATATAATCCGCCCGCCCGATTTATGCAGGATGTTCACAGATGCTGATGCAGCGTTACTTATTGGCGATATTGCTTTGAAATACTATGTTGATGGGAAAGATTTTTATCTTTATGATTTGGGGATTGAATGGAAGAAATTGACCGGTAAAAAGATGGTGTATGCGGTCTGGGCGGTTAATCGCAGATTTGCTGAGATAAAAAGTGATTTATGTGGATATGTGTTCGATATTTTCAAAAAATCAATGCTTTATTCCACTGAAAATCTATCAGAAATCGCTGAATCTGCAGCAAGGTGGGAGCCGTTTGATTCGTCTTTTCTCGAAGCGTATTTTAAGTCTCTCCGTTTTGATTTCAGCGGAGACTATCAGCAAGGGTTACTTTCCTTTTACAAGATGGCAATGGAGGCAGGAGAACTCAGGGCTGTTCCAGAACTTGAATTCATAAATCTCCGTTCAGGTATAAGCACATGAATACCTCGGAAATACTTGAAAAGATCAATAGGAGGAGATTAAGTGTTGAAGAGGCTGTTTTTCTATTCCGGGAAGCTGACCTGCTTGAGCTTGCTCAGGCAGCAGATGCTGTTTGCAAAAACAAACATCCCGAAAATATGGCGACTTTCCAGATAGACCGAAATATTAATTATACAAATATATGTAAAAATCAATGTTCATTCTGCGCTTTCTATAGACCAAGGGAACATCCTGAAGCCTATGTGTTAAACCAGGAAGAAATAGAAGAAAAAGTTTATGAGGCTGTTAAACTTTCAGCCACACAGGTAATGCTTCAGGGAGGAATTAACCCGGATCTGAAAATGGATTTCTATGTAAATATGTTTAAAAATATAAAAAGGAAATTCGATGTAATGATTCACAGCCTCTCACCACCAGAAATTGTTCATATTGCAGAATCAGAAGGCATCAGTATTAAAGAAGCATTAAAAGAACTCATTAATGCCGGTCTTGATTCTCTTCCGGGTGGAGGGGCTGAAATTCTTGTTGACAGTGTGAGACAGAAGATAAGTCCGCGAAAAATATCCTCAGTAAGATGGCTTGAAGTAATGGAAGAAGCTCATAAATCAGGATTGAAGACAACGGCAACTATGATGATAGGCACTGTTGAAACTATTGAAGATCGAATTACTCATCTTCAAAAAGTGCGTGACCTTCAGGACAAAACAGGAGGGTTCTTGTCCTTTATCTCCTGGACTTTTCAGCCGGGAAATACATCTCTCGGCGGAAAACCGGTCTCCTCTTTAGAATATCTGAGGACACTATCTGTAATCCGGTTATTTTTCGACAATTTTGAAAATATCCAGGGTTCCTGGGTAACACAGGGTAAAGACATTGGGCAGGTCTGTCTTTCTTTCGGTGCGAATGATCTCGGCAGTATTATGATAGAAGAGAATGTTGTCCGGGCAGCGGGTGTCTCGCACAAAATGAGCGTTGAAGAGATGGTCGATTTAATAAAAAAAGCGGGAAAGGTCCCGGCTCAGCGGGATACGGTATTTAATATACTGAAGGTTTATACTGATTAATTTATTGAATTAACTGATGGAAGGCATTTTGAAAGCCGGGCTGAAGTGAGGATGATAAAAGCTCTTGGAGGAGGGAATGACAGAAGTGTGAAGTCATTTATGAGACACTACATTAGAATGTATGTATTGTTTGTCATTCCTGCTTGTCAGGAATCTTTCTTTGTATGAACGCCCAATAAAAGGTATTTCTTTGTGAACCTCGTTGACCATAAAGAGCGTGATACCAAAAAAGTCGAACGGATGTTCTCTCGCATCTCCTCCCGTTATGATTTGCTCAATCACATGTTAAGTCTCGGACTTGATTTCAGGTGGCGAAAAGAAATTGCTCGCGAAGCCGGCAGGATAAATTGTCAGAGGATCCTTGATGTATGCACCGGTACAGGAGATATGGCGATCGAACTCAGCAAATTCTGGAGAGGTAAGGTTTATATTGATGCTATAGATTTTTCACGTGAGCTTATTGAAATAGGAAAGAAAAAAGTCGAAAAGACTAATTTTAGTGATAAAATAAACTTCGGTAAGGCAAATGCTGAAATGCTTCCTTACCAGAATGAACAGTTTGACGCTGTGACAGTCGCTTTCGGCTTAAGAAATATTCAGGACAAATTGAAGGCACTCAAAGAATTTTACCGTGTTACAAGGCCGAATGGACGTTTCATCTGTCTCGAATTCAGTCAACCTGTAAATCCACTCTTTGGAAAATTGTATTTTTTTTACTTGATGAAAATTCTCCCTTACATTTCCCGCCTTGCAGGCTCTGACCTCGAAGCCTATCGGTATCTGGGCAGGACAATAAAAGAGTTTCTCTCGCCCCATGAGCTTGTAGATTTAATAAGATCAGCAGGATGGGAAAATGTTACATATAAAGTTATGACAGGGGGGATAGTGGCTATACATAAAGGAGAAAAGAGGTAACCTTTTATGGCGATATTCGTAGTTCATGAACATCACGCAAAAAGACTTCACTTTGACCTCAGGCTTGAGATGGATGGAGTTCTAAAATCATGGGCTGTTCCAACTCGAAACACTCCTTCCTTCTTAGCTTTTTACATACCTTGACAAACTTTTCTCTGACTACCTATACTTTTTAGCAGTGGATAATAATATAAGTGAACTTTATGAATTTGGAACGCAACTTTTCGAGGAAGGTAGATACTCGGAAGCAGAACCTGTATTAAAAGATATCATAGCCATTAATCCCAAATATGCTGATGTACATAACAAACTTGGCATAATCTTACACTCTAAAGGGGAGCTCAAAGAAGCATCTGAATATTTTAAGAAAGCCCTCAAATTAAATTCAAACTACACAGAAGCCTCACTCAATCTCGCCATTACTTACAATGACATGGGGGAATTTCAAATGGCTGAAGAAGTTTTTTCACGTGCAGCACAGATAGCTCATCCCACTCCGGCTTCTATTGACCCGTTCATTGCAGGAAAGCTTGCTAACGAGCACTATAAAATCGGTAATCTGTATCTTGATTTAGCGATGAATAACGAAGCCATTGAAGAATACAGAAAGGCATTAAAACTCCACCGTCGACTTCCTGACGTTCATACAAAACTCGGAATAGCATTAAGAAATATAGGGCTTATAGAAGATGCTCTCGTTCATTTTACAAAGGCGAAAGAGATTAACCCCTATTATGGTCCTGCATGGGTTCACCTCGGACTTTGTTACTATATGAAAGGGCTGATTGGCCTGGCTTTCGAAGAGTGGGAAAAAGCACTGGAATATAACCCCGGACTGAGAGAAGCAGAGGCATACCTGAGGCTTCTGAAAAAAGAGGAAAAGTAACCCGCTGTGTCCCTCATTAAGATAAGGGACCTCAATATCTATTTCAGAACAAATAAAAAACCCCTCAATGTTGTTTCAAATCTTGATTTCGAAATTAAAGAAGCTGAGGTTTTTGGCCTTGTTGGTGAAAGCGGATGCGGGAAAAGCCTTACAGCCTTATCTATCATGGGAATACTCCCTCACAATGCTTTTGCAGAAGGTGAAATAATACTCAGAGGCAGGAATCTGTTAAATCTCGACAGCGAATCAACAAGAAAAATACGGGGGAAAGAGATTTCTATGATATTTCAGGAACCGATGACATCATTAAATCCCGTTCTCACAGTTGGCTATCAAATAGCAGAGGTTCTTCAAACGCATATGGGGTTATCAAGGAAGGAATCAATGTTTAAAACAATAGACCTTCTCAGGGCTGTAAAAATCCCTTCCCCCGAGGTGAGAATTAAAGAACACCCGCACCAGATGTCAGGAGGGATGAGACAAAGGGTAATGATTGCAATAGCTATAGCTTGCAATCCTTCCCTTCTGATTGCGGATGAGCCTACAACAGCTCTGGATGTCACAATACAGGCCCAGATACTTGAGCTCCTTAGTAATCTCAGGGAACAAAGAAATATGGCTATTTTGCTTATAACCCATGATATCGGTGTTATTGCTGAAAATGCTGATATGGCTGCTGTCATGTACGCTGGGAGGATCATGGAGACATCCAGGGTTTTCAATCTACTTGAACATCCAAAGCATCCTTATACAATAGGACTTCTTGAATCTCTGCCAAAAAGAAAAGGACTTCCTTTAAAACCTATACCTGGCTCGGTACCGAAGCCAGACAGTTTACCACCGGGATGTAAATTTTCTGACAGGTGTCGATATATGATACCTGACTGCCAGAAGGAAGAGCCTTTTTTACGGGAGATTATACCGGGTCAGTTCGTAAAGTGTATAAGGGCAGAGGAGATAAAGTGGGAATTATTGACGTAGTGGATGCCAAAAAATACTTTCCCGTAAAGAGAAAGTCTTTTGCGAAGCAAGAGTGGCTTAAGGCTGTGGATGGCGTAACCTTTTCTCTTAATGATGGGGCGGTGTTCGCACTGGTTGGAGAAAGTGGCTCCGGGAAATCAACAGTAGCAAGGCTTATTTTAAGATTAGTTCAAATAACATCAGGTACTATTCTCTTCAAGGGCAAGAATATCAATGAGCTGAAAAAAGACACTCTGCGAAGATTCAGGAAATCTGTGCAGATAATATTTCAGGACCCATTTGCTTCACTTAACCCGAGAATGACTGTATTGGATACTGTTGCAGAACCACTTAAAATACACCGGATAGTTAAGAAGGCAGAGCTTATAGATAAAGTTGTAAGCCTGTTAAGTAGTGTAGGGCTTCAATCAGATATACTAAACCGCTATCCGCATGAATTCAGCGGAGGACAGAGGCAGAGGATCTGTATTGCAAGGGCACTTGCAGTATCACCGGAGGTAATAATAGCTGACGAACCCCTTTCAGCACTTGATGTATCAATACAGGCACAGATTCTGAATATCCTTCAGGGGTTGCAGAGAGAATCAAATATTTCTTTCCTCTTCATAAGCCATGACCTCAGGGTTGTTCAATATTTCAGTGACGAAATAGCAGTCATGTATCTCGGCAAGATTGTGGAATATTCAAAGACAGACGAGCTTTTCAGTAATCCACTTCATCCATATACAATTGAATTGCTATCTTCAGCCCCACGGATTAAACGTGATACTCAGAAAAGACAAGTTCCTAAAGGCGATGTCCCGAGCCCTATAGATATCCCTCCAGGCTGTCCCTTCCACCCCAGGTGTCCCAAAAAACATGACTTATGTGACAGGGTCGTACCTGAATTAAGGGAGATAAGCGGCAGGCTTATTTCATGTCATTCCTTTTGATATAAACTTGCTAGTCTACTTGTGGGTGACCCTAAAATGCTTTACACAAGTTATCTTTACTGAGGAATAAAGCAATAAATAAAATACTTGGAGTTATAGGGAGTCCCCGGAAAAAGGGTAATCCCCATATTTTGGTCTCCAGAATACTCGATGGAGCAAAAGCAGAGGGTGCTGATACAGAAATGCTGTTTCCCGGCGACCTTGATATTCGAGAGTGTGATGGTTGTCCTATCAATCCACTTTGAAGAGGATAACATCAAAACAGCCGATCTTCTTATCAGATTCTTATGGATTATTAATCTTTATCCTTACCTTTGCTTTTACCTTTATTTTTTTCTTTATCCTGTCTTTTATCTTTCGCTTTGTGCTCTTTCCTCCCTTTTTTAATTTCATCATTAATTACTACAAAGTTTTTACCCTTCTCTCTCATCTTTATTACTTCCCGGGATGAATATTTATAGTGTTCTGATATAAACTTGAGATTCACGAGGTTTATGATGTCACTATCTTTAAAATTTATCTTTTTCCATTCCTTTTTAGGTTTATTCATATAATAGCCGTATGCTTTCCCGTAAGGTGGCCCCACTCTGACAGGCACGTAATATATTTCAGGGGTCAGGCCGAAATGAAGTGTTATATCCATCCAAGACATGCCCCTGAGTCTTAAGTCTATAACGACTTCAGGTGCAACACGAGATCTGCCGGCAATAAAAAAGACAACCGGAATTTCCTCGTAGGGCATACCTCTTTCCCTGATGATTATTACATCTCTTTGCGGCACCCTGTAGTAGTCTCCAACCGCAAGATAAAACCCTCTTAATCCTTCATCTCCTATGGATATCCCTAAATCCACAGAAGCTTCCGCCTCAGGTATCGGACTACTCAGCGATAAGATAATCAGACTAAAAAAGATAAACAGTACACGCATACCCCTCCTCCTTTTAATGGTTTACTAATATGTATCATCTGTTATAAAAATTGTAAAGATAATAATTTATCTCCGTAGGAGGGGAGGTCAGGTATTATTTCCTACAGTGGACGATTCCCTACATTAACTTAGGAAGAGCTTATCTTGCAGCCAATTTTACGATTGAAGACCACGATATAAAGGTCATTCCTGCAATTTCTTATTAATTATATTGGCTATTTCCTGTAATTCATTAGCAGAAAACGTAATCTCAATTTTCGATTTTTTTATGTCAGTAATTTTCTTCACCATTTCAACTAATTCAGAAATTTCATTTCCAGAAATCAAACGTTTTCTCGTTGTTCTGTTTACACCAGACTTCTCGTAGACGACATCCAACAATTCCTGTAAGTCATCTAATGTGAGCTTCATCTTGAACGATTGAAGTGCAGGGGTACTAAGATATATGCATTTACCCTTTTCAGAAAAAGTAACCTTCCATGAATCAATTTCCTTAACGAAAATCTCGTCTGAAGACATACTCTGTTTTGACTCAGCGGGTTCATCAGGGACTTTCATTTTCATATTTTCATATTTTAGCTTAGGGAGTGCTGTATGGGCAACTATATCACCATAAGGCTCCTCTGCCTCCCGCTCATTCCTTAAGAACATATCTGTTGATGATGTTTCGACAGACTGCTTTCTAACACTTTCATCAGCAAAAAAACCGCATTGGCAACTCGGAAATGTATCATCGTTCTGAAAACCGCAGAGCGGACATACCCAGGGCATATCTACCTTCTACATATAATAGAAATATTTAATTTTATATGTATACATTATAGCATTTTTTGCGGTTAAGACAAGAGAATAAATACACTAAGATATAAAGGGGACTTTAAAGAATCTGGGGCATGTTGTTTTAGCTTTCCTGGATTTTTGCCTCAGTCTATTTATTTACACCTGAGGGAATGCATCTCATCGCTAATATGGTTTATGATTTTATAAAAGACCTTTCTTATCTTAACTAACCCAAAAATTGCAATTAGATATCCATAAAGTCTGAAAAAGATTCTCCTTTCGTATTAGGAATCAATGAGTCAGGAAACACCTCTTATATATTCTGAACAAGATTTCACCTAATATCTTTGGGGATTGCTGAAGTCGCCAGAGGCGAAAAACTATGCCCCGCAAAATCGGCAACCCGTGTGTTTAAGTAACTGCTCTGCTTTGGAAATTACTAGTTTTTAGGGCTACATAACTTTTTTCTCATCAATTTCCTTCGCAAATTCCTTTAATTTTGAGAGCACTTCGTCAGCAGTATATATTTGTCCGTTCTGAAGTTTATACCTTTGAGGTTGAATCATCGCAGGAATTAAGAATTCCCTTTTGGAATTCTCTACGTATAGAAACTCCGCATATAGAGATGGTATTTTTACAAGCATTGTTTTGTATAGTGCTGTTATCTCTTTGGATTCTAACAGCATCGGAAGTTGATTTTTTGCCATGGTTATCTTCCTGACAACTTTAACTCCACCAAATTCTCCTGCAATCCATTTGCCGTCTTTTTCAACAATTTCCATTTTAGTGCGTGTCTCGCCTTTTACCATTACAGGAAACCAGAGGGTTCTTGCATCTATTAATAATGCCTTTGCACCCGTACCTGATTTATAACCCTTAAGATTATTCAGTCCAATAATCATCACCGGATACGGGTCTCCGAGACGGGCAATTTTAGCCTCCTCGAGGCTTTTAAACCCAAAATTTGCAAAGTTCCTCTCGTTAATAATATTCTTGACATATTCCGTAAGAGAATGTTGTGCGAACTCCATCTCTTGTTTCTGAATCATCTCCTGAGAATATGCAGTTCCCGTTAAAAGGACGATCGAAACCCAGACATTAACAAGAAAGAAAACTTTATGATATCGATTTGTGATATTCATAGCCTCCTCCTGATGTATTTACGTTTATGATCCAATATATTTAAAAGCATAAAAACTGTTCCCCCACTGATGGACTCCGTCGTTGACGAAAGCATCATAAGTCGAGACTACATCTTCTCCGCCACCAACCGGGTTGCATACATTACCGGGGGGGTCAGGTCTTTCACAGTCTGGTGGCCAGGGGTTCATATAGGAAACCCATCGCTGTCCCCCTGCTTCTGCATAACCGTATGCTACGACAACATGTCCACCACCACCCGTCCACCACCAGACAACATATATAGGACTTTTTTTGCAATATTTAGTGGGAGAGATGGTATCCTTGACGTCATCCTTATCGGCGTCTTCCCAAGGCAAACTCGACGCGACATACTTATACTCGAAATTCCAGTGAGTCCAGTTATTCTGAATATCACTGATTGTTGCACCCCAACCTGAACCCCAGCATGGGCAAATACCAGTGCAACCGGTGCAGCAGTCTGGTGGAGTGCCATGGACATAGTTTGCTGAATCACACTGGGCAATTCTGTGTCCGTAATATTCAGAGATCATTTCAGTGGACGCAGCCCAGCACCACCAGTCCCTTTCTTGTGGATGAAGACTGAGGCCAACACTTGCAATCCCTGGAGGATGGCAACATCCGGAGGCTAAGGCAAGCAACGCAATAACCGCTATTATTAATGGAATCGCTTTTCTTCGCATAATGTTCTCCTTTCTGTAGATACGGGCAAGCCCGTGGAACTCTGATAACGTATTGGATTTAATAAACCTTGAGGATATCATGAAGCCTGTAAATCGTTATCTTTATGATAACACCTCCTTTCAATCTTTACAGAGAGGGAACAATGACGTTTTCCCTCTCTGTGCCTACAATTAGAATCCGAACTGTTTTGTGGGGACATATTTTTTCTTAAGGAGTGTCCACCAGTCTCTGGCCATTCCGCTTAAAACATAGTCATATGGCAGCCAGCCATAGCCGCCATTCCCCCATGCTGTACCCCATGAGTTTCTGATCAGAATGGCTCCGGCTGTCTCTTTCCCACAAATGGTATTCTTGATAGTGACAGCATCATCATATCCTATGGCTACAACGGCATGACCACCGAGTATTCGTTCACCGGGGCATGGAAATGGAATTTTCCCTGTGGTTTTTGCCTGTCCTATGGAACTGAAAACCGTAAATCCAAACATTGAAGGTAATTTAGCTGCCAGGTATGCCTTGACCCTCTGGAGCAGGGTTGCCGCCGGAGTCACAGGAGGATCAAGCCTGTAATAATTTATGGCTTGATAATTCTGAGCAAAGGCATAGCAAAAAGCAGGTGGCTCCTTATCGAAATCCGCTATTACATAGGACCAGTACCCTTCAGGAGGAACCCCAAAAAGTACCATTGCCCCCATTGTGGAGCGTATAAATGCCCCTGTATCACCTGTCCAGCCTAAAAGGTCTCGGGTTACTTTATAGAGAAAGAGTCTGGATGCATCAATATGGGTTCCAAAGGCTTTTCTTTCATAATATTCTATCAGTCCCGCCCCCGCCTGGGCTGTACATGAGCCCAGTGAACCTTGATCCTCAATCTCTGAGCACCATTGCCGCAGGTCTACAGAAGGCGGAAGGCTTACCTTCTCCGGCTCCGTCAGCCTTATCTCCTGTAGCATGGGCTTAATCTTTTCATGCTCCGGCGAGTAATCCCTGTAATCGGGGAGGTCTGGTAACCATCCCATTCCCAACTTATCATTTATCTCTGCCATATTTTCACTCCTTTTTTAATGTTTTATTTCTTAATAATTATCCTTTGCTGTCATTTCCAAACCGCAACTATATGATGTATTCGTATATCGCCTCCTTTCTTTTCTTTCAGTTTGGAAACTGCGTCAAACCGCATCCATCCAATAAGGCGGCAGGCAATGCCTGCCCCCGCAAATGTTAAAGAGATACTATTTTTTTTCAAGCAAACAGAACCCTACGGAAGCACTGTTTCGATTCCCCTGCATATGGTTATTCACAATGGTTCTATCCCAGACATGGAGATATATAACGTAACCGCATGGTTTCATCCCAGATGTATCTAATTCAAATGTCCCGTTTGTTATTCCGGATGCAGGCAGAGTCGGGTATGCAGGTTTTTCCCCATGTGTATATACCAATGCCGGAAGCGGCCGATGTTTAAACTTATCGTTAGTGGATGGACCATACGGCAATACCAAAATGCTGTAGTACCAGAAATGCTGATCCGTAGCTTTGAATTTTCCTGTAATTTTAACGCCGGGTGTAGTGAATTCACATGGCCCTGCATCTAAGGATATTTCGGCATCCGGTCTGGTATTGTCGACCTTAACCTTCACAACGTTACTTGATATGTGATCTGCTGGAACTCCGGGAGATGGCAATGCACCAAGTTTCCGCAACAATACCCTGATTTCATATAAACCGTCTCCTTCTGCAACCGGTGTATGCCATTGGGTTAAAACGTTTCCTTCGACAAATTGCTGTACAGGCGGGGTTAAATCTTCTTCATATTTATAATATCCTGCTAGAGCAGTCTGGTCTTTATGGCTCATGCTCCATGATACGCCATCCCATGTACTTATCCAGATCCTGAATTTATTTGTTATATCCTTCCACCCTGGGTCACCCGTCTTTCTGTACTGTACTTTGTATTCCAGCTTATGATTATCATCCGGAGGATCATTGGGCGGATTGGAAATATGTCCGCATATTGCTATGACGCCGCCGAATGGACTTTCAAGAGCACTATACCCCCCATAAACACTGGGGCCGTTTGCATAGCCATCTCCGATAACGCTTGGTAATACAGTGTATGAATTACCCGAAATGCTTTCTACTGCCATTCCGCCCACTACACTTATAAATGGTATCTGTTTTCCATCAGTAGGAGTACCAGGCTTAATCTGAATCAATGCATCAACTTTATTCCCCCATACGGGATTGTAGTTCGGCTCATTTTTAGGAGGTGGAATTTGCCAGGACAGTATCCCGCGAATTTTTAGCACCTTGTGTTTACTGCATATATCCTTAAAATTTGATAAGCTAACAGGAAGATTCACTGCATATTGCAGCCCTTCCGGAGGGATATTGGGAATATCGTGAACATTCACGCTTGATGTTCCAAGATACTTCCAATAACACATCTGCTCGATCTGATCCCAAATGTATGCCCAGAATGCAACGTACTCATAACTGCCCTTTGTGCATAGATTACCGCTATATCCATAAGGAAGTTTCACTTTTAGTGTGGCTACCAGTGTATCAAGGTCATAGTTCAACCCTACACAATGCAGTTCTTCGTATCTTATGTTCGGCTTTTCTGCGAGGATGACGTCAATATTCTCTATAATCTTACTGAACATAGGATCAAGTTTATATTTGACCATCAGATTAGGATCCAGCTTGACGCTTTCTGTTACCTTATGTATCTCTGCGAGATTGAAACGATGTTCGGGAACATCCTCGTCTTTATAGATCTCTTTTAGCTCTACAGGAAGGAGTTCTTCAGTTTTTGAAACCGGAATATCAAGGTCAAGCATTTCAGGTTCAAGCTTTAGTTCTTTTAAATCAGCAACCTTGATAATATCTTTCAAGAAAAAGTTAGCCGGTTTTATCTGTATCCATTTATCTACTACATTTCCCCATACAGGGATATAGTTTGGATTCCCTGCGGGCGGTGGCACATCCCACGATAAGATAGCTCTTACCTTTACCAGATTCGGACTGGTACATACCCGTCTCTTAGAATCGATTTTAACGGTGAGGGCATAAGAAAGAGGTTTAGTTTTATCAAGGCATACCTTGTCGCCATCAGGTATATCATGTACATTCACACTGGTAATCCCAACATCTTCTCCAGCATCCGTGAAATCTCCATCCCCGTTCCAATCTATAAAAAATCTTACATATTCAAAAGAACCGGGAGAGCAGAGACTCCCTTTGTAGCCATACGGTAACTTTACATCAATTATTGCCTCCAACAGATCGCTTTCAGGGTAAAATCCTATACACCTGAGTTCTTCATATTTTGTGTTGGCCTTCATAGGTAGAACCGGCTTGATTTTGACCTCAGGGAAGGTGCCAAAGTAGTTTGGATTTTCGATTATCAGTTTTTTAAACTCAGCCCTTTCCTTTTCAACTTTTTCGATAACCCTTTTTCCCTCTTTTTCCTTTTCCATGATTCCAAGCTCCTTTCTTAAAAAATCGATTTGTTAATACCCCTTACTCGAATGCCTGATAGAGGAATTACACATTAAACACCACTGTATCCACCCATTCCTTCTTCAATATTGACCAGAAGTCTTCGGCAAGTCCTTTTAGAACATATTCATAGGGCAACCAGCCGTAGCCTTCTTCTCCCCAGACAATCACTATTTAAAACATTCTATTAAGATATGCATACCATATGAGACGGGCGGGTGTACACCCGATTTCGTCAAAAAAAATCCGGCTTTTGTCAGTTTTTAATCTTCAGATTTTTTAGGCGGGATACCGAATGATTTTTTGAAGGCTTCAGAAAAATACTTTTGGGTGTAGCCTACATGTTCAGCTACATCACTGATCCGCAGGTTTTTGTTTTTAAGAAGTTCTCTTGCCATCTTGAACCTTTTGATAGTGAGATAATCCTTAAATGTATAACCGGTGATAAGTTTAAAATAATGGCAGAAGTAGGTTCTGTTCATACCGGCTTTTTTTGTTAGTTCAGAAATATGAATACTGGAAATGTAGTTTTTGTCAATATAATTTTTAGCTCTTATTATTCCATTTAAAATATCTGAGGGTATTCCCTTTAATGTGTTTTCGACTCCTTCGGTCAGCGTTCCGATGAATACAGGTTGACGGCGTTCCAATCCTTTATTGTGGATCTCCATTAGAAACTCAACCTTTGCCTTGATTTCGGCTGTGCCAAAGGGCTTCTTTATGTAATCAATAGCCCCTAATCTGAATGCCTTCTGACACACGTCTTCAGTTCCATACCCTGTAATTACGATTACAGAAATTGGAGGATAGCGTGTTTTTATTTCTTTCAGGATATCAAGACCGCTCTTGTCAGGGAGCATATAATCAAGAATGACAATACTAATATCCTCAGAGAGCATAGCCAGCCCTTCAGATGCGGTCGCTGCAAGAAGTACCCTGAAGGTGTCTTTAAAAAGAAGACATAGTCTCTCTGTTGTTACCTCGCAATCCTCTATTATTAAAATGCTCTTTTTTGCTGGCTTGTCATTTTGCATTTGTCCTCCTAAGTCTCTCATCCAATGATCTTTCTCTATGCTTTATTGTTTAAATGCCCCTCTATAGTTCTTATAAACTTTTGCAGTTTGGTCGGCTTTTCTATATAATCGATAAAGCCATGCTTAAAAAACCCGTCTCTTCCTTCTTTCAGACTGTATGCTGTGAGAGCTATTGAGGGTATGTCTTTTGTAGACAATTCAGATTTTAAAACCTGTATTGCCTCAAACCCATCCATAACAGGCATTTGAATATCCACAAGAATGAGGTGAGGCTTTTCTTCTATGGCAAGTCTGATACCTTCAACCCCATTATTCGCTTCGAGGGTTTCATAACCAGCAGACTTCAGCACTATACTGAAAAGATTCAGATTCTGCTCATTATCGTCTATAATTAGTATTTTCTTGGTCATCTTTCCTGTAAACTAAAGTTGCTCCTGCAGGCCATGCGCGCAAGTTTATGAAGCGTCAGGCCTTTTAAATACTTTTCTTCAATATGTTTGGCTATGATATTGCCTGTGGCCTCGCCAAAAAGCTATTTATTTAAGCATATGCTTTAATTATAAACAAAAAAATAAGAATGTAAAGAAAAATGGAGGAGATGAAAAAGTAGATATAATCTTTTATGATTTAACGGGAACATTATAGATACTTATTTTCAACTACCTTTTTCCAGTTCTTCATCAAAGACGCATACTGAAAACTTTTAGCTGGTTACTTGTTGAATCTAAGAAGAAAATTTTTTGATAGAGAAGAAAAAATGATATAAAGTTGAAAAATGGCTCGGTGATAAGCTGATGCGTCGAAGGCAACCGTCAGCTTCGTCTGCTTATGAGGCGTCGTAAGGTATCCGGACACTACCGCCGTGATCCGCCGAGTATGCCGCCCAGCGCACCGCGCAGGATCTTCCGGCCTATCTGGCTACCGACGGTGCGTGCGGCCTGCTTAGCCATGGTTTCGACCAGGCCCTGGCGTCGCTTAGTGCCCCAAATCAAGTCGCCCAAAGACCCGCTCCCTTTAGATTGTTGCTCCGGCTGGGCTTGGTCTGGCTCTGCCACCGGCATCCCCGCCGGCACAGTCAGTCGGCTCAGGATCTCGTAGGCCGACTCGCGGTTCACCGGGGAGTCGTACTTGGCGCCTACCGGGCTACGCGTCCGCACAACCATTCGCTCTTCGGGCGTGAGCGCTCCCATTCGGCAGCGCGGGGGACAGATCATGGTGCGTTCCACCGGCATGGGGACACCCTTTTCCTGGAGAGTTGACACCAGGGCCTCGCCGACACCGAGCTGGGAAATGACCCCGGCGACGTCAAGCTTGGGGTTGGCTACAAAGGTTTCGGCAGCAGTGCGCACTGCCTTCTGGTCCCGTGGCGTGTAAGCACGCAGGGCGTGCTGGATGCGGTTCCCGAGCTGGCCGAGAATCTCCTTCGGAACGTCATCCGGGAACTGCGAACAAAAGTATACACCCACGCCCTTGGAGCGGATGATCCGGATCACCTGCTCTACCCGCTGGCGTAGTGCCGGCGTCGCGTTTTCGAACAGCAGGTGAGCCTCGTCGAAGAAGAACACGAGCCGGGGTTTATCGAGGTCGCCCACTTCGGGAAGATTCTCGAACAGTTCCGACAGGAGCCACAGCAAGAAGCTCGAATACAGACGCGGTTTCAGAATAAGCTGGTCGGCAGCGAGGATGTTTACGATGCCGCGACCACTGAGGTCGGTGCGCATTAGGTCGCCGAGTTCAAGCGCTGGCTCGCCGAAGAATGCTTGGCCGCCTTCCCGCTCCAGCGACAACAGGGCTCGCTGAATGGCAGCGACCGATTGTGTGCTGACCAGGCCGTACTGAGTCGAGATTTCCTTGCGGTTGTCGGCGACGAACCCAAGCAGGGCGCGCAGATCATCGATGTCGAGCAATAGCAGGCCTCGATCGTCCGCCATTTTGAAGGCAACTTCGAGTATCCCGGTCTGGGTGTCGTTGAGCTCAAGAATCCGGCCAAGCAGGGTTGGGCCGATTTCACTAACCGTGGCACGTACCGGATGGCCCGCCTTACCGTACAGATCCCAGAACAATACCGGACTAGCCTCCTGAGCGTAGTCCTTAATGCCGATCTGAGCGACGCGTTGCCGAATTTTCTCGTTCGAGGTACCGGCCATAGCCATGCCAGCAACATCACCCTTGACGTCAGCAATGAAAATGGGTACGCCTAATCGCGAGAAGCCTTCAGCCAGCACGATTAGCGAAATGGTCTTGCCTGTACCAGTGGCGCCAGCGACTAAGCCATGGCGGTTACCGTACTTGGCAAGCAATTGGACAGGCTTCTCTCCCTTGCCGATGAGTATCTCGTTCACTCGCCCCCTCCGTTTGAAAATACTGTTGGTGCAGCCAGGATAATCGGGCAAAGCCAACCAGCATTTAGCCTGATTCCTCCCAAACCATCCACCTGAGAAACATTTTTCACGGCATTTTCAGTTCCGATAGAGAGAGCTTCCTTCAGCCCTGAGGCAATCGTCCCTTCATCAGTGCCTTCCGAAGGCGTTTGGCTTATCACTTTTATAATATTATCAAGCAATCCTGCATGTGCCCATGTTGAAAAAAGAGTTAACATCAATAATGGTAAAAATAGTCTCTGCTTCATCAGTTTACCCCTCTATATGATAGTTTTATTCTGGTAATAACATTAACATGGTGTAACAAACTTTATATGCCTTTAAGGTCGGCAGTACAATGTGCACATCGTATAGCCTTTAAGGGAATAACAGAAAGACAATAAGGACATTCCCTGGTCATTGGTTCTGCAGGTGGTGTCTCCTTCTCTCTTTTGAGTTTGTTTATATAACGAACAACCAGAAATACTGAAAAGGCAACAATCAGGAAACTGATGATTGTATTGATAAATACTCCGTAGTTTAATGTTACCGCACCAGCTGCTTTTGCCTCATCAAGTGAGGGATATGGCGGTGGAATATTCCCTTCTTTCAGGATTATATGGAGATTGGCAAAATCTACATTTCCCAGAGCAATCCCTATGGGCGGCATGATAATGTCTGCAACAAAAGAAGTTACGATTCCACCAAAAGCCGCCCCAATGATTATACCCACAGCCATATCTACGACGTTCCCCTTTACTGCAAATTCCTTGAATTCTTTGAACATATAAACACCGCCCTTGTTGAATCTTTTCTGGCACATCTCTGTTTTATTTATATAAAAATACTATCGCAATTATATATTTTGTCAAGCAAATAGTTTTAATATGCGGGATACAGGTTGTTCTTGTAAGCTGTACGGCAGAGTTAATTCTTATTGATCGAAATCTTCACTATTGTTGATGACATTGTTACAACGGGTAAATCTAGCATTGAGGCAATAAATAGAGCGAGAGAAGAAGGTCTGGAAATAGTAAAAGTTATTGCTCTCATATCAATCCTCCTCCGCTCCCCACAATCTCGGGTCAAGTGCATCTCTCAAACCTTCTCCAACCAGATTATAGCTTAAAACCGTTATCAATATCGCAAACCCGGGATATAATGATAGCCACCATGCGACCTCAATATTGTCCTTTCCCGAGGTTAAAATATTTCCCCAGCTCGGGTCAGGCGGCTGGACACCGAGTCCAAGAAAAGAGAGACCGGATTCAACAAGTATCGCTCCTGCAACACCGAATGTTGCAGCAACAAAAACAGGAGAGAGCGCGTTTGGAAGAATATGTCTGAATATCAGCCTTCTGTTACTTACGCCGATTGCCCTTGCTGCATCGACAAAATCCCTTTCTTTTAAAGTAAGGAATTCAGCCCTTACAAGCCTTGCAACATCCATCCAGCTCGTAATACCGATTACAGCCATTATAGTGAAAATGTTCGGTTCGAGTATTGCGATGATTGCAAGAATGAGAAAAAAAGTAGGGAATGCCAGCATTATATCAACAAATCTCATCAAGACAGCATCCATTTTACCACCGTAAAAACCAGCTATTGAACCAATGGTTATGCCTATGATCAGGGCGATACCAACTGCAACAAAGCCGACCTTTAATGAAACCCTGCTCCCCCATATTATTCTTGAAAGGAGGTCTCTTCCCAGTTCATCTGTTCCGAGCAGATGAGCCTTGCATGGTGGCGAAAGCACATTATACACGTCTATCTCTGTCGGATCATAAGGGGATATAAACGGTGCAAATAAAGATACGGTTATAAGTGTAAGAACCGTTATTCCGCCTATAACAGAAAGCTTGTTCTTTGAGAATCTCCTGAGTATTATCTTTAAGAGCCTCATTGTTTCCTTACCCTTGGATCAACAACGGCATAGGATATATCGGCAATCAGATTTCCAATTAAAGTAAGCACAGCACCTATCACAAGGATTCCCATTATTGTTGGATAATCTCTTGCCATTGTTGATGCATAAAAAAGCTGTCCCATGCCGGGTATGGCAAAGATTGTCTCGAATATTACGCCACCGCCAATGAGCCCCGGGACAGAAAGCCCGATTATCGTAATGATCGGCATAAGCGCATTTCTGAATGCATGCCTGAAGATAACCGTTGATTCCGGTAACCCCTTTGCCCTTGCTGTCCTTATATAATCCTGTCTTATTACCTCGAGCATACTCGAACGGCTGTACCGGCTTAACCCGGCAATACCTCCGAACGCAGAAACGCTGACCGGAAGTATAAGGTGCTTGATCCAATCTGTTATTCTCTCAAAAGGCCCCATATCAGAAACATCTATACTTTGAATACCTGATATAGGAAGAATTCCCATATAAACACCAAAAAGTATCATCAGCAGAAGCGCAAGCCAGAACGCAGGAGTCGAGAATCCTATGAAAACAAATACTGTTGAGAGCTTATCAAATAATGAGTACTGTTTTGTTGCAGAGAGTATTCCGATCGGGATCGCCACAATAAAGATTAAAATTAAAGCAAGGATATTGATAGTTAATGTTATAGGGATCCTCTCTATAATCTTATCGATTACTTTTCTCCCGTCAACAAATGACTTGCCGAAATCAAGCTTTATAAACCTCTTAAGCCAGTCTATGTATTGAATGTGCAACGGCTTATCGAGCCCGTAGAGTTTTTTAAGGTTATCCCTTGCCTGTGCCGATACCTTGAGTGACATCTCTGTCTGAACCTCTACAGGACCGCCAGGAGCAAGATGGATTACAATGAAAGTTATCAGGGTAATACCGAAAGTGAGGGGTATCATTAAAAGAAGTCTTTTTGCTATATATGGAAGCATACGATAATTATATATTCTATAACGCTAAAAAAACTGAGGCAAGGATGTCCCGTCTATTTTTGTATCATCAATTTGACATTTTTACAATTATGACTCACATTAAAAATAATTATGAAATTTTATCTCATAAGCCTTGGATGTGCCAAAAATCTTGTTGACAGTGAAAAAATAACCGAGCGTCTTCAAAAAGAGAGTTATTTCATAACCGATGATATAAATGAAGCATCTTTTATTTTTATAAACACCTGTGGTTTTATCAAAGAGGCTAAACAAGAGTCGATTGATACCATTTTTACAGTCCTTGAGGAAAAGCCTCAACATGCAAAGATACTTGTATATGGCTGTCTTGCACAGCGTTATCTGAAAGAGCTTAAGAAACTTATACCCGAAATAGACCTGTTCTTACCCCTTTTGCCACATGATGAACTGATAAAAGAGATAAAGCGACATGTTACGGCTCAAAGAAAATTAAGATGTAAATTGCAAAAAAGGATAGTCTTCACTCCGCCCTCATATACCTATATCAAAATATCTGAAGGATGCAGTAACTCCTGTTCGTACTGCGCGATACCCGTGATAAGAGGACATTTAAAGAGTTGCCCTGTAGAAAACATCATCTCTCAGATTAAAAATGCACTTGATAAAGGCTATTATGAGATTAATCTTATTGCTCAGGATATCACTGCTTATGGAACAGATTTATACGGCAAGCCATCGTTAAATGTCCTTCTAAAAAAAGTCCTTTCAATTAAAAAAGATTTCTGGCTGAGACTCCTTTATCTCCACCCATCGAGGATATCTTCTGAACTGGTAAAAATTATCATGTCTGATTCAAGGATAGTGAAATACCTGGATATCCCCATACAACATGTAAACAACCGGATTCTTAAGCTTATGAACAGGTTTTATACAAAAGACCTTTTGATTGATAAAATAGGAATGCTCAGAGAAAAAATACCATCAATCGCCCTGAGGACATCGCTGATCGCCGGGTTCCCGACAGAAAATGAAGAAGATTTTCAGGAACTGCTGGACTTTGTCCGTACTATTAAGTTTGCCCATCTGGGTGTATTCGAATACTCCCGTGAAGAGGATACGAAAGCATCTTCATTGAAACCCCTGGTGCCAACGGCTGCAAAGGAAAAGAGAAAAAAAATTATCATGAAGGCCCAGAAGGACATTGTCAAATTAAATAACAAAACTTTACAAGGCAAAGTCTTTCCATGCATCGTTGAACTTCCAGTAGATGAATATGGCTGTATATGGACAGGCAGGATATATTCACAGGCACCGGAAGTCGATGGTCTTGTTTATGTGACCGGATACGAAAAAACAATGGGCAACATCACAAATGTCAGTATAAAAGGCTTCAAAGATTATGATTTAACAGCAGAATGTATAAGATGATTTCGATATTCTTTAACATACCTTCCTGTGTAGGATTCCTTGTGTTTAATTAGCTTTTCAGGCGTGCCCTCGAATATAATTCTGCCACCTCTGTCTCCACCTTCAGGACCCAAATCAATTACCCAATCTGAATACATAATAACATCGAGGTTGTGTTCAATAATAAGCACCGTATTACCCATATCTACCAACCTCCTGATGATGTCGAGTAATTTCTTGATATCTCTGAAGTGCAAGCCTGTTGTAGGTTCGTCGAGGATGTAGAGATAGCCCTTTGTAGAACCCTTGCTGCCAGCTTGTTTAAAAAATCCCCTCTCACATCCCTTTTTTACAGAGGAAATGTGGGAATTCATGTAGCATAAAGGTATATTGGTCATTTCTGCACAGATTTTGAGTCTCTGTGCTTCTCCGCCTGAAAGTGTTGTTGCGGGTTGACCCAGCCTTAGATAGCCGAGGCCGATATCCTTCATCAAAAGTAACTTATTTTTTATATTAGGGACGTCTTTGAAAAATTCAACAGCTTCATCCACTGTTATACTCAGAACTTCGTCTATATTCTTGCCATGATATGTTACCCGCAATGCCTCGGGTTTATATCTCTTTCCATTGCATTCTTCACATTTAACATAAAGGTCTTCAAAAAAATACATCTCAAGTTTCTGATATCCGGCACCCTTGCATGTCTCGCACCTGCCACCGGGCACATTAAAGGAAAAAAAGCCCGGAGTGTAAGCATGGGCTTTTGCTTCCGGCTGTTCTGAAAAGAGCTTCCTTATTAAATCAAAAATCTTTAAATAGGTAACGGGATTCGAGCGGGGGCTTCGACCTATCGGTGTCTGGGAAATAAGCTTAACGCCCTTTAAGTTCTGAATACCCTCGGTCTTATTATAGGGTAAAGGAAAGTCATATCGAATCTTAAATTCCCTCGCAAGTGCCCTGTAAAGTGTTTCTACGACCAGGCTGCTTTTCCCAGAACCTGATACCCCTGTTAGTGTCGTTAATGTATGTAAAGGTATCTCGAGGTCAACGGATTTCAGGTTATTACCTGAGGCGCCATAGAGTTTTAATTTCTTATTTCCTGCTTTTATATGTATATCTCTTACCGTACCAGAAGGAGGCTCTATTTTATCGATGCCTCTTATGTAGCGTGCTGTTAGTGTACCGGCAGTTAAAAACTCATCCTTTAGTCCTGAAAAAACGACATTTCCTCCAAGATGCCCGCCGCCCGGACCCAACTCAACAATCCAGTCAGCAGATTCTATAATCCTCCTGTCATGCTCAACAACAATAATGGTATTGCCATGTTGTGAAAGGTCAGACATAATTTCTGAAATTATGTCCGTATCCCTTGCGTGCAGCCCAACTGTGGGTTCATCCAGCACATATAAAGTTCCGGTCAGGAATGACGAGAGCTGATTGGATAAATTTACCCTCTGGTATTCACCACCTGAAAGTGTGCGTCCATCACGGCTGAGGGTAAGGTAATCAAGTCCCACTCTTTTCAGGAATCCCAGTTTTAGGTTTATCTGTCTCAGAAGCTCTTTTGCCATATCCCTCTTATAAGGAGTGATATTCAGGTTTGCAAAAAATTTTATAACCTCCGTCACAGGCATGCTGACAAGTTCTGCTATATCCAGACCTGAAAGCTTGTAGGCAAGAGATTCCGGTCTTAATCTTTTCCCTTTACACTTTGAACAGATAACTGGTTTTCTGTACCTACTGAGAAAAACCCTTATGTGAAGCTTGTACCTTCTGCCTTCCATCTCCTCAAAGAAATCGTCGATCCCGTAAAAGCTATTCCCGCCTTTAAATAACATGGTTTTTTCTTCTTCAGTAAATTCAGAGTAAGGTTTATTAATGTCCATACCCTTTTTCCCTGCGTTTTTGATTAGTTGCTGTTTCCACCATCTGTATGCTGGCTTATTCCAGGGGTCTATTGCGCCTTCTAAAAGGGAAAGACTTTTATCAGGGATTATTATATCCTCGTCATACTTAAGGATATTGCCAAAACCTTTACACTCAGGACACGCACCAACGGGATGATTAAAAGAGAAAATGAGCGGGTATGGCTTTGGTACTTCTATGTTGCATTTATCACACATATTCTCCGAGGAAAAACTGTATTGTTTAAAATGGGGACTAAGATCTGAATTTATAATGACAACCTTCATTTTCCCTTCCCCCTCTTTCCATGCCATCTCAACCGAGTCTGACAGCCGGGGGTCATCCCTTATAACAAGTCTATCGAGGACGATGTCGATAGACGGGGGACGACAGATGGGGGACGATATATCTACTATCTCCCCATCAACCCATGCTCTGTAAAAACCCCTCTTCTTTAATTCATCTTCAGAATCTTTGGACTCAAAGATAATAATAGCCTTTTCTCCTTCGTGTTTTTCATTAAGTTCGGAAATCACCCTTGATGCGTCCCATATTTTTATTTCTCTCCCGCAAGCCGGGCAGTACGGAGTAGCAATCTTTGAATATAAAAGCCTGAAGAAATCGTAAATCTCTGTTAATGTCCCTACTGTTGACCGTGAACCACGGATAGGGTTCTTCTGCTCAAGCGCTATCGCCGGTCTTATATTATGGATTTCGTCAACTTCAGGCCTGTCAAGTTTTTCGAGAAAAAGTCTTGCGTATGTAGAAAGTGACTCTATAAACCTCCATTGCCCCTCGGCGAAGATTGTATCAAAGACCAGAGAGGACTTTCCCGAACCTGACAAACCTGTTACAGCTATTACTTTGTTATGGGGCAGGCTGAGTTCTATGTTTTTAAGATTGTTCTGCCGGGCACCCTGAATTAAGAGTCTCTTTTGGGACATTCAAATATTTTAACACTTTTTATCAATATATATAATTATGTGCAGGAATGCCTTTATAGCTAATCTACTCGACAGAGTATGAAAATTATCTTATGCTTTTTGAGTTATTTTATGAATTTATGCTATTAATTATCAAATGTCTCAAAGATTTTTTAATATAATGGGGGGCAAGGGTGAGGGGGGTATTTTCGGGTCAATGACACCTATTGGAACAGAGTTCGTTATGAATAATTGTATAATGTGATATGTTCCACGTGGAACTTCAATTTTGACACTCTTTAAAATGTTCCATGTGGAACGTCAAAATTTTTGCACGGAGAACAGGCAAGGATAATAGATGTGCTGAAAGGATCTCTTGTGAGTGAATCCATCGGAGAACTCTTCAACCGTCAGGAAGCACTGAATATAATGAAAGATTTCAAAAAGATATCTTGTCCCCCGCACAGGCTTGAGAAAGAAAAGCGAATCATCTATGCTATAAATCATCAAAGGTCTTAAAAGTTGTTTAAGATTTTCAATTCTGTCATTCTGGCTTGTCCAGAATCTT
>JACUUX010000055.1 GCA_014859105.1 Nitrospirota bacterium
AAAAGCTGGCTGAGTAATGAATAAATATCAAAAGATAGCTCTGTTGATAGGCCTGATTATCCTCATCTTAGTTTTTGGCAAGACAATTACACGCGTAAGTTTCGGGGTTATGGGTCTTCTCGGAAAAGGTTTAATTATTGTTGCAGCAACCGTTTACATTATATATTCACTTAAAAAGGCAAGTAAGAAAAAGTGATTTTCCGTAGTGCCGGAGACCGGATTTGAACCGGTACAGAGTTTCCTCTGAGGGATTTTAAGTCCCTTGCGTCTACCAATTCCGCCACTCCGGCATGTTCGATTTTAAAGGATTTTCAGGCATTTGGTCAAACACTCTTTTGCTCATTTACAGCCTTTAACAGTTTTCACGCTATAACTAATCTTTTCATTATGCCATTCTGAGAACTAAGGGTATTGCTTATAATCAACAACCTTTGAAAGAATATTTCAAATAAGGTTTTCGGGCGGAAACTAATAAGAAGCTGTAAAAGATATGTTATATTTATTTATGATCCATTCAATTCTTGTTGTTGAAGATGACAGGAAGATAGCCCGGATTGTAAGGGTTTACCTTGAGAATGAAGGCTTAAGGGTAAAAACCGCAGAGAATGCTAAAGATGCGTTAGATCTTGCTTTAAAGGAACCTCCTTCTCTTGTCATACTTGACCTGATGCTTCCTGATATGAGTGGAGAGGAATTATGTCAGGAACTAAAGGATATCGGGGATTTCCCGGTAATTATGCTCACTGCAAAATCTTCAGAAGAAGAGAGAGTTGCAGGATTTGCTTTAGGTGCGGATGATTATATTGTAAAGCCATTCAGTCCGAGAGAGATGGTCGCAAGAGTCAAAGCCGTAATGAAGAGGGCCCGGAGGAAAGACATATCTGTTGAAGGCCCGATGAGCTTTAATAATGGAATTCTTACAATAGATACCAGAAGCTATGAGATAAAGAAAAAAGGATTTCCTGTAACTCTTACCCCAACCGAGTTCAAGATTTTTTCAGTACTTGCAGGTTTACCAGGAAAGGTATTTACAAGGAGTGCGATTGTGGAACATGCACTCGGCTATACATTTGAAGGTTATGAAAGAAGTATTGATGCACATATAAAGAATATCAGGCAGAAGATTGAGGATGATCCGAGAAATCCTCAATTCATAAATACTGTCTATGGTGTTGGATATAAATTTAACGGGAAAATAGATGTTAAGAAGCCTCTGGGTTAAGTTCCTTATCATCCTGATATCCGTATCAATGATTTCACTTGCCTCTGCTTTTTTATTGCGGGAGCTTATAATAAGGGATTTCCAGGAATACCTCGAAGGAGGTAGAGAAGACAGAATTTATAAGATTATGGCGAGTATAGAGGGTTCTTATGAAAAATATTCAGGATGGAAAGAGGAGGAACTTAATGAAAACATAATATGGGCCTTGTTGCTCGGCTATGAATGTAAAATAATGGACACAGATAATAAGGAAATCATCAATACTAACAAAGCATTAGAATCACTCTCTCCTTTAATGAAAAGGAGGATTCTGGCACTGTCAGATTTTTCATTTGATGAAAGAATCCGGAATAATAAGCGATTCGCAGTCTATCCTCTTTTTTTAGGAGGAAAGAACATCGGGCATCTCGATATAAAACTTTTATCCTCACAGGATGGTCACGCGAAAGAAACGATTTTTCTGAAAAGATCAAATAGACTTCTGATTATTTCGATTTTTGCGCTGGGTGGTTTATCTGTTTTATTAAGTTTTATTTTCTCGAGAAGGCTTACAGATCCTGTAAAGAAACTTACCATAGCTGCTAAAGATATAAGCGAAGGAAATATTAAAAGCAGGGTACCTGTTTCAGGTAATGATGAAATAGGTAAATTATCCGTGGCATTTAACGCAATGGCGGATAATCTCGAGATACAGGAATCACTCAGAAAAAAATTGATGTCTAATATTGCTCATGAACTCAGAACCCCGCTTACTTCAATCCAGGGGGAGCTTGAGGGGATGATAGACGGCTTGATAAAAGTCGACAGGGAAAGGCTTTTATCTTTAAATGAAGAGGCAGGAAGACTTAAGACAATCATTGAAGGCATCGAAGAACTTTCAATCGCAGAAGCGAGTGCCCTTGAATTGAGAAAACATCCGATTAATATGAAACCTTTTCTCGTTAATATAAAAGACAGGTTTGAAAATTTATACAGTGATAAAGGTGTTGAGTTAGAACTCGAATGTGAAGATAACCTGACTTTTCACGCAGATCCTGACAGGCTGAGCCAGATCGTTATTAATCTTTTGAGCAATGCACTCAAGGCTACGGAGAAAGGTGGAGGAGTACAGGTAAAGGCCGGAATAGAATACGGGGAGAGTTTTATAGAGATTAAAGATACAGGCCAGGGCATGAGAAAAGAGGAGATGCCATTTATATTTGAAAGATTTTATAAGGTGTCAGAAGGAGGCCTCGGGCTCGGACTAACTATTGCAAAGGAACTCGCAGAAGCTCACGGCGGCAGGATCGAGGTTCAGAGTGAATATGGTAAAGGTTCGGTATTCACAGTTTATATTCCGGAATTCACGACATCTTCATAATTCATTCGATGCACCTTCATATTCAGGTAGTACTCTATAATTAATTCAGGATGAAGGAGGTGAATAGAGTGAAAAAAGTATTTGTAACAGGATTGGTTATGGTCGTGAGTCTTATTCTTGTTTCTGCTGTCTATGCGTATTTTCCGGGCAAAGGTTATGGTTTCAAACAGTTTTGTAATGCTGATATCGAAACTGTTAAAAAATTCCAGAGAGAGACCCTGCCATTAAGAGATGAGCTTATAACAAAAAGACTTGAAATCAGGAAAGAATACGCCAAAGAAAAACCTGACAGTGAACGAATCGCTACACTTCAGAAAGAGATCATGGATATCAGGACAAAGATTCAGCAAAAAGCAGAGGAGAGAGGACTTCCTGCCTGGAAAGGTGGTAAAATAGGACACGGCAAAAAGATGGGCAGAGGCATGAAGGGTGCAACAGGATATCCGTGCCCGAGAGGCTGGTAAAAAAACAGGGGGGCATCTGGCCCCCCCCTGTATAACCCAAATGTTCATGCCGACGAGTCGGCACAAAGGAACATGAAAATGTCACCCTATAATATGAAAAAAGTTTTGCTGTTCATAATATTCCTTTCTATTATTTTTCCATTCAGTGACTCCTCCTATGCCCAGCGTACGGGGCAGGACAGGATAGAATGTAAGCCTGTGTATGGTCATTACTGGAAGAGTCAGAGATGGGGATGGTACGGGGCGAAGAGGATGGTAAGGACGCCTGATGAGGCAAGAGAAATACTCGAGAAGTTTTTCGTAAGGCAGGGGGATATAAAGATCGGAAAAATAAGAGAACACCCCAGGTTTTTTGAAGCAGATATAATAAACAGAAAAGGCATAATGATCGACTTAATTATAATCGACAAGAGGTCAGGAAGGATAAGGTCAATATATTAAGTTACTTCAATCCCAGCACATCCTGCATGTCATACAGGCCTGCCGGTTTCCCGTAAACCCATATTGCTGCTCTCAGGGCTCCCCTTGCGAATGTATCCCTGCTTGATACTTTGTGCACTACCTCAATACGTTCACCCAGACCGCCGAATATAACCGTATGTTCTCCTACAATATCACCAGCCCGTATAGTCTGTATGCCTATCTCTTTCGGTGTCCTCTCGCCTATTATCCCTTTTCTCGCATACACAGCTATCTCATCGAGATTCCTGTTTAAGGCCCCTGCAATAACCTGAGCCATCTTTAACGCTGTCCCGCTCGGTGCATCCTTTTTCATCCTGTGGTGCGCCTCGATAATCTCCACATCATATGCATCGCCGAGTACCTTAGCTATATCCTGCAGCACTTTCAGAAGCAAGTTCACACCCATACTCATATTAGATGCCATTACACAGGGGATATTTTCTGTCAGTTTATCAACTTCTTTTATGTTATCTTTTGTGAAACCCGTCGTGCCAATGACAATTGCTTTCCCTTTAGAGGATGCTATTCGAAGGTGTTCTAAAGTCGCTTCAACAGTTGTAAATGAAATTACAAGGTCAACGTTATCGATAATTGATTCAAGACTATCAACGAGAGGAATGCCTGTATCTCCGATACCAACTATTAACCCAGCATCTTTGCCTGTGTCTTTATGTCCCTTTTTCTCAAATGCACCTGCCAATTGTAATTCTTTATATTCTTTTGAAAGAGCTGTTATCCTGCTCCCCATTCTGCCTGCTGCACCAGCAACTGCTATTTTAATCATGATAACCTCCCTTCTTCGGCTAAGAGCACAGAGCAAAAGCGAGCCTTAGCCATTCGCACCCTGCTCTTTGCTGTTAGCTCTCGGTTCTTCGATCTTAGCGATTTTTTCTTTGCCCTCTATTTTGTACTCCTCAGAAAACCATTTGCCGAGGTCTAAGAGTTTACATATTTCGGAACAAAATGGCCTGTAGGGATTCTCCTCCCATGTAGTAGTATTTTTACAGATAGGACAGGTAACTTTCATATTTCAGGACTTTTTAATTTTTTTATTTATGACTATTTCTTATCATTCTGAAACTTCTTGGCACTTTTTTCAAGGCCTTTATCTTTTCCTCTCTGCATCACCTATCATGGGCACAAAGGCCACAGGCCCCATCTGCTCAACATGGAGGCTGCCGTCTTTTTTCTTTGCCACAAGTGTAAGTGTCTGATAATAGACTGTACTTCCAAGAGGTAAAATCAGCCTTCCGCCTTCTTTAAGTTGTTTAATCAAAGGTGGAGGGATATGATTTGCGGCAGCTGTTATCATTATTGCATCAAAAGGGGAGTATTCTTTCCATCCGTAATACCCATCGGCGTGCTTTACTTTTACATTGGTATAACCAAGTTCTCTAAGCCTTATATCTGCCTTATCAGCAAGTGATTTCCTTATTTCAATTGTGTATACTTCTTTCACTATCTCTGCAAGAACTGCTGCCTGGTATCCTGATCCAGTGCCTATCTCAAGGACCCTGTCGGACGGCTTTAATTTAAGTGCCTCTGTCATGAGTGCTACCACATATGGCTGGGATATTGTCTGTCCTTCTCCGATAGGGAGTGGATGATCAGCATATGCCCTGTCCCTTAAATGCTCATCCACGAACAGATGCCTCGGGAGCTTTGCCATTGTATCAAGCACCCTTTTATCTTTTATTCCCCTGCCCTTGATATCATTTTCTATCATGGCTTTACGTTTTAATGCATAGGGGTCAGCTGCTATTAAGGAAATAATATTAATAAGCAGCATTAAACAGACAGTTATTATCAGACAAATTGTTCTGTATAAAACGGAATACTTCATTGTGGTATAAAAGCATTTATATTAAGGGTTATCACAGGCCTCCCGGGGTCATTTGTGAAAACCTGCAAGTTTTTGGACATAAAACCTTTTCTTCCTTTTATATCAATCTTTGCAATAATTTTTCCTTTTTCTCCCGGATTCAGACGGCCCGAACTGGCCATTCCCGCTGAGCATCCTCAGGACGGAACTAATTTATTAATTGTAAGTTCTTTATCTCATGCATTCGTGAAATCAAATGCATATTCTATAATATCCTTATTTATTACATTTCCGAAATTATAGTTTTCTGTATCGAACACTATCGCAGGCTGGGCATAGGAAATAGCGGGGAGCAGGAGTAGAATTATTAACATAAAAAATTTTTTCATATACATATACTACACCATCTTTTTTCAAAATTGTAATTGTTTCCACAGCAGTTCCAGGTGAGTTCGCTATGAATAATCCGGGTCAGGGGTATAAAGTCCTGCATGTTTTCTATGTTATACTGAATAGATTACTCCATGCAGGAATTCTTAATAATAAAGGGCGCAAGGGAACATAATCTCAAAAATATTGACCTCTCTATCCCGAGAGAGGCAATAACTGTCATAACGGGTCCATCGGGCTCGGGAAAATCATCACTCGCAATAGATACTATATATGCAGAAGGCCAGAGGCGCTATGTTGAAAGCCTCTCCGCATATGCCAGGCAGTTCATAGAACAGTTACAGAAACCCGACATAGATTACATCGAAGGGCTCTCACCTTCAATTGCAATAGATCAGAAAACAGTTCATAAAAGTCCACGCTCTACAGTTGGCACAATCACGGAGATATATGATTACATCCGTGTGCTTTACACAAGAATAGGCAGGCAGAATTGTTATAACTGTGGTTTACCTGTTTCTAAACAGGATTCCACGGACATTATCAATTCGGTCATGTCTCTTCCTCAGGGAAGCAGAATTCAGATTCTTGCACCAATAGTCAGAGACAGAAAAGGCGAATACAAAAAAGAGCTTCAGGAAATGCGCAGGGAGGGATTTATAAGGGCAAGAATAGACAGTGCGATAATGGATCTTACACAGGATATTACCCTTAACAAATACAAAAGACATACAATAGAGATTGTTGTCGACAGGCTTATTATAAAACCGGGCATTGAGCGTCAGACAAAAGACGCGATAGAGACTGCACTCAGCTACTCAGATATTGTCGTAATAAATCTACTGGAAAGGAATAAAGACATAATTTTTTCTAAAACCACTGTCTGTACGAAATGTGGAATCAGTTACCCCGAAATAAACCCTATGTTTTTTTCATTTAACAGTAAACAGGGAGCCTGTCCAAGGTGTAATGGACTCGGCTTTGAGAATCTTGATGAAGATTCATCCGAAATTCAGGAGTACAAATACTGCAGGTTATGCGGCGGTATGAGATTGCGTAAAGAAGCACTCAGTATAAAGATACAGGACAGAAATATAAGCGAATTCTCAAAGATGTCAGTGGAGGATGCCCTGCATTTCATTAGTAACCTCAAGCTCACCGAGAAGGAACAGACAATCGCATCACGTGTATTGAAAGAAGTAAAGGACAGACTTTATTTCCTGAAAAAGGTAGGAATCGGGTATCTTACGCTTGACAGATCATCACTTACTATCTCAGGTGGAGAAGCACAGAGGATAAGGCTTGCAACTCAACTCGGTTCATCCCTCACAGGTGTTCTCTACATACTTGACGAACCGAGCATTGGTATGCATCCAGGAGATTGCATAAAACTCCTCGAAAGCCTCTCTTCAATCCGGGATGCCGGTAACACCGTCGTCGTTGTCGAGCATGATGAGGAGACAATAAGGTGGGCTGATTATGTGGTTGACATGGGTCCGGGTGCTGGATTAAAAGGCGGATGGGTGGTGGCATCGGGAAGACCTGATGATATAGAAAAAAATGAATACTCTTTAACGGGAAAATATCTAAGTGGTCTGATGAAAATAGATATCCCTGACCTGAGAAGAAAGCAAAAAGACTTTATACATATTATAGGTGCACAGGAATTTAATCTTAAAAATATAAATGTCAAAATCCCCCTCGGAATCTTCATATGTGTAACAGGGGTTTCAGGTTCAGGTAAAAGTACACTTGTAATGGAGATACTTTACAAAGCACTATGTAAAGAAAAACATGGAAGCAAGTCGATGCCGGGAAAATTCAAAGAAATAAGAGGCATGGAAAAGATAGACCGTGTTATAAGTGTAGACCAGTCACCACTTGGAAAAACACCCAGGTCTAATCCAGCAACATATACAGGTGTATTTTCATTTATAAGGGCCCTTTTTGCACAGGTTCCGGAATCCAGAATAAGAGGGTATGCACCATCGAGGTTTAGCTTTAACCTTTCCGGCGGAAGATGTGAATCGTGCAGGGGAGAAGGCATGATCAAGGTAGAAATGCATTTCCTTCCCAATGTGTACATCCCGTGTAATACCTGTAAAGCGAAAAGGTATAACAAAGAAACCCTTGATATCCGGTATAAGAGAAAAAATATTGCAGAAGTGCTTGAAATGACAGTAACCGAGGCACTTCAATTTTTCCTGCCGATTCCCCCGGTAAGAGAAAAACTTGAAGTGCTCGAAGCTACAGGCCTTGGGTATTTGCAACTCGGGCAGCCTGCCTCAAACCTTTCAGGCGGTGAGGCACAGCGGGTAAAACTTTCAAAAGAACTCGGGAGAAAATCAAAAACCAATACACTCTATATACTCGATGAGCCAACAACGGGACTCCACTTTGCTGACATTCAGAAACTGCTGGATGTGATAAACAGCCTTGTCGATTCCGGTAATACTGTTATCCTCATAGAGCATAACCTTGATGTTGTCAAATCTGCTGACTATATCATTGACCTTGGCCCGGAGGGCGGAGAAGGCGGGGGTCTTGTTGTGGCAGAAGGCACTCCCGAAGAAGTCAGTATGAATCCCGATTCATATACAGGCAGGTTCCTGAAAAATAAGTTATCCGAAAGGCATTTGTACACAAACCGGATGGTAAGCCATTGAAAATAGGGATAAAAAATCTGGTGGCAAAATATAAAGAACAGGAATTCGTGTTCAGGAATGTCCCGCCGATTAGCCTATCTTACCCATAATTTTTATAAGAATTCCTCAAAAATATAAATGCCATCAGATAGGAAAATGCGCCCAGCCAGAAGACTGTTTTAAATCCGAAGGCCATAGCAATCATAATTGTTAAAATAGGGGCAAGTACAGAGAAACAGCCATTAATAGCCCATGCCCATGGAATTAACAACTCATTTTTCTCGCTCAGTATTTTTATTCCCAGAGGGAATGGAATGCCCATAAGTAAACCGGGAGGTGACAGTATTAAACACACCAAAAAAATTCTGACAAAAATTGAATGTTGAGAAATCATGTCAGAGACACCGGACAGAAATATGCTGTATATAATGACGAAAAATGAGATTAAAAGAGGTGTAAAATGACTTCTTAAATATTGAAATTTATAACTTAAAAAACTTCCTGTTCCTGAACTTATCAGAACCGACGTGAGTACAGTTGCTAAAGCATATGAAGGATTCTCGAGAGGCATTATCATTTTATGGACCATAGATACCTCAACAAACATAAATCCTGTGCCGAGGAAGGCAAAGTAAGGTAGGAATAGCCATTTTCTCCTGCCAAATCCGACAGTCTCCCCTTTGCTAAAGGGGGTATTAATTGTTTTATTTCGTGAAAAGGCAGGGAGAAATATCAGAATCAGGCTTAGAAAAAATACCTGTATAAAGGCAACCGGCAGGATATACCCTTCTTCAATAAAAAACTGCCATTTCCGACCCATTATTGAATAAATTTCTCTGATGTTCTTCAGTTTGAGGTAATAATTAAAGAACGGCTTATCGTCACGGACAGGCCTGATATCAAATATATATGAATCTATAAATTCCATCCGTTTATCATGATAAAGGATATTTGTGAATGAGTGGAAATAATCATTTGAGGGCATTTTCACATATATATTAGTTTCATCTTCGCCAATGCCGGGGTAATATACGAGGTCGAACCAGAGATTTTCTGAAAATTTTTTTATGATTTCTATTTCATCCGAACTAAAGACGGATTTTTTTATGAGAATACATACAGTTCCCCAGCTGCGTATTGCTGCAACGTGTTTTTCGGCATCTTTTATGCCGAGCTCTTCCATTGCCGTAACAGCAGTATTCAGGATTCTCAATTCGGTTCTCGGCGGGGGCAGTATAAACAGATTTATGCTTAAAATACCGTCATTCTTAAGATGGTTTATATATTCCTTGAATGCCTCAACTGTAAACCTGTAATCTTCTGATATACCAAATGTGCCCGAAGGAGAAGCTCCGGTCAGGGGTATATCAATAATATCGAATTCTTCCCCGATATTTTTCAGCCATGCCCTCCCGATACCCGCCATTGTGTTTGCGGAATAAATACCGCCTGAAAATTCGCTAAAATCTTTGTTAATGACTTTTATTAATAGCGGGTTGCTTTCAATCCTGTATATATTTGAAAAATTATAAAATTGTGCTACAAGAATCTGCAGGCCACCCTTGGGGTCGACTATGAGGACATCACCTTTTCTCATCGAAAATCCCCCTATCTCCTCTTTAGAATTTTCCTCTAATCCATCTTCAGAAAAGGAGGACTCAGGGGGATTATCCCTTTTCCAAAGAGGGGTGTGCTGGAATTCCGGTGGATTACCTATCTCATAAGGAAGTGCAGACGGAAGGTATTTGAGAAATTTCAGGGAGGTTTGTTCACCGGAATATGTTATTGCATTTATTTCGCCTCCATCTACTGAAAATCCCACCTGTTCAGGGAGCGGGTCCAGATAACTCAGGCTCAGGCCAGGTGCAAAGCGAACATGAGGGCTCTTAAATGTGTCAATTCTTGAGTAAGGGCTGTAATATGTCTCAAGATGTTCTGCTCCCGGATATTTAAGGGCAGTATTAAGTCCTTTATAGGGTGAAATATTAAGGTTAATAAATGAGGGATTGATTATAAAAAAGGCGAGATTCAATAACAGGAAAAAAACAGAAATTGTTTTCAGTTTTTTCCCGCCGCTGATAAGAGTTGCCAATAAAGCTGTTGAAGAAAAAATTAAAACTGCGTTTTCAGGTGCAGCCAGAGTCATAAGATAAAGAAAACCCATTGAACCCATGCCTGCACCGATCAGATCTGCCCCGTAGATCATAGCGGGTTTATCCTTAAATGAAGCAAATGCTGTAGCCACGATTAAACCCGTAAAGAAAAAGGGTATTGAAAGCATGATGTAATAAATTCCTATGAAAAGAATTTGTATCTTCGACCATGACAGTTTGACAGGGTCAAACGGGATCTGGTTCGTGATAAGATAACTCAGAAATATTCCGGCACCAACGCACAGGGTATAGATGCCGGTATTAGACGGGTTTTTTAACCCGGGATACAGAGAAAGTACTGTACCGCTTGCGCCGATACCAAGCATCGCGATGCTTATTATCATGAAAGCAAAGTGATACCAGAGGGAGATTGAAAATATTCTCGTCAGAGCTATTTCATAAGCAAGGCTTGAAAAAGAACAAAGGAATATTATGAAGAATATCTTGTACTGTCCAAACATATTTAAAAATTATATTTGAAAAAGAATAAGATTAAAATTGATTTATTTTCAAAAAGTGTTATGCTATAAAACAATATATTTAAACCCAAATAATGCAGATATTGCTCGAAAATTTATTTAACTCGATGAGATTATTACCTAAATTGAGCGATTTATTATCTCATAATGCCGCTGAGACAGGCGAGACGCCTGTCCTACGGGTTCGAAGGCTTACCTTTCAGGCAGGACAGCCGTCCCGGCTGTCTTTGATTTGTCAAAAGAATCGCTCAAATTAGGTTTGAAAAAGTTAATATTGTTTAATTTAATATATAATAAACTATGTTAAAAGAGGGTTGTCCCGGAAGCAGGGAAATAAAAACTCCTTATCCGAAAGAATTAAAATGTTTCTGGTGTGATACCGTTTCGGAAATATGGTCTGATGAGGTGGAGATTATATGTAAAGGATGTGGCAGGAAAATAACACGTGAAATGAAGCCAACATGTCTTGAATGGTGCCCTGCAGCTAAAGAGTGCGTTGGTACGGAGAAATATGAAAGATTGATGAAAGACAGGAAAAATAAATGAAAAGACGGTCTTTAAGCAATTTTGTAATATATTTTTTCAGCAGAAATTCTTATCCCTGTCCTGAGGAGGATACCCTGAATGGAAGGTTTACTGTCCTTAGAAGAGAAATTTTCGATTGTTCAGGAGATTTCCAGTCTTATAACTGAAAAGAGCAATATTAATGACCTGGCAAATCTTTTACTTGAAAGGGCAACAAATTACACAAACGCTGAAAAAGGCTCCTTCATGTTGATAAACGAAAAAGGTGAATTATATATACTTGAAGCAAGAGGTTTCAGTAAACAGTTTATCGACACTTACAAAGTTAGAATGGGTGAAGGAATTGCAGGCATGGTTGCCAGGAACAGGTCTCCTGTTCTTGTTGAAGATATTGACAGAGACGAAAGGTTCAGCCAGAAAAAATGGGACCATTACAAGACAAAGGCCTTTATTTCTTGCCCCATTATAAGCAGAGAAAAAGTCCTCGGCGTTATAAATATTAATGATAAAAAGGACGGCACACCTTTTACAAAAGATGAAATGGACATTTTAATGACTATTGCTGCCTGGTCAGCAATAGCTATTGAAAATCTATTTCTCATGGATCAATTGAGGACGAAAGCCCTTGAACTCGAGAACATTAACAGGAAACTTATAGAGAATGACATAAGTAAGACTGAATTTATCACGCGAATCTCACATGAACTCCGTTCACCCCTTAATTCTGTTAAAGGTGCTGTATATTATTTACAACAGTCAGAAAAATTGAGTAAGGGGAAGAAAAAAGAGTTTTATGACATTATCTCTAAAGAAACAGAACAGTTGATTTCTATCGTCGAAGATTTACTCGATTTTCTAAGGCTTGAAGATGAATCCAGATTAACCAGAACCTCCCTGCTAAATCTTAAAGATCTATTAAACGAATTATCAGAATCTAAAAGTTTTAATGATTTACTTGCGGAGAAAAACATTAAAATCAAAATGGATATAAACGAAGGTACATATAATATTGTTGGAGACAAGATAAAGATTATCCAGTTGTTTATTAATCTGATAGAAGGATTAATGAATTATCTCCGGAAGAATGACAGAATAGGAATTACAGTTAAGGAAAATGATTTTATAAAGGTGGAATTAAATTTTTTCCGTAAGATGCCGGAAACAGTCTTTTCGGTTCTATACAGTTCGAAATATATCTTCCGTTCAGACCTGCCCGATAATGTGATGCGATTATACCTTGCCAGAAAGGTTATAGAGGCTCACAGATGGGGATTTGAGATTGAAAGCAGCGATAATAATTTTTTCGTTTTTCTCTATATCCCGAAGAGCACAAAGGATAAAATAGAAGCAGTTGTCAACCAGAGCATGGACATGTTTGTAGAATTTATATCGGAACTATTGGAACTGAATATATGCTCAATAATGCTCAGTGATGATGTTACTTCAGAACTCACGATAAAAGGTTTTAAAGGGCTGAGTGATGAAATAGTTAAACTTACAAGGATTCAATTTGGTGATCAGATCGCTGGTTGGGTAGCATCAGAGGGCAGACCGCTTTTAATAGAGGATATAGAAAGTGACACCCGATTTAAGAGAAAAAGTATTCCTCGATACAATACAAAATCATTACTTTCTGTCCCTATAAAACTAAAGGAGAAGGTAATAGGAGTTCTAAATTTGAATAATAAAAAAACCGGAGATCCCTTTACGAGGAGGGATCTATATATATCAACTGTTATAAGCGATCGTATATCACATTTTCTCGATAAATTATATGCAGGTAAATACAAAGACAGTGAAATGAATCAAATCCTCAATACATTTGATATCCTTGTAAAGGCGGTGAAAAGGTATCAAAAGAAAAGAAGTTTTCTCCCGGATCTGGTTTTGAGAATTATAGAAAAAATCGGCGCTTCAGAGGAGGACAAGGCAAAAGCTCTATATGTATCGGTATTGCACGATCTTGGCCTTGCTCTTTTTGACGAAAAAATTCTCCAAAAAAAATCACTTCTGCCAGCTGAGATCCGGGCTATAAGAACTCATCCAAGTACAACCATCGAATTATTGAGTATTTTCGAATTTTCAGAGGACATAAAAAGGGCAATCCTGAGTCATCATGAAAGATATGATGGTTCAGGGTATCCGCAGGGTTTAAAAGGACATGAAATCCCGCTTATTTCAAGGATTCTGTCCGTGGCGGATTCATTTAATGCAATGATTTCGGAAAGGCCGTACAGGGAAACTCTGACGTGGGAAAATGCCCTATCAGAGATAAAGGCAAATTCGGGATCAATATATGACCCCGAGGTTGTCAGGGCATTTGAAGAAGTTTTACCGGAAATTATGGCTTAGCGGCAGAAGAGATTGTCTGTTGATAATATAATAGTTTATTACAATCATATAGTTAAGTTGACTCTGAGGTTCGGTTATACGAGGAGACTATAAATCATGGAAAAGTTTGCAACTGACCATTTCAAAAAAATAGAACTTTTTCATTCTCTGACAGATGAAGAATTGCGCCAGATAAGCGACAGAATAGTCATAAAGCGATTTGACAGGAACGAAATAATCCTGTATGAGGAAGATACGGCGGAATACATGTATATAATTCTGGAAGGAAAAGTTAAGGTTATTCAGACAACAGAGGATGGAAAAGAGATCTTTCTGTCTATTCATCAATCCGATGAATTTTTTGGTGAAATGTCCTTGATTGACGGCAGGACATCCCCGGCTACAGTAATTGCAACAGAAAATTCTACCATAGCCATTATATCTAAAAAAGATTTTTATTCGTCAATAAACGCACACAGTAAATTACTCCATAACCTGCTTCTTATATTGTGCTCCCGGCTCCGTGAGTCCTGGGAGAAGATACAGTTGCTGAATCTAAAGAATGCTTCCCAGCGGATAAAAATATTATTGATTATGCTATCTGACAAATATGGAGACAAGACAAGCGAAGGGATAACATTGAATATAAAACTTACTCACCAGGAAATGGCAGACATGACAGGTATGACACGTGAGACGGTCACAAGGGTCATCGACAGATGGCAGAAAGACGGAGAGATAAATATCCTTAAGAGCAGGTTCATACGGCTGAATTATAAATTTCTGCAGAAGGAAATATATTCTGGTGACCCTTACTCTAAGGTTACATAACCCGGGTTTTTAAGATTGCGATTCTCCATTTTTTCAAGATTATTTGCCGGGTACTTTTTAATATTCATTCTTGCAATTGCCATGAGTATCTACGTTGCTGAAAAATTCCAGAACTTGAAAGAGATCACAGGTTCAATTCTTACTATTAATGAGAAGATGTCAAGCTTCCATAAAAAACTCGTAGATGCTTTTTTATCGCAGGTCCGATATGAAAGGAAATTTCTTGTTCTGAAAGATAAAACACTGTATGAGCATTTTATTATGGCTAAAAATGATTTCGACCAGTACTACAACGGACTCGTGTCTCTCACAGATTCTCATCAGATGAAAAATTTACTCGAAAATATAAGACAGTCGCATGATCATTATGAGGAAGTTTTCAGCAAGGAAATAGAGTTATTGAGAGATGGTCAAAGTTATCCTGAGGACCTGTATATGCAGGAAAAAGAGAAGGCAATAAATGAAACAATGGACGGATTGAAAGAAATTAAGACTTACACAGAAAATAGAACTTATGAAAAAATCAAACAACTGGGCGAGGCAGGGGCCGATGCGCGCAGGGTAGCGTTAATAATGACTGTGTCCTATCTCATTTTTGGCATCGCAGTCTCCATTTTTATTACACGGAGTATTACCAGACCACTTAAAATCATGAGAAAAAAGACAAGTGAAGTAGCTGCAGGTAACTATTCAGGCAATTTAAGCCTCACGTCCCCGCCCGAAATCGGAAAGCTTGCAAAAGATTTTAATTTCATGTGTAATAAATTAAAAGAAATAGACAAGCTGAAATCAGATTTTCTGTCATTTATGTCCCATGAATTACGCACTCCTTTAACCTCAATAAAAGAAGGAAGCACACTTTTGCTTGAGGGGGTGGGAGGAGAGGTCACAGAAAAACAGAAAAGACTTTTAACCATTATAAGAGAAGAAACCGACCGCCTCATCGGCCTTGTTAATTCTCTGCTTGACCTCTCAAAGATGGAGGCAGGCATGATGACATATAATTATGCCTATGAAGATATCTCTCATCTTATAAATAAAGCTGTTATCGCATTAGAACCGATATCCGAATCTAAAGACATCCGACTCGAAAGAGAAATTGAAAATGATTTGCAGCGTGTTAAAATTGACAGTGACAGGATTCTGCAGGTATTAAGAAACCTTCTCGGGAATGCGGTAAAGTTTACTCCGAAAGGCGGTCATATAAAAATATCAGCACGTGCAATTGATAAAGCAGTTGAAGTCTCTGTTTCTGATACAGGTATAGGGATTCCAAAAGAAAACCTGCACACAATATTCAATAAATTTCAACAGGCATCAAATAAAAGTCCGGATATCGTAAAAGGGACAGGATTGGGTCTGGCTATCGTTAAACATATAATAAATGCTCACGGAGGTAAAATTTGGGTAGAAAGCGAACCCGGACATGGAAGCACTTTTACCTTTGTTTTGTCTGCTTAATAGCTGTTTTGTTTTTTGCCGGCTGTGGAGGTGCAGGATATCGTGAAAATCTTCTTCGCAGTGACAGGCTTCTGGCCAGGGGTGATTACGAAGGTGCCATTGAAGAAAACCGGAAGCTTCTGTCTGAATATCCAGATAGACCTCCGTCTGATAATGCCCTTTTTAATATGGGACTTATTTATGCTCATTATGGTAATCCCCGCAAAGACTATAAAAAGGCTTCCGGGTTTTTTTGGGAACTGATAAAAGACTATCCGCGGAGCTCTAAAATTGAGGAGGCAAAGATCTGGATAGGGGTACTGAATACTATTGAAGAGACCAGGTCAAAATTACTAGAAAGAATAAAAAAAGAAAAAGAAATAGAGAAAGAAGAGGAGAGACCGGAAGAAAAACAGCCGGTAATTAAAAGTCTTCTTCGGGGCGAGAAGCTTATGATCCAGGGAGATTATGAAAAGGCCCTTGCGGAGAACCAGAATCTTCTGTCTAAATATAAAGATAATCCTCCGGGGGATGATGCCCTGTATAATATAGGACTTATCTACGCTCACTTTAAAGACTATAAAAAAGCACGTAATTCATTTAAGAGACTTTTAAAAGACTTTCCTCGCAGTTCTCGCGTGAAAGATGCGAAGATCTGGTTAGAAGTACTGAATGTAATCGAGGAGACAAAACAGATAGATATCGAGATAGAAGAAAAAAAGAAAGAGCTCAGATAGGAGACGAAAAGAAATAAAATGCCTAAACAAAAAATCTTAATAGTAGATGACGATCTGAACCTTTTAGAGTTATTGAAGGTCCGACTTGAATCAGCTGATTATGAAGTTGTAGCAACTTCAAGAGAAGAGGATGCTGTCAGGGCAGTCCAGCAGCAAACTCCTGCACTTTCCATTGTTGACCTGCAATTAGTGCAACAGGACGGCATTTCGCTAATGGAAGAACTCCATAAGATAAACCCGGAAATGCCTGTCATTATCCTTACAGCCTATGGCAGTATCGAAAGTGCTGTCGAGGCCATGAGAAGAGGAGCGTATAATTATCTGACCAAACCCTTTGAACCGCGGGAACTTTTATTCCAGGTTGAAAACGCTATTGAAAATCAGAGACTTACTAATGAGATTAAAAGACTAAAGGGTCTTATACAAGAGCAATACGATTTTAAAAATATTGTCGCAAAGAGTAAAAAAATGCAGAAAGTTTTAGAACAAGTCGCCCGTGTTGCTGAGACCGATTCCACCATTTTTATTTATGGAGAGAGTGGTACGGGAAAGGAACTCATTGCAAAGGCGATCCATCTTGCAAGTGACAGGAAAGAAAAACCTTTTATTCCGATTAACTGTGCTGCTATTCCCGAGACATTGCTTGAAAGCGAACTTTTTGGTTATGAGAAAGGGTCTTTTACCGGTGCCCTTAAGAGTTCAAAGGGATTACTTGTTCAGGCACACGAAGGAACCATTTTCTTAGACGAGATCGGAGATATGCCCCTATCGATGCAAATTAAACTTTTGCGGTTTCTCCAGGAGAGACAGTTGTATCATATTGGAGGTCAAAACCCCATCGAGGTTGATGTGAGAGTTATCGTTGCTACCAATAAAAACCTTAGTGATATGGTCAAAGAAGCTCGTTTCCGTGAAGACCTTTTTTACAGGATTCATGTAATTCCCATACATATCCCGCCTTTAAGAGAGAGGAAAGAGGACATCCCTCTTTTAGCAGAGCATTTTTTAAAAACTTTTAATCAACAGATGAAAAAAGAGGTTAATGGTCTGGTGCCTCTTGCTATGCAAAAACTCATGTTGTATGACTGGCCTGGAAATGTCCGTGAGCTTGAAAATATAATCGAATATGCGGTTGCAATGACAAAACATAACCTTATTACAGAGGATCTGATTTTAATAGCAAAATCCTCTGAACTACTAAAACCCCTGAAAGAATCCAAAGACAATTTCGAAAAAATTTATTTAATAAATGTCCTTGAACTTACGAAGGGTAATGTCAGTAAAGCGGCTAAATTAGCAGGAAAATATCGTGCCGATTTTTACAATCTTCTTAAGAAATATGGAATAATGCCTGAAAACTTTAAAAATTATAAAAAAGATTAAAATTGCTTTCTTGCCTGTTATGTATACTTTAGCATACATAATGCTTTTTACTACAATTCCTTATAATTCATAGCGAACTCCGTTCCAATGGTTGTATGTCATTCCCGCTTGTCGGGAATCCTTCTGAATCCCCCTTAGTAAAGGGGGTTAG
>JACUUX010000129.1 GCA_014859105.1 Nitrospirota bacterium
TATTTTTTATGCTCATATTTGTTGCAATCCTCGGGCTGGCAGCTATATTGCTGATATAATAGTTATAATTAAAAACAGGCATCGGTATAACAACATGGAAAAATATGATACGATTATCGTCAGCGCAGGTCCAGCCGGACTCAGGGCTGCACGGGTTTTAGCCGAAGCAGGTAAAAATGTACTGGTACTGGAGAAAAACAGGGCAATTGGACAAACTATATGCGCAGGAGGTTTAACTGCCAAGGACATGGACTTTGTTCCAAAAAATATCGTTGATGCTGAATTCAATTACATGCTCCTGCCAGCTTATGCGATGAACAGGGCATGGTCTCCCCTTCTGCCCGGGTTTGCCTGGTTCACTCCAGCCAGTTTTATGCTTGGACTGGCTGAATCATTTATCTGGGGTGTGCTGTTTGGCGTGATATTCGTTCCGATATATAATTACTTAGCTGATAAATTTAAAAAGAGATGAAATGAAATACGACGTCATAGTGGTTGGCTTGGGCCCTGCTGGAGCGACCGCAGCATATGAGTTGGGTAGAAAAGGTGTCAGTGTGCTGGCTCTTGACAGGCAGAAGCATCCCAGATACAAACCATGCGGCGGCGGGCTTACAGCCAAGATTGAGAATATTCTGGAGCCGGATTTCAAAAGCGTTGTTGAAAGAACCATCTCTAAAGTCAACTTTACGTTCAAAGGATCAGGCGACATCCGCGCAGTGTCTGATCGACCGCTTGTGCATATGGTGATGCGGGATGTATTCGATAACTTCCTCGTTGAGAAGGCAAGAGCTTCTGGAGCTGAAATACATGAGCAGGAAAAAGTCATACATGCGGAAGAGGGGAAGGACAGCGTACTTGTGATGACTGAAAAGAATACATACTCTGCAAAGCTCCTTATCGGGGCTGATGGCGTCAACGGCATTGTGGCGCGGTCATTGGGGCTGAAACCCAGAAAACGGATAGCCGTCTTATTGGAGGGTGAAGTAAAAGTCAGGGAGAAGGATTTTGAGAAATTATCTGAAGAAATCCTGTTCGATTTCGGTTCAGTTCCATACGGCTACGGCTGGATTTTTCCTAAGGCTGACCACCTCTCTCTGGGAGTGGGCGGGTGGAAAGAAATGATAAAAAATCCAAGACCTTACTATTCGATGTTCCTGTCTGACCAGTACCTTCCTGACAAGATAGAGAGCGAGCATAAGTTCGGGTATACTATCCCGATCTTTGATGGTGGGTCAGAAATCACAAGTACTCGAACCATGCTGGCTGGAGATGCCGCTGCACTTGTGGATCCTTTCCTTGGCGAGGGGATCTATTATGCGATACGCAGCGGTCAGGTCGCGGCTGGAGTAGCAATTGATGTTCTGCATGGTAATACAACAACTGCAAGTTACCAGGAGCGCATAACCAGGGAGATATATCCAGAATTTGAGCATTCGCGCAAAATCGGAATTGTCTTCTACACCTTCCCGAAAATAGGATACGAACTGCTGAAGCGCTATCCTGAATTCTATGAGCTGATCTTCGATATCGTGAGGGGAGAAAAGAGCTATGAACTGCTGTGGAGCACGATGAAGAGCAAAGCAGGCATTGAAATGCTGGCATTCCTGGGACTCCTTAAAGCCAGACCACAGGATGTGCGGGAGAGGTATGATTCAATTGCGAATCAATACGATTCCTATGTATTGCTATGGAAAAATACCGTAGGAAAAGGAGTATGGAATTATTTTGAGGAATTATTGCAAAAAAAAATCAAAGATGGTGCAATTGTTCTTGATGCAGGCACAGGGACTGGAGAAGCGATTCAGGCCATACTTAAAAACTCAAATCCCTCGAAAGTTGTGGGTGTAGACATCTCAAAAGGGATGCTAAAAATAGCACGAGGGAAAATAAGCGACAAAAGGGTCAGGTTCGATGTACAGGATATCCAGGCTCTTCCATATCCGGATAATTCCTTTGATGTAGTTACCTCCACGTGGGCGCTGGAAACGTTGAAGGAGCCCAAAAAGACTGTGGCAGAGTTTCTTCGGGTGATAAACGAGGACGGCTGCGTAATCTATGTTTTCCACAGTCTACCTATCAATATTTTCGGGCGGTTTTACTCATATCTAATGGAACGACTGCTGAAGAAAGAATTCGAACTCCGCTTCCTCACTCCTAAGGAACGCCCGTTCCACAAATGCGGCAGATCAAGTATAGCCAGTTTTGCTGGCGGACTTGCGACAGTCGTGATCCTCAGGAAATGCTGCAATGTAACCGATGAAACCGCGCCGTGCCTGATCGGTGAGGAAGAGATACCAGATGGTTACACTCATTAGACAGGATTGACCACAATGGTAATGGGATCATTCTTTTTCGGTGCAGGGGAAATCAACGCTGACAGTTTATATCTTAAAATAATCCGCAGTTTTATCATAAAAATAAATAAAGCATGCTGGGCATGTCACGGCAACGGCAGCAAGCTGCAGGGTCATCCTGAAGAATACAAGTCTCCGAGATTATGCGCTTTATGTCATTCATTTGGTAATGCTTACAATGCCACCCGAGTAAGTGGGCACACGAAAGCGGGAATATACCAGAACACGCAGAGGCAGGAATGATTGCATCCTTTACTGTTAGTTAACAGTAGAGCGAGACCTTCAACTTGAGGTTTTGTCTCATGGATTCCAAATGAGTCTTAAGTTGAAGCCCTCATCAGCATCCATCTCTCCCCCGCTCACCTTCGGCTATATAGACGAAGCCCATATAGAGCTCAGTCATGGAGGTATTCCTGAGATACTTATTAATGGATTCCCACGGGTGGCGCTCTGCCATCTCAATGGTCACGCCAAATGGTCGGGTTAAAAAGACCAATAATGGTGCTAACCACGAAACACGGCCGGTGGGCATTTTCAGGTCAAGTACCACCCAGCGCTTTCCTGGATTTAAAGCACGGCACCCATTCTGGATGACCATATCATACTCCGCAACCAGCGTAAGGGCAAAAGTAGAGATGACCCCATCAATGCCCTCAGGGAATTTGTATGACGCT
>JACUUX010000056.1 GCA_014859105.1 Nitrospirota bacterium
TATGTTAGCGTAAATTAGCACTTAAACTGGTACTAAAAATGGGGGAGACGTCCATATTCATTTATATTAGGAAACGATTGATATATAGATCATCTTATAGTGATGACTTCCTGCCATATGCTAAAAATCTTTCATATATGTCAATTGTTAAAAATATTCAAACAAATATTGATGAATTTTTAGTAGGAACATTTTTCAAATATGAATCTTTAACGTTCTACAGTATAGGGAAAAAAATATTTATGAATTCCCTATATATATGGAGCATAGCTTTAAATTATTTGCAACCAAGATTAGTTGGAAAGAGCATACAGGAAGCATATTTTTATTTTAAAAAATATCTTAAGATATATTGGTTAATAGTACCAGGCATTATTATATTCTGTCTTCTATTGCCATCAATAATAGAGATTCTGTATGGAAAAGATTTTTTAAGAGCTTCAAACTATGCTCAATTATTTATGGTTATTATTGTGATCTTTATTCCAGCCTTCTATTTGGAAACATACTACAAAGCCAATCAGGCCTATAGGATTCTCTATATCGGAAGGATAATTGATACACTATCTCTAATTTCATTCGTCATATTTGTCTATCTATTTCACGCATATGGGATCATCCTAAATAGGATAATAGCCACGTTTATGCTCAGCTTGATATTAATATTAATATTTTTTAAAAAAACGAAAAAACAATCAATGCAAAAAATATAATCTATGAATTTAATATTATTCTTTACTTATGGCGGTTCTCTTAGAACATGGGCTGATGCAGGGTTGCTTGACAGAGAGATAATTCTTTATAAAAAGCTGATTGAAAATGGTCTGAAAGTGGCGTTTGTTACATATGGTGACGAATCTGATTATCAATACAGAGATAAACTCGGGGACATTGAAATTATACCTTCCTATACTTTTGTAAAAAAGCCTTCAAGCAAAATAATAAGATTTGTTCAATCCTTCTTTTTGCCTTTCATATTGAAAGAACAATTAAAGAAAGCAGACATCTTTAAAACAAATCAGATGTCAATGACATGGGCGCCTTTGCTGGCAAAGTTATTATTTAAAAAAAAACTCATTGTAAGATGCGGCTTTGAGTGGTACAGATTTCTATTGAAGAGCAGCCCATCTTTTCTATTAAAGAATTATGTTTATTTAACCGAGTGGCTCTCATATAAGATAGCTGACGGAATCATTCTAACCTCTGAAGATGATAAAAAATATATAATTGATAAATTTCATCTTAAAGGTTCTAAAAAGATCAGAATTATATCCAATTACATTGATGTAGATTTTTTTAAGCCGTCAAGTACTGCTCAAAAAAAGAAAAATCATTTTATATTTATTGGGAGACTTACAAGACAAAAGAATCTTATAAATCTCTTTAATGCTATTAAAGGCAGTAAATATATATTAGATATAATTGGAGATGGAGAGATCAAAGAAGAATTGAAAGACTACTCATTAAAAAACCAGATTAAAGTTAATTTCCGCGGCAGGGTTCCTAACAATAAAATACCTGAAATCCTGAATCAATATGAGGTTTTTATTTTACCGTCCTATTATGAAGGAAATCCAAAAGCATTGCTTGAAGCAATGAGTTGTGGGTTGGCTGTTATAGGAACAGATGTTGATGGAATAAGAAATATAATTAAGCATAAAGAGAATGGATATCTTTCTAAGACTGATAGTAAATCGATCAGAGACGCAATAGATGTTGTGATGGGGGATGAATTTTTGAGAAAAAATATGGGGGCTCGGGCAAGGAAATTTGTGATATCACATTGTAGTATTGATGAAATAGTAAAGAGAGAATTGGAATTTTATTCAACGGTCTTAAAATTCTAACAGGCTACTGAAAAAGTATTTTTGAGGCCATTGCGAGTGGATGCCAAAATTTTAAATTCAATTAAATCAGTTTACTTTAGAAAAACTATATCAGACCATTTTGAACGCTTATATAAATATACCAAAGAAAAGCTATTTGGGGTTGATTATTCAGTTTTTGATAAAACAATAAGATATTATAAAGAAACTAAAGGTCAAACCATTTCTCATAATGAGGCACTTACAAGGGCATTAGATAAGAAGAAACACAAGGATGCGTGGTTCATGAGAGAGAGAATAAAGATAGATGATTTTATGCAATTCTATCAGGAAGTCGATGTTTATCCATTCAGGCAACCATATTTGAAACGATTTGGCGGGTTTCGATGGTATATTCACTTAGTAAATCATGTTGTTAAACCGAGGATTTTAGAATACGGCTGTGGTTCGGCAGTGCTGAGTGAGTATTTGATAGAAAAATTTTCATTTTTTCACTACACGGTCGCAGATATCCCGTCAGTTACATTAGAGTTTGTTAAATGGAAAAAGATAACTTATCAATATGCTTATGAAATTCTTACAATTGGCCCCGGAAGGGAAGGGATTCCCTTGAGGGATAAATATGATTTAATAATATGCCGAGATGTTTTAGAACATACACCAAATCCATTAGATATTGTTAATGCTTTCATAAGTAAACTCTCGCCAGGCGGAGTTCTTATAACCGATTTCATCAATTCACCAGGTGGTGAAAATCTTGAGGTCGCTGTTGAACAAAGAGAAACTGTAAAAAATATTTTAAAGAAAAAATTAATTGCATTAAAGGCAATAGATGAACCAACAGGTAATGATGGGCTTTATATTAAAGATGCCTAAATTGATTTCGAAATTTAATATTTTTGGTAAAGACAGATAGAAGTGGTAAATTGTATATCGAAAACTATTCATTTCAATTCGGGGAAATATGGGCGAGAGCCGCGAAATGAGACAAATTAACTCAAGAGAATATAATCGCTTTTTAACTTGTTTATTCAATCGTGCCTTAATTAGGTTTATTTTAGTGGGTATAATTGCCTCTATAGTTGGTGTGCTTCTACTAAAAGGATCGACTATCTCGTTACTTTCATTATGCATCTTGCCTGGAATATTATTTATAGTTAAGCCCTTCATTGGAATTTATTCAATGTCATTAATTGATATTTTGCACTCTTATCATGAGTCTGAAATATCGATACGGACAATTATTTTGATTTTTATTTTATTGATGGCCGTAATTACTATCTTCTATAGAAAAAAGATAGAGGGAATAAAATCTATAAAAAATATAATGATCGTTGTATCTGCATTTTTAATTTGGATAGTTATTGTCGATTATTTAATTATTAGATTTCCTTTAGACTCATTTTATAAAACTGCAGCATGGATTTTTGTCCCAGTTCTTATTGGATTTACGATCTTTTACTTTATTAATGATTTAAATAAATTAAAGATCATGATAAATATTTTCTTAATTGGAATGTTTGTATCCGCTTTCATTGGTATATTACAATTTTTCTTTGGTGGATTATTTTGGCAATTAAATATTTATAACAAAGCATTTAAAACTGGCACCATATATGGTCTTGCAGCATTTACATATATTTATTCGTCACAACTTACAAGTACGATCCCTTTATTATTTTCTAAATATTTAACTGCAAAAAAAAGGAAGAATATATATTTATTAGGTGTAGTATTAATGATATCCGCTTTGCTTCTTACTGTTGAAAGATCGTCGATATACGGATGCCTATTATCATTATTCGTCTGTTTTATTTTAATCACACGTAAAAAAATAACTTTTAAGATGGTGGCATTTTTTATTTTAATATTATTTTCACTTTATATAGTAATAAATTTTGCTGGAGGTGAAAGACTAGTAACAGCCGAGGGCTCAGCTTTAGGGCGAATACCCTTATGGATATCATCACTTTACATTGCCATGGATAATCCTTTGGGTGTTGGTCATGATAAATATAAAGAAGCTGTTATTGTACATGCATGGAAAGTCAGTCATTATGAACGTGGCGGAATTGTCTATACAACAACTCCACACAACCAGTTTCTTAAAGTTTTAACAAATTGGGGATTACCTGGCTTAATTTTATTAATATTATTTTATTATTATCTGCTGAAAAAAATTAATAATATAAGGAAATCAACCCAAAATAAAGATTTTAGAATATTGTCGATAGGCCTTTTCTGCTCATTACTATCTTATATTATCAATTCAGTATTTCATAATTTGGGACCTTTTATTGGTGATGCATTTCATTGGTATTTCATAGGCATGTCTTTGTCGCTAATAAGAATATCGAAGCAATATAGTTAATGGACATACCAACTGTCAGTATCATAATGAGTGTTTATAATGGGGCAAAATATGTAAGAAAAGCTGTAAATAGTGTTTTAAATCAAACATTTACTGATTTTGAATTCATAATTGTCAACGACGCGTCAACTGATGATACTGGAGAGATTTTAAAGCAATATGGTGATAATAGAATTACTATAATTAACAATTCAGAAAATATAGGTCTTACTAAATCACTTAACAAAGGGATACAAATTTCTAAAGGAAAATACATTGCAAGGATGGATGCTGATGATATTGCAATGCCTGAAAGAATTGAGAAGCAGGTTCAATTTATGGAGAAGAATGAAAACATTGCAATTCTTGGGACTGATTATTACCCCATTGATGAACTTGGAAGGCGAACCCATGCAAAACTGAAAAGACCGCATACTACAGAAGAAATAAAGAAAAGCATTTTCTTGTTTAATCCGTTTATTCACAGTACCCTTATGATCAGAAGGTGGGTGTTTGAAGAAATGGGGGGTTATGATGAACGATTTGAACTTGCGCAGGATTACGAACTTTCTCTAAGAATTTTAAGTAAACATGAAGGATATAACTTACCAGAAGAACTTCTTGCTTTTCGTATAGATAAAGAAAAACTAAATATCCAACGCAGACGAGAACAAATATATTTTGCGATTTTAGCGAGACTAAAAGTTTTAAAAAATGGATTATATCCTTCAAAAAATTATATTTTCCTTATGAAAGATTTTATAAAGTATATTTTCCCTTATTATAGTTACTTCAAAGGAAAATCCAAACTAAAACCATTTATTTAATTAAGAAAGTTTAAGGATGAAAATTCTTGTTTCCGCATATGTATGTGAACCCCTTTCTTCTTCGGAAGCGGAAGTTGGATGGCAATGGGTTAGCCGACTATGTGAATTTCATGAAATTATAGTTATTACAAAAAGACCGTCTTTATCACAAAATGCCGTTAAATCAAAATTAATAGAAAGGACTAAAAATCTCCGATTTGAATATTATGATCTTCCGAAGATTTTTGATTTTATGAGAACAGGAGATATAAGGCATTTTATCTATTACAATCTATGGCAGATTGGCACTTATTTCCGTGCGAGAAAATTAGTGAAAAAAGAAAAATTTGATTTAGTTCATCATTTGGTATATGTCAACACCTGGCAACCTACCTATATGGCGTTCCTCGGAATTCCATTTCTATTTGGTCCGATAGGAGAACGTGCACGCCTACCTTTTGTTCTTACTAAACATTATGGAATTAAAGTTATTTTAAGAGAAAATTTAGAGGCTTTTATTAAAAATGCAGGACGGAAATATAGTCCTCTCATGCGAGCTATTTATGGTAGAGCAGCAAGAATTATAACAACATATCAATATATTTATTTGAAAATTAGACCCGAATTCAGACAAAAAGCTCTTATTCATCCAGCAATAGGAACATCCTTACAAAATACAATTTCTTTTACAGCAATTCAATCTGATAAAAAAATTTTTAAGGTGCTTTATGTTGGTAGATTTGTTTATTTAAAGTATCCCGATATTGCTTTAAAGGGTTTCCTGAAATTTGCAGAAAAGCATTCCAACGTCCAATTGACAATGATAGGTGGCGGAAAAATGACAAATAGCCTCCAAGGTATTACAAAGGGGCATCCGCAGAGTCATACAGTAAAAATATTTGAGTGGATGAATAGAGAAAAGATTTATTCTTATATGAACAGTTGTGATGTCATTCTTTTTCCGACCGGCATGGCACTGCTTGAAGCTATGTCCTATAGCAAACCTGTTATATATCTGGATTTTGGCGGATATACGGAATTTGTGACAGAAGAATGTGGCATTAAGATAGTGATATCTGATGTGCAAAAAATAATAAATGATATCGCAGAAGCTCTTGAAGTCCTGTATGAGTCTGAAAGTAGAAGAGCGTCTATGGGAACTGCTGCGCGGAAGAGATTAGAAGAATATTACACCTGGGATAAAAAAGTTGAATGGATGAACAAGGTTTATCATGACGTTATTTCTGACACATGAAGAATATTTTAATACTTGTCAATTGGGATGTTCATAAGACTTTAGACGATAATCTTCATGTTTTACAGTCACCAAATATATTAGAAAGGAATAAAAAATACTGGTTTTTTAAATACTGGCCAGAAAAAGAAACTAAGGTTGATGTTATCGATTATTCCAAGCTTCCTGTTATTCATCCAATCGAAAAAAACCTGCTTCGGTTTTATGTTGTTCAAACTTTAAAGGCATCTCTAAAGCTTAGGAAATATGACCTTATCATCTCACATGGAGTTCAGAGTGCTATTTTTTTAGCTTTTATTCGTTCGCTATTTGGCATCAAAAATACCCCTCATCTTATCATTGATGTGGGCTGCTTAAACGGAGGCCGTTCAAGGCAGCCTGAACTTTCAATGTTTCAATTTTCAATGAAGTCAGTTGCGGGACTTGTTTATCATGTGAGTTCACAGAAAAAACACTATGATAGGTATTTCCCCTTTTTATCAAAAAAGGCCTTTTTTGTTCCATTCGGGGTTGATACTGAATTTTTCAAGCCGTTAAATGTTAAGCAAGAAGATTACATCTTATCAATCGGTTATAAATTTCGGAATTGGTTAACATTAATCAATGCTTATTCCCAAATAAAGACTAAAACTGCTTTAAAAATAGTCGGTCCTGAGGACTTAAATATTGAATTACCAAAGAATGTTTATCTTCAACCCTATGTGCCGATCAATACACTAAAAGAATTGATTGCAAAATCAAAATTCGTAGTTCTGCCCCTCGTTAGTCTTCCATATGCTCATGGTCAGATGACACTATTACAATCAATGGCGATGGGAAAAGCTGTAATTGTAACTAAAGTGCCTTCAACAGTTGATTATATAAATGATCTGGAAGATGCTCTTTTTGTGAGGCTTAATGATGTTGATGACATGAGAAATAAGATAGAGTTTCTTTTGCATAATCCTGATGAAATATTCAGGCTGGGCGAAAATGCCAGAAAAACTATAGAAAATAAATTTACAGAAAAACATATGGCTGAAGGTATTTATAAAGCTATTCGTGATTTAGGAGCTTGAAAGTGTGTGCTTTTGAGTATGTAAATTGTGATCTTTGTAGACTTGATAGTACGGAATTATTATATCAAGTTGCAGAATGCACAGAGAGGTATTCAGAATCATTTAATCTGGTTCGTTGCAAAAATTGCGGATTAGTCTATGTGAATCCCAGGCCTGTGAAGGAAGAATTATACAAATATTACCCACAAGAAAGTTACTATGCTTATCAAAATGTTGAAAACAAAACTTTTCGAACTAACATTAGAGATTTGCTTGTAGAATGGGCAGGAGGATATAGAATAAGAAAAGATAATAGATTTAATTATATAAGTAGGCTTATTATTTGGGTTTTTAAGTTAATTACTAAAAATATGTTGATTGGAGTTGTGCCTTGTAAAAGAAAAGGGTTACTTTTAGATGTTGGTTGTGGAAATGGTTCTTTTTAAAAATGGTATAAAAATCACGGATGGAATGTTAAAGGGGTAGAGGTGAATAAAGAAGCCGCTAATTTGTGTAAGCAGAAAGGAATAGAAGTATTTAATGGTGAATTGTTAGATGCATCTTTGCCAAATGAGACCTTCGACGTCGTGAATTTAACACAAGTTTTAGAGCATCTTCATAATCCTTCTGAAACACTAAAGGAAGTTCATCGAATTCTCAAAAAAGATGGTTTACTTATAATTGGAGTCCCTAATTTTGGATGTTTTGATCGGATTATTTATGGCAAAGAATGGATTCCATTGGAAATACCGCGTCATCTTTACCATTTTGACTATGGAACTTTAAAAAAAATATTAGAGATTAATGGTTTTCAAGTTACAGATTTCCGAGGTAAAGGATATTATATGCTAGGTCTAAAAAATCTCAAATATTTTAAAGGAGAAGGGTATTTTCATAAATTAAAAGTATTGTTGACCATAAGCTTAATCAAATTTGTTCTTTTAATAATCTCAAAAAATAGAAAAGAAAATTTTAGCGTTCTAATTTCTATATATGCAAAAAAATAGTTTAATAATGAAAATCCTGATAGCACATAACTGGTATTTTGTGGGTGGAGGAGCGGATCGGGTTTTTTTTGAGACGGCGAAACTTCTCGAGGAGCATGGGCATGAGGTTATACCGTTTTCGATGAAAGATTCGAGAAACTATGATTCTGTCTATAAAGAGTATTTTGTTGATGAAATTGATTACAGCAGAATAAAGCCTTCACCCGGAAATCTGAAAACAGCTCTGAATATGATTTATTCATTCGAGGCGAAGAAAAAGATTGATGCCCTGATACAGAAAACGAAGCCGGATATTGCACATTTGCACAATATTTATGGCAGGCTTACTCCTTCAATACTTTATGCAACAAAAAAAAACAAAATTCCTGCCGTAATGACCCTCCATGATTATAAGTTGATATGCCCTGCTTATGATATGACTTCCAATGGAAAGCCATGTGAGCGCTGCAAAGGCGGGAGGTTCTATAACGCCTTCATTAGAAAATGCGTAAAAGAATCCTATTTGGCTTCACTGGTCTATGCTACTGAATCATTTGTCCATTCGCTCCTAAGAACCTATGAGAAAAATATCAGCTATTTTATTGCACCGAGTCTTTTTTTGAAAAACAAAATGATTGAATTTGGCGTGCCTGAAAAAAAGATTGAATATATCCCCAATTTCATAAATGGTAAGGTTGATTATTCATCAAATACCAAGGATGATTATTTTCTCTATATCGGCAAACTGCTTCATATGAAAGGAGTTCTTACTCTTTTGCGAGCTGTCAAAGACATCAAGAAATCTAATTTATATATTGCTGGAGATGGAGAATTGAGAAGGGAATTAGAAGGTTATGCAAAAAAAAACAAAATGAACAACACTAAATTCCTTGGACACTTAGGTAGAGAAGAGATCTTTAAAGTATTAAGCGGGACCAGGTTTGTTGTTTTACCAACTGAGTGCTATGAAAATGCACCACTTGCTGTGTTGGAAGCATTTGTCTTTGGCAAGCCTGTTATTGGAGCTAATATTGGCGGCATACCGGAAATGGTTGTAGATGGTGAGACGGGTTTGCTTTTTGAAGCTGGCAATGTTAAGGACTTAAGAGAAAAAATTGATTATCTTCTCTCAGACCCGGAAAGGATTTCTGAAATGGGGAAGAAAGCAAGAGACAAGATTCAAAAAGAATACAATCCAGAATTACATTACCAGAGGCTTATGGAACTTTATAAAAGAGTATCGAGTTAGAAAGGGTTCCATTAATGCTCCCTAAAACAGCTGTCATAGCAGTTACCCTTAATTGCAATGCAAAGTGTGTTATGTGCAACATCTGGAAGAATAAGATGAGGGATGAACTGAAGCCGGAAGAATATTTGAAACTTCCTTCTTCTTTACGGGAAATCAATATTACAGGAGGAGAACCATTCTTAAGAAATGATATTGAACAGGTTGTCGGATGCATTAAGCAAGCATGCAAAAATGCACGGCTTGTGATTTCCTCAAACGGGTATCTGTACACTAAGATCGAATCGAAAATGAAAGAGATTCAAAAAATTGATCCAAAAGTAGCGTTAAGGATATCCATCGATGGATTAGAGGAAACACATAATAAGATAAGAGGTTTTAAAGACGGGTTCCAAAGAGGTTTGGAAACGTTGAGGGGAGCAAAAAAGATCGGGATAAAGGATATGGGAATCAGTATGACCATCTCAAGTCTGAATGTGAGCCAGATTTACGATGTTTTTAAACTTTCAAAAAAACTGAATGTTCAAATGACAATGACAGCAGCATCTGATTCAGATATCTATTTTGGCAATATTGATGAGGAAATAAAGCGATTTGATTTCGAGGACTTCAAACACCAGGTCTGTATGATTGCCAGGGAAAGGACAAAAACTGTAAAGCCCAAAGAATGGGCAAGAGCATGGTTTGAAGGTTTATTAGTGGATTTTGTCAGAGATAAAAAGAGACCCTTCGGCTGTGATGCGGGCAAAGGATTTTTTTATATGGATTCAGTAGGCAACGTTTATGGTTGCCACATTATAGGAAATTATCTCGGCAATCTGAGGGATTACGATACTTTTAAAGAACTCTGGGAAAACGAGAAAAGAAAAGACATTTTTGAAAAAGCCAGAAAATGCAAAAAATGCTGGATGGTATGCACTGCCAAGTCTGAGATAAGCAATAAGAAGCTGCTGGTTGGATTAGAAATACTCAAGAAGAAATTTGCTGGATGAAAATATTTGTCATAGGGGCACGGGGTTTCCCGGGTGTTCAAGGAGGCATTGAGAGTCACTGTGAAGAGCTTTATCCGAGGCTTGTTAGGAAAGGGTTCGAGGTAACAGCTCTTACAATTAAGCAATATACAGAAACTAACAATTGGAAGGGCATCTCATTTATCAAGGTTCCTTCGGCTTCATCAAAGACTTTTCAGAAACCCATTTATAATTTAATATCTGCGATCTATTGTATTCTCCGAAGACCTGATATTATTCATGTTCATGGTTTAAATGCAGGCCTTTTCATATGGCTCTTCAGGCTGTTCGGATTAAAAGTTGTGGCAACCTACCATTCCATGGATTATCTCTACCCAAAATGGAATGCACTTGTGAAGGCAATGTTGCGGTATTCTGAGAAGCAATTTTTATCAGCGGACTATATCATCACTGTGTCAAAGCCATATTTAAAACATTTCAATGAAAGGAGAAGAACACAAGCAATCAGTTACCTGCCTAACGGAGTTAATCTGCTAGACGATGGGCACGAGAAGAACAAGAATACAATACTGGACGGGTGGGGGCTGCAAGAAAACGGTTATATTCTGACGGTTGGCCGTATAACACCCGAAAAGGATATCCTGACACTAATAAAAGCATTTACTAAAGCAAAGCTAAGTGGAATAAAATTGGCAATTGTAGGAAGTGCCGAATTTCAGGAACAATACTTTGAAATTCTGAAACGAATATCGAATGACAACGTTATCTTCACCGGGCAATTGAACAAAAATGACTTATCGGTACTTTATTCCAATTGTCGTCTTTTTGTTCTTTCGTCTCTCTATGAGGGCCTTCCGAATGCATTACTTGAGGCGATGAGTTTTAATTGTAATATATTGATAAGTGATATTGATTCACACATTGCGGTCGGTATGGAACAAGATGATTATTTTAAGGCACAGGATATTGAGGATTTGGCAAATAAAATAGATCAGAAAATTCCAAAGAATAAAAAGAAGGATTATTCACAATTTCTCCTGAAAAATTACAACTGGGATATTGTTGCGGATGAAGTCAGTAAAATATATGCCGAAACCCGAAAAACCTACACCTCGGAGGTGTAAGTTAGGTAATTGCCTTCCTCAAAAACTTGCACTTACGACGTGCAGGTATCAGAGACAAAATGCAAGAAGAGTTACGAAGAAAACCGGGATGGGTGGAATTGAGATTAGTATTAAAGCTATAAGAGTTACTTTTTTATTTTCAAATAGTATAATATTTTAAACGGAACAAAGATTGGGTAAAAAGCGCATTTTAAAATCCATCAGAAGTTTTGAAAAGCTTATTATTGAGCATAACGAAAAGATAGTTAAAGAAAAATCCACGTCAGTCCCTGATCAAGGATTGATAAGATACTGGGAAAGAGAAATTATGACTTACAGAGAGGAATTAGAAAAGGCCCGGGGAAGATTAAAGCGAGGGAGGTGAAACAATGCCGGTGGTCAGCAGCAAAATGAGCGCTACTTTAGCAACTTTATTAAATGAATTGAAGGAAGAGTGCCTGTCAACCGTTAAATTGATAAACCAGCTTGAACTTGAAACCCTCTCAGATGATCAAATCGAAGAGGTTTTGGGTGAATTAATTGCCTCAGTCACTCATCTGAAAGTACATTCCGGAATGGTTAAGGAAGAACTGGAAAAAGATTAAAGTGCCCACATCCATGTTGTGAGTATATTGTTATTTCTGTGATGAATGTTCTCCTCATCAATAACTCCCACCGTTCAGGTTCCTCAAGTGGTGATGATGTTGTATTCAAGAAAGAAGCAGAGCTTTTGGAGAAAAATATGGACATCGTATAATAAGGGTTAATCCTTCGAATGATGAATATGATAGAAGTAGTGGAATAAAAAAATTATCTATCATCCTTCAGATTCCATGGTCTTTCACTTACTATAAAAAAATTAAAAAACTCCTATCCGAAGAAAAACCTGATATCATTCATATTCATAACTATTTCCCTTTTATTTCCCCGTCTGTGTTTTATGCAGCAAATTCAGCAGGAGTTCCAATAATACAGACACTTCATGATTTCAGGTATTTATGTCCTATGGCTTTCCTGATGAGAAGCGGAAAAATCTGTGAAGAGTGTAAAGATGGCAAGTTCTTCAAAAGTATTGCTTATGGGTGCTTCAAGGGTTCAAAGCTTCAGTCGATTCCCATAGCATTTATGCTTAAATTGCACTGGTATTTAAAGACCTTCAAAAAAAAAATTGACGGATATATCTGCCTTACCGAATCTCAGAGAAAAATCTATCTTGAAGCAGGCTTTGATGATAAAAAGCTTTATATAAAGCCGAATTTTGTTGATGATACATTTGAACAGGATAAATATAGATATGGTGATTATGCTGTTTTTATAGGAAGACTCGGTGAAGAAAAAGGGCTTCGCACTCTGATAGGCGCATGGAGAGATTTATCTGACATCCCTTTGAAGATAGTGGGTGACGGTCCTGGTGCAGAAGAATTCAAATCACTCGTTTCAGAACTCAAAATAAAAAACATAGACTTTCTCGGATATAAACCATATCTTGAATACAGAATGATTTTGAATGATTCTCGATTCCTCATTATGCCTTCCATCTCGTATGAAACATTTGGTCTTACAATTGTCGAGGCATTTTCACATTGCAAGCCGGTGATTGCATCGAATTTAGGTGCAATGGCTGATATTGTAAAAGATAAAGAAACGGGACTCTTATTTACTCCAATGAACACTCAGGAACTTGCTGAAAAGGTGAGATGGTTATGGAATAATCCAGAAGAATGCAAAAGAATGGGTTTGAATGCACGGAAGGAGTATGAAGAAAAGTATACACCGGAGAGGAATTATGAGATGATGATGACCATCTATAAGGAAGTTATGAGGTTGGGAAGATGAGAAGATATGAAGATGAGAAGATATGAAGATGAGAAGATAAGTATGAGGGAAGAAGATGGGAAGATGGGAAAGCAAGGGGTTATGCTATAATATTGCAATTTGAAAGAATAAAAGGGGTCAAAAATATGAGTAAAACTATAAATTTGGAAAGTGAAATAAAAGGTCTAAGAGATTTAATAATTTCAGACATTTTGCCGAAGGTTGACGAGTTGAATAAGAGAAAACCTATATTACTTTACAGCTTGCACAATCCTTTACTGAAATTGAAACAACCATTAGCTGTATATTTAGAAAGTGATTCAGACGGAGTCATAGCCTATTGTTATGATATAGATGTTTTTGGACATGGTGAAACAGAAAGTGAAGCATTAGAAGACCTTCGAAAAACTATAAATGATTTATATTTTGAACTTGAAAGCAATAAGGACAAATTGGGCGTTTTGCCCCAAAAAGTCTGGGATTATCTTTCAGGCATAGTGGAAAAGACCGGGGTTTCTGATTGAAAGTCAGAGATGCTGCGCAGATTTTTGAAAAATTAAATATGGAGATAAGAGAGGGAAGAGATACATTAGCCTTTTTAAAAGTGAAAGATAAAATTATTCTATGGTCTAAGGTGCCTCATAAAAAAGGCGAATTAAAAGGAAAGCTAAGATATTTTATACGTCAGCAGTTAAAACTTAGTGAAATACAATTCAAAGGTCTTCAAGATTGTAAAATTTGGAGAAAGGAATATTTAGAGATTCTTAAATCTAAAGGTTTATTACCTTAACTTTTTCCTTACACCTTCGAGACATTAACTACCGAGCTTGAAATCAGGGGACCGAACGATATTGGGACAGCTACGATGGATGGCTGGTTGAGAAGATAAGAAGGGATGAGGATGAGAGGTTAAGAAGATGAGAAGTTATGAAGATAAGAAGATAAGTATGAGGGAAGAAGAGCGGAAGATGAGAAGTTATGAAGATAAGAACAATAGAAATAAGACGAATAGAAATAAGACGAATAGAAATAAGACAATACGACACTTTAGAGAGCTTGAGGTTTATCAGAAAGCTTTTAATGTAGCAATGCGAATTTATGAAATCACCAAATCTTTCCCTTCTGAAGAGAAATATTCGCTTACAGACCAGATAAGAAGATCTTCAAGATCTGTTTGTTCCAATATAGGCGAAGCATGGAGAAAAAGAAAATACGGTGCTGTTTTCAGAAATAAAATGACTGATGCCATGCAGGAAGCGTCTGAATCCCAGACGTGGCTTGATTTCTGCCTTGCATGTAAGTATATTGATGATCAGGCATATAAAGAACTTGATGACGAATATGAACAAATTATCTTAATGCTTAACTCGATGGAACGAAAGGCAGAATCTTTTTGTTTCTAAGTATACCTCTTAATTTCTCGGCTTCTCAATTTCATAATTTCTTAACTTCCTAACTTCATATCTTCTTGAAATGAAAGTTGGAATAATCGGCTCACGTGGCATTCCTGCCAGGTACGGAGGGTTTGAAACCTTTGCAGAAGCACTGGCTCAGGGACTTGCAGAATACGGACATGAAGTAGTTGTGTATTCCCTACCGGAGTTTAAAAGCCTTCCCTTTTCACACCACAAGATAAAACGGGTCTTCATTAAAGCTTCAAAAATATCCTTCCTCGAAAAAGTTTCGATGAGCAGTTCTTCCATACTCCACAGTGCATTCAGTGAGAAAAACGATGCAATTATTTTTCTCGGAGTATCAGGTGGGCTGCTCATGTGGCTTCCAAAACTTCTCAAACAACGCACTATAGTCAATATTGATGGTCTTGAATGGAAACGCTCCCGCTGGGGAGGTTTCATAAAGTTTGCGTTGAAGACACTCGAACGCCTGGCGGTGAAATGGTCTGATGTCAAGATTGCGGATTCAGAGGCAATCGGTGAATATGTGGCATCGGAATACAATAAGAAATATGAGTTCATTCCTTACAGGGTAGACAAATGTAGCTATCAACTGGATGATTGGCAGCAGGTGAAGGATGAATATAAGCTTGAAAAGAACGATTACTATCTGATTGTCGGCAGGCATGTTCCCGAAAATAATTTTGATATCAGTATTAAAGGGTTCCTGCAATCAAACAGTCACAAGAAATTAGTGATTGTGAGCAATCTAAAGACCCGAAAAACCTACACCTCCGAGGTGGAGGTAAACGGCTTACCGTCCGAAAGAGTCATCTTTACGGGTCCGATTTATGACAGGCCGAAGCTTTATGCTCTGAGGGCAAATGCATATGCATATATCCATGGCCACAGTGTTGGAGGGACAAACCCCTCGCTCCTTGAGGCAATTTCAAGCAGGAACGTCGTGCTGGCATATAATGTCCCCTATAATCGCGAGGTCTTGAGTGGATACGGATATTATTATAAAGATGGAAAGGAATTGAGCAGGTTGATCGGTTTCATGGAAAAAGATTTCAGAGAGACCGGCAGAGAAAAAATACTGAACTACTATGACAGAATACTCAGGGAAAAATACAACTGGGATATTGTCATCAGTAAATACGAGTCATTGCTTCAAAAAACCTCCACTTCCGACGCGCAGAACATCTTCTTTTTATCTTAAAATTAACCCTTAAAAATCATATAAAATTCAACCACTTGCAAGCCTAAAATCTTTGCACTTCCGACGTGCAAGTTTTACACTCATTCTCTATCACCTCCCCCGAAAAACCTTCCACCTCGGAGGTGGAAGGTTTTTAATATTGAAATGAGAAAAATGCGCGGAAGGTGTTTGGACAAAAATATACAGCAGAAAAAAATTTGAAACCCTTATGGATATATAATGATAGGTGATAGATAATAGGTGATGGATGCTACCCCTATGACTTATAATTTTGAGAAATAACGATGAAACAAGTAGAATATATAATAAGAATTGGACCTGATGACAGGTACAGACATTCCCATATTAAAGAAAAGGGAAAGATAATATATTTTAGTATCCAGTATGAGACGAAAATCGATGATAAATGGCATACGGTAGTGCGATATGACACAGCACATGGTTTTGCTCACAGGGATTTGATGAATATTCATGGGAGGGTGGATAAAACTCCTTTGTTCAATCAGGATTATAATGATGCGCTGACTTTTGCTGAAAACGATTTGAAAACTAATTGGGAATATTATAAGAAAAGATATCGGGGGTAAGAAAATGAATAAAGAGAGGAAAATGATTGAGAAAAATATAGAATTGAGCGCTGAATTCAGCCGTTATTTGTTCGATAATCCTGAATTTGAAGAGACTATTCCGAAGGATGCGGAGTTGGTGCTTTTACCGGAATTCGACGCGGAGTTAAAAGAGTTTAATACAAAGATGGGAAAGGCAATGGAAGCCGAAGGCGCCAAAGTTGTCTATGTGTCGATAAAACAGATGCGGCCAAAGATGCATTCACGAATTGAAAAGGTCGAATTAGCCTCCGTAGTTTAGACTATGACCCATTCCCCATCACCTATGAACTATGCCCTATCATCCATAACCTCTGACCCATGACCTATAACCCTTAACCTTTAACCTATGACCTTTGACCCCTAACCAATAACCGATAACCGAATGTTCTACTTAATCGGCGTTAAGCTGTTTCCTGTTGATCTGGACAAGGCTGTCGAGGTTATTGCCCGTTCTATTCCACAAAGAAATGGTGATTATTTCTGTTTTACAAATATTCATGTTGTTATGGAGGGGATTAAAAATAAGGAATATAAAACAATATTGAATGAGTCAGCAGGTAATTTGCCTGATGGGATGGGTGTTGCGTGGGCGCTAAAATTTCTCGGGAATAATTTTGAAGGCAGGGTGAGGGGAGCGGATTTTATGCTTAAATTATGTGAATATGCAGAGCTGAATAATCTTAAGGTATTTTTCTATGGAAACACGGATGAAACTCTTGAAGCACTGAAAAAGAAATTGAAATCAATGTTTCCGGAACTTCAGATTGCTGGTTCAATATCGCCGCCGTTCAGGCCGCTAACAAAAGAAGAAGATGAAACTTATGTGGCACATATCAATGATTCAGGCGCTGATATCTTGTTTGTTTCCCTTGGAGCGCCGAAGCAGGAATATTGGATGTATGAACACAAAGGCAGGATTAAGGCTATACAACTTGGTGTCGGAGCAGCGTTTAGTTTCATCACCGGAAAAGTAAAACTTTCACCCTCCCCTTAATCCCCTCCCATCAAGGGAGGGGAGATATAATGTATGGATGCAGAAGACAGGCCTCGAATGGCTCTACCGTCTCCCCCAGCAGCCAAAGAAAACAATCTCCCGCATGGCATTAGTCCCTGAATTTCTCTTCAGAACCCTGATTCAAATGATCAGAAAATAACACCTAACCATAAAATCCTTGCACTTCCGACGTGCAAGGATTTCTTTTTTCAAATAGATAAAATCGGCGTAGGTTTATCCATGTTGATAAGATATGATAAAATTGTAAAAAAATGGTTTATTTTGCGATAAACTTTTTTGCTGAATCTGACTATGCAAACATATTGGAATGAATAGAGAGGGTTTACCGAATGCATATAAAGCAAGAGTTGACCGTGAGAAAATTATTGAATATCTTCTCTGTGAATCGCATCCTGATGGTCGAGCAAAAGCAGCCTTTTTTGTCAAGCTTGGCTTCTCAGCAGAGCAATGGGAGATACTTGCAGAATCGTTACAGAAGCACGGAGTAATGAATTCTGTTGTTAAGACAGTGAGGTCAGAGTATGGTACTAGTGTATTGTCGCATAAATAACTTGACATTTAAAATTTCCCTCTGTATAATT
>JACUUX010000130.1 GCA_014859105.1 Nitrospirota bacterium
GTTGTAATGAGAAAATAGATAAGTATTTTAGCTATTTGCAGTATTATTAGAGTATATGGAAATCGACGAGCTTAAGAAAGAACCTTTGATCATAGAATGGTTTGCAAACATTGAGGCCGCAGAGCACACCAGAAGAAATTTCCTTCAAGGCATGAGGTATTACACGAATTTCATTAAAAAGACACCTAACGAACTCCTTGAAGAGGCAGAGAACGAAATTAAAAATGGAATCCTGATGAGGAAACGTAAAATAAGGGGATATATACTTACATTTCGTGAATGGTTAAAAGGAAGGGAGTACGCCCCTAAAACAATCCACAACCATATAGTTGCAGTCAAGAGTTTTTATAAATCCTTTGATATAGACCTGCCACAGCTAAACAGTAAAAAGCAATTCAGCACCTTGGCGACCGAAGAGAACAGCAGAAGGCTCGAAAAAGAGGATATCAAGGAAGTCCTGAAATATGCTAACGTCCGGAACAGGGCAATCATTCTAACTCTTGCTTCTTCGGGTCTTTCACAAAGCGATCTGCTTGATCTAACAGTCGGGAATTTCAAAAAGGGATTAGATGAAAAAACCATGATCATAACTTTGCAGTTGAGGAGAATAAAGACCAGGTATGATTTTATTACATTCCTGAGTCCTGAAGCTACGAAAGCGGTTTTAGATTATTTAGAATACAGAGACAGGAGACCCAAGAATCCGAGAAATCAAAGTTACATCATTGCCTGGGAGAAAAGACGGATAAGATCAGACGGGGATTATCTTTTTTGCAGCAGCTACATACCAGGAAGTTATCTCGAAACGTTTGATGAAAAAGAACGCAGATTAACGCCTGAAGGTCTTATGGATATGTTCAGGGAACTTGCGAAAAAGGCAGGTCTTGATACAGAGAAGGGTCAGTGGCAGATTGTTAGAGCGCATAACCTGCGCAAGTTTTTCAACTCACAACTTCTGAACAACGGCGCAGATATATTTTTTACAGACTTTCTAATGGGGCATAAAATAGATTCTGTGCATGAAGCATATTTCAGAGCGGATCCGAAAAAGTTAAAGGATCGTTACATGCGATATCTGCCCTATCTTGCGCTTACAGATACCGAGACCTATATTATCGAGACAGAGGAATATACCAATCTCAAAGTTGAAAACCAAGAACTTCGGAAGCAGATACAAGAAATTAAATACGAGTTAGATTCTCAAAAAGATTTGGATAAGTCACTGTCGTCAGAGCTTGAGTCAAGGATTGAAGAACTTATTGAAAAACGGGCGCAGGAAATATTAGAAAGCAGGTTAAGAGAGATAAATAGTAAATAGTCTTAATTTTATCTCCATGTACCCAGTGCCTAAAGACCTTTCAGTACGGAGAAGTACCGCAGGAACTGCGGGAATTGAAGCCTGCAAGAGTAGTCCTATAATGGATATGATGAAGCAGGAAGCCCCTTCCGTAAGGGAGGAGTAGTTCACTTTTCGAAACACTTTTTAATAAAGTTTTCTATCTTTTTATCAGACCAGCCTTCTTCTTTGAGTGCTGTCCTCATTGTGTTTTGTTTAATATTTAGTTTTTCAGATTCATACTTTTCATACAGACCTTGATTTTTGAGAAAATCTTCCATTAAGCCTTTTTCAAAATGACAATTTCCAACTTCAAAATTGAGCATAGACAATTTTGCATTCAAATTACGAGGCGTGCCATATTCTATTATGAGCTCATCATGTATTTTTAATTCAGTCTCAGGGAAAAAATATTTGAGTAGATCTCTCATATAATTTTTTAAGATTTTTTCACGGTTCTCAAAGAATTGCAGTTTTTTAACATCTCTATGATTTGAGGTTCTGATAACTTCGCCTGTCTCAGTATTTAAAACCAATTCAGATGGAAGTATGGTTTTGTTCCGCCAAGTTTTTCTCACGTAGCCGGTTTCCTCGTTTAAGGTAGCTGAATATCTCCAGTCAGCAATTTCTAAAGCTTTTGATGTAATTGTGAACAAATCTTCTATATACTGGTCAGTGAAAATTTTTTGAAGCTGCTTTTCATGAAGTTTTTCAATTATCAAAAGTAAATCTTGAATTGCATTAATTGAACGATATCGTATGCGGCTATTATACTGCCGCGCCATTGCATCAGGACTGGTATATTTTTTAAGAAAAGTTTCAGGATTTTCAATGAACTGGCGTTCGTTCTTCGTAAGATTTTTAAATTCTTCGCGGTCAAGGGGGGTTTCTTTGTCTAACATACGTTGTATAATTTCACGACATTGTATATAAAATAATGTTTTTTGTTGTGTTATAATCGTATGTTTGCCGAAAGGTTTATTCGTGTCAAGTGTCTGCATAAACATGATACAACTATAATTGATATTACTAAAAATAAATTGCAAAATAACACAACATGAGGAAAAAATGAAAATCAGTTTCAGACGGAAGATTCGGAAATTGGATCCCGAAAAACTAGTCAATATCCCGGAGGAAATACGGGATTTTAGCGCGGGCGAAACAGTCATAATTACACCGCTGAATAGCGGGCTTTTGATTACTAAAAGGAGGGTATAAATGAGGGGCGAAATTTTAAAGCACTCATCACAAAGTTTACAACTATGGGCACGCATAGAAGCTGAAGCGCAGCGGCGAGCCGAAGTACGCCTTCAAAAAATTTTAAAGGAGACAGGGGCGACAAAATGAAATCGGAAAAAGTAGGCCATGCCCTGGTGGTGTGGGGGCACCCAGAAGCAACCAAGCGCCCCCGTGGATAAAGACCAAACATCTGTTTTTTCTTTGCGACGTTTGTGCTAATAAGGTAAAATGACGATGAGCGAAGGAGACAATACTAAAAAATACGAAGATATAACAACAGCAGCACAAGAATACACTGCGAGAGGCTGGGTAGTTCATCCGCTCAGCAGCCCGAAGTCCAAAGGAAAGGGTCCTGGGAAAAGACCGCTATTAACTGGATGGCAGAAACGAGATAGGCCTGCAACAGAAGCAG
>JACUUX010000131.1 GCA_014859105.1 Nitrospirota bacterium
TGAGAAGGAACCCCGAAAATGCGATAGCGAACGCCAGGCTTGAACTCCAGGAAGTTATCGAAGAGATACTTCGCAAGCACCGCATTGGCCCCGGCAATCACAACTATGATATGAGACTCAGAATGCCCACCTATCTTGATCCGCTTATTGGGGAAGCAGACAGCTATGAATCAATAGGGCAGAATGGAGACCTGATACTGTTTGTGAAAAAGACGGGCGGGAGATTCATAAGGATGGGGCAGTATTATGAGATGAACGGAGACCAAACGAGCGACCCGGTAATTGCAATGGACGCCGGCAGCAGTTACTGGGTTCCTGTCAGGATCGAGCAAGCTGCAGGGGATTTTTTCTGCTACTACATCGAGGACGGTAAGCGCGTGATGTACCCCGATAAACTTGAGGAGTTCATGTCGATCCAGTGCATGTTTGCTCAAAAAATCAGGGAGCAGGGATGGCTGGACAGCGGAATAAAGTTAAAGAGGAAATAGGAAGGCTTGCGCCTCCCCCGCTGACCGAAAGGCAGCGCTTCTGGTTCGGATTCAAATGAAACCTCCCATACTCCTCTGAGCTTCCTCAAGCACAGCAAGGCTCCCAACCATTTTTATTTTAATGCCCAGACCTTGATGCAAAATGTTCCAGGAATCTGCCGACCTCATCACGTGGCACCTTTACAGCCGCCCCACGTTGAAGCCCTGCGCGCTGAATAGAGATACTTTATTCCCAATACGTTTTACGTGTAACTATGATTATCAGAAGCCAATTCAACAATCTGTCTGATTATTCCTGAGCACGAATAGATTGATTTTCAGGCATAAACCTGAGCAAAGTCATCTCTGCCTCAGCATTTACAAAGTATCTTTTGTACTTACCATCCTGTTCAAATACGACTATATTGTCGTTGCGAAATTGCCGGATATGCCAGTGTATGGTGCTTTTACTCATATGGAACTTTTCTGTAAGCTCTTGATTTGTAATACCCGGATTTTCAAGAATAGTCCGAAGGAGCAGCCTGCCTGTCGTATTTTTGAGATGGGCTGTAATCATTTGTTCGTTATCTTTGAAAGCACCGGAATTCTGGAATAACCGTAGGAATTTTCCTATTTTCCTTAATGTAATTTTTTCTTCAGATTTAAGTTTATTGATATGATACTTCACACTTCCCCTGTTTATTTCCTAGTTATCTGAAATTTCGGCTATGGTGCAGCCAGGATTATTCAGTATATATTTAAAAACGACCTGACGGTTCTGGTTTTCGAGCACGTTCTTAATTCTTGCCAGAAAAATTGGAATTACCTTGAACAATCCCAAAGAAGCAAGGATAATTCCTGATATGTAAGCTATTTGTATCCATAGGGGAAGTTCCCAGAATGAAATTGTCGCATCTGCGCCGCTGGTATCGATTGGGCCGTTTTGAGTTGGGACGGAGTCTTCTGTGTATCCACCTTTTTGCGCATGAGCAGCGATGCTAAAGAAAAAAAGAAAAAATATAAGAACTCCAATCCACCGCATAGATTGTATTAGGATGTTCAGATAGAATAACTTTGCGTTCCTGACACGCTGTAACCATATACCTCATAATACCATGTGCCCCTGGCTATACCGTTGGGATTATTTATATATCTGTTAATCCTGCCATTAATGGATCCATCATCGATATCAAAGTACGGACCAAATACATAGCCGTCGGGAGAGTATATTGTGAGCCTCAGTGAATTGCCGGGAGTGCCCCAGTTAAGATTAACGTTCAGGGAAGTGATGAAAGTAGATACATCCTTGGTGTGCCAATTAGTCTGTCCCTGCGTGATTTCAGCGTTTACATACAGGATTCCGACTTCTTCACCCGTACCATTAGCCACGGTATATCCGCCAGTCTTAGCTGTTTTTATTTTATCTTCATTTACTGCTGCTCCAGCCATTGTGGCTGAAAAAAACAGCACAATTGCTATAATTCCAATCTTTTTAAGCATTTAAATCACCTATACAGGCATATACGGGGTGATAATTAAGTTTTATGTCCAAATCATCCAACTGAGACTGAACAGTTGGATGATATGGATAGAAAAGACTTATAAAATGAGTTTCATATGGTTTGGTGCAGACATCAAAAAGATGTTGCATGGGGTTCAGCCGTTCCGCAAGAGCAACTGAACCCCAAACCGCCCGAAGGCAAGGTAGTATTTGCTTTGAACTTATTTAAAGCCAGCGCCGCGCCTGAGGGGAGAAAAGAAAATACAAAAGGAGGAAAACAAAATATGAAGAAAAGTAAAGGAATGCAAATAGGCGCGCTGCTTATGGCGATGTTGCTATTGAGCATGGCGTTTGTACCAGCAGTGAGTGCGAAGGCTGACGACGGTTCAAATAAACAGCTATCAGTTCAAAAAAAGCAAGTAGCTGAAGCGCTTGAAGTACTCAAATCAGCTCAAACAAATGGTGAAATAGGTACACTTTCTGCAGCAAGTGACCTTAAGTACGCGGTGGATGCTTTGAGAGTTATTGTATCAACAGTTCAAGCATACGACAATGACCCAAGATTAGATCAAGCATCATCTGAATTGGTTACAGCAAGTAACTTATTGGCTCAAGAAGATATCGAGGGCGCAGTTCCACACATCGTTAGTGCTCTTGATTATTTATGGGACTATGTATATGACAAAGGTTCACAACTGGCTGGTTGGCTATATAATGCATTAGTCGATGCGCTGAACTATCTGTATAACCTTATAGTGCCATATCTTTAAAAAAAATTGTTTGTGTTGGTGGGAATAAACCCACCAACATATATTTATTTAAGATGTTCAAATAAGTGATATCAATGAATAAAAAGTCTTCAATACTATACGGTATTTCAATCGGAACAATAATATCTTTAATTGGCGTTTTTTACTATGCAGGAAATGAATCCACCATCTCCTTTTCAGCATTCCTGACAGGAATTGCAGTAGGATACTT
>JACUUX010000132.1 GCA_014859105.1 Nitrospirota bacterium
GCATAAGTCATGAATTTGAAAATAAAGGAGTAGTTGGGTTCACGCCCAATCCTCAGAGGAAATAGGAAGGCTTGAGCCTGCCCCGCTGACCGAAAGGCAGCGCGTCTGGTTCGGATTCAAATGAACCCCCTCATACTCCTCTGAGCCTCCTCAAACACAGCAAGGCTCTCAACCATTTTTATTTTAATGCCCAGACTTGAGGCAAAAGGTTCCAGGAATCTGCCGACCTCATCACGTGGCACCAATACATCCGCCCCACGTTGAAGCCCTGCGCCCTGAACAGAAATACGATAATGCCATAGTCAGCTTTCTTGTGTACAGCAATTTTCTCAGTTCTTTCAATCGCTCAATCTTTAATTCTTTAATATATATTTACCATTTACTTTTTCTATTTTGCCCATTTTTTCCAGGTTAACCAGAGAGGGCAGTAAGATCTCTTTTCCGCATTTGAATCTTACCTGCAGCTCTTCCGCAGTTCCTGGATACTTTTTAAGTTCTTCAATAATCTGTTCCTCGAACCATTGTTCCATCCCAATTTGGGCAGCCTGTGAGATACGATCGTCTATTGGAGTCTCAAGACCGTAAGTTGCCCCAAGCTTATCTAATTTATCGGACAAATCTACTTCACATCTGAGATCTTCCCTTGATTGGCTCATGCATTCCTTTAATACAAGCTCCCAGTCAACCTTTGATCTTGCCAGGAGCAATAGATCCGCCTCATCGTCATCTCGCTCTGTAACGGTCTTGAAAAGAAAGATATCTTCTTTCGAGATCAACCTGATCGTCAGCAGTCCTGGTTCAAAAAGAACTTTTGACCGCTCGATCATCCCTGCTGACAATCTGAGTTTTCTGCATACATATTCATGAAATATATCCCATCTGAACCCATCTTCATTTTCAAGTATCTGTGTCGCCAGCATCTCTTGATATTCGGGACCAAGCCTATCGGTCTGGATTTATGATATCCTGATTTTAAAAGCGCCTGGATCAACTCCGCTGTCTCTTCACGGGTAGAAAGTAGAATGTCAATGTCCTTCGTTGCAGTTTTCAGGCCATATTTTATCATTGCTGCGCCGCCTATAAGGTAAAGGATAACAGGAGAAGTTAGAACATTTCCGACTTTTTTAAGCTCAGCGAATACGTATTTGTCATCGAATTTTACTCTTACCATCGTATATTATACTCCTTCAGCTTTCCCCTGACGTATGCCGGGTCAGGCATATACGGCTCCTCTGGCTGCTCCCATGTATTTAACAATTTCAACACGCTACCGGCTGTGTCTTCCATTCTGTATCGCTTTGCTATTTTAAAAAAAAGGGCCATGTCGAGTCTTGCCTTCAAGATATACATTATAACATAGGTGAGAATCCTTTTGCTGCGCGGATCAGCAACAATAGCGTGTATTGCTATTTCTTCTCTGGATAGCGTTCTATCAGCATAGAAATAATAATTTTCAGTGAGCATAAGCGGGATTTCTTCAGATATCAAGGTCAATCCAGTTGACCTCACATTTTCATGCATTATCTCCCCTTTCAAAGAGAAAAGGAATTCAAAGCCTTTCGCTGCTATGAAGCTGCCTGCAGGAGAGATTTCCTTCAATGTGGATACTGCAAAATAAGAACAGTAATACTCCAGGAACTCTCTTATATCTTTAAGGTCCAGCGGAAGCTCATATTCATCATCCCGGGATTGCAGCATAGCATGTTCTTTAAATTTTCTGACCCGGCGCCAGAGGGTTGCCTTCGATACACCGCTCTCATCCCGCAGCCGGGCAAAATCTGCACTGCTGCAGGCCAAAACCGCCAGAACCTGAATGGCTGATCCCTGCAAAAGTTCTTCAAGGGGCATATAGCTGCGATTATGGAAAAGAGATTTGAGCCTGGCTGCATGCAGGTTGCTGGATAATGCAACTTTCTTTGTTATTCCTCTCTTTGAAGTTTCCACAAATCCTTTATCTTTCAAAGATGCTACGGTTCTTGAAATATAGCCTTTGGTGACACCAATTTTTTCTGATAGCTCGCTAATAGAGAGCGCAGTATCAAGAAGACTTATTGTGCGGAGTTCAAGTGCTGAAAGTTTGTAATTCATTTATATCAAAATAGTAAACAAATATATAAGTAGTTTACTATTTTGATACTATCCCCTGTTGCTTTGCTTCCGCGGCGCCCTGAACAGAATACAGCTATTTTGTCGTTGCAAAATGTCTGGATATGCCAATTGGTATTCTAATGTAAACCCCTTAAAGGCTCATTTTGCAGCGCATTCTGTATTATCTGCATTGCTTTGGCACTAACAAAATACGTATTAAATTGTCCCAATGTTTCCGATACAATAATACCATCTGTTCTCAGGTGTTTCATATACCATGAGACAGCTTGGTCTGTGATTCCAATCTCACCAGATATCTCTTTCCTCGATGCACCAGGATGTTCGATCAGGATTTTAATTATCTTTCTTGGCATGTCTTTTTTAAGCTGGTTAAGAATTTTTTGTTCGTTGTCATTGAATTTCATATGATTCTCAAAATACCGGCTTTTATACACTTTTATTTTATCGTGCATATCCAGAATTTTGAGATGGTAGTTTAAAGTACCTCTATTTACACCTGTTTCTTTTGAAATAATACTAAAATTTACTCCAGGATTCTTTTTGATATGATCAAGAATTTTTAAGCGAGTGCCATTTTTTAGTATGTTATTATCCGTGACAGCTCTATAGCCAAGATATGTAAGGCTTTTAAAAGCAGCAAATATCTCGCCTGGCATTAGACTGAGTTGTCCAATTATGATTAAAATCTGGAACTGCCACCAGCTAATAGGTACCGGGTCGTGTCTTTCCCCTTGTACTGGAACTTTATAACCTGACTCAACAATGATATCGTCATTTGCCGCAACCGCAGGTACGATTAACAAAAAAAA
>JACUUX010000133.1 GCA_014859105.1 Nitrospirota bacterium
GCTTAGTGTGTGGTAAGGCAAGCGGGGTAGATGCTTTTGACCTGGACACTGATATATTCGCAGATGAGTTATACGGAGACACAGAACCCAATACCCTGATCAGCGGGCACAGACCAGGCAGATGCCATGTACTCTTTCAACACGAAGCTGATCTAATAGCTGAAAAATGCCATTTTATAGGCATCGAGTATTTCGGCAACTCAAAAGACGGCAACGGGAACAACATAGTGCTCCCGCCATCAATCCATTACAGTGGTGAAGTGTATAACTTGACTTTCAAAGATGTGGTGAAAAACAATAGCAAGCAACCCACTTAATGTATGGCCTACCAAAATATAAGCCCTATTGCTACCGATTTATCTAATAAAAAATATAGAGAGAACAATATTCCAATTTGGAAAAGATTTTATCGTTGGCAGTGTTAACAAATGTCACACTGAGTTTTTTATTTTCTTCACAAGCTCCCTCCCGAATGCATACAGGTCACGTGGATGCCTTGAAGTTATAAGATTTCCGTTAACAACAACTTCCTTATCTTCATACAGGACACCTGCACATATCAGGTCGTCCCTGATACCTATGTAACAGGTCGCTTTCCTTCCTTCCATCACTCCTGCTGAAACAAGCGTCTGGACGCCATGACATATCGCTCCCACAGGTTTATTCTCCCTGAAAAAATATCGTGCAATATCAAGTGCCTTTTCTTCAAGCCTGACCTTCTCAGGTGCTTTTCCGCCAGGAAGGATTAGCATGTCAAATTCTTCAGGGTCCACTTCGTCAAATTTCATATCAACATCTATCGAATAACCATATTCTCCTGTAATTATTCCTTCTTTCATGGACGCGACCTTCACAATAACACCTTCTTCTTTTAGCCTGTTAAGCGGATAGAAAAGTTCCTGGTCTTCAAAATTATCAGCGCTTAATATAAGTGCCTTCAATGCAATTCCTCCCATGAAATGATTATCGCCTCCCGTGATATTAATCCTTTCGCCTGTATGCCAAAATATCAATGAACCTGCCATGCTAATCAGAGAGTAGTCCAAATGCCTGAAAAAACGATCTTCGAAAAATCGAAAAAGAACTGGATAATAGTCTTAATAATATGCCTGCTGTCTGTCGCTGTGATTATTTCCCTCGGGTTCAGATCATATGAGGAAAGCCGCAGCATTGTCATGGAACAGTTCAGTGAACGGCAGCTCCTTCTTTCAAAACAGATATCTTCAGGGATGAATGAGTTCCTGAACGAAAAGACAACGCTTATCGAGATAATGGCACTTCATGTATCCGGTGCCACTCCAGATGTGATAATGGATGAATTCACGGAGGTTTACAATAAGACGGATGGAGTCTATGTTTTCGAGTTCATCAATGAAACGGGCGTGGTCACTATGGGATTCCCTGTCGAGAATACACCTCTTGGATATGACCTTTACAGATCCATAAGACCTGATGATAGTGAGACAGAAGAGATTTTGAAAGATACTTTCGAATCGGTAAGGGATAAAAAAGAGACAAAAATAACAAGACCTGTGCGTTTACTGGAAGGAGGGCTCGGAGCTTTCGTATGGACCCCGGTTTACAAAGGGGATGAGTTCAAAGGCTTAATTCTTGCGATCATAAGCATCCCCGATATTTCAGACAAATTCATGAAAAACTATGATCTTCCCTGGAATATCCTCATGATCGACGACCGGGGGACGATACTTTACGACAGTTCAGGTAAATACATAGAAGGTATTATATCCATGGAGGCATTGGACATTTCGGATCTTCTCAATGTGGATCAAATGATAGGGAAAGAAGGAACAGGGAATTATTTAGATAGCAATGCGTCTATGCTGCTGGCATATTCTCCCCTCGCCTGGCGCAACCAGAACTGGTCAATAGCCGTGATCACACCGGAATCTGAGATTGACTCACTTATTAACTCCGTTTATGTGAAGCAGAGCTTGTTCATCGAAGCGGCCATTGGATTCATAATGCTTGGCAGTATTTTGATTATTTTTTTGCTCTCCAGGTGGAACAAAGCTCTTGAACTTGAAGTGGCCAAAAAGACAGGTGAACTCAATGAATCTAACAGTCTTTTACAGGATGCGAACACGAAATTAACGGAACTTGATAAATTGAAATCCGATTTTCTTTCGATGGTATCGCATGAATTGAAAACTCCCCTGACCGCCATGAGGGCCTCTTCAGAACTCCTCATGGAAGACGGATCAAAGATGGATGCCAGAAAGGATATTATTCAAATCCTGATAAGGAACATAGATCGTCTGACGCGCCTTGTGAACAACCTTCTGGACACCTCTATGATCGAATCAGGTCAATCGAAATATACAAAGGAGGTGATGGAACTGCGTGATATCATCGAAGCAGCTGTGGGTACCATGAAAACCCAATACGAGAAAAAAGGATTGAAGATCACGATAGAAGTCCCCGAAGATCTTCCCAGGATCAATGCTGATAAGGACAGGATAATCCAGGTTTTTGTGAACCTGTTGAGCAATGCTTTAAAATTTTCACATGATGGCGGGAACGTGGAGATAAGAGCCTGCGAATCTGGAAATCATATAGAAGTGCAGGTAAAGGATGATGGGACCGGGATACATCCTGACAAAATTGATAAGATTTTCGATAAATTTTATCAGGTAAATAATAAATCCACACGTCCATATGACGGTTCGGGGCTGGGGCTTACAATCACAAGAGGCATTATGGAAGCGCATGGCGGTTCGATCAGAGCGAAAAACGCTCCATCCGGGGGGAGCGTATTCATTCTTACCTTCAATATATGAAATCTTTAAACATTATAATCATCATTACTATCACTTTCACCCTGCTAACAAAAGCCATATTATAATTGCAGTTATAGGGAAAAAGGGAAAAAGA
>JACUUX010000134.1 GCA_014859105.1 Nitrospirota bacterium
GACTGTTTCTTCTTTTTGCCTTCTACTATCGACACCCTGACAACAACATTCTTGTCTATCGTTGTTTTTGCCTTTACATCCGATTTCCTTAGGGTGGATTGTGAAGCCTCGGAGAAAATTGATTCTTTGCCCGAGATGCCAAGCTGTATTTCTATCTCCTTCTTTCTGAAGTTAGCCCATGCTTTCTCCGCACCACCGTAACTGCCTCCTTCCACCAGGGCCTTTGCCATCTCCTCGACAATGGATTCACCGGTGGATACATACTCCGCAAGTCCCTCGGGCAGATCGCCTTCGACAATCAGGGCAACCTCTAATTTCTTCGCTATCAGAGATAAAGCAATTTCCTGCATCGTGCCTTCATAGCAGAAGAAGAACACCCTTACAGGCTGGTGCTGACCAATGCGCCAGGACCTCCTTGCAGCCTGTCTGAGGGTGAATATGTTGTATCCAATTTGATAAAAAACTACTGTCGGAAAATCGTATAGGTCCAGGCCGGTCTTGACCAATTCTGCATTGACAAGAAGAACATCTATGTTTTTGGCATGTTTTTCTATCCATGCCTCACGCTTCTTCGGCGCTACCGAAGCATCCAGAACCCCTACCCTGAAATTGGCGTCTTCGAGAATCTTCTTAAGGCGCGGCCTTATGTCCCTTGTGTTGGTAAATGTCAGGTAACACAAAACCTTACGCCCCTGTCTCGTTTCGTTCCTGACGAGTTTTACAAGTTCTTTTTCCTTGGGAAGCAATGTCCCCTCTTCAAGTTCAATAAGAGGAGCTTCAATAACCGCCAGTAATTCCCCTGTTTTTTTGTCTTCGATCTCTATATGTTCCGGGAAGAGCGAACAGGAGTCGGGATAGCTCAGAAGTGCCTGGAGCATGGAAGAGAGCGCTTTGCCGTGGTACATCCTTACGGCATCTTTCAGTTTGCCTTCAAGAGACCTGTAACTTTCCGACTGACCGGAAAGGGTGTCCATTTTTATTGTTACCACGTTTTCTTCATAAGGCGGTAACCCATCTATAACGTCTGCGAGCCTGATAAAACAGGCTTTGTCAAGAACATATTTCCCCACAACAAGAGGCGAAACGCCGGGCTTTTTCCGCAGCGTTTCCTTTTTTCTTTTGCCTCTGCCGTAGTAATGATCCTCTTCATCCAGTTTTACCACGAACTCAAGCGTTCCATACGTTTCAAGCCATCTTGCACTGCTTCCATAGTTAAAGCCATCGGCTTTTAGCAAAGCAGGATCCATCCTGAAGAGAAGATAAAACAGGTCATCGGCATAACCGCTGTTTAACGTGCCGGTCAGACACAGACATTTAGGGGCTACGCTTAAAAGACTTCCCATCGCAAGGCCCTGCAGCGTACTACCTGCCTTGTAGTCCTGAATCTCATCCAGAATTACAAAGTCGAAGAATCCCTTAAGGTATTTCTTTATGTATTCCGCCGGTGCATATCTTTTCAGCTTTCTGTCCGCTTGCCATAATGCTGCTCTGCATTTATCGCAGAATCTCTTTTTCCTGCCGAGACTCTCCCATGTAACGTATTTGTCGTTTTCCATAACTACTAAGCCGCAGTCAGGACAGTGGGGGAATCTGCTATTCATTTTTTTTATGGCAGCAGGACGCCAGCCATAACTTAGCTTTGCCCTTTCTTTTGAGATGATGTATACCTCATGGGTTTCAGGTCTTGTCGCTCCCCTCAGCGCATCCAGTATGCTTATTACGCCTCTTACGCTCAGGTCAACTATATGGACATCAGGTACAGTCTGTTTCGTTTCCCTTATCCATTTTTCAACCAGATGAGTAGGACAAACAACAAGGGTTCTCAAAGGCTCAGGCGACATTGCTATAACGGACAACGACACCATCGTTTTGCCAGAGCCCATTTCCCCACATAAAAAGATACGCTCTATTTCGTCCTTATACATTGCTTTAGATATGCCCTTGATAACCTCCCCCTGCACGGGAAACGGTTTTCTTATAAGAGAAGGTATCTTTTCTTCGTACTCCTCGATGCCTTCGGGAGACAGAGGATTGTAAATTGGAGTAAGGGATTTCTCTATTATCCCGGATATTTGAGGTCCGTACTGGTCAAGAAAAGTTTTAAGCTGCATCTTTTCCCTCTTTTTCTTTGTAGTGTTCCTGTAAAAGCGCTTCCCGGATTACAAACCATCCGGCCTCCAACATAGCTTCCGTTATTTTCCCGGCATACTCTGAGAGAATTTCTTCTGCCCGTTCTTCGGTTATGGCGATATCGAGCGATTCCGCCTCTTCCAGTACATCTTGCACTGACCATGATATCTGACCGTATCTTTTGGCCGGTTCGTTTGCAAATACGGTATCGAGTTTTTCCCTGACCTCTTCTGCTATGTGCTCGGTTTCGTCACCATCAAGAGGTTCTTCACAAAGTTCAACCATTTTACAAACAAAATCATCAATAACCTGTTCTATTGCATCCATTTTGTTCCTCCTTCTGATAAAGATTTCTTTGATTTGGATAAAAATCAGGTGTGCTTAAAAAACAGAAAAACCTCTATGAGAGAGCATCTCAAAGATACTACCTCATAGAGGTTATGGTGCTGTTATAATGATATTAATAATTTAGAAAATAACTTCCATGAAACGATTGCTTGATGATATCTCTTTTGTCTTAATCTGTATCAGGGCGCTTTTCCTTGGCTGTGTAAACCTTATCCTGTTTTCGTCTATACCGAAGGTTCTTGCCAGAGATGACTGGTATGATTCATCTACTCCCAGTATTATTTTGGTACCACTGTTCAGAATAATGTCTTCGGTAAAGTTTGAACAGTTTTGAGAAGC
>JACUUX010000057.1 GCA_014859105.1 Nitrospirota bacterium
AGGGAAGGTGGAAGGACAGTTGGTGCCGGTGTTGTTACAGAAATAAGGGAGTAAAATAGTTCAAGGTTTAAAGTTAAAAGTGAGAAAAAGGTGAATCAGAAGATAAGAATAAAATTAAGGGCTTATGACCACAGAATACTTGACAGGTCTGTGAAAGAGATAGTGGATACCGTACAGAGGACAGGTGCGAGGATAGCTGGACCTGTGCCGTTGCCTACGAGGATAAGCAGGATAACGGTTCTCAGATCTCCACATGTGGATAAGAAATCAAGGGAACAATTCGAGATAAGGACACATAAGAGACTAATAGATATAGTTGATCCGACTCCCCAGACTGTAGATGCTCTTATGAAATTAGAGCTTGCAGCCGGAGTTGATGTAGAGATAAAACTATGATAATTAACAAAATATATTTTTCATTGTTAAATAGGCTGTTAGCAAAAGTCCCTATTTAGTCTGAGCGAAGTAAATCTTATATTACTTGGCAATAAATGAAAAAATAGAAACTCATGTAAGGTTACTTTTTGGGAGAACTCATGATAGCTATATTAGGTAAAAAGCTTGGTATGACACAGATATTCACAGAGGACGGGAAAATATGTCCTGTAACTGTGATTGAAACAGGTCCATGCTGTGTTGTTCAGGTGAAAACCCTTGATAAAGACGGTTATGAAGTTGTTAAAATAGGTTTTTGGGAACTTGAAGAGAAAAAATTAAATAAGCCGGAATCAGGGGTTTTTAAAAAGGCAGGTGTTAAACCTTATAGGATATTAAGGGAATTCCCTATAAGTGGTCTAAAAGTCGGTGAATTTATAACAGTAGAAAAATTTGCAAAAGGAGACAAGGTTTCTGTATCCGGAACTTCAAAAGGAAAAGGGTTTCAGGGAGTGATGAAAAGACATCACTTTGCCGGGGGGCCCGGCTCACATGGCTCGATGTTTAACAGGGCGCCAGGTTCTATAGGTGCCAGCTCATTCCCGTCAAGGGTCTGGAAGAATCAAAAGCTCCCGGGTCATATGGGGTCAGAGCGTGCAACAGTAAAGAACATTGAAATTATTGATGTTAGGGTTGATCAGAATCTTCTCCTCATAAAAGGTGCGGTTCCAGGTGCAAATGGTTCTTTAGTTGAGATAAAAAAGGAAGATTAATATGCCTGAACTGGAAGTTAGGGATAAAAACAATAATATGGTTGAGAAGATTGACCTTCGTGATGATATTTTTGGCATTAAATCAAAACGGAGCGTTATACATGAAGCAGTGATTAATTTTCTTGCTAACCAAAGACAGGGTACGCATGCAACAAAAACAAGAGGCCTTGTTAGAGGTGGTGGTAAAAAACCATGGAGGCAAAAGCATACAGGAAGGGCCAGGGCTGGTAGCATTCGGTCTCCTTTGTGGAGGGGTGGAGGAGTAGTCTTTGGCCCGCAGCCAAGAGATTATTCATATAAATTGCCGAAAAAGGTCAAAAGACTTGCGTTAATGGCAGCTATTAATGAAAAGCTTTCAAGTGGTGAGATCGTTGTGATAAACGACCTTTCTATTGAGAATCCAAAGACAAAGGAGATGATTGCAATTTTAAATAGTCTTGGTCTTATTGGTAAAAGTGTGCTTATAGTACTTCCTGAGAAGGATGATATAATTATGCTTTCAGCCAGAAATATCCCGAATGTAAACGTTTCGAGTGCTGCTGATCTTAATACTTATGATGTAATTACTCATAATATATTACTTATGACAAAAGAGACGATTATTAAATTAGAGGAAATCAAAGGGTTATGAAAAATCTTTATTCTATAATCAAAAAACCTCTTTTCACAGAGAAGGGAAGCAATCTTAAAGAATCGGAAAACAAGATACTCGTTGAAGTAGCTAAAGATGTAAATAAAATAGAGATAAAAAGGGTTGTAGAAGAAATTTTTAATGTAAAGGTAGAAAAAGTTGCAACAGTAAATGTACATGGAAAATGGAAAAAATTTGGAAGGTCTGTGGGAAAAAGGCCTGATAGAAAGAAAGCAATTATTACTCTTAAGAAGGGTGAAAAACTTGATTTCATTGAAGGTGTATAATGGGTACGAAAAAATTTAATCCGACATCGCCTGGCAGAAGATTTCAAACGGTTTCTGACTTTGCCGAGATAAGTGTACATGAGCCATATAAGCCATTATTGAAATCCCTGAAAAAGAGTGGTGGTAGAAATAATAAAGGACGTATTACAACCTGGCATAGAGGTGGCGGGAACAGAAGGGCATACAGGGTTATTGATTTTAAAAGGGATAAAACAGGAATTCCTGCAAAGGTTGAAACGATAGAATATGACCCGAACAGGTCAGCCAGAATTGCATTGCTTAAATATATGGACGGAGAAAGAAGATATATAATAGCACCTGCCGGACTTCAGACAGGAGATGAAGTTGTCTCGGGGGAGGGTGCTGAAATAAAAACAGGAAATGCACTGCCATTGAGCGAAATTCCTCTGGGAACTTTTATACATAATATTGAGCTACGCCCCGGCCAAGGTGCAAAACTCGTGAGAAGTGCTGGCGCATCAGCGCAATTGATAGCAAAAGAGTACAATTACGTGCAGGTTAAGCTTTCATCTAGTGAGGTTCGTTTAATACCTTCAGGTTGCGTGGCTACCATTGGGCAGGTAAGTAATCCTGACCACGAAAATATATCTTATGGTAAAGCAGGAAGAATCAGATGGTTTGGTAAAAGGCCTTATGTAAGAGGTGTTGCGATGAACCCAATCGATCATCCGCTGGGTGGCGGCGAAGGCAAGGCATCAGGTGGCCGGCCGGCATGTACACCCTGGGGAAAGCCCGAGGGAGTTAAAACAAGGCGTAATAAAAGAACCGATAGATTTATTGTAAAAAGGAGGAAGTAAGTTGGCGCGGTCTTTAAAGAAAGGTCCATTTGTTGATGAAAAACTTATGAAAAAAGTAAGAGCAATGATGGAAAGCGGGGAGAAAAAACTTATAAAGACATGGTCCAGACGTTCCACTATTATTCCTGAGTTTATAGGATTTACATTCGCTGTACATAACGGGAAAAAATTTATACCTGTTTATATAACAGAAAATATGGTAGGCCATAAGCTTGGTGAGTTTGCACCGACAAGAACATTCAGGAGCCATGCAGGCTCAGAAAAAGGGTCTGCTAAGAGTTAAAGGAGTATTTTATGGAAGCAAGGGCTGTATTAAAGTATGCAAGAATAACACCGAGAAAGGCTCGAAGGGTAGTTAATCTTATAAGAAATAAGAGTGCCGGAGATGCCATCATATTTCTTAAATTTATGCCATACAGAGGAGCAAGATTTGTTGAAAAACTTCTGAAATCTGCGATGGCAAATGCAGAGCAGAAAAAAGCGGTGAATCCTGAATCTATGATTGTAAAGGCATATGTGGATCATGGCTCTACGATGAAGAGGGTCGAGCCCAGAGCAATGGGAAGGGCAAATATTATCAAAAAAAGAAGCTGTCATATAACATTGGTTCTCTCTGAAGAATAAAAATTAAAAGGAGGTAGAGCTTGGGTCAGAAAACACACCCGACGGGCAATCGGCTTGGAATAATAAAAAACTGGGATTCGAGATGGTATGCCAAAAGAGGATACAGTGACCAGCTTCTTGAAGACATAGAGATAAGAAGAAACCTTAAAAAAAGGCTTTATCATGCGGGTGTGTCAAGGATCGAGATAGAAAGGACAGGTCAGAATATAAGAATTGCTATTCATACTGCAAGACCCGGAATAATTATCGGAAAAAAAGGAACCGAAGTAGAAAAACTGCGGAAAGACCTTAAACAGATGACAGGTAAAGAGGTTTCAATAGATATAAAAGAAATAAGAAAACCAGAAGTAGATGCTCAACTTGTTGCAGAAAACATAGCTCTCCAGCTTGAAAAAAGAGTTGCTTTCAGAAGAGCCATGAAGAAATCTGTAGCTTCTGCTCTGAGATTCGGAACTTTGGGTATTAAGATCGCCTGCGCAGGAAGGTTAGCAGGGGCAGAAATAGCAAGAACAGAGTGGTACAGGGAAGGAAGGGTCCCGCTTCATACGTTCAGAGCTGATATTAATTATGGTTTTGCCGAATCAAGAACAACCTATGGAGTTATAGGTGTAAAGGTATGGATATATCACGGAGACATATTGCCAGAAGGTAGGATTAAGGAAAGTTAGGTGATACTATGTTAATGCCCAAAAAAGTAAAGTTCAGGAAAATGCAGAAAGGCAGGATGTATGGAAAGGCATACAGGGGATCTGCGGTTTCGTTTGGCGAATTCGGGTTAAAGGCCATAGAGCCGGGATGGATTTCGAGCAGCCAGATTGAGGCAGCAAGGATTGCTATAACTAGGCATGCTAAAAGAGGATGTACGGTATGGATAAGAATCTTCCCTGATAAACCGATAACAAAGAAGCCGGCTGAGACAAGGATGGGTAAAGGAAAAGGGTCTCCCGAATACTGGGTTGCAGTTGTAAAATCAGGAAGAATACTTTATGAGATGGCAGGGGTAAGTGAGGCCCTTGCAAGAGAAGCTCTACGGCTTGCTTCACATAAATTGCCTGTAGCTACAAGATTTGTAAAGAGGGATGAGGATGTCCTGTGAAACCTTCTGAACTTAGAGCAATGACAATAGATGAATTGAAACAGAAAGAACAGGAACTCCGAAAAGAGCTGTTCAATTTGCGGTTTCAACAAGCAACAGGAGAGATAGAGAATCCAAAACGCATATATACTGTAAGGAAGGATATTGCAAGGGTATTAACAATAACAACTGAAAAAATAAGGACAAAAAGTTAAAAGACTTAAAAGCGAGGTATAAGTGTCCAAGAAGATCTATACAGGTAAGGTTGTTAGCAACAAGATGGATAAAACGGTAGTTGTTGCTGTAACAAGACTTTTTCAGCATCCAACATACAGGAAGACCGTGAAACGTGTATCAAAGTTTAAAGCCCATGATGAAAAAAATAAATGTAACATCGGAGATATTGTAAAGATTATAGAAACAAGACCTCTTAGCAAGGATAAGAGGTGGATAGTAGTAGATTAGAGTTGATTGGAGTGATTGAAGATGATTCAGTTGAGGAGTATGCTCGAGGTAGCAGACAATTCAGGTGCAAAAAAAGCTCAGTGTATAAAAGTACTTGGCGGATTCCACAAAAGGTATGCAAGGCTCGGAGACATTATAGTCGTTAGTGTAAAAGAGGCTTTGCCTGAGAGTAATATTAAAAAGGGAACTGTTGCTAAGGCTGTTGTGGTAAGGACTAAGAAAGAGCAAAGAAGACCTGACGGTTCGTATATTCGTTTTGACCGGAATGCAGTAGTGCTTATAAATGTCCAGGGCGAACCTGTCGGGACGAGGATATTCGGACCTGTGGCCAGGGAACTCAGGTGGAAGGAGTTTGCAAAAATAGTCTCCCTGGCTCCGGAAGTTCTGTAGGAGGAATATGGGCCTAAGAATAAAGAAAAATGATACGGTTTTGGTGATTACAGGGAAAGAAAAAGGAAAAAAAGGGAGAGTTCTGTCTGTTTCACCATCGAAGAACAGACTTCTTGTGGAAAAAGTTAACATAATCAAAAGACATATGAAACCATCCAGGAAATACACTCAGGGCGGCATAATAGAGAAAGAGGCGCTGCTTCATATATCGAATGTAATGTTGATATGCCCGAAATGCAGCAAGCCAACAAGAATCAGCAATACCATTTTACAGGATGACAAAAAAGCACGGTTGTGTAAGAAATGCAGGGAGGTCATTGACAGTTAATGGTACCGCGTCAAAAAGAGAAGTATATTAAAGAGGTTATTCCGAGTATGATGAAGGAGTTTTCTTATAAGAATATAATGCAGGTACCCGAATTGCAAAAGATAGTCCTTAACATAGGACTTGGTGAAGCTGTTCAGAATATAAAGCTTCTTGACGCTGCTCAGAAAGAGCTTGCTATGATAACCGGCCAGAAAGCAGTTGTAACGAAGGCGAAAAAATCTATAGCAGCTTTTAAATTAAGAAAAGGGACACCTATAGGTTGCAAAGTAACATTAAGGGGTAACAGAATGTATGAATTTCTGGACAGGCTTATAAATATTGCCCTGCCGAGAATCAGGGATTTCAGAGGGGTACATGGGAAATCATTCGACGGCAGAGGCAATTATTCTTTAGGGCTAAAAGAACAGATTATATTTCCAGAGATAGATTATAATAAAGTTGAAATGGTTCACGGGCTTGATATTACTTTATGTACTAATGCGAAGACGGATCAAGAAAGCAGAGCCCTTCTTCGTTATTTAGGACTGCCGTTCAGGAATTAACAGTCGCTGGTCATTAGTCAATGAATAATAACAATGACCAGTGACTAATATCTGAGAATAGAGGAGTAATAATGGCAAAGATTTGCATGATGGAAAAGGCCAAAAGGCCTCCGAAATTCAGGGTAAGAGCCCATAACAGATGTAAAATTTGTGGGAGGCCCAGGGCTTATCTTCGTGAATTTGGAATGTGCAGGATTTGTTTCAGAACCCTTGCACTCGAAGGCCAGATACCTGGCGTAAAGAAGGCAAGCTGGTAGACTAACCTTAGGGAGGTTTGATGTTAACTGATCCAATTGCAGACATGCTGACAAGAATACGCAATGCTGTACGTATCAGGGCAGAAAAAGTTGATATGCCTCTTTCGAAGATGAGATTAGAGATAGCAAAGATATTGAAAGAAGATGGCTTTATCAAGGCATATAAAGTGTTGAAGGACAGAAGGCACGGAATTCTGAGGATAATCTTGAAATACGTAGATAACGAGAGTGTTATCTCCGGGCTTAAGAGGGTAAGCAAGCCGGGCCGAAGGGTTTATGTGGGAAGCAAGGAGATCCCAAAGGTAATGGGCGGACTTGGCTTAGCTATTCTCACAACATCAAGAGGTGTTTTATCAAATAAAGTTTGTAGAAATGAAAATGTTGGTGGAGAGGTTTTGTGTTATGTATGGTAACAAAAGGAGAATATTTAAAATATGTCGCGCATTGGTAAAAAGCCAATAGAGATACCTGATCAAGTTAGGGTAGAAATAAAAGATAGAATAATAACAGTCAAAGGCCCGAAGGGTGAATTAAGCTGGAGTTATCCCGAAAGGATTAAAGTTTCGGTCAATAACGGCAATATTCAAGTAGAAAGCGATGGTAACTCCAAAGTTGACAGGACACTCCATGGACTTACGAGGAGCTACATATCTAATATGGTTGTGGGTGTCTCTATGGGTTATCAGAGAGTTCTTGAAATTGTTGGTATAGGCTATAAAGCACAAGTGCTCGAAAACAAGATTGTTCTGTCTCTGGGTTACTCGCATCCTGTCGAATTTCCGCTGCCAGAAGATATCATAGCAACAGTTGACCCAAAACAGATACAGATAACGCTCCACGGGATTGACAAACAGAAGATAGGGCACGTAGCTGCAAGTTTAAAGTCATTAAAGCGCCCTGATTATTATAAAGGAAAGGGTATTAGATACGCTGGTGAAAGACTTAAATTGAAGGTTGGTAAAGCAGGCAAAAAGTAATAAATAGAGGAGATTAATTTGTCAGAGAGTAAAAGAGAGGCAAAAAAAAGACGTCACAAGCGGATAAGAAAAAAGTTATCCGGTACCCCGGATAGATTGAGGTTATCTATTTATAGGAGTCTGAATCATGTATATGCCCAGATCATAGATGACTTGAAAGGACAGACCGTTGTGAGTGCCTCCACCCTTGAAAAAGAATTTAAAGATGAAAAAATACATAAAGGAAATATAAAGATGGCAAAGAAGGTTGGTGAACTTATAGCAAAAAGAGCTTTAGAAAAGGGTATTAAAAAGGCAGTTTTTGATAGAAGTGGTTATCTTTATCATGGTAGTGTTAAGGCATTGGCAGAAGCGGCAAGGGAAGCAGGAATAGAGTTTTAGGAGGTTTTGTGGAGAAGATTAACCCAGAGGGGCTGAACTTAAGAGATAAGGTTATATACATTAACAGAGTTGCGAAGGTAGTTAAAGGTGGAAGAAGATTTTCTTTTAGCGCATTAGTCGTTGTTGGAGATGGAGATGGAACGGTTGGTATCGGAAAGGGTAAGGCTTCAGAAGTTCCGGAAGCAATAAGAAAGGCGATAGAACATGCAAAGAAATCCCTTATAAGATTTCCGCTAAAAGATGGAACAATACCTCACAGGGTTATCGGGAAATTCGGTTCAGGTACTGTAGTTATTAACCCTGCAATGAAAGGAACAGGCATTATTGCTGGTGGCGCTGTCAGAGCTCTTTTAGAAGTAGCAGGCGTTCAGAATGTAGTCGCAAAATCCATAAGGAGCCATAATCCTTTCAATTCTGTTAAGGCAACCCTGAATGGGCTTACAAGCCTTAAAGATCATGATGCTGTTATGAAAATCAGAGGGAAGGTCGAAGAAGAGCCTCAGGAGGCGACATGAGAATAGAAGATCTAAAACCTGCTGAAGGAAGAAGAAATAAAGAGAAAAGGGTTGGCCGGGGTCCGGGCTCAGGACATGGAAAAACTTCCTGTAAGGGACATAAAGGCCAGAAAGCCCGTTCAGGTGGAATTAAGGGTCCAGGCTTCGAGGGCGGTCAAATGCCCTTACAGAGGAGGCTTCCAAAAAGGGGATTCAAGAACCGGTTCAAGAAGGAATATGCAATCCTGAACCTTAAAGATATCAATAAAATAGAAGATTTAGATACAATAACCCCTGATGTTCTTATTGAAAAGGGCATTATTAAGGATTTTAAAAATGGCCTGAAAATCCTTGGTGAAGGTGAAATTCAGAGACCTTTGACTATAAAGGCAGATGCTTTCAGTGCTTCTGCATTAACCAAAATAGCAGCAGCAGATGGTAAATGGGAATTAATAACCAATAATCAAATTACAATAACCAATGAAAGAGATATATGATACACGATAAGATATCGGACATCCTGTTTCAATTGGGAATTGGTTATTGGTTATTGTTTGAAATTTAGGAATTGGTTATTGGAATTTAATTTAAATGGCTATTCTCTCGAGCTTCCAGAATATTTTTAAAATCCCAGAACTTAAAAACAGGGTTATATTCACTCTCGCTCTTCTCTCTGTCTACAGAATAGGCGCTCATATACCTACGCCCGGCATAGATGGCACGGAGCTGAGCAAATTTCTTGCAGAGAGGGCAGGGGCACTTATGGGCTTTTTCGACATATTTACAGGTGGAGCCCTCTCTCAAATGGCTATATTTGCTCTTGGAGTAATGCCTTATATAAGTGCTTCGATTATCTTTCAGCTACTGACAGTGGTAATCCCGGCTATTGGTAAGTTAGCAAAAGAAGGGGAGGCCGGAAGAAAGAAGATTGTAAGGTATACGAGGTATGCAACTGTCCTTATAGCAGCTATCCAATCATTTGGTATTTCTGTTGGTCTTGAGGGTATGGCTGGTGGTATATTTGTCCAGAACCCCGGCTGGGCGTTCAGATTAATGACAGTGATCACACTAACGTCAGGGACAGTCTTTTTAATGTGGCTTGGAGAGCAGATTACGGAGAGGGGGATAGGAAATGGTATATCTCTGATAATTTTCGCTGGTATCGTTGCTAGACTTCCATCTGCTGTGATAAGTACTATCAGATTGGTACAAGCTGGAGAACTATCCATATTTTTTGTTATCTTTCTTGTCGTAATGATGGTAGCTGTTGTTGGGGTTATTGTTTACATGGAAAGGGGACAGAGAAGAATTCCAGTACAATATGCAAAGAGAGTCGTGGGACGCAAAGTATATGGAGGGCAAACTACACATCTGCCGCTTAAGATTAATACAGCGGGTGTAATACCTCCGATATTTGCATCCTCTATTATAATGTTCCCAGCAACGGTAGCAGGGTTTATAGCGATACCATGGGTGCAGGCTATAGCGAGGCAGCTTTCTCCGGGGACTGTTATGTATACCAGTTTATATGTTGGAATGATATTTTTCTTTGCTTACTTTTATACTGCGATCATCTTCAACCCGGTTGATATCGCAGATAATTTAAAGAAATACGGGGGATATATTCCTGGTATAAGGCCGGGGCAGAAGACGTCGGAATATATTTACAGGGTGCTGTCACGGCTAACCTTTGTAGGGGCAATATACCTTGCACTTGTATGCATTATCCCTGAGATACTTATACAGAGATTCAATGTGCCTTTTTATTTTGGAGGAACCTCCCTATTGATCGCGGTTGGCGTTTCATTGGATACAGTTTCCCAGATCGAATCCCATTTAATTACGCGCTCATATGAAGGTTTCCTTAAAAAAGGTAGAATAAAAGGCAGAAGGGGATAATATTTTTTTACAATGTAAAAATACAAATTCAGGATTTTGTTCTGCGTAAAAATGATTATTTTAAAATCACAGGAAGAGATAGAAAAAATGGCTCAATCTTGTCTGATTGTTGCAAAGACCCTTGAATACTTGAGTGATAAGATTAAGCCGGGAGTTACTACTAAAGAAATCGAACGCCTCGCAGATGCTTATATAAGGGGAAATGAGGGTATACCTGCTTTTAAGGGTTACAGGGGATTTCCTGCAAGTATTTGTACATCATTAAACAATGAGGTTATTCACGGAATAGCATCTTACAGGGGACTAAAAGTGGGTGACATACTTGGCATTGATATTGGTGTAAAAAAAGATGGTTATTACGGGGATGGTGCTTATACATTTCCTGTTGGAAAAATAAAATCTGATGTAGAAAAATTATTAGAGGTAACAGAAGAAGCCCTGTATCTGGGAATAGAAAAAGCGGTCCCGGGGAATAGGGTCTCTGACATTTCACATGCAATTCAAACGTATGTTGAGGCTAACGCTTTTTCTGTTGTAAGAGCTTTTGTAGGTCATGGTATTGGCAGAGAATTACATGAAGACCCTCAGATACCAAATTTCGGGCCTCCTAATCGTGGTCCCAGACTTAAACCTGGAATGACACTGGCTATCGAACCTATGGTTAATCAGGGAGGATATGAAGTTTTGATACTTGATGATGGGTGGACAGCAGTGACCATGGATGGAAAGTTATCAGCACATTTTGAACATACTATTCTGGTAACCGATGACAAACCTGTAATATTGACTAAAGTTAAATAAAAAGAGTATAATTTAAAGTTAATGCCAAAAGAAGATAATATAGAAGTTGAAGGCAAAATTATTGAAACTCTTCCAAATGCTATGTTTAAGGTTGAACTTGAAAATGGACAGGTTGTACTTGCTTATGTTTCAGGCAAAATGAGGATGCATTTTATAAAGATTCTGCCGGGAGACAGGGTTATAGTAGAACTTTCTCCTTATGACCTTACCAAGGGAAGAATAACTTATAGATATAAATAGTAAAAGAGGATGAAATGAAAGTTCGTTCTTCAGTAAAACCTATATGTGCCAAATGTAAAATTGTAAAAAGAAAAGGTGTCATAAGAGTCATTTGTGACAACCCCAGACATAAGCAGAGGCAGGGATAAAACAATCAACAGTCAATTGTCACCGGTCACTGAAAATGTATTAATGACTATACAAATGACCATTGACAAATGACGTATGACATAAAAATAAGGAGAATACATGGCTAGAATTGCCGGAGTTGATTTACCAAAAAATGAAATAGTAGAAATAGGGTTAACCAGGATATTTGGCATAGGAAGATCTCTTTCAAGGAAAATTTTAGCAGAGATTAATATAAGCCACCAAACGAGGGTAAAGAATCTCAAAGACGAAGAGATAGTTAAAATCAGGAATGTCATAGAGAGGGATTACAGAGTTGAAGGTGATCTCAGACGCGATATATCAATGAATATAAAAAGACTTATAGACGTCAGCAGTTACAGAGGGTTGAGACATCGTTTAGGCCTTACTGTCAGAGGTCAGAGAACAAAGACAAATGCACGAACCCGCAAAGGTCCCAGAAAAGCTGTTATGGGTAAAAAGAAAGAGGCATAATAATGGCTCAGCGAAAAAAAGGGTTTAAAAAAGATAAGAAGAATATTATTTATGGGGCTGCTCATATCCAGGCTACTTTTAATAATACTATAATAACTATAACTGATCCGAATGGAGATGTCATTACATGGGCAAGCGCAGGCAATTTAGGTTTTAAGGGTTCAAGAAAAGGAACCCCTTACGCCGCGCAGATGGCGTCTACCGCAGCAGCCAGAAAAGCGATTGATTTAGGCATGAAACAGGTTGATATTTTTGTGAAGGGTCCGGGCGCTGGAAGAGAGTCTGCTATTCGTGCACTTCAGGCAGCCGGATTGGATATTAATCTTATAAAAGATGTAACTCCTGTCCCCCATAATGGTTGCAGACCTCCAAAGAGGAGGAGGGTATAAGATGGCGCGCTATATAGGGTCTTTATGCAGAATTTGTCGTAGAGAAGGAGAAAAATTATTCCTTAAAGGCGACAGATGTTACACCGATAAGTGTGCTATTGAAAGGAGAAAATATCCTCCTGGCGAGCATGGGCAGGGTTACAGAAAGTTATCTGACTACGGTCTGCAGCTCAGAGAAAAACAGAAAGTCAGAAAGATGTATGGAATCCTTGAAAGACAATTCAGAAGATATTTTAATGAAGCGGCAAGAAAGAAAGGTGTAACAGGAGAGACACTCCTTCAATTTATTGAAAGCCGCCTTGATAATGTTGTATATCGAATGGGCTTTGCACCTAACAGGAGGAAAGCAAGACAACTTATCGGGCACGGCCATATTCTTGTAAATGGCAGAAAGGTTAACATTGCTTCATATACAGTTAAAGCAGGAGATGTTGTGGAAATAAAGGAATCATGTAAGGGTATGTCAGATATACTGGATAGCGTCGCAAAGAGTGAACATAGAGGAATACCTTCCTGGGTTGAGGTTGATAGCGTTAATCTAAAAGGTAAGGTATTGCATATCCCTTCTCGTGAAGAAATACAACTTCCTGTCCAGGAACAACTTATTGTTGAATTGTATTCAAAATAAAATTACAGTATAAACATTTAATATTATTAATGAATAGAATCAAATTACAGGCACATCAAAAATCCAAAATACAATAATTGAACACTCTGTAGCCTGGCATTTGGTAATTGGAATTTAATTCGAGGAGGCCTTATGGACCTGAAAAAGATAGGCTTTCAGTTACCTGATAGTATTAAGTTTGATGAAGAGACTTTGACTGATACATACGGTAAACTAATAGCTGAGCCTTTAGAGCGGGGGTTCGGGACAACCCTGGGTAATGCGTTAAGAAGAGTTTTGCTTTCTTCCCTTGAAGGTTCGGCTGTAACTGCAGTCAAAATACCAGGTGCCCTGCATGAATTCTCTACAATAAAGGGTGTTAAAGAAGATGTTGTTGATATTATCCTGAATATAAAGAAACTCAGGTTTAAACTTTCTTTTAACGGGCAAAAAGTTGCAATGATTAAGGTAAGGGGGCCTAAAAATGTCACAGGTTATGATATTCAGGGTGATGCATCTTTTGAAGTGCTGAATCCTGAACAGCTTATCGCAACATTAGATAAAGATTCGACATTCGAAGCAGAAATGTATATAAAGAAAGGCAAAGGATATATACCTGCAGAAATAAATAAAGAAGAAGAACTACCTGTAGATATGATTGCAGTAGATTCTGTCTTTGCCCCGATAAAAAAAGTCAATTTTATAGTGGAGAAAGCAAGGGTTGGAAGGGCAACAGACTATGACAGGCTTGTAATGGAGATATGGACAGATGGCAGCATTACTCCTGAAAAGGCTATTTCTCAGGCCGCATCTATTATTATTGAGCACATGAACCTATTCTTATTAGATGAAGAAGAGGAAGTACCACTTGAGATAACCCCTACTGAAACGGGAAATTTAGTTCATACTGACAGCGAAAATCCAGTTTTTAACAGCAACCTCCTTAAAAGTGTTGATGAACTGGAACTTTCGGTGAGATCATACAACTGTCTGAAGAACGCAGATATCAAGACCATTGCTGACCTTGTACAGAAAACGGAACAGGAAATGTTAAGGACAAAGAACTTCGGAAGGAAATCCCTGAATGAGATAAAAAAAATATTAAATATAATGGGCCTTCGCCTCGGTATGAGAGTAGACCTTGACGCGCTGAGTAAAGAAGCAGTGATGCAAAGTGGAGGTATTGAGGAAGATGCGGCACAGAGTTGATGGAAGATTATTCGGAAGGACTTCAAATCAAAGAAATGCACTTTTAAGAGGGCTTGTAAATTCTCTTATAAAATATGAAAGGATAGAAACGACTGTTGCAAAAGCTAAAGAGGCAATAAGGATTGCCGAGAAAATGGTAACACTCGGGATTAAGGGTGACCTGCACTCAAAACGTCTTGCCTTTTCATATCTTTCCAATAGATCCAGTGTCTCAAAACTTTTCAGTGAGATCGCACCGAGATTTGCCGGGAGAAACGGCGGCTACCTGAGGATTATACAGACAAGAAACAGGGTTAAAGATTCGGCACCAATGGCAGTTCTTGAATTTATCGATTACGAGAATATAAGAAAATCAAGGGAACAGAAGTCTGAGAAAAAAAAGCCGGAAAAGACATCACAGGCTTAATAATTCAGCGAAAATAAAAAACGAGAAGTGTCAAGTTTAAAACTTTTGCTTCTCGTTTTTTATTTCAAACAAAAATTTATTCTATATAATGAAAATATTAGTCACAGGCGGAGCAGGATACATCGGCAGCCATATAGTTAAAGCCATGGGGGAGAAAGAGTATGATATAGTTGTATATGATAATCTTTCATATGGTTATGAGTGGGCAGTTCTCTACGGACAACTGGTTAAAGGAGATCTTTCGGATAGAGAATATCTGGATTTGACATTTGCGAAAGAGAAATTTGATGCTGTAATCCACATGGCAGCTTTTGTAGTCGTCGATGAATCAATCATGGAACCGCTTAAATATTACAAGAATAATTTTGTTAACGCACTAAATCTTATAGATATGTGTGTAAAACATAATGTGAACAAAATTATCTTTTCTTCAACTGCAGCTGTCTATGGTATCCCTGAAAAGGTTCCTGTCAGAGAGAATGCCCCGCTTTTTCCTATTAATCCTTACGGGGCTTCAAAAGTTATGGTGGAGCAGGCATTGAAAGACATAAGCCTGGTTAGTAACTTGAGATATATATCCCTCAGATATTTTAATGTGGCAGGGGCAGATCCACTTTCAAGAATAGGCCAGGCAAGAAAAGATGCAACTCATCTTATTACAGTCTGCTTAAGAACAGCTCTCGGGACGAGAAAATGTCTTGATGTATTCGGTACCGATTATTCCACAGCCGACGGCACATGTATAAGAGATTATATTCATGTTGATGACCTTTCCGATGCGCATATACTGTGTCTTGAGTATCTTATATCAGGTGACAAAAGCAAAATCTACAATTGCGGCTATGGCCACGGATACTCTGTAAAGGAAGTGGTTGAAAGAGTGAAAGATGTAACAGGAATTAACTTCCCTGTCAGACATGTGGGCAGAAGACCCGGGGACCCTCCTGTATTGGTTGCAGACTCGTCGAAAATAAGGAATGAGTTAGGGTGGATTCCTAAATATGACAATCTTGACTATATTATAAAGACTGCGTGGGACTGGGAAAAGAAAATGAGTCAACTAACCCTTTAGTGTCTGTAAAACCACTCCTATAAAATCAAATAGACCCTTTTATTATAGTTTAAACCTCAAAAGCATCCTTAATATGTTCTATCTCCTTCTTTCCATTATCCATGTAAAGGATGCTGAGAACATCAAACCGAACTGGAGATTCTTTTCCCTGTCTTTTCAAATAGAGTAAGGCTAAATTTTTTAATTTTTGCCTTTTTCTTCTATTTACCGCCTCGAATGGATAGCCAAATGAATCATCTGTCCTTGTCTTTACTTCAATAAGGACTACTGTGTCGCCGTCTTTGGCAATGATATCTATCTCTCCAACATAGTTTTTGTAATTTCTTGCAATAATTTTATAACCTTTATTCTTAAGGAATTTTACTGCGAGGTCTTCGCCCTTACTACCAATGGCCTTAATCACCTTCGAGTCTCCTGAGAAGCTTTGGTATTGCTTCTACATCATTTATATCTTTCTGGCAGAGCAACTTGATAATCTCTCTGAATGGGGCGAATCCTTCCCAGTGACCTTCGAGATAGTCTGATATTGTTTTGTTAAGGTCTTCACCTTTTTTGTCCCAGTCAAGGAGAATGACCACCCTCCTGAACCTATCAATTATATCCACGCAAAACTCATAAAGACTTTTACCATTATGCAGTATTATAATTTCACCCTGGAGTCCGAGCTTTCGCAATGCAGACGCATCTTTTTTGCCTTCCACAATAATAGGTATTATTTCATTTATCTCCTGAAGGTCATGAAATATTTTTCTCAGTCTCTCAGCTCTCTCGATATCGGTAGTTGAAGGAATATTCTTCTGTGTGTTTGTCATTTCAAGCTTTAAAATACTAAATATATATTGTAAATTGCAAATCAAATCAGGTCGGAGTCTGAAAAATTCTTTTTTATTAAGGATTATGAGTAAAACGTGAATTTTTTGTGATAAGCCTCACAAAATAAAATAAATTTTTTCTGATATCATTGTTATAGGGTTTGAAAGGTTGAGGTATTGACTTTTACATAATATAAACCTATACTTGAAAAATGAGATATAACACAATGAAATATCGATTTATTTTTATTATAATTAAACTATTATTTATCCACCAAAAGCAAATCACTACTTCATATTTTTCAGCCCGGAATTATTTAAGCTTCAGAGAGAAAAAATGGCAGCTAAATTAGGTCAACTACTGATAAATTTAAACATAATAACAGAGGAGC
>JACUUX010000058.1 GCA_014859105.1 Nitrospirota bacterium
CAATGCTAAGATTGACATACTGGTTTAAATAGTCAGTATACCATAATAAGATATTGACAATAGAGTCCACAGTATGCGAAGTGGAAACTGGTATGCTGTGTGCCTGGCAATACTAAAGGGCACTGACGTTCACCATTAAAACTAAAAAAAAAGAGGACAAGCAGCAGCACTGGTATTTTTATTTTGTGCTGTTGCAACGGTTTCAGCATGGGACGATATTAGTCCGGTTGATGCGTATAATATGTTAGATCCAACCCACGTAGATTATAACCCAAATGCCTATATCCTGGATGTAAGGTCACCTGCACCGTTCAAAAGAATATCTTAGTTTCCTGATCCCAAGGGCCGAAATCACAGGTGTCAGCATGTATGCAATATTCGAGGCTGCAAATCGTGTGGAATCGAGAACTTCGCCATCACTAAAGCAGAAATAGGATATTTTTATAAGACTCAGTCTCGCCAAACACCTATCAACTATAAGCAGTTTTAATTACTTGAAATTATTGAGGATTACTGGTACAAATATGCATATGCAGACAGAAAATCGTGTTCAAAGCTTTGTCCTGAATACAGATTCTCCCGAAAAAATTTATGAATTGTTCCTCTCTCTCAGATACCCAAAAGACAACATCCTCGATCCTTCTTACAAGAGAAAAATAGATGAATTTGAGTTTGCAAAAGAAGAAAAGGAGAAGGTTAAAGACATCTACACTGTCTTTAATTATGATGGCAAGCTCCAGATATTTCTCATCGAGGTAAAAAGCCTTACCATCCCATTTATCCGTTATCTTACAAAACGCCTGTCTGACAGGTATCTGCGGTTTCTACTTATCCTGACAACAAATTTCAAGGAATATACCTTTGTATTCCCTGAATTTGAGCGTGTTGAAGAGGGCAAGCATAAGCTCAAGCTGACAAAGCTTATATTCGATAGAGAACATCCCTATCATACAGACCTGCTTACTATCTCAAACATAGCACTGACTGCAGATGAAGACAACTGGAGGGACATCTGGAAGAGGTGGAAGGATGCCTTCAGTGTAGAAAAGGTTACAAGCAGGTTTTTTGAGGACTATAAGAATGCGTTTTTTGAGCTCAGGAAAACCTTTGAAAATCAGAAGATACCTGTCAAGAATGCCCATGAACTCTCCCAGCAATTCCTGAACAGGCTTATGTTCCTCTACTTTATCTCAAAGAAGAGATGGCTTAATGATGACCCAAAGTTTATCAAGTGGTACTGGGAAAGATATAAAGAGGAAAATAGAAAAGGCAATACCAAAGAAAACACCTTTTATGAAAACTGGCTGAGAATACTCTTTCTTGAGGCATTCAATAATAAGTATAGTCATCCTCCTTACCATTCGTCAGATATAAAGAAGATTCTTGCTGCAGCCCCCTATCTTAACGGTGGTCTATTCCAAAGAAATGAACTGGACGAACTACCATTTCATATAAACGACAGCCTTTTCGAGAAGGTTTTTAACTTCTTCGAAAAATATAACTTTACCATTCGTGAAGACCTCCCTCTGGACATTGAGGTTGCAGTAGACCCGCAGATGATAGGTTATGTTTATGAATCCCTATCAAATGTAGCAGAGGAAATATACGAGAGGCAGGATCTCGGCATCTTCTATACCCCCACAATTGAGGTTTACTTTATGTGCAGAAGGACTCTGGTCGAATACCTTAACAACCACTTAAATTCCCCTCTATCAAGAGGGGATAGGGGTGTGTTCCCCTCTTTAGAAAAGTCCCCTCTCGACATTCCCCCTTTAGAAAAGGGGGGCGAGGGGGGATTTGAGATTCCAAAAGAATGGATATACAGGCTGCTTTTTGATGAAGATAAAAAAGAGGTTGAAGATTACATTACAAAAAAGAACCTCTGGTATCGTCTGGAAGAGATTCTTGATAACCTTACAGTGGTGGACCCAGCTTGTGGCAGTGGTGCTTTCCTGGTAGGGATGCTCCATGTGCTTGTAGAACTTTACAGGTTCACCTATCGCCATATCCAGAGAGAAATGACAGAGTTCGAACTGAAGAAAAAAATCATAGGCAGTTCCCTTTATGGTGTGGATGTAATGCCATGGGCCACACACTCCGCAGAACTAAGGCTCTGGTTACAACTCATAATTGAAGAAGATATCCCCTATGAACAAAGAAAACTCTTTCCTTTACTCCCAAACCTTAATTTAAAGCTCAGGATAGGTGATTCTCTGGTTCAGGAGGTTGGTGGAGTAAGCCTTCATGTAAGAGACAGGGGCATATCACGATATGCCCCTACACCTGCGATGAGAAGAAAGCTTGTGTCCCTAAAAGCGGAGAAAGAGAAATACTACAACAATGAACCCACTCGCAAATTTAAAACTGATAAAGCTTTGCTTCAAGAGGAACTCAGGATCTTCGGCGAGATATTGGAAGATAAGATTATAACCCTTCAGAAAGAGATTCAGTCCCTTAAAGGAAAAAAGCGGGAACTCCAGATGGAAATGTTTAAAGATTCTGAAAAGGACTTCGAAAAACAAAAAAACCTTTTTGAGGAAGAGATAAAAGCCAAAGAGAAAGAGATAGAGCACTTAGGAGAAACAAAAAGAAAAATTCAGGACCCTGAGAAAAAGCCCTTTGTGTGGGATATTGATTTTGCAGAGATTTTTGGTGATAAAGGGGGCTTTGATATTGTCATAGGCAATCCGCCATATGTAAGGCAGGAGAAGATTGCTCCACCAAATAAGTTAAAAGCAGAGGTGACGCTTGAAGACAAAAGAGAATATAAGGATAAACTTTTAAGCTCCATTCAAACACACTTCCCGTTTATAAAAAAGATTGACAAAAAGAGTGATTACTATATCTACTTTTACTTTCATGGTCTTTCGCTCCTGAATGATAAGGGTACTTTCTGTTTCATCACCTCAAACTCATGGCTTGATGTAGGATACGGAAAAGACCTTCAGGAGTTTTTACTCAAATACTGCCACATTAAGGCTATATATGATAACGAGGCAAAGAGGAGCTTTGAACATGCTGATGTGAATACTATCATTTCACTTTTTAGTTCCCCTCTATTAAGAGGGGTTAGGGGTGTGTCTGATGTCTGGCCAGCCGTTCAAGAGACAACAAGATTTGTCATGTTCAAAAGACCTTTTGAGGAAGTGATAAACACTAAGAATCTTCTTGCTATAGAAAAGGCTGAGTATGTCAAGAAAACAGATACCTATCGGGTTTATCCGATTAAACAAGAAACTCTTTTGGAAGAGGGATGGGAACAACCCGAAGAGGATACCCCTCACCCTAACCCTCTCCCGCAAGGGGCGAGGGAAATCATAATCCCCCCTCCCTTGACGGGAGGGGGAGAGGGGGAGGGTGAAAGGAAAGGGACAAAGAAACAACCCGCTTCTCTCTTGAAAGAAAAATTTTTCACCGGCAAATACGAAGGCAACAAATGGGGCGGCAAATATCTGAGGGCCCCAGATATTTTTTTTACGATCCTTGAGAAGGGGAAAAGTAAGCTTGTCAGGCTCGGGGATATTGCAGAGGTAAGGCGTGGCTTCACCACAGGAACTAATGAATTTTTCTATCTTCCCAGTAAGCATTTTGATGTTAAGAAAGACGGCAAATATTATGAGCTTACACCTAAATACGAAGGATTACCCAAAGGGATAAAAATCGAGAAGGAGGTATTACCTTTATCAGTTCTTAGTCCAAGAAATGTAGATACGCTTTATTTAATGCCTTCCAGTTTAAATAAATATTTGTTACTGCTCAGTACAGAATATAAACTTTCAAATGGGTTAAAAACTTATATAAAATGGGGAGAGAAACAAAAGTTTGATAAGCGTCCTACCTGCATAACCCGCGATAAATGGTGGGCATTAGCTGGAAGGCGGGAATGTTTATTAGCATGCAATTATCTTATTAACGACTATATGCGGTTTTATTATTGTGAAAAAGGGACTTGGTTTAGTGATAACTTTCAGGAAATTCACACAGCGAGTAAACATATTACTTTGTGTGTAATTTTAAATAGCATTGTTTCTCAATTCTTTATAAATATGATAGGAAGGACTAGTTTCGGAGGCGGACTTTTAAAAATACAAACCTATGAAGTTTCAGACATGCTAACTATTGATCCGGCAACGATTGATTTAGACGATGAAACATTTAAAAAACTATTAATTAATTTTTCTGGGAAATGTAACTTATTGATTTATGAGCAATGTGGGCTTAATCCATCCCGTCCTATCCGTGAGCAAAAGCCTAATCCCCTTCCTGACCGCAAGGCCATCGACGATATCGTCTTCGACATCCTCGGCCTGACAGAAAATGAGAGAAACGAAGTTTACTGGGCAGTGTGTGAATTAGTCGCTAATAGACTGAATAAGGCGAAGAGTTTATGAGTATATATAACCCTGAAATTCATAAGAGAAGGTCAATTCGCTTGAAAGACTATGATTATTCGCAGGCAGGTGCGTATTTTATAACAATATGCATTAAAGACAGGGAGTGTTTATTCGGGAATATTGTCGACAGGGAAATGAGGATAAACAGTGCTGGAGAAATGGTTCTGAAGGCATGGAATGATCTGCCGGCAAAATATTCAAATGTAAGAATTGATGAATTCATTGTCATGCCAAACCATGTTCATGGCATTATCATATTATATGTAGGGGCAGGCCCCTGTGCCTGCCCTGTTTATAAATATGACGGCAATCTATTAAATGCAGAAGGCTACGGAAGGCCATCTTCTGAAAAAAGGCAATCACAAATAAAAGGGCAACCACAGGGGGTTGCCCCTACAATTTCATTATCGGACATTGTTCATCGTTTTAAATCGTTTACCACGTCACAATACCGCATAAATGTCCTGCATAATAATTGGCCACCGTTCCCGGGTAAATTATGGCAGCGCAATTATTACGAACACATTATCCGCAACGAAACTGAGTTGAACAAAATAAGAGAATACATTATCAACAATCCTTTAAACTGGGAGTCTGATGAAAATTACCGTTAGCGTAATACGATGACATGCTCCACCTGATAGAAAACGCGTACCGGGAGGTGTACTGGGCGGTCTGTGAATTAGTAAAAAATAGATTAGAAAAAGCAAAAAGCTTATAATATTTATATTTTTAAAGGAGGCATGAGAATATGCTAAAAAACATAAAAATAAAAGGATTCCGTTCGATTAAAAAGCAGGAAGTTGATTTAGCACCCTTTACGGTGATTTATGGACCAACAGCCTCTGGAAAATCAAGCCTTCTTTATTCCTTGCTTGTTCTCAAAAATTTTATTGCTAATCCTAATCAGCAATCTGATGGCTTTTTTGCACTTGGATTTATTAATCTGGGGGGATTTGATGCCTGCGTATTTAATCATGAACAAGATAAAGCAATTGAAGTATCCTTTTCCTATGAAGATGGGCAGTACGGATTAAGTTTTCAAAAAAATACAGGTGAGGTTTATCTGAAATCAAGTCTTGGAATAGATATGAAGGCAAAAATAAATATTCCTTATGCTTTAAATCAAAGCTTTACCTTTCAACGGAAAGAAAAAGAGGAAGAATATACAATTAACTGGAATGGAATAACGAGCACTGTTTCTCCTCTACAACCAACAGCTGATACCCAGCAAAGAGCATCGGAATTAGCTACTCAATTGAACAAAATACCTGAGACTTTGAAAAAAATAGATGTTGCTCCCCACAAAAGAGGATTTTTTAAGCCGTTTTATACACCAGCAACAATATCACCACTGCCAACTACTGAAGATGAAGTTGCATCAATAATTATAAATGATCCGAACTTGTCTCCACGAATATCTGTGGATATGGAAAAGATTTTGGAAAGAGATTTTAGGCTACATACTCCTCCAGGAACATCAACTGTTTATTTTCAAACAACAGATAAAAAATCCCGTGTTCCCGGATATCTTGTGAATGATGGCTTCGGAATTAATCAAATTGTGTATATGCTTGCAAAAATTCACAGGCCTGATATTAAAACAATATTGATAGAAGAGCCAGAAGTTCATTTACATCCCAAGATGATACGGACGTTGGTAAAAGTGCTGTGCGAAATTATAAATGATGAAGGGAAACAGATAATTCTTACTACCCACAGTGAAGTTTTTGTAAGCTCACTCTTGACGGCTGTTGCAGAAAAAATTATTTCTTTAGAAGACATACAATGTTATCTTGCTTTGAAGGAAAATAAGGTAACAATATTTAAACCTCAAAAAGTTCAAGAAAATGGACAGATTGAAGGAGGTTTATCTTCTTTTATGGAAGGTGAATTAGAAGATTTAAAGATAATGCTTGGATTGAAAAAATGAATGCTACTCCAAAATCATTGATTATTGATGAATGGATATGGCATGACCTTTCGGGAGAAAATGGTGAAGTAAAACTCGAAGAAGCATTTAAGTTCCTTGAATTTGTTTATGAGAAATGCGATAAAATAGCAACTATAGAAGATTCAAAGTTTGAAAAAAAATTTTTCAGCTTTTGCGAACGATCCGACCTCATTAGTCGTAAAATTACGAATTTTTATAAGACTTATATATTTTATAACTCTGAAAAATACGTTAGGGTAAATGAGAAAGACTGCCAGCAAATATCAGAGGATATTTCATCTAAAATAAAGCCGGACGATCAGTATTTGGTAAAGCTCTACTATAAATTACAGTGCCCAATCATCACAACAGATAATCCGTTGTTAGAGATTTTAGGAAATCATCAAATCCAATGTGAACACAGAGATAATTTTCTACCAAATTATATTGGAGAGGAAAATAGAACACGGAAAAATACGTGATAGCACATTTAAACGAAAATGGCATCATCCCGTCCGTCCCATCCGTGAGCAAAAGCCTAATCCCCTCACGGACCGTAAAGCCCTCGACGATATATATGAACAACAAGTTTAAACATCTACTCGAATATATAAAAAAACTTCTTAGCTTTGACAGGGTTGTTTATTACAATATGAGACCCTCAATGGGACAGGGTAATTTTGTGTGTGGAACTGAATAACACAACAGACATCGCGAACAAAATTTGCAATATTTATGTCTCAAGGGGCCATGAGTTTTTGAGAGACATTTATGAGAGGCAATCAAGAGAGATATAGTAGAAAGTATTTGTTGTATTAGAGTGTTTGGGAAAGAGAGGAAAGAGTGAGTGAGAAAAGTGCAAGGAGTATGTGATGAAACTATCAAGACATGTCAAAAATAATATGAGGTTATATAAAATAGCTGAACAAGATATAATAAATACTATAGAAACTCCTGATTCAACAGACAGAGAAGGGGATAGACTTATAGCGATTAAGAAATTCTTTAATAAGTTTTCTGATTATCCTCTTAAAGTTGTTTATAAAGAAACCAGTGGAGAAGTTAGAATTATTACAGCGTATCCTTTAAAAAGGAAGCACTGGAGGTGAACCATGAAAGTCAAATATGATAAAGAGGTTGACGCAGCATACATTCAGATGTCTTCAAAAAAACCTGATGGCGCAGTAGAAATAGCAGAAGGTGTTATCCTGCACACTACTGCGAGCGACGAGATTGTTGCGATAGAAATACTGGATGCTGCTAAGAAAATTCCAATTAAAACACTATATAAACTTGAACTAACTCCTGTCGTTGCTTAAAAACAACAGAATTAACTCCTTTTGCCACATCCGTGAACAGGAACCTAACCGTTCCTGATCGCAAAGCCCTTAATGATATCGTCTTCGACATCCTCGGCCTGACAGAAGACGAGCGCCGGGAGGTCTATTGGGCTGAATGTGAACTCGTCAAGAATAGGCTGGAGAAAGCAAGGAGTGTATGATGGGAAAATGCTATAATGAATACAGAAAGGAGGCGATAATATGATGCATACATACACAGCAAAATATACACAGATTCCGTCAGGCTATATGGGTCAATTAATTGAATGGCCGGAAGTTATAACCGAGGGCAAAACAATAGAAAAATGCAGGGAAATGCTTCAGGATGCATTAAACGAAATGATCGCAGCTTACAAACAACAGAAGAAAGAAATACCTGTTGGCAGGGTTTTATTCGAGCAGATTCCTGTAGAGGTATAAAATGTCCGTTAAACGCCGTGACCTCGTCAAATATTTTGAAGAAAACGGCTTTTATCTGTTGCGGGAAGGCCGTAATCATTCCATATACACAAACAACGATAAGACAATCCCTATAAAAAGGCATACGTCAATTGACAGAATAACAGCTAACGAGTTATGTAAACAAGCCGGGCTTAAGCCGAAGTTTTAGGGAAGTGAATAAGCTATAGGGTTAACCTATAATCAATTAAATAGCAATAACCAAAGGAGGTGCTGCCATGAAAGTGGCTGATTTAAGCACAGAAGAACTCAAGGAATTGATAAGCACAATAATTGAAGAGAAATTCAGAGAACTTTTCGATCCTGACTATGGACTTGAGTTGAGAGAGGATTTTATTCAGCACCTTGAAACTTCAGCTGCATCTAAAGATAGGATACCGTTTGAAGAAGTAAAAAGAAAGCTTGGATTGATTTAAAGTCATGAGCTTTGCTGTAAGACATCGGAGCGAAGTCTATAAAACGTGATACCCAAGAAAATCATAGATAACAGTGATGTAAAACTCTCCGCCTTCCTTAATGATGTTTTAAAAGAAATCCCCAATACCCATTTTGACATAGCCACTGCCTTTTTTAATATCCAGGCATATGCCTTGATAAAGGATAATATCCAGGGAGTAAAAAGTTTCAGGCTTCTCCTGGGAAGGGCTCCGGAGATCAAAAGTGAGGCTACTCTCGGGAATTTTCTCTTAAAGATGCTAAGGGAAGAGGTTGAGGGGTTTGACCTTTCCAGGGAGAAGGAAGGTCTTGTAAAGGAATTCATAGGATTCCTTAGTAAAGAAAACGTAGAGGTCAGGCTGTATGATAGAGAATTCCTCCACGGAAAGGCATATATCTTTGACCAACTCGTAATAGTAGGCTCATCAAACTTCACCCCTTCAGGTCTTACACGTAATACAGAATTAAACTCAATTAACTTAGAGTCAGAAGCACAATATGTTCGAACGAACTGGTTCGATAAGTTCTGGAATGAGGCTACTGATTTTAAAGCCGAGCTCATTGAACTCCTTGAAGCTTCACGTTTTGGCACTAAAGAATATACCCCTTACGAGGTTTATATAAAATCCCTCTTTGAACTCCAGAAAGAAGACATCATTCCTGAGGATGTGAAAAAGAAAGAAGAAGAGTTTCGCCCATCCTCAAAGGTTAACCTTGCCGAGTTCCAGGAGGATGCTGTGAGAAGGATTTTCAGCCGTCTCAAAAAGTATAAGGCATGCATGGTGGCAGACTCTGTAGGTTTGGGGAAGACGTGGATTGCTAAAAGAGTCATAGAAGAATTCGGCTTTTACAAAAGAAGAAGGTTTCTTGTAGTCTGCCCTGCACAGTTAAGGAAGATGTGGAGGGATGCTGTAAAAGACCTGATTCTTGCTGAAAGCATCCTGTCCCAGGAAGAGCTTGCCTCTGTTGACTTTCTGAAAAAGGCAAAACAGGCTATTGGCGGAAAACTTCAAGAAGTCTCTTTAATAGTCATTGATGAGAGCCATAACTTTAGAAACCCCCTTTCTAACCGGTGGGAAAATTTCTTTACCCTTATAATGGATCATATAACCAAAGGGAAAGAAAGACCCTATATACTATTTCTCACAGCAACACCAATCAACAATACCTTATGGGATCTATACTGGCAGGTGATGCTCCTTACTCTTACAGACCAGAAGGTATTTCTTAAAGAAGGGATTTCAGACATCTTAAAGTTTTTTAAGGATATAGATAAGGAAGGAGATCCTACTTTCCTGAACGATCTTATGAACGAGATATCCATAAGAAGGACGAGAGACTATATTAAGCAGAACTATCCCGATGCAGAAATTAATGGAGAAAGAATTATCTTTCCGAAAAGGATTCTTGAAAACATCAACTATAATCTCGACGATGCATATCAGGGACTTTACAGTGATATTTCCCGGACAATAAGTGAAAAGTTAACAATGGCCTATTACCGGATTCTTGAATACAAAAAGGTAGAAAGACTTTCTAAGGCTGAAGAGATGGCTTTGGGGCGTATGATAGCTTTAGAGGGTATATTCAGGACTATTCTTTTAAAGAGGCTTGAAAGCAGTGTCGAGGCATTCAGGAAGAGCGTGGCAAATCATGTAAAGTTCCTTGAAAGGTTGAAAGATTATCTCGAAAAAGGCAAGCTCCTGACAAAGCAAACTTACTATAAATACGTTTTCAATCTGGATGAAGAGACTGCCGAGGATTTTTTGGAAAGATTGGAAGACATTGATGTCGAGGATTTCAGAAAAGAAGAACTCATCAGAGACATAGAGAAAGACATCGAGTTATTTAATGAGATGGGCAAAAAGGTCGGTGCAATAGATCCGGAGTCCGATGCAAAGCTTAAGGGATTAAAGAGAAGACTTTTAGAATTTAGCAAGAAAGGACAGGTTGTTATCTTCACATACTATGCGGACACTCTGGATTACATTTATAAGAATGTATCCGAAGATACACTGTTTTCAAAAACAAGTATTGAGAAAATATCCGGCAGGATATCTTCTGTTAAAAGGCGTACAGAAATCGTGGATGATTTTATGAGTGGGAAAACGGATGTTCTTATGAGTACCGATGTTCTCTCTGAAGGAATGAACTTACAGAAGGCACAGTATCTTATTAATTACGATCTGCACTGGAATCCCACAAGGATGATCCAGAGGGCAGGCAGAATTGACAGAATAGGTTCACCGTTTAAGGATATATATGTATATAACTTCTTTCCCGAAGAGGAGTTGGAAGATCTCCTGCGGCTTGTTAGAATCCTTCAAAATAAAATCAGAAATATTGACAGTTCTATCGGGCTTGACACTTCAGTTCTGGGAGAGGAAGTAAACCCGAAGGTATTCGGAATTATAAGAAGAATACAGGAGAAAGATGAAACTGTATTTGATGATCTGGAAAAAGAGGTCTTCGGAGGTGGTGAAAAATTTTATCAGCCATTGATGGATTATCTGAGAACAAAGACTGCGAGCGAACTGGAATCTATTCCACTCGGAATCCATAGCGGGCTTAAGAGAGAAATAAAGGGAATATTTTTCTACTATAAATACGGGGACGATTTCCACTTCTGGTATCTTTATGACCTTATATCAGGGGAAATGATCAGGAATAAAACAAAAATCCTTGAATATATTTCCTGCCCTCCGGAGGAGACTAGGGTTATCCCTGATTTCTTCGACAAGGTCTACGAAGCAAATGCAGAAATAGTCCGTGAAATAGAGGAAACATATAGAGAAGTTGAGCAACGAGAAACGGTTGACCCGACCCTCGGCGAATTAACAAGCGATAGGAGTAAAAAGTTTGTTTCCGACATCATAAGAGAGATTGACCTCGTTATAGATGAATACCTCCTTGACTTTACTGAAGACAAAGAGGTTGAGAAAAGATGGGAAGAAATAAAAGAAAGACTCTTATCTGTCAGCCTTACGAAAAAGAGACTTCAGAATCTCAGGATAATCTGGAGAAATTATAAGAATAACCACAGAAGCTGGAAAAGACTCCTGAAGGACATATCAGATTTTCTGGAAGGTAAATTATACATGGAGAAAGAAAAACTTCCTCCCTACAACCCTGAAATGCTGAGACTGATTACCGTTGATTTTGTGTCATAATTCTGGAGCTGGCATAGAATTTTCGGCATACTCAAAAATATTTGATTCTGTGGATTATCAACTGTCCATAAATCATATGTTTTATGGACATTAAATTTCCGCTTTGCAAAGCTTGATTATCAAACAATCCCGGACGGAATTTTATCGAGGTTTTATGGACAGCGTCTTTTTTCATCTTAAGAGGATGGCGTTCTGATAGTTGCTTAATCTATTCCTTACACCGGATAACCATATAGCGGTGCAACTTTCCCATCCAAAGAAATAGCTTGAAGAACTGGCGATAGACGTTTGTTTCTCCCTATAGTTGAGATGCACACAACATCATCTGAGATTTCTAATACACCTGATACTTGAGATGTCGGTTGGCGTCACTGTTGGTTTCCGATAGTAAGCTCGATGACCACGATTTGATAATAGGTGGCATCGCACCTCCTCTTGACATTAGACGTATAATATAATAGAATAAATACGTCAAGGAGGTATCTTATGTCTACAAAGCTCACTTTACGGCTGAATGATAAAGTGATCAAGCAGGCTAAAGAGATGGCACGCTCTAAAGGCGTCAGCCTCTCACGCATAGTGGAGGACTATTTCAGGTCCCTCGCTGTTCGGAAAGAAAAGGAAGCACCTGAATCGCCGGTGTTGTCGGAAATATCGGGTGTTCTTTCAACCGGAATAGGTACGAGGAAGCTTCGGGCGGGATACAGAAAGCATCTTCAGGAAAAATATCGTTGAAATCCGTTCTCTGTGATATCAATTTTTTCCTCGATATTTTTCTGAAGCGTGAACCTTTTTACGTTCCAGCGGCTAAAATATTCAAAATGATCGAGGAAAAGAAGTTGAAGGGCTATCTCTGCGCCCTCAGTTTCCCGACACTCTATTATCTACTTTCGAAAGAATTGAAGAAGGAAAAGGCGGTAAAGATTCTTGAAAAGGTCAGAATCGTCTTTCATGTCGCAGCAGTCGACGAGCGGGTGATTGATCTCTCCCTCACATCGAGTTTCAGGGATTTGGAAGATGCTGTGCAGTATTATTCGGCCGTTCAGGCAAAGTCAGAGTGCCTCATTACCAGAAACAAGTCTGACTTCAAAGTGGATGCCCTGCCTGTCCTCACCCCAGAGGAATTTCTGGCAATTAAAATCGGCTGATAAATATCCTTACCAGGCGCTTCTTTAAATATTGCCAGCTGACTCCCCTTTCTAAGAACTATGATCGAGAAGGAGCAACGGCTCTCACTATATCCCTGAATTTAGGTACACCTGAAAGTCCACAGTGTGGACTTCTGTCCGATTGTGTTGAATGCGGGTACAAACATCGACAGCGACCATTTCGCCGGAGCGGTTTCTTACTTCATCAACTCCGCAAAATGGTTTACTCTACCAGAGTGCTACTTTTCCATCCTACTACGCACCACAGCAGAATCTATATATCAACGATTATTAGTAGAAATATGCGATCGGCGTTACTGAATCAACGGCGTGAAACTGTAAGCAGGTGGCTGGATGCTGGATTATGCCGCAACGAACTCGATCTTGACTCGCGTCCCAGTTGCTTCGGCGATCTTTTCCAGAGTCTTGAGCGTGAAGCCTTCGTACTCACCGCTTTCGATGCGCGAAATTGCCTGCTGGCTGGTACCCATCAGCTTAGCCAGTTGCTCCTGTGACAGTCCTTTTTTCTCGCGCAGCTTCGCAATCTTTATCGCCAGCTTAAGCGCTTGTCGCTCTTCCTGATAATGAGCTTTGAATTTGGGATCTTTAAGATCTTCATACAACCTGCTTTGAAATGTCCGAACTTTAGTTTTCTTCATATTGCACCTCCTGTCGTAAAACGCTCTATCCAGTCTCCCATGCGTCTTTCTGCCAAATGTATGTCTTTCTCTTTCAATTGCGGCGTCTTCTTGGAAATGGCATGAACCAATACGATCTGATTACGCACTTGAAAAAAATAGAAAATGCGGTACTGATTCGAACGGTGGTGTATCCTCAACTCCCTGATTTTTCCTCTGACGACATCAGCATAAGGCCGCTTGAGATGCGGACCCTGCTCTTCCAGAAGCGACAGGTGAGCTGCCACCTTTGCCCGTGACTTTTTATCCAGACCATCCAAGAAATCATCGATCGGCGAATCGCCCCTCTCAGTCGTATAGAAGATGAGATTGTACAAGCTCACCTCCACTTCTTATTATATACATCAGAGTTGATGTATTGTCAAGCCTCAAGGAACTTGTCGATGTCAGTCTCCCCGGATATAAGAAACTTCAAGAAACTGGCGTTTCTAAGCCGCAATGTTTCGCAGATGCTCAATAGTACAAGATACTCCTGGATGCCCTTTTTAGTTGAAGTTCCACCGATTACATCTCTCAGATGCACAAAATGTTTAATTGCATATTCTGCATTATTGTTATTGCAGGGCACACCGTCATAGTCCAAGAAAGTAAACAACTTGTCACGATATTTCAGTAATCTTCGTTGAAAATTATTTGCGACTTCAGATTTAAATTCCTTCTGTTCGATCTTATTGAAAAATCCATGTACCTTGGATTTATGCTTATTGAGATGTCTTCGTTTTAGACCAAACGCATCAACAGTTTCTATAATAGGGGATAGAAGTTGGGTAAAGTTCCGACCCAAGCCAATTAATTCTTTATCGAATGGATTTTTTAAGATATCCTCATTTACGTCTCGGATTAGATGAATCAAACATTTTTGTTGAAGACAAGATATCGAATCGTATGCCGTGTAAAAATCAGAGATAAGCACTCCATTGAAGCCATCCAACATCTCTTTTAGAACACTTCCTTCTCGTGTTTCTCGATATAGATAAACTACCACCTCCATATTTGAGAAAACCCATACATACCCCTTTGCACCTTGTATATTAGCATCTGTCTCATCGACATGGATAAGAGGACCTCTGCGTAATGTATTGATTAGATTATTATATGTAGCGCCGTAATAGTGAGAGACCATTTTTTTGAACTCATGAGTTATAGTTCGCCGGAAATAGTATCCGAAATTATCTTTTAAATCCTCAGATATCGTACCATATGATTTACGTCGAGCGATATTTTGATTTACGGCCCACGCCATTAGTGTTTTTCCATATCTATTCCATTTATTCTGCGTAAGATTCGGAGGAACAAGCTGTGAATGTAACGAATAAGTCAGTCGACATTTTTCGCAATAATAGTAAAGTAATTTGTATTTAGTTATCCACCTCTTGATGCCCCCGTTAAATATTTTTAAATCGTATATGATCCTCGATGAGCGACCCTGTATTCTTGTTTTTTTGTTTTGGCATCGAGGACAGGGTATTTTTTCGTTGATAGTTACCACTTTATTTATTTTTAGTTTCTGGATGCCTATTCGGATATTTCTTTTCAGGATTTTTTTGATATTTGGATTCGTTCTGTAATAAACCTTTGTCCTTTGATAGTCAAAATAAGCGCAACTATTTATTCTTTCGAGTTCGGGAAAAAAGAAATTGTTCTTTTTAAAGATGCCGAGCGGTTTTTCGGGATGAAGTTCAGATGTATTCTTGGTAGGCCACTGGGCAATATTGTTATTATTAGCGATACCTTGAAGCATCTTTTCCAGTATTCGCAAAGCATTGCAGTCTTCGTGATTATAGGCTACTATTTTCTGGTTCCATATTTTATCTTTGCGCAGTTCCCATTTCTGACGCCACAGGATACTTTGTAGGCCAGAAGCGTTTGGGTCAGACCAGTGAAATCCCAAAAATAATGCAATGCTTTTCAGATCGTTGGAATACGTCGGGAAATAGATTCTCCCATATATTGCTGACAATATATTGAAGGTTCGTGATTTTATTTTTTTAAGTAATTCACTATCGCCACCATACTGCATACTCATCTGTTTGATGTACTTTGACTCATAATTCCCGTAATGTAACAGCACAAAATCACCTATTCTCTCAATTATTCCAAGAAATGACTCCCAGATTATTTTTTCCTCGGCCTTATGGTTTGCCCAAAAGGAGTATGGGGTGACGTTTGTTCCATCATCGATAATAAGGCCAATCAGATAATAAAAGTTTTCGTCGGGGATTCCCTCAACATCAAGATATACCCGCGTCGTCGCAGAGGGAAGTTCTGGTTTTCCCGCAATGTAAATAGTTTGTGTCCTGATAGCCAATGCATTTAGGGAATGATGATGCTTAATGATTCTACTCGCTGCCAATTTTTTCGCCCGGCGCTGGCGAAAGGTATACGAGTATTGTGTTACCGTAAATATACCTCTTCTGTTCAACGTATCGATTTCTTTTCCGCTAAGACCTTTCAGAAGGCTAAGATCATCTTTTTCCTTGGCAGCTGCATAACAGCTCTCCCGAAACTCACACATTTCACAATGGTTGTTGAGTCTTAAAGGCGGTGCTGTTTGAGTATCAACCATTTTAGCAATTTCCTTCTCGATTTTGCCCACCGCCTTAATCAGAGAAGCGAGCTGCACCTTTGTAGAAGTGAATCTATCTCCAAAAATAATCCTTCCACTGATCGGATCAGCTTTTTGTTCATAGCTTAGAGCCGCGCTACAAAATGCCAGTAAGAGCTTGTACTGTTTGCTTATCTTTTGATGGGGCAAAAAGATGATCGGATTATAAACTAGTGTATTGTCGCATAAATAACTTGACATTTAAAATTTCCCTCTGTATAATT
>JACUUX010000135.1 GCA_014859105.1 Nitrospirota bacterium
TTGATTGCTGGCCTGAGGAGTAGTCCTGGGTTCTACACGACTTACTTTTTGATTTGATGAAATCGACTCTGGATCCTTGACTACATTGACATGCATTGAAGATACTGGCTTACTTCCTTTGAATACTGAAATATTTTTATTTAAAGCAAGGTTTCTACTACTCAATCCTGTGGTTCTTTTAGTGTCCAGCATTGCTTTTGGTGGCAAATGCTCTTGTTGAACAACCTTTAAAGGCAGAGGGGAATGATTAATCTGTTTTATAGAAGGTCTTCCTGCTGATAACTTCGACCCCGCAAGAAATGGGTTGGCAGGTGCATTTGTGACCTTAACATGTATTCCTTTAGCAAAATTGTCATGATGAACAACAGTAACAGCATGAGCTACTTTAGAATTCAAGTAAACATTTGTTACATTTATATTCGTTACATTGACCTTTGTAATGTTTACACTATGACGGCCATAATGACCATGTCCATAATATATTTCACCTGGTGCAAGCGGAACCCATGATATATATGTCGGCATATTAATCCATGCCACAAAACCAGGTCCCCAGAAAACATCATGTACTGCAGGGGGTACCCAAAACCATCCGATTCCGACACTAAACCCCCATCTGCCGTAATGATATGGTACCCAGCCCCAGCGTTCATAGGAGACCCATACATAATCGTTATTTCTCCATATCCATCTCCCGTCCCTGTAAGGCGCCCAGGTATTAATCGTTATGCGGGGGCTCCAGACATAGCCATAATCTGGCGTATGAACCCAATACCCGTACCGATCAAAATCAGCACTGTAATCATAAAGTGACGATGGAAGATATTTTATACTAGTACCTGTTTTTGCAATTAAAGAATCTCTCGACGTGTTCCAAATTAACCAGCCATCATTAAGCCTCCCCGGAGAGAGTCCGGCATACTTATAAGCGCTGACTGAAAGCATATCTCCGGTATTAACCTTTGTGTTTCCATACTGTCCTTCAACGAAGACAGGACCCTTTATTACAGTAACTTCTGTATATCCATCTTTATAAACTGATACATCGAAGATTGCTGAACTATACGCTATGGCAGAAACCAGAGGCGTATCAACCTGAAATACGGAATTACTACCGTAGGATCCATTATAGTTGATATATGTTCTTCCCTGAATTACAGCTAATTGAGTGATATTCCCTTCGCTATCCCTGCTAAGATTTGTTATGTCAAGAGCAGTGTTATTGTCGGCGCGAATATATGATCCGCCAAGGAATTGTATTTCTGACCTTCCGTTTTCAGGAACCCATATTTTGTCCCCCGGTATTAAAGGAAAATTAATTGATGCTGCTATCCATTCGTTTCCTGTATCCTCTGTCTGAATAAGAACATCGCCTTCCGTCAGGCTTATTCTTGCCGAACCAATAACGCCAGCAAACGCAGATACACATGTCGTCAGACATATAACAGACATAATGAAAACCATTACAACCTTTTTCATACAATACCTCCTCAAATTCTACCTATGCTCACAGCAGGGTTACTATGAAATCCATGCCCTTGTTAAATAATACGAATGAAAGAAGGCAAGTCTTCGGAATTACCTGTCCGTGCTATTAATGTAACATCAGTGAAATCCAGATAAAGGATTGATAATCCAAACCGTGATGAGAGGTCTTTTATCCCGGAGAGGGACTTTTTGATGTCCAAAGAGTCTCTATCTCTTTTAGTTTTGAATTTATATATCTAATGCCCTCAATCGTATGTTCCCATTCTGTAGCATCAGATTCAATCTCCCATGAAAAACCCTTTTCTTTTACCATATTTTTTTTATCAAATTCCTCGAAACTCATTCTATACTTTTTCCTGAATTTTTCATCGGTCAGTTTATAAAGAGTTAGTTTTCTCCTATATTCACCAACTATAGCTTCCTTTAACTCATTCTCGGAAACTATCTCTAAAATGTCTGCCATATATCTTCCCTCCTTTTATGTAAATTTATCATAGGAAAATTAAAAAGGCAATGAGACTAACATAAAAAACCCCTTAGTTTGCAAGCGATTGATAACCAAACTGGGTAGTAAATATAGTTTAAAGGCCGAAGTAACTTTAACCTCAGAAGTTTCTGTTGTTATTGCAGTCTATGGCAAAGACATCACCGGCAACTCTTGTGCCGGCAACACCCGTAGCAGTGGCAATAAAACAAGGTGTTTGAGCTACTGTTGCTCCATTATACGGACCCGCAACAACACCCGGAAGAGCCACATTTTGGGTTATGCTATAGGTAAAGCTCAAACCATATGGTGCTGGACAATTACGACAGCCGCCAATTCAATATCATGCTTCTTATTCATGACCCATATAAACTCATTTATAACTTGAGTGCTGATTACTATATGATTTCTCTCAAAAATTGTGAGTATTTTGTCTTTCTTTTCTGGTTCTGTTTCGGAATAGGCATAAATGAGAATATTTGTATCTATGAATACCTTATCTGGCATATATCTCTTCTCTGAGGAATTTCCATTTTTTTGTATCTACCCTGATCTGATCCACAAGTAGACTTTTTTCAATATCTCTTTGCAATCTTACTATTATCTCGACATTCTGATTTTTAAATTCATCAGGAAGCTCAATTGTTAAAAATTTATCTTCCACTTTAGATTCCTTTTTTATAATCAGCATTTCAACCTCCTTTGGAAATAT